>CBDCRJ010000001.1:0-658617 GCA_965221025.1 Dehalococcoidia bacterium
CCAACCACTCGGGCTCACGAAACTACGTGGACATACCCGTCTACCTGAAGGGACGCGACGGAGAGGGCGACGGCATCGGGAGGCGCCAGTGCACCGACAACTACAAGATACGACCCATCAGACGCAGGATACGGGAGATGTTGGGACTCAGGCCCAGGCAGCGCGTCCCCGCCGGAACGACCGTTGAGCTGTGGCTCGGCATCTCCACCGACGAGGCCATTCGCATGAGGACCTCTCGCGACCGGTGGATGACGAACCGCTACCCTCTTATCGAGGCGGGGATGTCCCGCAGCGACTGCCTGAACTGGTGGCGGGAGCGTTACGACAGGCCCCTGGAACGCTCGGCCTGCGTCGCCTGCCCCTTCCAGTCCCGCCAGCGGTGGGTGGAGACCAAGCGCAGGTGGCCGGAGCTGTTCGCCGAGGCGGTGGAGATCGACGCCCGGTTGCGCGACGGGCTGGCGTATGTCAAAGAGCCATACCTGCACTCCCTGCGGTTGCCCCTGTCCGAGGCAGTCGCGCTCGACGAGGCTGAGATGGGAACGGACGGACAGAGAGACGGGTTCGGGAACGAGTGCGAGGGACACTGTGGAGTCTGAGGCAGTTGTGAAGGGGAACAACAGGGATCTGGACAACCCACGGCTGGGCGGGCCGTCACCGGCATCGAGCGTTGACAGCCTCCCCCGCTCATGCTATGTTTTGAATACCACCCCTATCGATTCGACGGTAGGGTCGAGACCGCCGGAAACGGCGGTCTCTGTCTTTACATGGGAGTAGAGTTTGATTACCAACCTTTACATAGACGGCTTCAATCTCTACTACCGCGCCCTCAAGGACACGCCGTTCAGGTGGCTGGACCTGCGGAGGCTGGCCGAGACGCTCTTTCCCCAGGACTCGATCAACCGGGTCTACTACTTCACCGCCCGGCTCGACGTGCGCCCCGGCAACCCCGGTCAAGCCCAGCGTCAACTCATCTACCTGAGAGCCTTGGCGACCCTGCCGGGATTCGACTCCTACTTCGGTGTCTTCCGGTCCGGCGTCAAGCGTCGTCCTCTGGCGGAATCGGTGCCGGGGCTGCCCACTCACGTCCTGGTCAGGGACTCGGAGGAGAAGGGATCGGACGTGAACCTCGCCACCCGTCTCTTGGTCGATGGGTTCAACGGGGAGTACGAGCAGGCGGTCGTCGTGTCCAATGACGCCGACTTTGCAGGAGCGATGCGGTATGTTAGGGACGACTTGGGGCTTCGGGTGACTCTGGTCAACCCAGACCCCAGGAACAGCAGTCCGAGGGAGTTGACCGACACCGCGACCTACGTCAAGCGCCTCTGGAAGAGCCACCTGAGACGGAGCCTACTTCCCGACACGCTGATGGACGACGTTGGAGTCATCACCAAACCGGAGGAATGGTGACTTCGGAGACCGGCCCCGGAAGGCGGCCCGAGACCTTCTAAGAAAGTAGGGCTTCTGCGGAACGAATGCTAGGCATGAATGCCATTAGGAGGAGCAATTTGAACAGAGACACGGATGAAGTGCAGGCAAACCACGGCGAAAAGATGATTGAAGTCAGTGTTCGCTTCTGGACGAATGACATTGCGGAAACCGAAGGACACATCAAACAAAAGCATTGCTGGTCATCAGGTACGGTCACACTTCCCCGCAACGGTTCACACGGGATAAGCAGTGAAGAACCGCAGCCCTTCAATTCGCTGATGGAGCTTACCAGCGCCATCGAGCAGGCAATGATTGATGCGGGTATCAGGATGCACACAGGGCGCAAACGAGAACTCTACGTGTAGTTCGAGGCTCGACACCGAGGCGAGGGTGAATGTGGGGAGAGAGGGAAGGTCAGACCTTTGACGCTGCCTTGCCAATCGCGGTATCATGAAAGCACAAGTTGGCCCGGCGATGCAGCAAACACCCCGGGCCGTGGCGCCACCTGCGGATACAGGTGATGCGAATAGATTGTACTACTCGCAGACCCGCTCCCGACAGGAGGCGGGTCTTTTTCGTTTCAGGGAAAGTGAAAAGGAGGCAGTAATGGCGAGAATCACCGATAGGAAGACGGAGGGGAACCGGGCGGCAATCTATGCCCGCGTCTCAGACAAGAGCCAGGATGGGGAGGACAAGACCTCCATCGCCGAGCAGACAGGCGACATGGAAGCCTACTGCGAGAGCAAGGGGCTGACCATCACTGCCCGCTACCAGGAGGTGGGCCGGGGCTGGTCGAAGAAGCGCCCCGAGTTCCAGCGGATGCTGGCCGACGCCAGACGCGGACGCTTCGACACCATCGTCTGCTGGAAGTCCGACCGCCTCAGCAGGGGCATGTACCCCGCCGCCGCACTCATGGAGGTCGTCGAGGCCCACCAGATTCGGCTCGAAGCCGTCCTGGACGCCATCGACATGAAGACTTTCGGACTCATGGCGGCCATCGGCAAGATAGAGCTGGACAACTTCCGTGAGCGGTCCACGATGGGCAAGCGGGGGACGGCCAAGCAGGGACGGGTGCCCACCGGCGGCGTCCCCTACGGATACCGCATCGGGGACGACGGCAGGTTTGAGGTGGTTGAGGAGCAGGCGGAGGTCGTCCGCCGCATCTTCCGCATGTACGTCGCTGAGAAGCTAGGGTCCTACTCGATTGCCATACGGCTGACCGACGAGGGGGTCCCCACCCAGACCGGCAAGATGCTATGGCTTCAGTCCCGCGTGCACCACATTCTGAAAAATGCCACCTACACGGGCACCTGGGTCTACGGAAAGTACCGCCACGTCTCCACCGAGGACGGCATGAAGGTCTACGACCAGCCCAAGGACACCTGGATTGAGATTCCGGTCCCGCAAATCATCGACGACGAGACCTGGAAACGGGCGCAGAAGTTGAAGAAGCAGCGGGGCACCAAGGCCAAGAGGAACACGAAGGTGGTCTACCTGTTGCAGCACCTGCTGAAATGCGGCGAGTGCGGCCGCAACTTCCATGCGAGGGCGAGTTGGACAACCACCAGCGTTCGCAACGGTAAGAAGTACCAATACGAACTGTCCACTCCCCGCCGCTACTACATGTGCAACGGGATGCAGAGTATGCGCCTGCGCTGCCGGGAGAGGCCCTTCATCCGGGCTGAGCAATTGGAAGAGCCGATATGGAGCGAGGTGAAACGGGTACTCCAGAACCCCGATCTGATCGTCGCCGGAATCGCCACCCTCGATTCTCAGGATGGCGTCGGGATGGAGGAGGAGATCGCCCAGGCCGAGCGAGACCTGCGGAGCATCCAGATGGAAGAGGACCGCGCCATCAGGCTGTTCGTATCGGGGAAGATCACCGAGCCCCAGCTCGACCTCCAGCGCAGGTTCATCACCGAGAGGCTTGAGAGCGCAAGGGCGAAGCTGGACGAATACCGTGCTCAGGAAACGAGTGGAGCTGAGAAGCGGCGACTGATGGAGGAGGTCCTAGCCTGGGCGAGAGAGTTCGGCCAGGGCCTGGACGAGGTGACCCCCGAGGAGCGTCACGATTATCTCCAGATGCTCGTAGAAGAGGTCGTCATCGACAGGGACAACAACGTGGACATCACGCTGGCTTTGCCCATCGACGATGATTCCTCAGACCCTGATTCTCCTGACCCTGAGTCCCCTCAACCTGAGTGCGTGTCAATTGGTTCACAAGAACCTTCGTGTTGCGGTTCGTTCTGGACCTCTTAACGCATAAGCCAATTGGGTGAGACTCGCGAGGCCTTCAGCGCTGCTGTAAGTCTCTTTTCGGTCCAGTTGATTCAATGGGAGGGCCTCGGCCTCTGCCGAGGGGAAAGACCGAGGCTCTGCTGAAACGCTCGGTGGATACGGAACTTACGCTGCCCACCCCTGTTGTGAATGAATCTGCCCGCCTGCCTCATCATCATTGCAGACTCTGTCGGAGTAGAGGCGAACTTGTAGTTATACTCGTCTATGGCAAGGCCCAAGAATTGCGCATCGACAAGGAAGCGAACCGCTCCTTCTACATCGTTGGATTCTACGCCACTTGAAATCAGCCTCATCCGGAGTTCATCATTCGTGATGTCCTGCGTCCCCCCCCAGAACTCCAAGAGAGAGTCCCCAAGATCTGGGATATGTGGACTCCACTCAGCCGACAGCGCCTGTAATACGTACTCCGAGTAGTCTCTCAATGCCGAGTCGAAATCTCTTTTCGCTAGGCGCGTCGCTCCTCGTCGATTCGCGTGGAAGAAGACCCGACCAAAATAGTAAATGATGTCACGCGGTCTACCCAGTATCGACCCCTCAATTAGCTGTTTCATCGCATCGTAACTGAACGCTGGATCGAGGAGGTCATTCCAGTTGAGAACCCCATCAAGGTCTTCGCTTAGACTGGCTTCGATCCGCTTATTCAAGAGCTCGAGGAGAGCGTCCGCATCCTCCCAATAAACCGGTCGATGGTTGACTTTGTCAGGCTCGTCCGACTCTTGAAGCATTGAAGCAAAGATATCTGACCGAAGAAACAGTAACAGTGATGGCGCCCGGTACCCCGCCCGAGCCATCCTGTATTCCCAATCTCTCCACAAATCGCGAGACGCGGTTACCATGGAGAGCAAGAGTGCAGAGAGCTCTCCACGCTCCTTTGCACTCTCCCAACCGGGAACCATGTCGTCAAGCAAGAGAGTCAACTCGCGTTGTTCTGAGGTCAGGTATCCGCAGATGACATCCCGCAAATTCTGGATCTCTCCGCTTTGCAGGCGGCCAAGAATTGTAGACTCTGAAACTAGACCATTCTCGTCGATCGAGTGTCTTTGAGTTTGAAGCGCTTGAATGATGCGACCAGCGAACGACAGACTCATTGCGTCCGGAAACGCGCTCACTCGGTCTCTGACTTTTACCTCGGCTGCGGACCATGACGCGTCGAAAGGCTTGTCCTTCAAATCCTCCCAGATCGCTATGAGCGCCTCCGTGGAAAGCAGATACTTCCATAAGCCCTCGACGAATCTGTTGCGAGTAGACGGGTCGAACTCGCTAACGAGCTTGAGGATCTGTGTAAGTTCATAACCCTTTGGCACAATGACCCTTACGAGATTACGCTTGTTCTCGCTTATTCGGTCAGCAACCATATGGGCGACCGCGGATTTCCCGGTCCCCTTCCGACCCACGAAGACCTTGAACGTGCCAGCCAGGGCGTCCTCGAACTCGGCGGTCTCTACGAAATAGGCCGCGAGGTCAGAAAGCTCGTTTTCTGCAACGTAGTCGCCGACATGAATCTTTTTGAGCAACGGGACGCTTTGGCTAGGTGCGGAAGTTATGTCCGCTCGGGCGATCTGTTCTAGTTCCTGAAGTTCCCCGGGCAAAGGTGCTAGCCACTGTTTAGTGATGGCGGCGGCGTCAGCCGCGTTCTTATAGCTTCGTAGTAGATCGCGGTAGTCGACAGGACCTCCGTCGATATCCTCTCCGAGCATGAGCAGACGCCGTCCGCAAGCAACTGAAACGCCAGCCACGAGGGCGCATTTGGCGACGTGTAGCAACCCTCGGTGGCCAGTTTGTTCCCCCAGTTCGATCAACACTGCGAAGGAAGTTTCAAGCCTCGCGAGGTACCACGATATGGGTTGAAACGCCACTTCCGAGGGGTCGTCTCTGATGACGCTCAGACCAGAATTCTCCAGCATTTCTTCGACGCGAAGACTAGCCTCGTCCTCCGAAGGACCTCGAAGGTAAAGGATTTGACGTGCAGCCCTGGTCGGCTTGGTTGCCATCAAACTGGGCGTGGGTAGATGTGCTCCTCTTATCCACGGCTTCTTCTTCGACAGCTTGCTAGCAATAGATTTGCTGTTTGTATAACGAGAATGGCCTATGGTTGTCAGAGTATCGAAAGCTGTATATAGACGGTTCTCCTCGGAACTTTCAACCAACGGCCAGATTGCCCTCCCGGCTCCAATCGCAAATCCAAGTTCGAAGAGGACATTGAAGTTTAGGCCAGTTACATCTGTAGCAACGCACCTTGCATTCCGGATCGCTTCGCAGATCGTACAAAAGATCACCTTCCCTTCTATAGAGAGGTCGGTCCAATCCGCGATCTTGCAGCTAAGCTCCGAGCCATCTTGGATTCTCTCAATCGCCCCGCGAATAGCATCGACCCTTCGTTGTGGCTCAGATGGATAGGCGAAGAACATGTCCAAGGGCTTGATGTCGCCTGAATGCACCGAGGCGCATGGTTTTTGCTGGTACGGACAAATGGGCTCTGAAAGAGATACCATTCCTACACCTCTCACGTTTCTCAGTGTCAAAAGCCATCTTCGCCTTGAACTCTTGAATCCCTATGAACAAATCGGGTTTTGTTCGGTTAAAGGGTACGAATCCCAGAGGACCCATCTCCATCAATTCAGCACATTAATATGATGGCCGATGGCGGTATCGGTTGCAACCGCTAAATTACCCGTCCGGCTTGCGTTGGAGGCGCAAACGTCGAACGTGTCCGTTTCCGCTAACCGGCCCGGATGATACCAATGGCCGCAACTCGGAAAACCACTATCTTGGCCTGTCTGCATTCACCCGCTGAAAAGTTTGTAGGCTCCCCAGATGTTCAGGCCGACGATCCCAAGGACGATGATGTAGAGCAGTGGTGCGAAGAAGAGGTACGCGAGCACTTCTACGCAAGTAACTATTTTCTCTGTGGATGGTGGGATGGATGTTCCAGGTGGAAGTGTACCTGCGGGGCCGACGAGCGGCGATGGTGGAGGGGATGAGCATCCGGGAAGCCTCCCGGATGTTCAGGCTGCACCGGGACACGGTGCGCAAGATGCTGGCCTACTCGGTCCCGCCGGGTTACCCCCGGCAGACTCCTCTCCGTCGTCCCAAGAAGCAGCGCCACACCGCCCAGCGCATCTTCCAGCGGCTCAGGGACGAGCATGACTTCCCGGGACAGTACGCCATAGTCAAGGACTACGTGAGGGAGAGCCGCCGCCAAGCCAGGGAGATGTTCGTGCCCTTGTCCAATCCCCCGGGCCACGCCCAGTGCGACTTCGGCGAGGCCGGGGTAGTCATCGGCGGCGTGAAGCAGAAGCCCCACCTGGGAGGACTCGAACTCAAGCTCTCGGACAATAAACTTCAGCCCGCGCCCGACCGGCCGTCCTTACTCGCCGAGGGAAAATCGCTACAGACGTCTCGCCTGTTATCAGCGAGGGTCTAGCTCGTAGCCTGCCAGTTCGTAGCATACGTGAGCTGTCCGCGGTTTCGTGGTCCGGAGCCGCCGGCTGACCGGTGGCAGCCAGCCAGCGTATCGCCGTCACACGGATTTTTCAGAAGTCCTCGGTCGCCCCTTCCTCGACCCTGCCGTCCGCCGCCCTCTCGGGACAGTCCGCCGCCGTGATGTCGCAATAGCCGCACTCCATGCGGCTGGGGACCTTCCGGGCCGGTACGCCGGAACCCAACCGGTGTATCAGCCGCGACAGGTTCCCGGTGAACTGCTCGTCGACCGCCGCGGCGGGGATGTCCACCACGCTGTCCGGGTAGGCGACCTGGCCATTGAAGATGACGCCGTTGTACTGGCCCAGGGCCCTGGGAACGGCGTACATGTAGAGCATGACCTGGACGCTGTGGGAAGGACTCGGCTTTCCGGTCTTCACGTCGATTATCGTGCCGCAGCCGCCCCTTCTGGCGATCAGGTCGGGTTTGCCCCCTAGGGAGGCCGTCTTGCCCCTCAGGGTGAAGCGGTTCTGGTTCTCGGTGAACACCGTGTAGCCCCGTTCCTCCCAGTGCTCCCGGCTGTCGCTGAGTCGCGCCGTATGCTTCAACTGCCAACCGACCAGGTCGAAGGCGGCGGAGACCTTCTCCCAGCTCCATCCCTCGTGTTGCGACCGGAACCAGGCAGCCCACTCGCAGGAGTTCTCGCCGGCCAGCAGCTTGGTGAGCCAGGTCACCCAGATGTAGGGGTTGTCCCGCAGCAGGGCCATCTACGCTTCCCGGACTTGGGCGATTTCGAGAGATCGTGGGCTCAGGAGTGGGTTTGCTCAAGTGGCCTGTGTCCAGCCTATGCAGTGCGGAGCGGTCCGGCAAGGAGGAAGTGTCATTGCTCGGCATATAATGGACAGAGGGAGGGCCGCTGCGGTTCCGGCCGCGGCAGTCGCCGGAAGGTTCTGAGGAGGCTGAAAGGAGCGCCGTCATGCTGGTGAGCCGACACCGTATCGGAAGATACCTGCCCGGGGTGGTGCATCAAGGCCCCGACCCCGCCGCAGTGGCCGTCTGCCGGGAAGTCCTGGCCGAGTCCGGGGCGGAGTGCGTCATCCTGCACGGCTCCCGGGGCTGGGGCGGTTGGGACGAGCAGTCCGACCTCAACGTGATTGTGATTCACCATGCCGCTGGCGACGAAGTTGAGCGCGACAGGTTGTGCGGTGAGGCGGTCCGGGTCAAGGAGCGCCTCTACCGGGATTCTTCCGACTACAAGGCGGACCTGGAATCCGGGCCGGACATAGTGACGCCGGTGGACTACGCGGCCCTGATTATGCCGAAGAAGGATGGCGTGGAGGCGTGCCGGGAGATCATGGAGTCCGCCCCCGAGACCCGCGTGGTTATGTTGACAGCCTCGACGGAGGTGGACGCCATTGTGGAGGCCGTGGCCGCCGGCGCCACCGGATACCTTCAGAAGGAGACGGACAGGGAGCGGCTGCTGTCAACCGCGCGGGACGCGGTCTCGGGCGAGCTCAGGGTGCCCGTTGAAGTTGTTAGACGGGCGTTCGAGGAGATACGCGGCGGCGGAAGGGCGGGAGATGCCGCCGCCGTGCTGACTCAGAGGGAGCGGGAGATTCTCGTCTCGGTCTCCCAGGGTATGTCCTACGCTCGGATAGCGGAGGCGAGGGGGATCAAGCCGGTGACCGCTCGGAACGCCATCTATGGCATCCAGCAGAAGTTGGGTGTCGGGTCAATGCAGGAGTTGGTGCTCTGGTCCGTGCGGAACGGACTGCTGGGTGACTAGCGGCACGGACCGCTTCAAACAGAATCGTCTCCCCCCGCTCTGCCAGGTCTGGACGTCGGATCGGGCGCCTGGAGCCGTGAGCCGACAGGCCACATGGAGGTATTTCTATGGATACCCGCTGGACTATCTTCGCAATTGCCATACTAGTCTTCGCCTGCTTGTCGTGCGGCGGCCCCGAAGCCGTCAGGATGGGTACCGAAGGGGCGTATCCTCCCTACAACTTCATCGACGACGAGGGCGAAGTCGACGGATTCGAGCGGGAGTTGGGTGACGAGCTGTGCCGCCGGGCCGACCTCGAATGCACCTGGGTGACCAACGACTGGGACAGCATCATACCCAATCTGGTGGCTGGGGACTATGACACCATCCTCGCCGGGATGAGCATCACCGACGAGCGGGACGAGGTCATCGATTTCACGCAGTCGTACTTCCCTCCCGGCCAGTCAGTCTACCTGGCACTGGCCGGGGCTGGCGGCGATGTGGTAGACGGCAAGGTGGCTGCCCAGGTGGCTACCGTCCAGGCGGACCACCTGTCGCAGTCAGGCGCGACGCCCCTGGAGTACGAGCTGGCCCCCGAGGTGGTCTCGGCCGTCTTGAGCGGAGAGGCGGATGCGGCGTTGGTGGACCTGGAGTTCGCCCGGGAGGGTATGGCGGAGCATGAAGGAAAGCTGGCCCTGGTGGGCCCGCGCGTCGAACTGGATTCCGGAATCGGCGTGGGCGTTAGGGAGGACGATGGCGACTTGAAGGACAAGCTGGACAAGGCCATCGCCGACATGAAGGAGGAGGGCTCTCTGAACGCCCTCATCGAGAAGTGGTTCGGGCCCGAGGCCGAGAAATTCTAGTTCAAGGTCATGCTCCTCCAGACGACCTCTGAAGAGAAGGTCAACCCCTAACTCAGGTTGGTTGAAGCGGCATAGGCACGGGCGACATTGGCCTCGCCCGGGTCCAGCGGAGGAACGCCCAGACGATGGAGACGGGCAGCAGGGTGATGACCGTCCCGTAGACGGAGAGGGCGGCGCCGTACCCGGCCCGGTCCGATAGGAAGGCGGCGGCGGCAATGACGAAGAAGAATCCGCCCACCGTCAGTCCGCCCAGGGCGGCGCTACTGAGGGGAAGCAGCCAGAACAGGAGGTCCGGGCTGGCGCGGCCTGCGGCAGGTCCCGGTGCGGGAGAGGTGTCGGTAAACGAGTGCTGGGTTGTTCGGTTGATACTTTGTCACCTCGTTGCTTGGCGTCGCTGCCGGCTCCGGGATGAGCGGGCAACGCCGGAATGCGGTCGTCCGCCCCATGAATCAGGGGAGCTGCTTTGCAGGTCTGGAGTCGTTCCGGTGTGGGGACAATGAGAGACCGGCACGGGGCGAGAGGGGAAGGAGCGTGCGTTCCCGGGACGACCCGGGAATCGGTAATCTCCCGCCGCCAGGAGAGATGCCTGGGAGTTGGGGCTATCGTATAGGAAGCAGGCTACTCGGTACAGGCGGGCGGAGCGATGGCTTTCAGCGACCCGCAGGGCCGCCGGGGTGCTCCGGCCCGTGCCCGCCGCTTCGTCCTACTCGAACCGTTGAACCGGTGAGGCGATCGTCGATGTTGGGGAAGCCGGGCCCGGCGAGTTGATCGTCCGGGCCCGGCTTCCCGCCGCCGTGGCAGGCCACGTGGATTTCCAGGGAATCGAGATCTTCCCCGCGCTTCCGGGGCGTTGCCTCAGGGCCGGGACCGGCGTCTGGCGAAGGATTTCGCCATGATGACGATCCCTTTGCCGATATAGACCGCCGCCACCGCCAGCACCGCGGAGGAGACCGCCATCCGGCCCGCGCCGGTGAGGACAGCGTGGACCGTGTCCGCCGCGGTGTCCGAGATGTTGATGGAGACCTCGTCCCAGAGGACCAGGCGTCCCCAGCTGAAGGCGGAGAAGAGGATGAACAACAGGATGCAGAGGGCCAGCTCACCCGGCCCCGGGGGCCAGAGGGGCACCAGCTCCTCTTTCTCCGGCTGGCGCCGCTCGCAGGGGGGTTCCGGCCCTTCGGGTCCGTCTCGTCGCATGTAAACCTCCTTGTTTTTGCGAGATAGGTTGGCCGTTGTTGGGTGGCTGGAAGTGCCGGCTGATACCGCCCGGACCGTGGGGACGGGCTTCGGCGCGACTTGGCCCCGGGCGCGTCCGACGCCCTTGCCGGCTGAACCCGGGCGGTGGCGGTCCCGCCCGGCATGTAGATACGGGTCTCTGCGGGCTTCTGCGGCGGCCGCCGGGAACGGGCAAAGGCGGCGGCCTCCTATGACGGCTTGCAATATGCGGCCCAGGGTGCTTTGATGTTGTTGGTCACGGTTCGCAGCGAGCCCATGCCGTTACCGCCGGTACGAGGAGTCGAGCGGGACATGCCCAAGGGAGACGCGGCGAGAATTCGCGCCTACGCCGTCGGATTGGTCGACGACGCCCGCGCCGTAGGCGAAACCGGGGTAACCGTGCGTGCCGGAGACGTACGCGAGGCCTTGGAACTGGACCACAGGAACGCCTTCATCGACATATGCCAGGTCCTGGAGACCCGCCTATTCCAAAGCGCGGCCGGAGTGGAACTGGTGGCGAGGCGCGGGCCCAGTCAGGGCCTCAACTCGGTTTTCGAGTTCAGGCTCGTCGGCGGCCGGGTATTGCCCCGGACGCCGGAGGCGGTCTCGCCCGCGCGAGGGGCCCCTGAGAACCGGCCCGAAGGCGCTCGCCCCTCCCGGCTGGGGCTTCTGTCTGCCGTGGACCGAGGGGTTCGCCGGGCCTTGAGGCGGGTCGGGACTCTGCTCCGACGTGCCGTTCGAACGTAACCCGCTCCCCGGACACCGTGGGCCTGGCGGTCCCCGCTGGGAGACGGTCCGCCGAGAGAGAGACCGTAATGTGGCAATGGTCGCCGATAAAGCGCCCAAGGGTGAACCAATGACCCTGGTTAACCTTCGATTCCCTGGTATGAAGTTCCTGGTTATTTACACCATGTGCTGGTCTGTCAGCATCATGCGGTTGAACGAATCGGCAGCCACGCAAACGGTGAGGTCTTCTCCGACATGTTCGATGAACTGGATGTACCTCTGGTCGGTGCGGGCAACACCAGTCTGGCGACCCCGGTCCATGTGGGGACGCAATTCTGCAACCTTGCGGGGCAGGGAGACCGCGACGATGATGGGTGAATAGCAGCCCCGCCACTTCTCAGAGACTCTTATCCCATTAAGGATCGCGTCTCCTTTGCGCAAGGTTGCCTTTTGCCCAAGGGAGAGAACGAGCTCAAGGGTTCCCTGTGCCAATGCCTCCGATGCCGAAGTGAACTCCGCCCTCCCTAGGCCCGGTTCGGATATGATGCATTTGGCGAAAGGAGTTTGGCCCTTTGGGGCAAGTTTATCGCCCGCGGACCCTGCAGCGCAGGGTAAAGGGTTGTCGCGGCGTCATGGCCAAGAGGCTGGTCTATGTTTCTTACGATGAGCGCGCAGTGGAACAGCGTTAGGGAGGCGAATGAGCTTTGGCCGGAACAAGAATCAGCGGCTAGAATGTCGGTAACATCATCCGGTGAGGCATCAGATGTGGAAGCGGGGCTCTGTACCTCGCCATATTTGGACGCAGCATTTGCATAAGTGCCGAAGGTGACCGTCAATTTGGGCAGACCAAAGAGCACTGCGACCGAGGGGCACAGCTCGGAGGCGTGTAGTGTCGGACATAGCCATGCTCAGACTCCTTAGTGTCACCGACTTCGCCACCATCGAACAACTCGACATTGAGCTGGCGCCCGGCTTCAGTGTGCTGACCGGGGAGACGGGGGCCGGCAAGTCGATCATCGTGGATGCGCTTGGCCTTCTGCTTGGGGGACGCGCCGATGTTGGCGTGGTACGTTCCGGTGCACGCCAGTCCAGAGTGGAGGGCATCTTCCTGCTTGGCGGCGACATCTCTCAAAATATCAATGTTGCTCTGAACGAGTACGACATTGACGTTGGCGAAGAGGAGATAATTCTCGCGCGGGAGGTCAACCTGGATGGGCGCAACACCTGCCGCGTGAACGGGCGCATCGTACCTCTCAGGCTGTTGAGCACACTGGCCCAACACCTGGTGGACATCCATGGCCAGAATCAGCACTTATCCCTTCTCCGCGTACGTGAACACATGGACATCCTGGACAAGTATGGTGGGCTATGGCAGCTTCGCACAGAGGTGGCAGAATGGGCTCGCCAGCTGACGGAGGCGCGCCGAGAGCTGGACCGCCTGCGGAAGGATGAAGCCGAGGTCGCTCAACGGCTGGATTTTCTGAGGTATCAGGTGGGAGAGATCAACACAGCAAATCTACGCCCGACTGAATATGACGACCTGACCCTGGAGAGGGACCGGGTCGCCAACGCAGAGCGAATTATCACACTGTGCCACCACGCCTACGGAGCGTTGTACGATGGCCTCGACCAACGTGAATCGGTAATGGACCTTATCGGGCAGGTGTCCAAGGACCTTTCCCAATTGGAGCAATTGGACCCCTCATTGAGACAGGACCTTGAGTCGGTGGACGCCCTGATGCACCAGGTGGACGAGTTGGCGCGTGCACTCCGAAGCTATCGTGACGGCATCGAATACAGCCCGGAGCGTCTTCATGAGCTTGAGGAGCGTTTGGACTTGATTAACCGTCTCAAGAGGAAGTACGGCAGCACCGTCGGAGAAATCCTGGCCTTTGGTGAGAGGGCCTCGCAGGAGCTGGAAGAGCTAAATCACAGGGAGGAGCGCGTGGAGGGATTGAAGGTCCGGGAGATGGACCTTCGAAGGCGGGTCGGCCTGCTTGCGGGTCACCTGTCCGAAGCCCGGCAACACGCAGCCAGAGGCCTGGCTGATGCGATACAGGAAGAGGTCGCCTGGCTGGCCTTCGGGCATGCCCAAGTGCTTGTGGATATCCGTCAATCAGACTCTGAGGACGGTGTGCCGGTTGGGACCGCGGATGGGGTCCCCTACGCAACGACTTCTTCAGGTGGGGAGTCCATCAGGCACCTCGCGTTCAACGAGACCGGAATAGACTCCGTGGAATTCTTGATCTCACTAAACCCGGGTGAACCGCCACGGCCCCTGGCCAGGATCGCCTCGGGGGGAGAAGCCTCCAGGTTGATGCTCGCCATAAAGTCCATTCTGTCCACGGCTGACCAGATCCCAATACTCGTGTTCGACGAGATCGATGCGGGTATAGGTGGTCGAATCGGGAGCGTCTTGGGGCAGAAACTATGGGGCCTGTCCAAGAGCCACCTGGTGCTATGCGTAACTCACCTCCCGCAAATAGCGTGCTACGCGGACCACCACGCCAAGGTTACGAAACTTGCCTCGCATGACAGGACCGTGACATCCGTGGAGGTTCTGGACGGCGAGGACAGGGTGACGGAACTCAGTCAGATGCTGGGCTCCGATAGCGGTGCAACCCGCACCAACGCCTCGGAGATGCTACGCCAGGCCATGAGCTGGAAGGAGAGCAACCGGGTGCACCCCCTGATCGACGACGATTAGATCTGACGACCTGTTCACCCGAGACGGCGGATTATTTGCATTACAACGCCGGTTCAAGAAGGGACGTTCTGGGCGTACGAGGGCCGTTCGACGCTTGGCATGGGAGCGTATGGACCGAGTTGCACCCTTGGGCATCCTCCAGCCACAGCTATTCAACCAACGGGCGCGCCGCTCCCTCGAGATGTGTCGCACCGGGTGCCGTATCGTCAGTCCGAGAACACCTCAAACCTGTCGTTGAAGCGCTGGCGGCGGGGCCGCGGTTGTGTCCCGTGCCTACGCCGCCTCGCTCTCCGGTGCTGGGTAGTCAGGCGGTTCCGGCGGTCCCATGTGGAGGTCGACGGCCTGTTGCGAGGCGGCATGGTAGATGTCCTGCATTGCCGGGACGAATTCCAGGTTGCCCTGCCAGAGCGGGAACCGGCCCAGCTGTTGGGGCAGGGCGGCAGCCAGGTCGGGTATGACGGCCGGGCCTGCATGGTCCTTTTCCCGCAGCGCCGTCAGCGGGTTGGCCCAGAATTCCTCGGGTTCCGGCGGCAGGGGCTCGGCGGGCAGTGCGGGTCCCTCCAGGGTCTGGGCGGAGCGGCGGAACTCCGGTCCCACCAAGTTCTCCCGGTCCATGCCCCGCATCCGGAAGATCAGGAAGGGGTCCCGGTCGAACTCCTCGCCTAGCAGCAGGTAGACCGCGGCGATGTGCTTGCATGGGTTGGACCAGTCGGGGCACGAGCAATCCGTCTCCAGGTCGTCCCGCTGGTCGGGGAACATGGACAAACCGACGGCACGGAAGGTGTCCTCGATGTTGTCGGGCATGCGGCCCGACAGCAGGCTGGCGGCGATGATGGGCTGTTCCGCCATGGCCGCCTGGAGGCGTTCCCAGTCCGGCGGGCTGATGGTCCGGACCCCGATTATCACGTCGTAGGGGTGCTTGCGGGAGCCCTGCACCTGGGCCGTGACGCCGCCGGGCTGGACGGTAACGGACATGACCTGTCCCCGGCGGGCGTAGGAGCGGCCCCGGTCGAGGCGGGTTCCGATTCGGAATTCCTCCAGGGTCTGGATCCATCGCTTGGCCCACCAGTTGGAGCCGAAGGCGCCGCGTTTCGACCCGGCCCTGATGCCGCCTCTGACCTCGATTGGCTTCGTGTACTCGTAGTTATGGTAACTCATCGTCGTTCCTGAGTCCGGGAGGGGCTTGGGCTGCCTTCCGTGGGTTCGCCGGGTCAGTCCGCCGGGGTCGTACTGAGGGCCAGAACGTCCCGGAGTTCAGCGTTGGACAGTTCGGTGAGCCACCTTTCCGAGGTGGCCCCCACAACCTGGTCGGCGGTCTCCTGCTTGATTTCGATCATGAGGTCGATGCGGTCCTCCAGCGTGCCGGCGCAGATCAGCTTGTGGACGTGGACATCCTTGGTCTGTCCGATGCGGAAGGCCCGGTCGGTAGCCTGGTTCTCCACGGCCGGGTTCCACCACCGGTCGTAGTGGATGACGTGGTTTGCCCGGGGCAGGTTGAGGCCGGTGCCGCCAGCCTTGAGGGACAGCACGAACACCTGCGGGCCGTCCTGGTCGTCCTGGAAGCGCTGCACCATCCGGTCCCGCTGCTTCCGGGAGACGCCGCCGTGGAGGAAGGGGGTTTCGAGGCCGTAGGTCTCCTGCACGTGCTGCTGCAGGATGGCTCCCATCTCGGCGAACTGGCTGAATACCAGCACCCGGTCGCCGGCGGGCAGTGCCTCGTCCAAGAGTTCCTGCAGGCGGGCCAGCTTGCCGGAGCGGCCGGCGATGGCAGAGTTGTCGCCCAACAGCTGGCGAGGGTGGTTGCAGGCCTGCTTGAGCTTGGTCAGCGTGTCCAGGATGGAACCCCGGCGTTTCATGCCCTCGGCGGACTCCAGGCGGGTTTCCGCCTCCCGCAACACAGCCTCGTAAAGCGTCGCCTGCTCCCTGGTGAGGTTGCAGTACTGTTTGGTCTCGTTCTTCTCGGGCAGGTCGTCGATGACGGACCGGTCGGTCTTGAGGCGGCGCAGGATGAATGGCCCGGTGGCCTTCTGGAGGCGAGCCGCCGCCGCTCCGTCACGGTCGGCCTGGATGGGCTGGAAGTAGTTGCGCTTGAACTCGGCTTGGGAACCCAGGAGGCCGGGGTTAAGGAACTGCATGATGGACCAGAGGTCGCCGACATGGTTCTCCACCGGCGTGCCGGTGAGGGCTATCCGGTAATCGGCCGGGAGTCCCTGGGCGTTCCGGGCCTGTTGGGACGCCGGGTTCTTGATGTTCTGGGCCTCATCCAGGATGACCGCCCGCCAGGGGACGGAGTCGAGCAGTTCCTGATCACGGTTCATTGTGCCGTAGCTGGTGATGACTACCTGGTGGCCTTCGGCCTGGTTCAGGAAGGCAGCCCCGCCCTGGCGGTTCGGGCCGTGATGCAGCAGCACGGGCAGGTCCGGGGTGAACCTGGCGGCCTCCCGCTGCCAGTTGTTGATCACGGAGGTCGGGCAGACCAGCAGGTTGGGGCGGTCGTTGCCCTGTTGGCGGTCCAGCTGCAGAGCGGCCAGGGTCTGGACGGTCTTGCCCAAGCCCATGTCGTCGGCCAAGCAGGCTCCCAGCCCCCAGTTCCTGAGGAAAGCCAGCCAAGAGTAGCCCAGCTGCTGGTAGGGCCGCAGCTGGCCGGCGAAGTCCTCTGGGGCGTCCATCTGCTCAATCCGGCCCTTCTGCTGCAGCTGTTCCAAGAGATCACCGAGCCAGTCGCCGGCCGCCAGAGAGACGTTGTCGTCCTGGGCCCGCTGGTCGGCGCCCAGCCCGATCTGCACGACTTCCCGCAGGCTGACCTGCTTCCGGTTGCGCCAGAAATCGGCGGCGGCCCGAATGTCGTCGGCGTTGATCTCCACCCACTGGCCTCGGAACCGCACCAACGGCACCTTTAGCTCGGCCAGCTCCGCCAGTTCCTGCGCCGATATCGGCTCGTCGCCCAAGGCCATCTCGACGTCCAGGCCGATCAGGGAGGTCATGGTCATGCCGGAGCCGCCCTGCATGGCCGGGGCCTTGGCCCTAGCCCGGATGCTAGGCCTGGTCCTGGCGCCCTGCCGGGTCCACCAAGCGGGCAGCAGCACGCCGTACCCGGCTTGTTGCAGCGCGGCGGCCTGGCTTTCCAGGAACCCGTAGGCCTCCTCGGTGTTCAACCGGTACCCGGCAGGTTGCTTGCGCTTGAGGCTGTCGGTGATGGGCGGACAGACCGAGCCGGCCTGGGCCAGGGAACTCAACAGGAACTCGGCGGGGTTGAAGTCCGGGTGGGGTCCATTGACCTGATTTTTCCACACAGCCTCAGCGGGGAGCAGGAGGCTCTGGTCGTCGTGGGGCTGGAGCAGGTAGCGGAGGTACCAGTCATCCTGCCGGATGGCCGGCGTCTCGTCGTTCGGGCCGGGTTCCAGCGGCTCCTCCAGCCTCAGGCACAGCCGGTATGGAGAGCTGGCGGCGATGGCCAGAGGCCTTTGCCATTCGGTGACCTGACGCCGGAGTTGCTGGAGCTGTACCGGGCTGCTCCGGACCGCCGGGTTGGTATGGCCCAGGGCGGACAGCCAGGCGTCGTGGGCGGAGTCGAACTGCGGTTGCGCCGGGTTTTCGGTATCCGTGACGGCGCGTGCCAGGTGGTCAACCTGGGCTGTAATGAACTCCCGGAGGACCGCTTGGGCCGGGGTGACCGGCGGTTCGGTGGCCACTGTCCCGGTGAGCGCCCGGGCCGACGCCGGCATCAGTCCGGCCAGTTCAGCCAACCGGTGCGCGTCCTCGCCGATGAACACCGGAATCCATGTCGCCACCGTCTGCCCGCCCCGTTCGGACAGGTTGGGCAGGAATTGTTGCCGTGCTGCCAGAGAGACTGCCAGCGGTAGGGCGTGTGCCCAGTAGTCCAGGTCCGTTCCGATTGCGACGCCGGGTTTCAAGACGTGCCGCTGGTGGCACGCCTGCAGCAGCGGGATGGCTTGCTCCGGCTGAAGCCGAAGCGTTGTAACGGTCCATGGCCTGATGCGTGGCTTGGCTCGCGACTTGGGCATGGGACCGGCCATGGAGCTGGACGGCACGGGAAGGTCGCCCCGGCTGGGCAGCCAGGCGACTGCGCTGGCGAAGCTGTCGCCGCCCGTTTCGAGGCCGACTGCTTCGGCTACGAGCTGGGCTTGGGCGCAGTAGGGATGGCTTCCATCCGTCTGCCGGTCGGGCGGCCCCGGGAGTGGCTCGGAGTCCTCGCTCCAGAGGACGAAGTTTCCTTTGATTTGGGCGGCGTGCAGGATGAGCATGGCGTTGTCCGATGCTGTGTGGGGGTGAGTGTGTGCTATGGGGCCGGGGTTTGGCAAGGCCCGCCGTTGCCAAGGGCCGGGCATCTGTAAGAGGTGCTCCCATCCGGGCAAAAATGGGGTGAGACACTTTGCGATGGCGAGGCTCCTTCTTATGGGGACTTTCAAGTGGCCATTGCGGGCTTCCAGCATTGGACTGCCAACAGGCCCAAGACATCGAGGCGATGGTAGACACCGGGGCCGCCTACACTGCGCTACGATAGCCCTGTTTCTCACGTTGCTCGCCCTCGCAATTACGATGGGCTGTAGCGAGAACGATTCCAGCGAAGAGGCTCGACGCGCCGCCGTGGTCACCGCCCCCGATACGCTAGCGGCGGAATTGCTTGAGGATCGACCGGCTGATGCGGCTGCGTACACGGAACGCCTGCAGACCTACCTGGAGGCCCATCCGTCATTCTTTGGAAGCGCGGCTGCGCTGCTGGACCGTTCCGGAGGAGTCATTGCCAGCCCATACGTCTATCGCACGGCCGATGGCTACGCCAGCACAGACCTTGCCGCACCCTCCTATGACATCAAGGCGCAGGACTGGTTCACAGCCCCACTCGCCGAGAACGCGAGCTTATGGACAGAGCCCTACTTTGACGCCGGAGGCGGTGAGGTCTGGATGATCACTCGCTCTGTACCGGTGCGCGATGCAGAGGGCATTTTTGCCATCATAACCACCGATCTGGCCGTGGACGCCCCCACCCAGTCACACCTCGCTTTGGGGTAGGCGCTTTTTCGATGCCGTCGCTCTCCCCGTCGCGTCCCCTGAGGTTGTCACCCCAGGCCGCCGAGGCCGCCGGGCTGCCCCAGCAGTTCCGTGACTACATCCGTTCCGAGGCGGAGCGGTGTTTGTGGCGACCTTGAAAACTTGGGACCGGTCGGCCTGCTGTCGCCGGAGACGTACGTGGATTCCAGCCTGGTCAAGGCCAACGTGAGCGGCTACGACCTGGCTCCCAGCCGAATGACCGTCGAGGAGTTCAAGGAAAACGCCATCGAGGTCAACGGGCTGTTCATGATCGCTGAGACCACTCTTGACGGAGACGGTGTTGAGCACGAGGAAATGCGGTACTTCCAGAGCCCCGAGGGCAGGATGCCACTGAGCCCGGTGGACACTGACGCCCGCTGGCGCACCAGCAGGACCGGGAAGGCGTCGGGACTGCAGCACCAGGAGAACGTCATCGTAGACCGGGGCGGGTTCATCCTTTCCCGGGGAGTCACCCACGCTTCCGAGCGTGAATCGAAAGCGGTCCCCGAGTTGATTAAACGGCTCCGTCTGCAGCCGGTGTCACTGGCCGGGGACGCCGGGTACAGCGAGGGATAACTCCGGCAACCGCTTGAAGAACGGAACATCACGGCATACATTCCCATCCATCCCAGGCAGGAGACCAGCATGGTCTCCACCGGGGACTTCGCCTATCACGGCGACCACCTGGTCTGTCCTCAGGGCAAAATCCTGCGACGAGGCAGTTTCCATAGGCCAAGCCGCTCCCTTTCTTTGGGGGCTAAGGGCCACCACCCATTCAAAGGTTTGTAACACAATACCGCTTAGCCCACCAGTTTACGCCTAAGGCCATAAAGGACTCGCGCGCCGTCGGTAGACTTGAAGTTGCTTTTGGGAATACAGGGAAGCATGATGGGGTTAGTCAGCTTGCTTCGAAGGCTCACTGGCGGGCCAGCCACGTCTCAAAGATGGTTCTACCTACCGTAGACAGTGTTCAGGCGTTCGCGGCGTAACAGCCGCAGTATTCCGGGGCACGTTCCTCACCGAGACACTCGCCGAGTAGCCGAACCGAAGCTGCTTGCAGCGTTGGTCAAAGACTGTTTAACCCCGAATCCACCGAAGGACGGCCTTTGGGGCAGCCCTTGAAGAAGCCAAAGGGTACTCCTCTGAATCTGGGATAATGGTTTTGTAACAGCAAACCGGTCCCGGAAAAGGAGCACCCAATAGATGCTACCAGGCCACCACCCCGACCGCATCCGCATCGCCTTCGACGACCCCCGCTTGGTGGCCAATGCTGGGCTGATCCTTCCGGCCACCTTGGCCCTGCATCTCGGCCTGCCCGAACTCGTCCGGCAGCGCCTCGACCTCGGCGATGCCCCGGGGCGGGCCAACACCGGCGACAAGATGATGACTCTGGTTGCGTCTGCGCTGGCGGGCGGCGACTGCATCGACGACGCCGATGCGTTGCGCACCGGGGGGACGGCCCGCACCCTGGGCGGCACGGTCAAGGCGCCATCCACCCTGGGCACCTTCCTGCGCAGCTTTCGCTGGGGCCACGTCCGCCAGTTGGACCGGGTGAGCCGCGAACTGCTGGCCCGGGCCTGGCAGGCCGGCGCCGGACCCGGCGAAGCGCCGTTCACCATCGACCTCGATTCCACCATCTGCGAGACCTATGGACTGGCCAAGGAAGGGGCACGACACCACGGCTACACCGGCAAGCGGGGCTATCACCCGCTGCTGGCCGTCGCCGCCGGCACCGGAGATGTGCTCATGTCCCGGCTGCGCGAGGGACGCGCCAACACCGCCCGCGGCGCCGCCCACTTCCTGCGGGAGACGGTGGGGCGGGTGCGCTACGGTGGGGCCAGGGGGCAACTCACGGTGCGGGCCGACAGCGGCTTCTACACTCATAGCGTGGTCGCCGTCTGCCGCCGGATGGATGTCCGCTTCTCCATCACCATCCGCCAGCACCAAAGCCTGCGCAATCTCATCGAGGCGATACCCGAAGATGCCTGGACGCCGGTCCCCTACTGGATGGACGGCGCCGCCGACGTGGCCGAGACCACCTACACTCCCTTCCAGAGTGAGCCCCGCGCCGCGCCGGTGCGGCTCATCGTCCGGCGGGTGAAGCCCACGCCCGGTTCCCAACTGGCCCTCTTCGCCACCTACAGCTATCACGGCTTCATCACCGACCGGGACGGGGAGATGCTCGAACTGGAGGCCGACCACCGCCGCCACGCCGAGATCGAGAATGCCATCCGAGACCTCAAGTACGGCGTCGGGCTGAACCATCTCCCCTCGGGCCGCTTCGCCGCCAACGGCGCTTGGCTGGCGGTACAGGTGATGGCCCACAACCTGGCCCGCTGGACAGCGCGGATCGGCCTGGGTGAGCAGATCGTGACCACCAAGACCCTCAGACGACGCTTCTTCGGTCTGGCGGGACGGGTTACCCGCTCGGCCCGCCGCCTTACTTTGCATCTGCCCAAGCATTGGCCCTGGGAAACCCAGTTCAGCCGCGCCCTGGCCCGGCTGCGAGCGATTCCACTCCTTGCCTGACGGCAACATCGGTGCCTGAGCCACCCAACGGACAACCGAAGGTCCCCGCCAACTCGCGCCACTCCGGTCCGCGAGCGCCTCTTGCCGCGTCCTCTGTCCTCATCTTGTCCCCCAGCGCCCATCGCAGACCGCCATTGGCGCCCCAAAAGCGCCTGCAGACTCCCGGCCCAGCCTCCTGTCTACCCGAATTCCAGCCCGATCATCGCGCCTGTAACTCCTTCACCCCCTTCCACTGTCCTCACGCCGTCCATCCGTGTCCATCGGTGGATTCGGGCTAACCTTTGACGTGTCGTTGTGTCCGCCCTATGCCGATGTCGTGGAAAGTCACAGAGCATATACCGGGGTGGAATCAGTTGCCGTTGGAGGCCGCAGTTTTAGGATCTTATCTCCACGCCGCCAAAGAGACACAACCCGGTGAGGGTGAGTGGGCCCACGGGCGACGTGGGGGCGACGCGTTTGGATGTGACGCCGCCGAAGACAGCCCTGGTTTGGACGTTTACAGCCCAGTCTTCAGGGACTAGGAGCTTGACTCCGCCAAAGCTGGTTATGATGTTGATTGTCGCTCCGTCATCGGCAGTGGCCGCGCGACGCAAGTCTATGTCGCCGCTACCGAATACAACGTAAATCCGACCGCCTCGAAACTGCTGGCTGGTGATCTAGTTTTCACTGCCGCCGAAGAAACTGGTCATTCTTATGTTGGCGTCTGCAACCGCGTGTCTTGCCATCTCGCAAGATTTCCTCCTGTGAGTATGGTTTCATTATACATCACAATACAACACACATAGAGCGAAGCTCATCCGCAGCGGCGACTACTTACCTCAAAGGGAAGATGGTGCTGACGCCCGGACTCCATGGCGCTTCAAAGACCTCACGGAAGCCCCCAGCAGACTTCGGTCTACACGCGGGCCGAGTCATCGTGGGTTGGCCATGTTGAGGTAGCCATCACAGTTTTCATGCAACGTCGCCATTACCTCTGCCATGCTCTACTCCAGAATTGAATGTCTAGAGAACCTGGTCTCCCTGGATTCAGGGATCTATTCCGGTTAGTCTTATTGGTGGTCGTGCAGGTCGTGGTGGATCACATGGCCGCCGGCCGGTAGGTGGAAGTGCATGTGGGATACGCAGGACTTGGCTGCCAAACCGGGGGCCCGGTATCGATTGCACCGGCACCGAGGTCCGCCCCCGGTGAATACCAGTGGGGGTGATGGAAGTTTTCTTAACAGCGTGGGGATGATTCGGAGTTGCCCTGGGACTCTTCTTTGTGCCCACATTGATGCGACGGCCTTTAGCGTAACGGGGCGGCGTAAATCTGGCCGCCTTTAGGACAATCTTTGCAAGGAGCGTCCGCCCACAGGGCATTGCGGCTGCCCTCCCTTGGCAGGTGTATGCCGTCGGAGCCGAGGTTGCGGCTGTAAATCTCCCCGTAGTTGCCCACGGCCTTGAGAACGTCCTGCGCCACGGTCTGGCTCAAGTCCAGCCTGTCCTGACCGAATGAGCCTTCGAATCCGAGTAACCTGTCCACCGCAGCCACTCCAGTGGCCGCAGTGGGAACAGAGCCGGAGGTTAGGTCGTAGGCCTCGGTGTAGATGAGGATGGCCATTACGGTCTTCACGATATCGAACCAGTTGTCATCGCCGTGAGGGACCACCGGCCCCATCGGCTCCTCTGAGATGGTCTCGGGAAGGACAGTGTGGGCGGCGGGATCGTCTAGGACGGAGCTTAAGGCAGCCAACTGCGAGCGGTCGTTGGTAAGGGCGTCGCACTGCCCGCTTTGATAGAACACCAGCGCCTCGTGGGTGCTTTCGAAGGACACCACTTCGATTTCCAAACCATGTTCGTTGGAAAAGTCATACAGGTTCAGTTCCGTGGTGGTGCCTTGGACCACGCAGATCCCGGCTCCCTCCAGTTCCAGTGCGCTGGTCAGGCCCATGTCCCTCTTGACCAGGCAGCCCTGGCCGTCGTAGAGCATTGTCTGCACGTAGTTGCCCCACGCTGCGTCGCGGGAGGTGGTCCAAGTGACCGTGCGTACCAACAGGTCAACCTCGTCGGATTGAATAGTAGGTCCACGCTCAAATGCGGTAATCGGCTGAATCTCGATGGCGTTGGAGTCGCCGAGGACGGCAACGGCGACGGCGCGACAGAGGTCTATGTCGAAGCCGACGTTGTTGCCGAAAGCGTCCAGGTAACCGAAGCCGGGGAGGTCATTGCGGCTGGCACAAATCAGCTTTCCGCGGTCCCGAACTAAGTTGAGACGCTGGAAGGATGGCGCCGCGGCAACAGCGTTACCACCCAACAACTAGACCCCGGAAGCTACGAACACGCCGACGCCGGCTCCCCCCACCCCGGTCCCGACGCTGGCGTCAGAGACACCAAGACCCCATTTCGCCCCCGATGTCTCCGGTGCACATGGACTGACGGAACCAGAGCAGAGGCGCCTGGGGGAATGAGGTGAAGGCAGGTAGAATGGACGGAGGATCCCACCAAGAAAAGGAAACTCCCATTGCTCAAACTGTGCCTCACGGCGACTTTCATCATCTTGGCAATCCTGGCGACCCTGACAGGCTGTTCCGACACAACACCAGCCCCGGAAGAAGTCCCGACTCCGACCCAGGTATCGTCCAGGACCGCAGCACCAACGTCCACTGACGCCCCCGTTTCCACCCAGGCCCCTACGAAGAGACCCACCGCCGCACCAACGGCGACGCCGGCCAGTCCTCCGACTCTTGAACCAAAAGCAACTCCGGTGCCCCCAGGAGTCCTATCTCCCCTCCAGGCACTAGACTCCACTGCGTTGCTCTCCGAACTATCTGATACCGAACTGGCGTGTATCGGCGATAACCCGGAGAAACTGGCCCGGTCGCTTGCCGGGCCCGGCTCGGCACCCAGGGAAGAACAGGCCAAGCTCATCGGGTGTCTCAGCGACGAGACCCTGGCAAGAATCTTTCTCGCTGGGTTCGTACCCGGCCTAGAACCGCTCAGCCAAGAAACTTCGGACTGCGTCCGGGCAGGTTTCGCAGTCATAGGCCCCAGAGCGGTCATGACCGCAGGCATGGAGGGCGACCCGGGGAGGGCGATGGCCGGGAGCACGGCGGCGTTCTCGGTAACGATAGCGTGCCTGAACGATGAGGAGTGGGACGCGGCCAAGTCAATGATGGGGATGGAACCCGACGAACGGAAGGGGATGCGGTGCCTCCTGGACCAACTGGGCGGACCTGCCGAGATGGCAGAGGCAATGAAAACGGCGGGGGAGGGGGACTTCACCCAAATGGCCAGGGCGGGGACAGACTGCGGGCTGGACATGGGGCGGGCACCCGGCCAGGCGCCCGTAACTCCTCCTCAGACGCCTCCGACGCCCACGGCAACCGTGGAAGCGTCAACCTCTGTCCCCACGTCCACACCGATCCCGACAAGGACGGCACCCACGACCACCTTGGTGATCATCGTCGCCCCCATCCCGACGAACATCCCTGAGTACGACCGGGGCGATTGGCGGCACTGGATCGATGAGGACGGGGACTGCCAGGACGTTAGGCAGGAGGTCCTGGTCGTAGAGAGTTTACCCCCTGTGACCTTCGAGACCGACCGGGGATGCAGGGTGGCAACCGGCCGGTGGTTCGGGGCCTTTACCGGCGTCTACGTGGAAGACCCCGGGGACCTGGACATCGACCACCTGGTCCCTCTCAAGAACGCCCACCTGTCGGGCGGGTGGGCTTGGTCGTCAGAAAGGAAGGAGGAATACGCCAACTACCTGGGGGAAGAAAACCATCTCATCGCGGTAACCGCCGGGGCCACCGGTCGAAGGGGGCGAAGGGACCGGAGGAGTGGAGTCCGCCAGACGTGGACTACTTGTGCCGATACGCCACCGACTGGACGGAAGTTAAGGCCCGGTGGGAACTAACCATGACCAAGATTGAGTCGGAAATCGTGATGGATATGCTGGGGACCTGCGAGAACCCGCCGGAGGTGGTGGTGGAAGCATCGGACTACCTGGTGGACAGGACGGTGGAGCATAAGCCCGAGCCGACGGAGGAGCCGGAGGGTCCCGTCTACGGGTCCTGCGAGGAAGCAGCAGAAGCGGGGGAGGAACGTGTGCTGGGGAGCCGGGGCGGAGGCAGGGGATTCCCGAAGGCGATGGTGCCGAGTGCAAAAGACGGAGATGGGGATGGGATGGTGTGTGAAAGATAGAACGCCATGAGCCGGTGAAGCTAAGCGATGTTCCTGCTCAAAGGGGGACACAGTACGAACGGGACGCCGTTCCGTTATTTCAACCCGGTGGGTCCGTGGAAAACCGACACACGCTCCCGCGCTTACGTCCGTCTCGCAGGCGGCCTTTTGCACGAAGGCTTTGACTCCGGCGCCACTTAGGTCTATGCCGACCACCAACCCGAAGTCCTCATGCCCGTACCGAGCACATGAGTCCGCAGTCGCCCTGACCACGGGCCCTGTGCGAACAGGCAACCCGAATTCATCAAATCCCAGCGGGATCGCTACATTCCGGAAGACAAGAATTCCCGGGACGAATTTGCGAGGGAGATCATTGCCTAAGCCCGAATCCACCAAAGGAGGGCGTCGGGTTAGCGTCCGGAAGCGGCAAGAAGGTGCTCCTGTGCTTCTGGGATAATTGTTGTGGAAAGACAAACCCGACCCCAAACCAGGAGCACCGAATAAATGCTACCACGCAACCACCCCGATCGCATCCGCATCGCCTTTGATGACCGCCGCCTGGTGGCCAATGCCGGGCTGCTCCTTCCGGCCAGCCTAGCCCGGCATCTCGGCCTGCCCGAACTCGTCCAGCAGCGCCTCGACCTGGGCGATGCCCCGGAGCGGGCGAACACTGGCGACAAGATGATGACGCTGGTGGCCTCCGCGCTGGCTGGGGGCGACTGCATTGACGACGCCGATGTGTCGCGCACCGGGGGGACGGCCTGCACCTTGGGCGGCACGGTCAAGGCGCCATCCACCCTGGGCACCTTCCTGCGCAGCTTCCGGTGGGGCCACGTCCGTCAACTCGACCGGGTGAGCCCTCATGTATTAACTGACAATACCAGCTTGGCCGAATACTAGTGCTACGCTGAAAGCGCTGCGGCGATGCCCTCTATTTTCCCTGGCCCTAATGTAGTCAGCTCACCGATCGCTTTGACGATGTTCGGGTGCTCCAATCCAGATACGAGGAAGGTCCACCGCCACGCCCGCTGCGTCTTCGTCGTGATCTCCTCCTTCTCGGCAGCCGTGAACGTCCGTCCTGTCGCCTTCTCAAGAGCTTCTATGTTCAGCTCAATCTGCTGTGCCAGGAGCCCGTCGATCGCCCCACCAAGCTCCAGAACCTCATCGATTGCCGTCTCCCGCTCTTCAAGGGTCAAGTCCTCGGCCACTTCGCCGATTAGCAACGTGTCCAGCTTGGCGTGCTGCGCCTCTTCGATCCAATGGAACCTCAAGAGATCCCGGAACAGCCCATCGAGGTCCGAGTCGTCGCGCACATGCTCTATGTAGTGGAGCTGGGTGAACCATTCGATAATCGCGGTCAAGACCATGACGGCCAGCTTCGACTTGCTCCGGACTACTTTCGCCACCTCTTCCCGACCAGGGATTAAGCCGCACTCACTGCCGAAACCCCGGCCGAAGAGTTCAACCGATCTCCGAAACAGCTCCTGATGCTTGAACTCTTCCTCGGCGAACCGCAACAACGAGCGGGCCCTGACTTCATCCCCATAGACATCCTTCATGGCCTCTTCCGTGACGGCGGGGATGATAAACTCCTCCACGAACGCGAAGATGTGACAGTAGCCGTTACCCATAATCTGATTAAGTTGAAGCTTCTCGTTCTCGTTCAAACATCCGATCTCGTCTACACCGGTCAACCTATTGGGCAGAAAGCGTTTCGAGAAGTCGAAATTCTTGTCGACCAAGATATCGTCTTCCACCCACGAGACCCTCTTCGAGATATCCAGACACTCTTGGTACGTGTAGTTGTGTGAAAGCATGGGCTTCGCCTCCTTGTACTGGGCCTTTCGCTGGGATTCTCCATACTCGGCTGCCTGGATCCACCACCAACCCATCATTCCCGGCGAAAGCCATATTACTATCACTCACGAATGCGGGCAATCTTTCTATCAAGTTCGCAAATCCATCCGCGGAGCGGTCTGAACTGGGTGATCGATGGGCACATCCCGTCGCCCGAGGTCACAAAATCATCGAAGTAGATTCCATTCCAAAGGGTAGCTTGGGCCGCCACGGCTTCTTGAGCTTAGGTGAAAGGCTAAAAGGTCAGGAGTGGCTACAACGGCTTACCCAAGAGCAGCGTTTCAGGTAATGTCCTGTTCATTCCCACGCTTTGACGGACCTGAACATCCTGGCGCCGATGGGCCACTCGGCCCGTACAGTTAGTAATCCCGGTCGGCAGCAATGCTTAGGGGGGCGCTCTATGATCCTGCCGATGTCTCTGTAGTACTGACGGTGTACCAAACCACCACACTGACCCAACGCAGCCGGTTGCAGCTCCAACCAAAGCCTCAGGATGAAGGCTCTAGATTTTGTCCAAAGTGGTGGGCAGATGTTAACTACCAAGACCCTCCGTTGGCCAGTTTACTCTATCGCCGGGCGGCTCGCCCACTCGGTGGGCGGCCCCACGCTGCGTCTTGCCCGGCGCTGGTACTGACAAACCCGGCTGGGTCGGACCCTCGCTCAGCTGCGACCCACATCTTCCTCAGCCTGACAGCGCCGCCCGTGCCCGACTCACCCGCTGTGGAGGGTATGGCCTTGCAGACCCACGCGGGTTTGGTTTGCAAGGGTTTCTTCATGTGTACCTTCCCGCCACTGTTGCCCAGCACCGCCACTGTCGGCTGCGGGTCATCGTCCCGACGGTTGCCGTAACCGGCACAGCGGCCGGCAGATACGTGGCAACGGCAGCCGTGAGAACGTCATTGCCGTACGTCGCGGCCGTCTCGCCCACCACGCAACCGTGTTGCAAATCAGGTCGTGAAGCCCCCGTTTGTCTTGCCGGAAAACTATCATAAAATAGCCGATGCCACGAGTGAGTATTGAAATCATTGAGCGGAAAAACTTCCGCCCCAGCCCCACTCTGGAGCCGTCTGGTCTCAGGACATACAAGCGAGGGGCGCGCTTGCCGGGTGAGATAACCCAAATCCAAACCAAGGCCAGCTCGCTTGGGTAGTCATTAGGATCATGGGACGCCAGTCTTGGCCAGCAATTCCGCTCCGGTGGTGGACAGGGGCACGAAGCCAAGTTCGTCGATGATCAGCAGGTTGAGCCGCGACAGTTGCCTTTGCAGATTCAGCATGGGTGAGGGTCGTGCCGCCAGGTCGCCAAGTGACATCGCCACCTAATGAGCGGTTCCGTCCTACGTCAGGTGCCTCCTTGCACAACGGTTCCAACACGTCCAGCATGCCAGGGACCACCATGTGGTGGTAGTGGAGATGATGGCGATGCCAGGGGCCCTGGAGGTCCCTTCTACCATCCGCTCAACTCGCTGCCGTCGAGGGTCAGAATTCCTACGGTCTCGCCGCCCTCGACATGTTCTTCATCGGCCTGCTAAGCCACAGTCCGGGCTGAACCCCGTTTTGCCGGCGGCACAAGGGCGGGCAACCGTCGAAAAGCCCGCACCGTTGAGGTCGCCCTACAGACGCTCCAGTAACTTTGCAATCTGACCGGTGTGGTTCATGTCGGCTTCCCACTCGCAGATCACACTGTGTTCGTCGATGACAACTGCGGGCCTTTTCCCGTCTGACGGGTCTTTGACGTACCTCTCTCCATCGAGAGCGGACATGCCTAGCTCAATGCCTACTCGTCGATCAGGGTCGTTCAGGACCGCGAACGGAAGCTGCTCTTTCTCGACCCACTGGCGTGCAGCATCCAAGCTTCCGTCATGGATTCCGAACAGCACGACGTTCTTCTCGGTGAACTCGGCAGCATGCTCTCGGTACCCAAGAGCCATGCGGGTTCAGTTACCACCGCCCGGACTCGTGAAGAAGTACAGCAGGACCTTTTGTCCGCGAAGGCTGCTAAGGGATATCGTCTGTCCATCACTGGACTGAAGTATGAAATCGGAAATCGTCTTCCCGATGTAAGTTTCCATCATTGCCGTCCTTTCCGGTGAGACTTAATAGAACCGACGCACGCATGGCAGAACCGTTCCCCATGCAGTTGCTGGGCGGCACGGAGTCTAGGCGTTTCTCACCGCCGATGCACGCCTAGTTACGCACGTCCGCTCTGGCGGCGAAGTGAGTAGCGCATCCTCTTGCGCCAGTACGTCTGTAGTCCTAGGCGCCCAACCGGGCCGCGCCCCTAGCTGAGCATCGTCGTGTAACGAGTGAAATCAACCGGCGCGAGGCCAGATTGCGAGCGCAGACGCGTCAGGAATCGCAGGATCTCCCGCCGTAGGGCGACGTGTCAATGGCGCCAATATGGACTCGGGCGCCACTCCCTGGTTGCGGACCAGGTGGGCTACCTTGCCCGTAATGACCGATGTTTTGCCCGTTCCCGCCCCTACCAGGACCAGGGTTGCGGGTCTTCTATCGTAGGTCTTTTATGAGACCCCCCTCTCGGCTAGCTTCTCCGGTGTGACCAGCTCGTAGAACTCGATCTCGTAGGAGTCGAGCTGGGCCTGCATCTCGGCGTTCAAAGTCCGTACCACCTCGGGGACCTGGGAAGGCCAGTTGGGCTCGATGGTCGCCTGGGTCCACTCAGCATAGGCCACGTTGGGAGTTCCCGGCAGGCCCTGGGACACATACACTTGTGCCTTGGGCCGGCCATTCTCCTCGTAGGCGGCGCATATTTTGATCAGCAGGTTGGCAACCTGCCATACCTTCCCCGGCTGCGCTTTGGCGATTCTTCTGATGACGTACATGACTACTTCTCCTTTTTGTAATGCGACCTGGATTAAAACGGCCCTGGCTTTCGTTCCGCTATATTCGTCACTCCCTTTCCCCAACTTTGATAGCAAAAACCATCTGATTCTTGGGTTAACGGTTCCGGAGAGTTGCCGCGTCCGCCCATCGAAAGGAAGTCCCTTTGGCGATTGGAACAGCTTAATATCTGCCCGTGCGAGCATGGGAAACTAAACCAAAGCCAAGTGGCATCTACTGGCGCGGGTCTCTGGCGGGAGGGTCATGAAGCGTCTAACTCGTCTTCCAGAACTGCCACCATCCTCTCGTTGATCGCAGGTCCGCCACCATCGACTACGCCGGCTGGTCTGGCGTGCCCGCTGTGTCTGTTGTGGCCGAATCTAGGGCGGGCCTAACCTCAGGGTCGACAGTAACGCCCTGGGTACCGAATAGCTCCCAAGGTCTGAAGGACTCCACGAAATCCTTGGCTTCTTCGATAGATGGGAACCCCTTCCGGGAGCGGCTCGGGTCGTAGCTAAAAGTCTTCGCCGACGCGTCGATGCCCCGTTTGGTGTCTCGGAACCCTCCAAGCTCCTCTTCATGGCCGTCGTTTTCGTCACTGAGAATCAGGTTCTCTCCCCTTTTTACCTTTCGCCAATACACTCTCATGCAAAGCACTCCTCGACTCCGGTTTCTAGCTTGACGGTTTTGGGACCTTGATAGTCTCTACTTCTAAAATTGGCTCGCTTGGTCTCGGAGAGGTGTGTTCTCTCTCCAAGTATGGCAACTCCTCGGCGATGGTCAAGTTCCTTACCCCGAATCCACCGAAGGGATGCGGCCCTGGCGTTGACACGAGGGATGATGGGTAAGGAAAGGAGAACTGGCCTGTCCTGATTCCGATAGATGGGGTTGAGGGTGGTGGGCGGTGGCCACGCCAGTGGAAAGGTGGCGGTCCGCAGTGGCGGCGGCAGGCGAAATCGGCAAGCCGGTATGCAAGAGGTGGCACTCGTGGACTGGGCTGGCGCGAGTCTGTGGGACAGCCATTGGGTTGCCCGGAGGGCGGGCCGGGCATCGACGGCGCCGTCAGGTGGGAAGGGGAATGGCACGCAGCCGGGCCAGGGCGCGACTGAACTGGGCTTCCCAGGGCCAGCGCTGGGGAAGATGCAGGGTGAGGCGGCGCGCCGAGCGGGTGAGCCGTCCGGCCAGGGCGAAGAACCGCCGCCTGAGGGTCTTGGTGGTCACGATCTGCTCACCGAGGCCGATGCGCGCTGCCCAGCGGGCGAGGTTATGAGCTATCACCTGGACCGCCAGCCAGGCGGCGTTGGCGGCGAAGCGGCCCGAGGGAAGATGGTTCAGTCCGACGCCGTACTTGAGGTCTCGGATGGCATTCTCGATCTCGGCGTGGCGGCGATGGTCGGCCTCCAGACGGCGCCATGGTCTTGGCCACCTACGGGTACGTGGAGGTGAGACGGTCCGGCTCGCCGTCTACCTTAAGAGGGTGTCTAAAAAGGCGAGTTGCGTTTCAAGCGGCGCAGCATCAATCCGGTCATCGCGGTGTGAATCCATGCTGCGGTAGTTTCACACAACCCCTCATAGTCCTTGCTCAAACGCCGTTGCAGGTTCAGCCAGCCGAAGGTGCGCTCCACTATCCAGCGCCGAGGCAGTATTTGGAAGCTACGTTGCTGCGGGGGTCGGCGCACCAACTCCAGACTCCAGCCACCCATTTCTTCGGCCCACTGCACCAGCTTGCCGCCATAGGCACCGTCGGCCCAAATTACCTTTAACCGGGGATATTGCCCCACCATGCCCTTCAACACCAGCTTGGCGCCGTCCCGGTCCTGAATGTTGGCCGGATGCACCGCCACTGCCAACAACAGCCCCAGGGTATCGACCACTATGTGACGTTTGCCCCCCTTTACCTTCTTGCCTGCATCGTAACCTTTTGGCCCCCCTTTTCCGCAGTCTTTACCGATTGGCTGTCGATGATCGCTGCGCTGGGGCTGACCCGGCGGCCCTCGGACTGACGGGTCCGGGATCGCAAGGTGTCATGCGCTCGCTGCCAGGTTCCGTCCCGGCGCCAAGTACGGAAGTAATGGAAGGCGGTGCGCCAGGGTGGCAGGTCATGAGGGAGCATCCTCCAAGAACATCCGGTGCGCAGCACATAACGGATGGCGTTGACCACCTCCCGGCGCGGATACTTGACGGGACGTCCGCCGGGTTTGGGCGGAGGCAGCAACGGTTCCAGCAATTGCCACTCCCGGTGGTTCAGGTCGGTGGGGTAAGTTGGTCGGCTCATGCCCCCAGATTACGCCAGCCAGCCCCTTCCTCGCCTTCGTACCACTATGCAAGCTTTACCTTTTTAGACACCCTCTAAGGCCCTGGCGTGTAACGTCAAGCGAATGGTCCGGGCACGGTTGGACGAGATGTTGGTCCCACCGGCTGTCCTGGCGACCGCTCCCCCCACTGCATGAAGCTACAGGAGCCGTTGCGAGCCCGCTGATGCCTACCCGGACGGGGTATGGCGCACCACAACGACCTCATCGGCCACAACACAAGCCCCGACCGGAACAACCAAATCCCTCACGCCGCAGAACCAACCCGAAAGACCCTTGTTACGAGGGAATCAATCATCCTAATAGATTGCCGACTGCTAATACGACCAGTGGGCTTTGGGTGGTATCTCGTCATCGTAGACTTCGCGAGACTTACCTCCCTTACTGAGCAAATACTCTTTAATATCCTTGAAATCATGCCGAATGGCATCGGTCAATGGTGTGCCACCGAAACGATCGATCGGATTGACATCTACGCCGGCTACTTCAACGAGGAATTTTACTGCTTCAAGGTTACCTGTAGATGCGGCAAGGTGAATCGGAGTCCTTGAATCGTAATCACCACCATTAGCTTGTGCGGTGCCTGCATTGACGAGTTCCTTTAATCTTGCGACGTCACCTAGACTTGCTGCCACCACGGTTTCGAGATTGGTGTTATCGCGGTACTTACTGGCGGCGTCTTCATGTGACTCCGTATCAAAAGGACACAAAGGTCGAGACGTAAACCCCTTTGATGCCAGGTATTGGATCACCTCTTTGTGGTCATGTCTGATGGCGTCCGTTAATGCGGTACCGTTCCATCGAGCTGTTTCGTTCAAGGGTACTTGGGCAACTTCTATCAACCATTTCACTGCATCTAGGTGCCCTTCTGCAGCGGCTAAATGTAACGCTGTTCTGCCGTCATAATCGGCTGTTTTTTTCGGGTCAAACCCCTCTGCAGTCATCTTTTCCATTGTTGGCACATCGTCTCTACTTGCGGCATCTACAAACTGTTCTATATGAATATCTAAAGCCATAATTTTCTCCTTTGTTGTACCTTGTGGGTTATGCGGTCGATAGGCCAACGGCCTAGGCGAACGTATACTACTAATACTTCTCAAGCCGTGGCGAGACTAGGACATTTTGCCTTCACCTGTCAAGTGGACCCCATCATCAGGACAGCGGTGAGGCTAAACCCAAATCCACCGAGGGGATGACTATGCAGCAGCGGAACTGGCGATAGGGGCAAGGGAGGGTGTCAAGGGCGGCGAGAAGTTGGGCCAGTTCTCCTTCCCTTACCCATCATCCCTCGTGTCAACGCCAGGGCCGCATCCCTTCGGTGGATTCGGGTTTAGGAGAATCCGCGCTCTAGCGGTCACTCGGGCTGAGTTTTTGCCAACCCGGATCGGTCGCTGGAGCTCTTCCCGTTGTTCCTGTGCCAGCCGCACCGCGTATTTGTCCCTGACCATCATTGCCACCCCCGCCATCAGCACTTCCCACCAGGCAAGATAGCTCAATTGGCCCCTTTCTTAAACAAATCCCAAAACCAAGTTGACTGAGTACTAGCCGTAAGTACACGACCAGTTCCGGGGAGCAGCGGGAAGAGACCGAGTGGTTCAACTGTTCCGCCTTTGGACGCCTGGCCGAAACCTGTAACAAGTCCCTCACGAAAGGCAAGCAGGTTTAATGTGGAAGGTCGGATCAGTAGCGGTATTTGTCAGACCCAGAGTCGGGGCCCGCCACAGCTACGACCCTATCCTCGCCTCTGGAACTCTAGTCGGGCCACATGGGTCACCTTATCCAACCCCTTCAGGCCCTGACCGAAGGCGGTTAAGGCCAGCGGCAGTGAGTATCGGGCTCTCTCAACCCCCCAAGGGATTCCGGTGAGGTATAAACAAGGTCGTCCCCATCAGGAGGTTTCTCGTCCTCACCTTCTCTCCGGGGATGCAGCAGGACTCCCCGTTCCACACCGCGCTGCATCCGGCCATATTCGGAACTGATCTCGGCCCCCAGGATGACTATCAAGGACGACATGTAAATCCATAACAGCAAGATCATCACCGAAGCCAGTGTCCCGAACTGATTGTAGCTAGCGAGGTTATTCAGATACCACAGAAAGAGGCTCTTGCCCGTCTCCAGCAGTACCGCGGCTACTACCGCCCCCGGCCAAATATACCGCCAGTAGGTCTTGCAGTTGGGTATAAACCGGTACATCAGCAGGAAAATGGACAGGATCATGAGCCAGGAGACTGCTCGAAATGCTAGTCCCAGGAAAACCTGCTGTCCTGGAATACCCGAGTCTGGATAGGTAAGTAGTTCGATGGCGGAGGTAGCCGAGGTAGAAATGAGGAACAAAACCCCCACGATCAGGGCCATTCCAATTTGCCGTGGCTTGGCGATGTAGAAGGGGCGGTCCTGGTGGACATCCCAGGCCCGGTTCACCGCCCGGCTTATCGCCCCGAAGACGGCGCTGGCCGACCAGAGTAGACCAACTATCGCGCCTACCCCAAGAACTCCCCGAAACCGGATCACTCCGTCCAGCGTATCCTCTACGAATTGCTCCGAACCGGGCAGGTTGTCGGTTACGAAGCCCACGAAGTCTTGTTGTACGCCCTCCGAGGTCACTACTAACCCCACTATAAACAGCAGCCCGAGGAGTAAGGGGAACAGGGAGAAGATAGCGTAGTACGCCACTCCGGCCGCCAGATGGGTGGCGTCATCGGTTCCCATCTCCTGACCGACTCGCCACATCAGGATAACCAGACGATTCCGGGCAAAGGGGCTGCGAGCAAGCCGCGCCTTGATCCGTTCGATGCGTTGTTTGCTTAGCTGAGGCCACCAGGGGAGCATACTTATATATTACCAGCGTGTCTGGCTATAATGCCTGCCAAGTGGTGCATGTCGTTGCGCGGATCGATGCTCGTGCCTTCGGGGACCTGAAACAAGGGCACCATCTGCCCATCACCGCACCAGAGAAAGGAATGGATGGGGTCTTCGTGGTTAACCGTCATGCCCAGAACTTCCATGTAAAACTGTTTGGAGCGGGCCAGGTTGATCGCATTGCCTCACCCAAATCGTTACTCTACGAGACTGGTTGCCTCAACTAAAATGTTACCGAAAACTCGGGAGGCGGCCACTTGGGGGGAGGCGTCAGCAAGATGGCGAAGCAGGAACTTGTGGCAACGATCCGGGACCGATACCGGCAATCTTCCAAGAAGGACAAAGGGAGGATACTGGACGAATTCACTGCGATAACCGGCCACCACCGCAAGTATGGCATCAGGTTGCTGGCGCCAACCGGCTACGACGCAGGGAAATCACCGGTTGTGAAGAACCGACGCATCTACGACGAGGCCGTCCGCGAGGCGGTGATCGTGGTCTGGGAGGCTGCCGACCGGATCTGCGGCAAACGGCTGAAGGCGGCGCTGCCCAACCTGGTGGAGTCCATGGAGCGGTATGGGCATCTGAGTCTAGGTCCTGCCGTGAGGGAACGTCTCCTCTCTGACTCACTGTTCATCCGATGAGCCGGAGCTCCCCCGCTGGTGGGTTGGTATCCTGCTTCTTCTTAGTCTATGACGGCAACGTAGCTCTGGTCCTTGATGTTTCCGTCAGTGGAGAGGACCGCTACCCCGTCGTAGTGTCCAGCCACGTTCCTGTTGCCGTTTCTGATCGCCTCCGCCAGCACGAGCCAGTCTCTTGAGTCCTTCCAGCTTGGAATCCGCTGACGGTGCTGGGTTATTTCCGAGCTGTTCAGGATGCTGATAAGTTGGGCGTCGACCGGGGGCGTTGCGTAGTCGTCTACCGCAATGAAACTCGTAGCCGACTGGAATGTCGCCACGTTTTGCCGGGCAGGGTTCTTGATGAAGGTTTCCCAGATTCCCAAGTAGGTCAGGGGTGCCAGGATGTATGGATCCGCAGGATTTGGATTGTCCAGCAGGGCCCGGCATCTTGTCGAGATATTCCTCCCCCCTGTCACATAAATTATGACGACGTTGGCGTCTATGACGTAGACCATCCGCTAAACCGGGTCCCCGTACAGGTCGGTTTCCGGGATGTAGAAGTCCTTCAGGATGGCTCTCAGGCCGATGAAGCTGCCCGCTGGCGGGGTGAACCGGATTCCGTTCTCGTAGAGGAGTTCCACGGGCGTGACGGCCGGGATCCTTTCCTTAGGGCCGTCCACGATTTCGTATATAGAGTCTTCGGCGCGGGCATCGCCCGCCACTACTGGGCTGAAGGTCACGGTGGCGTTGTCGGGCTGTGCGCTCATCGCCAGTGCCATGGCCACCGCTTCGATGTTGAGGGTGCGGTCTTCATCCTCTTTGGCGGCCGCTTTGGGATGTTCAGAACGCAGTATCAGTTCTATTTCCTCAGTTTGGGGCCAGGGTTCAACGAAGGCCTGGGGAAACTTGTCCACCCAGGATGATGCCGGGGTGTTCTGCTCCGCCAGGACGGTTGCCATGTTCTTCGGGGCCAGGAGGGTTCCGTTTTCTACCATGGCGGACAACTGGTTCCAATCTGGGGTCATGGCGGATACGGCGTCCATGCTGGACTTGGATAAGATATAGACTGTCCGGGTCATGGCGTGTCCTCCTCCCAGGGTGCGCGGCTGGCTTGCTTATTATATCCTCGGTCCGTGGGACGGCTCAGGTCGATGCCCTCGCGTTCCCGCAGCAGCTCGGTGAAGTGGCTGTGGTTGGCGCCAGCGGACTAGCCGTTGCTGGCCAGCTTCACCACGGCAGCAGCGGCCGTCTCGGGGACGGCGTTGTGGGGCTGTCGGCCCCGGTTCCCGTGGGCTAGCGCGGCAGCACCGTCCTTGCGGTAACCGGCGAGGAGACGCTTGGTGTGACGTTCACTCACTCCCATGATCTCGGCGGCCTGGGCGATGGAAAGCTGGTATTCCAGAACGCTGTTGAGCACTTGAATCCTGGCCTGTTCTTGCTGATTCAACTTTACATCCCTCATAGGGATGACATAGTCGCTGATCAGTTAGCAGGTGACCGAATCGTAGACCACCAACAAATCAACAGTGACCACGCCTCAACCAGAGTTAGTCGGGCCTAACCGGTAATCCTCAGACAGACTCCTAGCCCCGTTCTCCGACCGTTACCGCGTTTCCGAGAACAATCCTCTCACCCAGACCAATCCGGTAGTACCTGACCGATTCCGCCAGGATCCGTCCAACGATCCTAGCGGAAACACTTCGATGCTCAATCTCTCTGAGACTGGCTCGACTCTGCAGTGTCGTCACCGTCCCGCTGCCGCCGCGAGCGGTATTTCAGTCCTCCTAACATAGCTAGGGGAGCCATCAGCAGCAGCAGATTGATAGCTGCCGCGCCCATCGGAATAGGTCCCTCGGGGGAATTACACCCACCGCCGCCAGACTGCGCAGCACGCGTGGGTTCCGGCTCCGCTGTTGCGGCTATCGGACTTGCAGGTTCAGTTGGCGTGGGAGTGTTTGCAGGCGGAGCGGCCGCTTGTGTTGGCGGGGGCGCGGACGTGGGGGTTGGCGCCGGTGTCTCTGTAAGTACAGCTATCGGTGTGGTAGTTGGAGCCGGAATTCGCGTCGGCACAGGGGTGGGTGTTAGCGTCGGGGTAGGAGTCGGCACAGGGGTGGGTGTTGGCGTCGGGGTAGGAGTCGGCTCAGGGGTGGGTGTTGGCGTCGGGGTAGGAGTCGGCTCAGGGATGGGTGTTGGCGTCGGGGTAGGAGTCGGCTCAGGGATGGGCGTTGGCGTCGGGGTAGGAGTCGGCTCAGGGATGGGTGTTGGCGTCGGGGTAGGAGTCGGCTCAGGGGTGGGAGTTGGCGTCGGGGTAGGAGTCGGCTCAGGGGTGGGAGTTGGCGTCGGGGTAGGAGTCGGCTCAGGCGTGGGTATGGGCGTCGGGGTTCGGCGGTTACCGATCTGTTTGCCAAACTCCCACCAGGTTGCCTCGCCGTCACCGTCGAAGTCAACTATTAGGACCGGATACTGGCCGGACGTGCCGAAGTCCCAGAGGTCGTCCCTTCCGGTTGTAGGGTCGAAGTCGCGGTCAGCGTTGTCCAGATCGAATGTCCAGCTGCTGTATATGCCAGTGTAACCGGTGGGCACCTGTAACTCGGCAGTAGTCTTGGCGACTACACCCGATGGGTCTCCATCGCCGACCCCGGTATTCCGGCCGGAGGTTCGCGTGTCCCATAAGCTATCGCTGACGGTGGCGCCATTCTCGCCGACCAGCCCGCCGACATCAACCCCGTCCGACACCTTGCCGGTGGCGTAGCTGACACTGATGCTGGCCCTGCCAGAGTTTTTTCCTACCAGCCCTCCGAGTGATTCATCGCCGGAGACGTGGCCAGTGGCGTAGCTGACGCTGATGTGGGAGTAGTTCAGCCCGACCAGTCCCCCGGCCAAATAGCCCGCGATGGTAGCAGTGGCGTAGCTGGCTCTGATGGGGTCCCAGCTTATTCCGACCAGCCCGCCGACCGCAAAGGAACCAGAGACGGTGCCGGTGACGTAGCTGGTTCTGATGAAGCCCCCGTTCCCTCCGACCAGCCCTCCTACAAAGGTAACCCCAGTGACATCGACATCAACCAAGCCTATTTTACGAATAATACTGGGTTCGCTAATTTGGCCGAAAAGGCCGACGGAGCCCGGGTCTGTTAATTCTGAAGTGCGGTGGATATACAGATTGCTGATGGTGTGTCCGGTGCCGTCGAAAATGGCGCGGAATTGATTTTCGGCATACCCGACAGGCAGCCACCCATTGCCGGTCGTCCACCGGGTGTTGACTGTCCCAGAGGCGTAGCTGTCGGCATTATCGAAGTCCAGCGAGCGGGCCAGTTCATAGCCCTGGCAGTTGCGCTTGCAGACCGCTTTATCCGAGACGGTTGGGAACGCTTCGGCGTATTCTTTGATGCCGGGGGCGCCGGCCGGTCGACCGTCCCCGTCGAGGTCGTAGCGGATGGCGTTCAACTGCTCCAGGTTGGAGACTTCGATGAGGCCGTCGTTGTCAACATCGTATGCGCCATTGGCCGTCTGGGAGTTGGCGATTCCAGAGGTGGCCACCACTATCAGGAAAGCGACCGCCGTGAGCGCGAGAATTAGGGCCACCGGTCTGAGGTACCGTTCCATTTTGCCGTCCCCTACTCAGAAAACTATCTCTATTTGGGAGGCTCTCCCATAGCGGTTGCTTTTAGAATGACGGATTGCGCAATCCGTCACAACGCGCATTCATTTTTTGATGCTGATGCGTTTTGCAAGTCTCTCAGATGAAAGCATCGCTGCGGTCAGGTCCTGTGGGCTGGATGAGGGAATCAGGTCGTACACCAGCTGAGCCGCCCGCCGCTGGGCAGCCCGGAAGGCCCTTTGGCGGTACTGATTCTCGTAATATTCCGCACCCTGGTCCACGTAGTTTTGTCCATGCCGGAGCATGGAGTAGATGATCCTGGCCAGCTTGTGGGCTACCGCGGTTATGGCCTTGGGGGACCCCAGTTGTGCCCGTTTACGGCGATAAAAGGCCCCCAGGGCACTGTCTGAATGGTGCAGCGCGCCGGCCGCGAGCCGCAATGCCGCTGCGGCCCGACTGGTGTTGCGTTTGGTTCTTGAGCTCACGATCCTGCCCCCAGTAACGCGGTTGGCGGGACTCAGGCCCAGCCATGATGCGAAGTGTCCGGCACTGGGCCACTTGCTCATGTCCGTTCCGATCTCGCTGATCACCTTGAGCGCAGTGTAAGCGTCCACTCCGTCGATCCTGGTGAGGTCCACCCCAGTAATCCGGTACAGATGAGAACGGACGTCAAAGGCTGGGGCATTCTTCTGCTTCTTAATTCGGCCAGCCTTGTCGGGAGGCGCCCCCTCAGCGACATGTCCGAACTGTTCCAGGGCAGCTTGGATCTTCCCGTCGCACTCGGCGATCTTGCCTTGATAAACACGGTAAAGCTCCGGTGCCTGGGCAAGTTCGAAGAGTGCCCCTGGAGCGATCTCGGTATGGCCTCCTGGTCGGCCCTGATCTTGGGGTCGCGGTGCTGGGCCAGCTTGTGTGCATCCCGCTCACCCCTGACGATGTCGTCGATGATCGCCAGGCCGGTCTTGCCGGTGACGTCGCTAATGACGTGTTGCAACTTCACGTTCATCTGGCTGAGGGCCTTCTGCATGTGCTGAATATGGTGGGAGGCGTAGCGGACCAGCATGGCCCGCTGCCGCAGATAGCTTCTTAGACGCCGGACTTCCCCCTCAGGGCGGAAGGCTGCCGACAGCAGTCCATAGGTGTGCAACTGTTGCAGCCACTGGCAGTCCAGCACGTCGGTCTTGCGGCCCGGCACGTTCTTGATGCGTCGGGGATCCACCAGCATCACAGCAAGTCCCCGGTCTTCCAGGACCTCGAACAGCGGTATCCAATAAACTCCCGTCGACTCCATCACCACGGCCTCGATTTCACAGTCGGCCAGCCAGTCGACAAGGCGGTACAGGTCAGCAGTGTAGGCGGCAAACTCGCGTACTTGCGGGTAGGCACGGTCTGCGGGCACCGCAACAAAGTGGCTGCTGGCGCCCACGTCGATGCCTGCGGTGTTCAGGTTGACCCGCGACAGTTCCTCTGATAGCTGCGGCTTCCTGGCCCTTTTCTTACCAGACTCCTTGACCGTCTGCTTGTTGCTTCTCATCATTCACCTCTGGGGCGGCGAGTAGCCGCATCGCCGGAGGAAGTCACTTCGATTCACAATCTCCCGAACGGGATCCTCCTGCGGGGCGTCACCAACAATGCAGTCGCAAGACTTCCGGGCCATGCTGTTGCTCGGGCAATACGCACCAATCACTGATCGGCCTCGGTCCAAACGACACGGCTCGCCGTGAGCTTACACCCCCGTGGCCATAAGTGAGTTAGTCGGATTTGCACGGCCCGGACGACGGGCATAGGCTTGCTGTTGCCCAGTATGGGGTCCTCAAAGAGGCTCAGCCACTCCTCCACGGCCCGGTTGCTGGTGATGATGAAGCTGGAGGCCCGGTGGCGGTTGAGGATCAGCTCGTAGAGGTCTGCCGACTGCTGGGCGGTGAGCCGGTGGAGCCCCAGGTCATCAAGGATCAGCAGGTCAGGAGTGAGGAAGGACCTGAAGAGCTTGTATCAGAAGCATTTGGCAGTACGAATGTCGCTATTAAGACAGCATCCATTTACGGACGATTGCTAGTAGACAACATAATTCTGTCTTGAATGGCACCCATAATCCGAATGTCGTTGTAGCCTTGGACTTCTGAGACATGCTCTGAAGGCCCGGTCCACCGAGTTGTCCGCCCTGGCCTGGGCCATGGCCCGGAAGAAGTTGTCGGCGTGAATGAAGCGGACCGTATGCCCGGATGTCAATGGCGGAGGCATGTTGGGCCACTGGGGTGTCGTTGTCCAGCGATTCCGTCAGTTTAAATGGAAAGGGAATTTGTCAGTCCGAGCGGTTGGTGGCTGGTTGATGTGATCGGCCGGCGCCACGGTTGATGGGTCGATTGGTCGGCTGGGTCGGGGAGCGGGCGTACTTGCGGACCGTGTTGCGCTGTACGCCGAGTTGACGTGAGATGGCGCGCAGAGAGAGGCCCTGGGCTTTGGCCTGCTGAACCGCCTTCCAGAGGGGCAGTTGGCGCGGGGTGAGTTCCCGGCGGGTCGGGGGTTCACAGTGATGGTTCTCGACGGGCGGATCATCGAAGACGGGGGCGGGCTCCAAGTTGGCCAGCTCCCGGAACTGGGGTTGGCTTATGCGATGGTTTCCCAGGCGTTTCACGATGCGGCCGATTTCTGGAGTGGGAGCCAGAGCGCGGTGGGAGGCGCGCAGGGCACCGGGTCGAGGCGGCGCCGACTGGCTGGGGATGATCTCACCCTCGTGGCGGACCTGGAGCCGGCCGTCGGTGTGTTCCAGGACTTCCACCTGGGTGCCGGCATAGCTGGGACGCTCTTTGCCGGGTAGCAGCTTCAGGGTGCGCCACTGGTACTTGACCGTGTTGTCCCGAGCCACTTTGCGGGTGTGCTTGAAGCTAAGGATCTCATCCAAAGGGCGCTGCGAGCACCACGGACGGTAGGCGGGGTCGGCAAGTTCGGCAGGGACGGCAAACTGGGTGTTGTAGCGGGGCAGGAAGTCCCGCAGCACGGCGTTGGCTTGGTCGATGGTCATGGCGTCAGCCAGACGGAGTTCCGTCACCAGCCGGTCCTGGAAGGTTCCGGCGGCACGTTCCACACGGCCCTTGGAGCTTGTCCAGAAGTAATTTATCTGACGAATATCGTACTCTCGAAAGGTTACGGTTAAGTCAATAAACTATTAGGCACGATAATCCGTGCAGATAATCCCCGTTTGCTCCGATTATCGTGAGCAGCTTCGACTTCTGAGACAGACTCGTTGGCCTGGGGAGAGCGAGCGAAGATCTGCTGGATGCCGAGTTCGGCAATGGCTTTGCTGAAGTGGGTGGCCTCCACCGGCGGCTGGATGTGCCTGAGCTTGCCGGAAAACTTGAACACGCCGTGGCGGTCGCCGTAGAGCGCGATGGGCCGACCCCAGCGTTCGATCAGTTCCTGCATCAGTGTGAAGTAGCCGCGGGTGTCCTCCGCGGGACCAAACACCGCGTTGACCACGGCGCTGGTGGCGTCGTCCACCGCCAGGAGCAGGGTGAATTGGGGACCGTCATCGCCCAGCCACCGGTGGAAACTGCCGTCGATCTGCACCAGCATCCCTTATTGTCGTCAATCACCTGGGGCATCCGTTGCCTTCGCACCCGGTGCTTGGGCGGACGCCGGTGGCGCGGGCTGGGGATGCCCGCCCGCGTCAGGATGCGGCGTACGGTGGGCCGGGCCAGGTCGATGCCTTCCCGATCTCTGAGCAACTCGGTGAGGTGGGTGTGGTTGGCGTCGGCGTAGGTGGTGCTGGCCAGTTGCACCACCGAGTTGGCCTCGTCATCAGACACGGCGTTGCGTGGCTTACGGCCGCGGTTCCCATGGGCAAGTGCGGCGGCGCCTTCCCTCCGATAGGCCGCCAGAAGTCGCCAGGCATGGCGTTCACTCACCCCCAGGATCTCGGCGGCCTGGGCTACCGGTAGCCGGTGTTCGAGTACTGAGTTGAGCACGTGGAGTCTCGTCTGTTCTAGCTGGTTCAATATCAAGTCCTTCATCGGACTGACATTTTCGCTGACCAGTTAGCTACTGACCGAATCGTAGACCATCGACAGACCGAGGTCTTCGGCTCGGAACGCCTCACCGGAACGCTGATGGACCGCCTCACCCACCACGTCCACATCCTGGAGATGAACGGCGAGAGCTACCGGCTCAAGCGCAGCAAGGATAACTCCCCGGGTCAAGCTCCGGACGACTTGGACAACTCATAAGTCGCGCCAGAAGCCGTCCTCACTCACCCGCCCAGCCTGCTGCCAGCCTGTTTCTGGGACACTTCTCCCGAACAATTGACGCGGACATTTACGCTGGCCAATGACCTCTGGTGGTACACTTTTGCTCCGCCCCACCGGCATGTTTTGTCGACGCCCTTGACACAAAGCCCGTGGTGCCCGATTTTCATAACCTGAGGGTTGAAAATATTATGCCGACACCGCCTGAATATAAGACGACCCACAAAGTCTATTTCTACCTTCTGGACCATACCGAATTAGACGGGCGAGTCCCGGTGTTCAACGTCAACTACTTCTGCCGGCGTGTTGCCTCACTGAGAAATGTTACCGAAACTTTAGCACCTGGGGTCCGCTCCAACCAGCGCTAATTCCGGTATTTCATGGATCTCCAGCCTGGGTTCACCGGCCGCAGCGTAGACCAGCTTTTTAGCCATGATGCCGCGCCATTGCTGCACTCTACGCTGCAGTGTGCGTAGTTGGGCGTCGGTGAAGCGGTCGGGGTAGTTGGACTGGAGTCGTTCCAGCAACGCCTTGGCGGTAGCGTCCGGGTCGTCCTGCAACCAGAGCAGCACGTCGCACCATACTCCCTCGAAGGGATCCTCTCGAGTTCGCCAATGGCGTGGAGCGCGTACCCTCGCCGTATGAGTAGGGCGCGCCTCACCCTGACGCCACAGACTGGGTAGCCCAGCGAGGAACCGGTCCAGGCTCTCCCCGTGGGGAGTCTCACTGAAGTCCGGAGAGGTGACAGCCACCAGCGCCGATTGAGCTTCCCTGATGGTGTGCAGCAATGCCACTGGGTCCAGTCCGGTCCGAAATTCCCTCAGCTTTGCCATCAACTTGGCACTGACCGTGTCGTGCTGCATCAGCCGGTCGCAGGGCGTGGCCGGCGGGCTGTAGCGCTTGACCACGCTGGCGCCGTCCCGGGTCTTTTCCACCAGCTTGAACGAGGGCTGGAAGTAGTTCACATACAGGCGCACCGCACCATACAGATGGGCCATAGTTTGGCCAGCCACCGGGCCGGAGTAGCGGTCATAGCCGACGAAGCGGCGCACGACAGCTCCGTTCTTCTGCTCAATCCAAGCCTGGTCGTTCTTACGGTACGCTCGGGAGCGAGTGAACTCGATCCCCCGTTTGTTGCACCAACGTATCAGCGTCTCGTTGATGAAGGCGCTGTCGTTGTCCGAGTCAATGCCTCTTATGGGGAAAGGTAGTAGCCGCCCGATGGCTTCCAGCCCTTCCACTACCAGGGACTGCTCGCGGGCCAGCAGCGGTACGGCTTCGGTCCAACCGGTGCAGACGTCGGTTGCCACCAGGCTGTGGATGAAGGACCCCGATAGCGGCCCGCCACAGTGCACCACGAAGTCAATCTCCAGGAACCCCGGCGGTGGCTTGTTCCAGTCTGCGAAGGTACGCACCGGTACCTGGCCTCCCGTCGACGGCCGCTTCCGGCGTTTCCGGCGGCTGCCCGCAGTGGCTCTGATGGGTTGGAGCAGACGGTCCAGGGTGGACGCGCTGGCCGCCAGCAGTCGCCGGCGCACCTGGTGATCCAGATCCAGATGCCCATGTCGCTCCATGGACTCCACCAAGTTGGGCAGCGCCGCCTTCAGCCGTTTGCCGCAGATCCGGTCGGCAGCCTCCCAAATCACGATCACCGTCTCGCGGACGGCCTCGTCATAGATCCGTCGGCCCGTCACTACCGGTGATTTCCCTGGGTCGTAGCCGGTTTGCGCCAGCAACCTGATGCCATGCTTGCGGTGGTGGCCGGTCACTGCGATGAACTCGTCGAGAATCCGGCTTTTCTCCTTCTTTGAAGACTGTTGGTATCGGTCCCTGATCGTCGCCACAATTTCCTGCTTCGCCATCCTGCTGACGCCTCCGCCCATGTGGCCGCCTCCCGAGTTTTCGGTAACATTTTATTTGAGGCAACCACTTTCGTAGAGTAACGGTTTGGGTGAGGCAATGCGCCGGCAAAGTTAATTGTCGTTAATCAGGTAGCTATCGCCCAGGATGTGGACGTGGTGGGTGAGGCGGTCCAGCAACGCTCCGGTCAGCCTCTCCGATCCGAAGACCTCGGTCCATTCGTCGAAGGGCAAGTTGGTGGTCACCAGGATTGAGCCCCGCTCGTAGCGCTGGCTGAAGACCTCGAAGAGCAGTTCTGCTCCAGTCCTGGAAAGTGGAACCAAACTCAGTTCGTCGACGATCAGCAGGCTGAGGCGAGACAGATTCCCCCGGAGGTTGAGCAGTCGTTTCTCATCCTGTGGCTCCAGCGGCCCGCTTTACCTCGGTTACACCGGTACGACGCCCCAGCGTGGTTCCCCAGTCAAGGAGGCTGCCCGGGCTTACTGCGGGGATATGACCACCTGAAGCGTGGCTGGTGGAACGTCGCCCAGAGCGTCCTTGTCGATTTAGACACTCTGGATGACAGCGCCGTCCTTGGTCCCGTACACGACCTTGTTCTTCGTGTCCTTGGTCTTGTGCAGCGTCAGAGTCAACTGATCCATCGTTTTCATCTCCTCGTTGTAACAGGGCCTCTTCTCAAATCCGGCCGATGACTTGTCGGGCTAGCAGCAGTCCCGCCGGTAGGCAGTGAGGTGTCGGCTGGGGCACATCCGTGGTCATGGCGCCACCCCTTCCCGCCGCAGCGCCCGCATCACGGTGCTGGGTTAGCACTCGAAGTCGCCGGCGATCATCTGGAGGCTGGCGCCTCCTTCCCGCATCCGCCGCATCGCCGCCAACTGACCTGGACCGACCTTACGGGGAGGTCCCAGGGCCTTCCCCTGCTGGCGGGCCCTCTCCAGACCATCCCGGGTACGGCGCTTGATGGACTCCAGCTCCTGGTCCGCTACCCAGGTGGCGAACATGGTCAGGATCTGCCCGAAAAAACTCTCGGGGCTCCCCTCATCGGCCTCCTGGTAGCGGGTCCACTGAGCTTCCGTCTCTGCCAAGGAACGAATCTTCACCCCGCGGTCCCGGAGAGCGCAGATGGACCTGACGGTGTCCTGCCAGGTTCGACCGATGCGGTCGATGGCCACCACCACCAGGGTATCGCCGCCGGCCAGGCGGTTGTCCAGACGGTGCCATCCGCGGCGCTCCTGGGTGCCGGTGGAGCCCGAGACGCCGATGTCGCGGAACAGGTTCTCCCAGGGGACACCAGCCCTCCGGAGCTGAAGCTCCTGGGATTCGGGGTCCATCCAGGGGGCGCCCTCCTGGAGGCGGCGGCTGGTGCGGATGTATCCGTAGATTTGTGTCATCCCCCGGAGTTTACGTTAATGCAACGCCTCCCTCAACACGGAAATGACAGGGTTTTACGCATGTTGCATACCCCCCGTTTATGGAACGCAAGGGCCAGACTTCGTACAGCACTCCACCAAATCCCTGGCCTGAATGTGGTTGACCACCCACCCGACTATGATAGGCTTGTATTACAACAATCGATGCGCTCTCCCCTGTGCGGCCGTGTTCCAGGGGTGTGGCTTACTCGAAATCAACCGACCCACGCTGCCCCCAACATCGGCGAACCTTCCCGGAGGGTCCACCCGTTATGAGGGAATTGCAAAACTCCGCTGTTTTGGGAGTCTGGTAAGTACCACTTCCCAATCCGCAGGGACTTAGGTGCCAGAACCATGCCAGAAGTTTCCTTGTCGCGTTTGTATAGGGACGTTCAGGAGGTTGGCTATCACTTATTTAATGGGTCGGAAGATAGGTCACTCACTTCTTTAGCAGCCCAGTTGGGGCATTCGGTTCCTTCTGTTCAAGACCGGCTGCATACTGATCTTTTAACTCCACAAACTCGAGAGTACGCTCGAAGCGGAACGTTCTCCGCTATACATGGCGAGAAGGCTTTCCCCTTCCATACCGATACAGCACACTGGAAAAATCCCGTCGATTTGGTAGTTCTCAAGTGTGTAAACCCAGGTGGAGGTAACCGAGGAACTTTGCTGATTGATGGGTGGGACTTGGGCTTAGAAAACGATGAGGTTAAAGCGTTGGCACTGAGTCTGATGGTGGTCAAGAACAGTTCGAGAAGTTTCCTCGCCCCACCAATCCAGAGGGGACGTAGAGGGCTTTTGTTTCGGTACGACTCGGCTTGCATGAATCCCGCGTTCAGTAATGCTAATCTAGTGCTCGACACCCTGCGGAGACGACTAGATGATGCCAACCAACAAGAGGTCTGTTGGGAGGTAGGTCAATGTCTGATTTTCGACAACCGCCGGATGCTTCATGCACGAGCAGGTTCATCTATCCCTGATCCTGACAGGCAGCTTGAGAGGATTTACGTTGTTACATAGTGTCGGTAATTCCATGTGGTCAGAAGAAGAACTCTGGCTCAAAGGCAGGCTGTACGTTCAGCGAGGATTGGATGCGGGGCGAGAAGGCTCACTATACCCGTTCTGGATGACTCTGGCCCTAGAGTTCATATCTCGTGCGGCGTTGTCCAAGATTAACCCGGTTTTGAACGCAGACCTAAGGCATGAGAACAACATCTTCTTCGGATTGGGTCTTGAGTCACCGGGAACCCCAAGAACACTGCCTATTCATGCTGTGTATTCACGCTGCGTGCGATTCGTCCCAGGTTTTGAATTGTCACATCAGAACTTCTGTGACTTTCTGGGTCTTCAGAGGAACACCGAACTGCACACCGGCAGCCTTCCCTTCGAGAATATGAAGCTTCAGGAGTGGCTCAAAGGTTACTATGAAGTAACGGAGATTCTCTGCCAGCACCTAGGACGGGAACTCGAGGACCTCTTTGGCGACGATGAAGCTGAAGCCGCTCGAGAATTGTTAAAGGCTAGCGCAGACGGATTGGAAACTTCGGTTAAAGGAACAATTGCCGCACACAAGAAGGTGTTTGACACTAAGCCGGATGAGGAGAGAGCACAACTACGAGAAGACGCTCGAATTCGGTCTCAAGCGTCATTTGAAATTATGACCTCCAAAGCCGTGGATTGCCCTGCCTGTTCTTCTCCAAATCTAGTTCGGGGAAGAGATATTGGAAGGTCAACGCCGTACTACGAGGAAGAGGCATTGTTGGAGGACGTCACCATCCTGTCTCAATCCTACTATTGTCGAGCATGTGGTCTCAATTTACCGACACTGGCGCATCTACAGTGCGCTGGAATTGAACCACAGTTTACCGTCCCAGAAGAAACTGACCTCCACCAGCACCAAGAGTTCGACTACTATGAGGATGAGTACAACAACGAGTGAATTACGCCAATTGATTGATTCACGTCCCAAATATGGGGGATATGTGAGGTGGCCCCATCTTATCGGACAACTGGCTAAGTGAGGGTCCTACTCATTGATCAACAGGTCCAGCGCATCGGTGAAGGGCCAACCCGGTTGCCGATGGTTTCTGGCGGCCAACCCCTCAACGTTTGATCAGCACTGCCGGAAATGCACCTCTATATCCGACGCCCAGGGCATCAATCAGGGCGCAGATGCCAGGCTCTCCGACAGATATCCGGAGCCTGTCAATGGCGGAGGCATGTTGGGCCACTGGGGCGGAGTAAAACTGTACCACCTGGTTGTTGATGTTCAGCGAAAGCGTCCTCGCTAACTGGCCAGCAGAAATGTCACATTCACCCCATGGAGAATGTGACCTCGACGCCCAGAGAACAATCGAGACTCCAAGTTCTGAACAGCCTGCTGGCTGATCACATGACACTGGATCAGGCGGCTACGCTGATGGGTGTCAGCACTCGGCACACCAGGCGCATTCTGGCGGATTACCGGGAGAACGGAGCCGCCGCCCTTGCCCACGGCCTCCGGGGCCGCAAGCCGCCCAACGCTATTCCCGAGCCGATCAGGAGCAGGGTAGTTCACTTGGCCGGCACGATTTACCAGGGAGCCAACCACTCGCATCTGGCAGAGTTGCTCGGCGAACGCGAGGGCATCGACATCGGCAGGACCACCCTGCGACGCATCCTGGTCAACGCCGGTCTGAACAGTCCAAGACGAAGACGCCAACCCAAGCACCGGGTGCGTCGTCAGCGCATGCCCCGGGAGGGAATACTGACACAGTTGGACGGCAGTCATCACCGCTGGCTGGGCGAGGACGGGCCGCAGTTCGCGCTGCTCTTCGCCGTTGATGATGCCACCGGCACCGTGGTCAACGCTCTCTTCTGCGAGCAGGAGGACAGCCGCAGCTACTTCCTGTTGCTGCGGGGCCTGATCCAGCGCCGTGGCCTCCCCCTGGCCCTCTACACCGACCGCCACCCTGCCTTCAAACACCGCTCCGAATACCAGCCCTCCGGCACGGCCACCCAGTTCGGCCGGGCCATGGAGGAGCTGGGGGTACAACTGATATTCGCCCTGTCTCCCCAGGCAAAGGGGCGTGTGGAGCGGACGGCAGGAACGTTCCAGGACCGGCTCATAACGGAACTCCGGCTGTCAGGAGCAGCCACCATGGAGGAGGCCAAAGCGGTGTTGAAACAGTTCCTGCCCCGGTACAACCGGCGTTTTGGCGTTCCGCCCAGATACCCGGAGCCTGCCTTCCGCCCGGTGGGACCGGAGCTGAGCCTTGGACAAATCCTGTGCTTCAAGCACCGGAGGAGAGTGGCCCGGGACAATACCGTGAAGTTTCATCGACATACCCTGCAGTTGCTGCCCGATCCGAAGCGCCGCAGCTATGCCGGAGCGGTCGTGGTGGTGCTGGAAGGACTCGACGGCCGGCTGTCGCTGCAACATGAGGGCCGCATCATCGTCTCCCAAGAGGCACCGCCCAGTCCGGGAGCGCTCCGATCCGGCGTTAGCGATTCTCCCATTCACGCCGTCTCGTCCCACCGTCTCAAGGACCGGAATGCACCTCGGGACACGACTTCTGAGCCGCTGACCGCTGAGATAGCCGCAACAATGAACGAAGGCCATGCCATAGACGAAGATGACGTGGTTGAAATGACTGTATCGGCCTCGCCGAGGAAGCCGACCTTTCTCCAGAGGGAGAGGTGGAAGGCAGTGCAGCAGGCCAAGCGGAGAGGCCTGTCCATTCGCGCCATGGCGAGGGAGTTGGGCATTCACAGGCACACGGTAAGGAGGTACATCGACGCCGAGGGTCCGCCTACGCGGCGGCCGCCGCGGCCGGCATCTGATACCATCACGGACCAGGCAAAGGACATTTCTGCTGAACAATTAGCCGGACATTTCCCCTGAACGTCGACAGCCACAAGTCAGGCAGTCGATCCGTCCCGGTGGTCCACTTTAGCTCCACCTTTTACAGCCATACATGGGGAGCCAGGCCCCGGTACGCGCCTACAACGACTGGAATTGGCCGCCTCCCGGCTTTCTGGAAATCGACCTGGTAGCCCACTGCGGCGGGACTCTTTCGGGTTCCTTTATCCACAGCCTGGTGGCCACCGACATCTACACCGGATGGACGGAGGCAGTTCCCCTGCCGGCCAGGGAGCAGTCCTTGGTGGTCGAGGGCCTGGAGGCCATCGCCGGGCAGCTGCCTTTCACGGTCCTCGGGATCGATTCGGACAACGACAGCGTCTTTATCAACCAGACTCTGATCAGGTACTGTGCCGACCGGGGAATCGAGTTCACCCACTCCAGGGCTTACCGCAAGAACGACCAGGCCTGGATCGAGCAGAAGAACGGTTCCGTAGTCCGCCGGTTCGCCGGCTATGACCGCTACTCGGGCCGGATCGCGGGACAGACGATGGTCCACTTGTACCAGGCGGTAAGGTTGCACGTGAACTACTTCCAACCCTCTTTCAAGCTGCTGGAGAAGATCCGGGACGGGGCCAGGGTCATCAAGCGCTACAGCCCGCCAGCACGCCCTGCGACCGGCTCATGCAGCATGATGAGACCAGCGTCGTAGTGAAGAACGAACTGCGCGAATACCGTGCTGGACTGGATCCGGTGGCGCTGTTGCGTTCCATACGGGAGGCACAGTCGGCTATGGCAGCGATGTCCTCACCTCAGCCCCAGGGGGTTCCTCTTGATGAGAGCATTGACCGGTTCCTGGCCTCCCTGCCCAACCTATGGCAACAGGGGGAAGCCCGGCCCACCCACAGGGACCAAGTGCGCTCGCCTCGCCACTGGCGTACCCGGAAGGATCCCTTCGAAGGCGTTTGGTGCGACGTGCTTTTGTGGCTTCAAAAAGACCCCGATACCAACGCCAAGGATTTGCTGACAAAATTACGCGAGGTCTATCCGGGCCGGTTCGAAGATGCTCAACTGCGAACGCTGCAGCGCGGAGTGAAGGACTGGCGTGGCGTCATGGCCAAGGGACTGCTCTACGCCGCGTCTGATGAACCTGCATCGAAACCGAGCGAGAAGGTGGAATTAGTCCTGGTTGGGGTTGGAAACCAAGGCTAGAATTTCGGTAACATTCTCTGGTGAGGCAATACGCCGGCAAAGTTAATTGTCGTTGTTCAGAGGGTTTCGGATTTCTTCGGCTTGAAGTGGCTTCTTTCCCAAATGCTCTGTCGCTGGGTTCTCCTCCAACGACCGTTCTTTCAGTCCGAGAAATCCCAGATCCACCACCTAGCCAAAAGAACCACCTCGTTGGAGCCGGCTGGGAAGCCGACCATGATGGTAAGTGGTCAAACAAAGCCATCACCAACGAGGTACAGTTATTATGCCCCAGGGAGCATTGCCTTTCCAATACGTCCAGGAGAAGGGTACGGCGGGGATGACCGCTCTCGCCGGTCTGGGGGCGTACCTGGATCTTTGGCAGGTTGCCGGTTTGCCCCGGTCGGTCCGCCGGCACCTGGGCGTCGAAGGAGCCCAGGGCTGGACCGATGAGCAAGTGGTCACCTCTCTGGCGCTGTTGAACTTGGCCGGCGGTGAGTGTGGGGGGACCTGCGCCTGTTGGAGAAGGACGAGGGCCTGGGCCGGGTGTTGAGGCTGGCGGAGACTCACGGGATGGGCCGGCGGGAGCGCCGGAGGCTGCTGGGGAGGTGGCGCCGGGAGCGCCGCCGCAGTGTGCCCTCGGCCTCGGCGGTGTTCCGGTATCTGAACAGATTCCACGACGAGGAAGAGGAGAGCAGGAGGCAGGCCCACACCGCGTTCATACCGGCGCCCACCGCCGGACTTCTGGGTCTGCGCCGGGTCAACGCCGACCTGATTGGCTTCGTCCAAGGCCAGACCCGGCATGAGCGGGCGACGCTGGACATGGACGCGACCCTGATCGAGACCCACAAGGAGCAGGCCCTCTACTGCTACAAGAAGTACAAGGCGTACCAGCCGCTGACGACCTACTGGTCCGAAGCCGGCCTGGTCTTGCACTCGGAGTCTCGGGACGGGAACGTGCCGGCGGGCCACCAGCAACTGCGGGTGCTCAAGGAGTCGTTGGAGCACCTGCCTTCGGGGGTGGAGCGGGTTCTGGTGCGCTCGGACACGGCGGGCTACCAGCAGGAGTTCTTGCGCTACTGCGCTGAGGGCAAAGACCGACGCTTCGGGGTGATTGAGTTCGCGGTGGGGGTGGACGTGACCCCGGAGTTCAAGGCTGCGGTGGCCCAGGCGGGTGAGGAGGAGTGGCGGGAGTTGTACCGGGAAGCGGACGGACGCCCGGTGCCCACGGGCCAGCAATACGCGGAAGTGAACTTCGTGCCCAACTGGATAGGACACTCCAAGAACAGCCCGGAGTACCGGTTCATCGCCATCCGGGAGCCGTTGCGGAACCCGCCCCTGCCGGGGCTGGCCAGCCAGTTGGAACTGCCCTCCATCATGGAGATGGGGGAGATGGGCGAGGGTGGGTGGTTCAAGGTCTTTGGGGTGGTGACCAACCGGGACCTTGACCCGGAGGAGTTGGTCTGGTGGTCCAGACAGCGGTGCGGAAAGGGGGAGGCGGCGCACTCCGTGCTGAAGGAAGACCTGGCGGGCGGGCGGCTGCCCTCGGGACTGTTCGGAGCCAACGCCGCTTGGTGGGCGATAACGGTGCCGGCCTTCAACCTGAACTCGGCGATGAAGCAGTTGGCCTTGGGTCAAGAGTGGGTGAGCCGAAGGCTGAAGGCGGTGCGCTTCGGGGTCATCAATCTTCCGGGACGGGTGGTCCGGCACGCCCGGACCCTGTTGATCAATCTGGGCCAGGGCCATCCCTCATACCCGGTGTTGGTGGCGGCCCGACGGAGCATCCTCGCCTTGGCCCACGGGCCACCGTTAACCTGACCGGCCCTGACCGGGCCAAAGGCCACCAAAACCGGGCCCCGACAGGCCGCCGCGGGTGCGTTGCGCCCTGTAACCGCCGAGACTGCCCGCCACAACGGCTCTTGGCCCCCGAAACAACCCTCAGGCCGTTATAGCCGACGCCCGGACCTCTCCCTAATGCCTCCCATCAGCCGGATTTCGCTCCCCGTCGCCTCTACCCTGGGCTAGGTGGTGGATTTGGGGGGCAGCCGGTTTCCGGGTACGCGGCTACCTCCTTCTCCGGAACATCAGCATAGAGGCCACCACCAGGGCGGTAACTGCCACTCCAACCGCAAAGCCCGCGACAAACCAGACCCCATCGGACGTTATTGAGTTGGGCTCCTCGCCTTCGGTCACTGGAATGGCCGGAGGCGGCGTGGGCATCTGCGGGGCCGCCGGCTCCGGTGTGGGTGTGGCTGTCGGTTCAGGTGTGGACATGACCGTCGGCCCGGGTGTTGGGGTGGCCGTCGGCACGGGCGTGGGCGTAGGTTGTGGAGTCGGCGTGGCCGTCCGTTCCGGCGTGGGCGTGGCCGTCGGTTCCGGCGTGGGCGTGGCCGTCGGTTCAGGTGTGGGCGCGGCCGTCGGTTCAGGTGTGGGCGTGGCCGTCGGTTCAGGTGTGGGCGTGGCCGTCGGTTCAGGTGTGGGCGTGGCCGTCGGTTCAGGTGTGGGCGTCGGCTCCGGCGTGGGTGTGGGCTCCGGCGTGGCCGTGGGCGCTGGCGTCGGACGGGGGCCAACCCTGATTGTATCGGCACCGCCCACCGCCCATTCAACCTGGTTTATGTCGGTCAGCGCCCCGGAAAATGTGTACGTACCTTCTTGGTCGGGGGCGACGACGGTGTAGGTGACGTCGGTCTCTCCGAGGAGTATGACCGTCACGGTCTGGCCGCTGAAGGTTGCCGCGCTTCCCAGGTCCGAACCGACATACCGGAACCCAGGGGGCATGGTCTCCACGATCTGCCCCAACGCGCCGAAGTTGCTGGCCCGGACCGTCACCTGTACCTGTCCCTCCGGCTCGACCCAGGGTGAAGAAAAGCTACGCTGGGCGCCGGCCGTCTGCGCCTGGACCGGTACCGACAGGACCAGCACCGCCAGGCCGATCGCTACGCCCGATGCCGCCAGCACTGCCAGCCCCTTCCTCAACGACTCTTTCATCTGCTATCCACGCTCCCCGAGTTCCTTGCGGCAAAATCAGCCGATGAAGTACAGCCTGACTATCTTCAGGACGTCGTCAAGACTAATGAGTCCCGTGAAGTAGTCCCTCACGGCTTCCAGGGCCTCGTCGAGATCGATGAACAGGCTGTTGTCCGCGTCGTATTCGAGTGCCCGGCTGCCGGCGAAGGCCGCCGGGGCCATGGTGACAGAGACGTTCACCCGCTGCGGCGGGTTCCTGAACCCGGTCCCGGCGATGAGCAACTGGGCCCGGTGACTGCCCTGTGACAGGTCTGACGCGTCCACGCTCACCGTCAGGGACCACCGGTTGCCGGGACCGGCGGAAAAGCCGGACGCGGGGGGGACGGACAGCCAGGGGGCGCTGCCGGACACGTTGAAGCTCATACGCTGCGATACGGGACTCCACAGTTGCAGCAACTGCGCCGGAGGATCCTCCCCTCCGGCGTACGCGGTGAAGGTGAGTGTCCGCGGCGAGACGCCGGCTCGCGGCAGAAGCGTGGGACGACCTCCACCTCCACCTCCTCCGCCGCCACCTCCGCCACCACCACCTCCGGTGGTGGTAGTCGCGGTGCTGGTCGAGCCACGGCCGGACTGAGACCAGTTGCTATTACCCTGGGCGCTTCTCGCGCGAACCTGCACTTCGTAGGTGGTTCCGGCGGAGAGGCCGGTGGTGGTGTGGCTGCGGTTATTCCCTGCGGGGGTTGGCTGCGACCAACCAGACGCGCCCACCTGCCGGTAACGCACGTCATAGCCAGTGATGCCGGAGGCGGCCGAGGGCGGGGACCAAGACACGCGCAGGCTGCTGCTGGAGGCCGCCGATACGGTGGGCGCTGAGGGCGCGCAGGGCCTTCCGCCGCCCTCGCACACGTCTGTGACGTTGATGGTTATGTTGATGGAGGCTGTGTCGCCATCTTCATCTCTGGCCGTAACGGTGGCTTCGTAGTCATTGCTATTGTCCGAGTCTGAAGGTAACTCGTAATCGAAGGAAGCTTGCGCCTGGAGCTGACCCGTGTTGGGGTCAACGCTAAAGTAAACGGCGTCTACTCCACCAAGGGAGTAGGCGAGATTTTCGTTGTAAGGGTGGCTGGCCTGCAGCGGCGGGCCGATATCCTGGCCCGTAGTGGTGTTTTCACGCACGCTCAGGGTCATTTCTCGACGCTGGAAGTACGGTGCTACCACCACGGACATGGCCGTCAAATACTGCTCTGTCTTGCCCGTGCCGGCCCTGTCGTTGTAATACACCGTTGCCCGAATGCACTTCCCCTCATCCGCGATCGTTGGAGTGTAGCTACTCCTGGTGGCGCCGGAAATGAGTTGCCAGTCGGTCACACTGGGGCTGCCGACCGTGCCGCATGGGCTGTTCGGATCGCCCCTCTCCCATTTCCACTCCCTTATGGATTCCCCGCCATCCTCGTCGTTCAGCTCGATGGTCAATTGCTGGCCGACGCGCGGCTCGTCGGTATTCGACTCCAGCGTCGCACCTTCGTTCGACATTGATTACCCCGGACGGTCACATTCAGTCTGCCGGCGCTGTTTTGATCGGACGCCTCCACCGTTTATCCGGTAGTCGTTGTTCCCCCCCGAGTCGGTTGGATCCTCAAAGTCCGGATCGGACTTGAACCTGAGGGTCTGGCCACTCAGATCGAAGGCATCGCTGTCTGTTCCCGACAGTGCCCAAACTAGTCCCTCCCGGTCCGGGTCAGTGGCGGAGTAGGTGGCAAGGTTACCGGCGCTGTTTTCTTCGTATTCAAAGTAAGTTTCCCCGCTCACCACCGGTGTCTCGTCGACGTTTTCGACCGTAACGGTTACCGTTTTGGCAGCCCTTGCGCCCGATGGGTCGGTGGCGGTTACTGTTACTCGGTGAGATGGACTGCTCTCGTGGTCAAGTACGGCTTTCGTACGGAGCTGGCCGCTGGTCTCGACGATTTCAAAGGCATCGGACCCGGTCACCGTGTAGGTGAGCGTGTCGTTGTCGGCGTCGGTTGCCCTGACCGGAGTGCCGACGCTCCGTCCTACGGGTGTGTTCTCGGCGATGCTGCGTTGGCCGGTCTCGGTGGAGGGAAAACTCGGGGGTCGTTGTTGGCGCTGGGGGCCGGCCTGACCCGGTTCTGCGATACGGCCTGGCGCTCTTGCCCGTGCCGTGTCCGTCGTCGTAGGACGCGATGGCTCGCAGGTAACTGCCCACGTCGTCGTCGCCGGGCGTGTAGAAGCGGGACGTTGCGTTGGTGATGGCGCTTCCAGTGTTCCCCCGGCTGGAGGTGCGATACCACTGCCAGGTTGTACCGGACGGGCCGTCGGGTTCCTCCAATTCGGCGCTTAACTCGGTGTTCACCTGGGGCTGCAGGGCCGACAGCGTCACGTGCCCGATTCCTCCACGTTCTCAATGTGTACGGTTAAGGAGATGCTGGCCGTGTCGCCGCCGGCCGTTGCCTGCACGGTGACGCTGTGGCTGCTCTGGGCCTCATAGTCCGGTGGGTCATCGAAGGTCAGTGCGCCACCGTCTATGGAAAAGTTGTCACCGTCCACGCCGACGAGAGACCAGGTGATTGTGGCTCGCTCAGGGTCGCTGGCGCTGTATGTTGCTACCCTCGAAGTTCCGCCCTCCCGGTAGTTGTCGACAATCTCCGGCCCGGTCAATTCGGGCGGTTCATTTACGCCGGTGACGATGACGTCAACGTTTAGGCTGCCGACTCTGTTGCTGGGGTCGAGGGCTTCAACGTCTATCTCGTACTGATTGTCCCGGTTGGAGTCTGCCGGCTGATCGTGGTCGGGAGCAGACGCAAACTCCAGAATTCCGTCGGTCAACGTGAAGTCGTCCCTATCGGTTCCCGACAAGCGCCAAGTGATGGTGCTCCCCTCCCGGATCGGAGGCGGTGTAGGTTGCCACTCTACCCGTGCCGTTTTCAACGAAATCGTTGATGGATAGCGGACCGGTTATCACCGGCGGCTCGTCGACGGGGGTGACGGTAACGGTGATGTCGAAGAACGAGGACATAGTTCCACGCTGCGACAGGGTACCGTCGTTGAGGTTTCCATCGTCAGTGGCGACCACCTGGATGTCGTACACGTTGTTGCCGCCGGAGTCGGTGGGCGCCTCGTAGTCCGGCGTCCCGTCAAAAGGACAGGTTGCCGGAGGCATCGATGAGGAAGTCATCCGCGTCTGTTCCGCTCACCGACCATGTTATCTGCCTTCTCTCGGGGTCGCTGGCCGTATAGCGATCAAGCACCCTTGTCGTTGCGGTATTCTCCGGGTAGGAAAGTGTGTCCTCGCCGGAGATGGTTGGCGGCTCGTTCACATCGTTGACGGTTACGGTGACGTCCTTGGTTCCGGTCAGGCTGCCGTCGGAGGCGCGCACCTGAATGTTGTAGACGTTGTTGCCGCCGGAGTCCGCCGGTCGCTCGTAGTTGGGGACGTTCTTGAACGTGAGTACGCTCGTGTCGCTGATCTCGAAGTCACCGCGGTCAGTCCCGCCCAGAGACCAGGTGAACGTGGAAGTGACGCCCTCCGGGTCACTGGCCCTGTAGGTTTCCAGAACGGTGGCGGCGGCGGTGTTTTCGGCGAATGTCAGAGCGTCATCGCCGGTAATGGCCGGCGGGTCGTCCACGTCCGCCACGGTCACGGCGACTTGGAGTTCGCCTTTCTCGGCGGGGTCGCCGTCGTCGGTGGCGACAATGGTGATACTGTACTCGCCCTTGGTCTCATAGTCGGGCTGACTGCTGAATTTCAGGTTGCCGCTGCTGTCCATGGTGAAGGCGTTGCCGTCGGTTCCCTCCACCGACCATGTGAGGGAGTCGCGCTCCGGGTCGGTGGCGGTGTACCGGGCCACCCGACTGTTGATGTTGTCGTTCTCGTTGAAGGTGGGCGAGTCGTCGCCGGAGATGACGGGCGGCTCATTGATGTCGATGACCAGTACCTTGACGTCGATCTTGTCGGTCAGTCCGTCCGTGGCCCGGTCGCTGACAACCACCTCCATGGAGTACTCCTGTTCGGTCTCGTAGTCCAGGGAGTCGCTGCCGGCCAACGTAATCTGGCCGGTGCTGCTGTTGATGACGAACTTGCCGCTCGGGTCATCCAGGGAGTAGGTGAGGGTGTCGCTGGTGTTCAGATCGGTAGCTGTGACCGGGTCGCCGACGGCGGCGCCCTGTCCGGCGTTCTCGGGCGCCTCGCGTGTGGTATCCAGCCCCTCCTCGAAATAGGGGGCGCGGTTGCCGTCGGTGACGGTTACGGGGACCCTGCCCAGGACGTAGTTTTCGCCGCCGTGGCTGGCGACGTGCCAGATTACCGCATAATCGTCAAATTCATCGTCGTCGGCCAGGCCGGTGACCGTCACTGTCTGGGGAGTCTGCCAGTTTCCGTTGGCGCCGACGGTGAATGTCAGCGACGGGGGCGCCACCGATATGGTGTCTGCGAAGGATATGACGACTTGACTGTCTTCGTTTCTTAGAGTGATGACTGGTGCAATCGTGAGATCTGAAGCGGGGGCTGACTCAGGCTGTAAGGTATAGGTCGTGGTGCCACCTTCGCTGACAGTAATCTCGTCCACGTCTGCGCTTTGCTGCTGGAAAGTCAGCCCTGGCAGGGCCAGGTCGGTAATCAAGGCGCGGACCTGTGCCAGGACGTAGTCTTTGCCGTCGACCGTGGACTCGTGGTATACGGTGGCCAGCTCGTCCGAGGCGTCCGAGTCTGAGACCGGGGTCAAGGTTACGGTCTGGGCATCGTCCCACTCCCATTTATCGGCGTCCGAAGCCTCGCCGGCCTTCGTGAATGTGAATGAACTGGGAGAGACGTTCAACGCCGTCGAGTCGGAGCTGTATAGAGAAATTGCGGTGTCGCCTTCCGGTTCCTCGTCGAGCTCCACCGTGTAGGTGGCCATATCACCCTCGTTCATCCTCACCAGCCCGTCGTAAACGTACCCCTCGGCGACGTCCGTGGCACTGGGAAAGCCGTCACGCGTAAGCGTCAGCACGGGCGCGTCGTCGTCGGTGACCGCGACCGGCAGCAGGGCCGTGGCGAAGTCGTGGTCGCCGATGGAGACGGTGTGGAGTATCGCGGTTGCCTCGTCCAGTGGGTCGTCGTCTGATACGGCGGTAACGGTCACGGTCTGGGACGTGGTCCCGTTAGTGGTAGTGAAAGTCAATTCCGACGCAGAGACGGTGGCTACCGAGTCGCCATCCACGGACAATTTGACCGTTGTATCCGAGGAGGGCAGTTCAGCCATCCTGACGTTGTAGGTGGTATTGGTGGCGCCGTCTTCCGTTGCCGATACGGAGTCCTCTGAAAGCACCAGTTCAGGCAGGTCCTTTCTGTCCACGCAGGATGAGAACTCGGAGGTGTGTCCCTGGTCATCATCGGTGACCGTGGCGGTGATCTTGTTCCCGACGGGCGCGTTGTAGGAGATTACGGAGCGTTCGATGGTGCTGGAAGCGAAAGTCAGCAGACCAGTCTGGGAAGGTCTCGCCCGGGTATAACCCAGCCACCGCTGCCCCTCGCCGTTGCCGGCACCGTCGCAAGAGTCGCTGGCGTAGAAGTCGATTATGTAAAGCGTATGAGCCGTTGCGTAAAAAGTGGCTCGGGCGGCTGCGGCGTCGTCCCTGGTGGCCATGGCCAGATTGGTGGGGAAATTCTGCAGGTTATTGGGGCCCGAGTCCGTGTCTGTAGCATCGTTGGCGGTAACGCCGTCGTCGCCCAGGTCAATTCCCAGCCCGGTGTTGGAGTGTATTGAGTTCTCCCGGATGATGTCGCCTTTTGCGGAATTCGATACGACGGTCACGCCGTCGCCACCATTGTAAGCGATGGTGTTGGCCTTGACGGTGTTGTAACTGGCGCCGCCTCCTATGTGCACGCCGGACCCAGAGTTGGGCAGGGAGACGCCGGACTCGTTGGCGCCGATGTAATTCTCCGTGACTATCGTGTCGGTGGCGCCGCCGCCAGTTAGGCTGATCCCGTGAGAGTCGTTGCCGGAAATGACGTTCTTTGCGACCACGATCTCGTCGGCGGTGGAATGGACCACCCGGGTGTCTGAAATATGGATCCCCGAGCCGGTATTGCCGAGGTCGGCGGTTCTCGCCGCGTTGGTGCCGATGAAATTGTCCTCGATGACCGTTCCTTCGGCCCCGCTCCCGGAAATGCTGACGCCGTGGGAATCGTTGCCTGAAATGACGTTGTTCCTCAACACGACAGGGCCGGAGACGCTGATGTAAACGCCGGCCCCTCCGTTGCCCTGATTGCTGGAACCAATTGTGTCCGTGCCGATGCGGTTGCCCTCCATCAACTGGCCGCCCGAGCCCTCGAGGACGATTCCATGTCCATTGAATCGGTTTATCGCCAGGCCGCGGACGTAGCTATCCTGTCCGGTGAGCCTCAAACCGTTGGAGCCGTCCCCCGCGTTGGTCCCGTCTATCTCGATACGCAAATTGCTGGCGCTGGTCCCCGGCTGGCTGTACCCGTCTATAAACACCGTTTTGGTGATGGCTGGCAGGGCCGATGCGGGTTGGATGGTCCGGGTGCCGCTGCCGGAAATATTGAATTCGATGACACCTCCGTTGCCGGCGTTGGCCTCCTGGATGGCGGCTCTCAGGGTGCAGGCGCCGTTGCCGTCATCGCAACTGCCGTCGGTGGTGTCGTTGTCTGCGCCGTCACCAGTGGATTCCACAGTGAAGGTGGCCGCGAACTGGTCCAGGGATTCCACCGCGGCGAACGCGTCCGCCCTGCCGTAGCCGAACTCTTCGCTGTATCCGCCTGAGTCCTGATTGCCCAAGTCGACGGCGGTGTCCTTCAGGATTCGGGCGACCTCATCGGCTACATCCTTCTTCGTCATGGTGGGGGCCGCTTTCCGCTGTCCCTCGACCAGCAACGCGACGACGCCGGCCACGTGCGGGGCCGCAGCCGAGGTGCCGAAGAATAGACTGGGAAAACCACCTGCCCCGGTGACGGACACGCCGTCAATGGCCACCACCTCCGGCTTGTTTCTGGTTGTTGCCGCCGGAAACGATATGACGGCGGGCCCCCAGTCGCTGAAGGACTCAAGGTCGTCGTGGCCGGGATCGTGGGCCCCGACGGCGCTGACCGCTATCACGCCCTCCGCAGCCGGATGCCCGATGATTCCGCCCTCGGGCACGGCGTGCTCCACGATGATGCCGCCGAACATGAACATCTCGAGACGCCGGTCTTGGTCAGATGAGGAAAATTTTCTTACGTAGACGTCTACCTCCTGTTCGCTGCCGAAACTGGCTAAGACCTCTTCATAGGGATCATCGTCCCCATTCTGCGCCCGGGTGCCGCCATCGCATTGGTCGTTTCGCAAATTAAACTTGGTGGGCCTCAATCCGGGCCGGCACACATAGAGGTCGTAGTCGTTATTCGAACCGCCGAACTCGTCGTTCCATTGCAGCAGCACGGCCACGCCTTCGGTGCTCACCCGCAGGGCAGTGTCGGTGGCGTCCGGTGAGGGGTCGAAGTCATGGTAGCCGCCGCCTCCGTCAACGAACTCCGCCTCGTAGTGGCGCCGCGCGGAATTTCCGGCGGCCGACACAAACACGGCTCCACCCGCCACTGCCTCGATGGCCGCCAGAGCTGTCGGGCCGTCCTCGAAGTACGGCTCGTCATAGTAACCAAGGTCGTCCACGATTATGTCGGAGCCCTCGCCGTCAAAGGCATCGTTGGCCAGCCAGAGTATGGACTGGACGAGTTCCAGCGATGTATCGGGTCCCGAGAAGGCCAGCTCCGCCCCGGGTGCCAGGTCATGAATGATTTCAAGCAGGGCTGTGCCCTCGTCACCTTCGCCGACTCGGTCCGGGTCGATTTCTATACTGTCGGGAAGGTCGCCGCTCCGTCGGGCAGTATTCCACGAGTCCACGCCGTTGGAGATGACGCCTACCTTGACCCCTGCGCCGGTCAGGCCGCTGAAGGCCCGCACCAGGTGAGCCCGGTGGATGGCGTCGCCCTCGGTGGTCGTGGAGCCGGCTTTGGTTACCCCGTAGTCCGGCGCCGTGATCTCTCGCACCGCATCCAGCGCCGCCAGCTCATCCAGTGCCGACGGAGCCACCCACGCCTGCACCTTGTTCCATTCCTGGTTGACGACCTCGATTCGGGCTCCGAGTTCCCGGAGTTGGTCCAGCGTCTCATCGTCGGTAGACTCCACGCTGATGTAGACCTGCACATGCCCAGAGACGTCGAACCTGACGAGATCGTGCGACGGCTCAGATGGGGATTCCGGCGTCGCTCCGCTGCCCTTGGCAGTGCCGGACGCCGACGCGTATTCGCCGCGTACCTGCACCGGGGTCAGGGACCCGGTCTGGCGTAATTCCAGGATAGACTCTGTGAGCAGAGGGCTGATCTTGGAATCGTCTTTGCCGACTGTGGTCCTGGACGTGTCTGTCTGCGCCGACGGGCCGTCCGCAAATACGGATACGCTGGTAATCCCCAGCCAGCAGATTCCCAGAAACGTCAGTGTGGCAACAATCCTCTTCATCAACGTCCGACAGTGCGAAAGCCTAGGTGAGGAAACGGGATTCAATGATACAGAAATTGTCTCGGCGGGACGGGTTTGTAAGCGGTGCGAAAAATGCCATTTTGGAGACAGGCGACAGACCCCGCTAGGGTTCAAGCACCCGCCCGGCGAACAAAAGGGCGCCCGTCTCCAGGTCCCGTACCACGAATATGAACGGGCGGTCCACGGTCACTGTAATCGACTCGTCAGGGGGCGTCACGGCTTTCGTGACGCCGATTATCACCGCCGTGGCCGCCGCCGCTTCGGTTCCCGACTCGTCCACTGACACGAAGGCCTTGTGCAACACATCTGATATCAACAGGCACTCGTCGTCTCCGGCCAGGCAGGACAACCCGTCTATGCCTGCGAATTCCGCCTTCATTTCGTCAAAGGCGTTGGGCATGCCCATCTCTGCCAGAGTGCCGGTGAGACTGAAAGTCGACTCCATCTCAAATTTGGGCATCGTCAACCTGACGAGGCGCAATTCCATGCCCTCCAGAATCCCGTCCATAGATGCAGCGTCCAGGGAGCCTTCGAATTCGTTGAACCTGCCCGCGTCCGGCAGCAGGATGGTCATCGCCATCTCGCCCCCCCCATATTGCAGTTCCACGGCCTGGAAACCGTCGCCCCGGGCATATCCGAACCGGGCCTTCTGCCGCATCATAGGTACTTCGCTATTGCTGCCATCCCGGTGGAAAAACGGACCTGGAGAGGTATCGTCTTTCCTGAAGGCCGAGCGCCAGGCGGCGTTGAAGTAGACGGCATTGGCCAGGACCAGGCGCGTGTAACGGTCAATGGCACCGGGGGGGATCAGGTCCTTGATCCGCTTCTCAGTTTCTTCGGCGACCCAGCCGTTGATACGGAGCCGCGCTTCTTCAGGTTTGCGGCGGAAGTCCACCTCCCTGACCTCGCCGCCATAATTCTCGGCCAGCACGTCCAGGAACCGCTGCAGGAACGGGTGGTCCTCCTGGCCCCAGACGGAGTTGGCCACATTCAACCGGAACACGCCGTCCTCCTCGCCCCCCGAGCGGGAGGCGAGCTGCAGGTCGAGTGCGTTGAAGGCCGGATGCAACCTGTCCCGGTCCAGGTTGAAGCTGAGGGTATCCTCCATCTGCCGATCGGTCTCTCCGCTGGTCCCGGCGTATGCCATGCCCATGCCGAGGGAAATGCTGTAAGGCGAAAAGAACAGGTTGCCCTCGGAGCCGGAAAGGGCCCGGTAAAGGTCCAGGCCAAAGGTGTTATTGCCGTCCACCAACGCGTCCAGTTCCTCCGCAGAAGCGTCGGGAGAGGTCACCCGCGGCTTCTCGGAGCCCACCTTCCCGGCAGGCGTTTGGGTCGGCTTGGCAGAAGTGACCGGAGCGATTGTAGGCGGCAATTGCGGCGCACCGGCGGTTGCGGTCGGGTCCTGTCCCGGGGTGGCCGGAATTACAGCGGGAGTTGGGATGGGGTTTCGGTCGGCCCGTTGTTGCCCGTTATCCTCCCTTGGGTTATCGGCCGTGGTCGGCGTGCTGGTTGCCGGGGAAGGAAGGGTGGCGGGTATGGCAGAGGTCGGCGTCTCCTCTCTTTTTTCGGATGCGGGAACAGGCGCCGATGGGCTGGCCGCAGTAGCCCCTGGTGATGGGGACGCAGGTTGCGACTCACACGCGGCGAATCCGGCCAACAGCAACAGGACCAGTGCGACAGACAGCAGCAATTTGATCAACGATACTACCCTCTCGCCCAACAAGTGACGGTCGAACTCGCTAGAGGTCTAATTGTCGCCTGAGTACGCAGGCCAACACCGGAAACGAAACACAATAACATATAAGCGGTTACCGACTAACGTTGCAAATGGAATTCGCCTTTGATCCGATACCGGCGCCGGGCTGGGCAAGCGTGCCGGCGATACCTTTTCGAGCAGCGAGCAATATCCGCTGACCTAGTGTGAGAGTGGCAGTCGTGACAAAGCAAGCACCACCACGTCATCCTCGTGGAAGTACTGTTGAGACTACAATGACCACTACGGTGGCGGCGAAAGACAGGATTTATGTTCAGGAGTTGAAACACCGACGGGACACGGAGGCGACTGGGATGTTCTGAGAGGAGTGTCGAATGTGCTCGTGGACGGAGTCTCTTGATGGAAGCAATCAAGAATGCCGAGGTCTCAAACTTGGTGGTGATATCGCCGCCTGGATGGATCCGGGTTTTCGAACTGAGGTGGGCTTCACTGTTACCAACGAGGAACCGCTGCTAGGATTCTCACTGCCAAGGGGGCAATCTTCGAATAGGCGATATGAACACAGCGAAAGAGACGGTTAGAAGGCAAATACGCGGAATGGCCAGGGATGGGAGACCGTACACGGAAAAGGCGGCGCGGTTCCGTTGGGTTGTAGGGTTTGGGCAAAACCCCCGCCTGCTACAGATAAATCATTCCGATGTTCGGGCCACCCACCCGTCGTCACGCTTTCCCGGATGACCATAAACCTGCTGGACGGATTACAATGGATGGACTAAAAGCAGGTCACCACCGGGGTATCCGCATGGTGTTTCTTTTGGCTTGGGGCGGCCGAGGTGTTCCACGGGGAGGAAGAAGTCGGGAGAGAGGAATCTAGTGACGGGAGGTGTTCATCGGGAACAGGGTCAGCACTACTGGCAGGAGCGCCGGGACTCCCCCTAATTCTGTCCAAATAACCGGGTCCACCTCAGGTATCATTGCCGAAGCAACGCGTCAAGCCGTCGTTGTAAAACTAGGCCCAAGGGTGCCACCGTGTCCGGAGCTTTACAAGGAAGCGATCCGACACTGTCTGACAGATGGGCCCTGAGATTTCGTGAAATGGTGGGCGCGGCATCCGTCCGTAGGTCGGTCCGATTCTAACTGCGCTAGCGCGACGTGATTCAATATCGCAGGTTCAAGTTCGTTTTACTGAGAAACTCCTCGACCGTCATCCTATTCTTGGGCATCCACTTCGTTTGACCACTGTTCGAGCCCCCTCGTTGAGAAAGTAACGACCAAAAACGCGGACATCGCTCGTCTTGCTTGCCCTGTATATCTCATATAGCCATCGAATCAAAGATCGGAATGACCCGGGTTCTTCCGGGTAGCTCACGCGTTCTGCATTCCGGTTCGGCCCGGAAGATTCCCACTTGGAAGGTCTGGGTCTCCGCCTTGTCTGCCCGGAACATGGCGATTGCCCGGTCCAACTCTGGTGAGGCCATAACCTAAACCCCCGCTCAAGAATTTCATCGTTGCAAGATGCCGCTGTTGGGGCGCCTCGGCCGACTTACCTGAGACGGCGCTATCCCGGCAACTCCACGATAGATATCCAGCACGGTCCGTTACCCAATGGGACTGTCTCAGACAAGGTTAGCGAGCCGGAATCGGGATTGACGCTGAATATGGCCATCCGGCCCGAATCCTGGCCGGCCGAGTAGATGTACCGGTCCCCGGGGCCAAGGCACAGCGCGTTGGGTCTTGCCTCTGAAGAAACGATGCCGTTGGAGGCCAATTCGCCGGTGCTGGTGTCCACCGTGTAACAGGCAATGCTGTCATGGCCCCGGTTGGGCGCGTAAAGAAACCCTCCTGCCCCGGTGATCTGAATCTGGGAGCAGGTGTTCCTCTCGTCAAAGCCTTCTGGAGGAAGAGTGGTAATGGTCTGGAAGATCGATAGCGTTCCCGCCGCGGTGTCAAGGCGGTAGCCGCTCACGCTGCACCCCTGCTCGTTGGAGAAGTAGAGGACGTCCAGGGAAGGATGAAAGCAGAAGTGACGAGGCCCCAGGAATTCCTCCAGTTCCACCATCGCCGGAGAGTTGGGAGTGATATGGCCCGTGTCCTGGTCGAACTTGAATTGCCAGATCTGGTTGGGGCCGTTTCCCGCGATGTGAGGAACGAAAGCGTAGCTGTTGGTCGGGTCGGTCTGCATCGCGTGAGCCCCGGTCGCCGTTTCCAGCAATACGACTGGGACCCCTCCCACCGACCCGTCGTCCCCGATGGGGTGCACTGCCACGCGTGCTCCCTGGTAAAAAGATGACAGCACGAACCTGCCCCTCCGGTCCGTGTTGACGTAGACCGGCCACGAGTCCAGCGGCACCGTTCCCGTCTGCGTGAGGCCTCCGTCGGATTGATCGATCCTGAAGCTGGTCAGTTGAGGGGTTTCCCGGGTTCCGCAATACAGGTGATTGCGGTCGGGACTGACCGCCAGGGTGAACGGCCCGCCGGGGACAGCCACGTCGCGCTGGTGCGTCAGACCTCCGCTTTCGGGGTCCACGGTAAAGACCGAAATCTTGTTGTCCTCGTTCACGGCAACATACATGTAGTAGGGCATAATTCCCTCCTTAAATGGTCAGCGAAGCGAGAAACTCCTGTGTCGGTTGGGTGCACTACTCCGGTGGATGGCGTTGATGCCATGGCCCAGGCCGGGACAGACCGCCAGCCGACAATCCGGCAACTGCTCGGCCATGAACCGCTGTGATGATCCAGGGTCGAGGTGGGCGATTCCTCTCCCGCCAGAAGCGGCGTCGGAGTTTCGACCTCCTTCAGGTAGGGGCTGAAGTCCAGCGTATCGAGGTATGCCTGGAGGCTCCGCCCGATGGAGGAAGACATCCGGTCCATTTCGGCGATGTACCAGCCGTGCACGTCACGCGCGCGTTCGACGGGCTAGATACCAATATTCCTGGTAGTCGGTGGGCGGTATGCGGCTGCGACGGTGCAGGGGGGCGGCCGCCACCTCAAAGAGAGGAGGACCGGACGTCCTGAGTCCTCCGACGCAGGTGTTTGTAGCCTCCAGGATAGCCGGACAACAGCTTGGACATCAACTTTCCGATCCCCATCCGTCCATTTTCTTGCTGGACTGGTGTTCCTTCCGGTGTTGTCGCTAAATGGGCAGCGCCTCTTCGATGCGGTCCTCTGGCAACTCCACGCCAAAGGCGTTGACGTTGAACGCCAGCATGGCGTAGCAACCCATCAGAGTTGTCAGTTCGGTCGCGCCGTTGACCCCGAAATGTGCCACCACTGCGTCGAACGATTCCTGGCTGACGCGACGGGTCCGGAAGAACTCCCGTCCGTAGTTTATTACCGCCATCTCGTCCTCTGCGGGACTGGGTAGTTCCTTCTTGTCCCGAAGGGCGTCGACCAACTCGTCGCGCAGACCCTCGCGCCTGGCCGGCGGAGCGTGGGCGTTCCAGATGAACTGGCAGTCGTTCTCCCGAGCCGCCAGCAGCATCGCCAGTTCACGGATGCGGGTCGAAAGCGACGTCTCTGTGCGTAGATAGGCAGCCAGACCGAGGGACCGTTGGGCGACCTCAGGGGCGTTGAGCATGACTGACCCGGGTCCGGTGGCGGGCACTTCCCCCCTGGCCGCCACGAAGGCATCGAAGGCTTCACGTTCTCGTTCAGGCACTGATTCCCTAGTGACTGCGGGCGTTCTGGCCATGCTCCCCTTCCTACTTGCGAATCCTATGGAGGTATTATATTTCGCCAGTCAAATATCGTCAGCACTATTGCGTAGCATGGTATAGAGCCTGTCCCCCAAAGGGAGACTTGAGAGAAGGAAGGAGGAATTAGCGAGAGACCAGGGAATTCACCGAGCCACTCCCTGGATTGAAGGGCAAAAAGCGGGCCCGGGGCCAATGGGATAGGTTGCGGCTGTCACATCGCCGCAGTTCAGGAGGAGAGATAAGGCTCCGTACTGTTTCGCATCCCGGAGCGCCACGGCCGCCGAGGGTCCGCAGGTTAAAGACGGTGACCAACATGGCCCACTCGGCCGCCACGTTGGCGAGGCCGCGCAGCAGGAATCTCCGGGCCCCCGGCTGTTCCTTGATGATTCCGAAGACCGGTTAGACCAGTTGCTTTCTCAGCCTGGACGCCTCTTTTGCGGTGCTGGTGGACATCCAAGCCCGATGACCGCGTAGCACATCGTCGTGGGGCCAATGAATATGCTCCGGCCATCGCGACCAGACTTGGTACATATTCCGAAAGCTGGACACCTCCGGCAGACGGCGCAAGTAGCCCCGTACACTAGCCTACGACTTTCATTGGCATCCTGCTGAGTGCCGTTAAAACGAAGCGTCTGACCCTGGGGGCACGTATAGGTGTCAGTGGACTCGTCATAGGTGAAGCGGTCCTTCTAATACGGGGTCCTTAAGCAGCCTTTGCCGCGCCTCCGGCACTGCCACCTGCTGGCCGAGGCGGGCGCATTCGTCCAAGTCGTTCCCGGCAAAATACCGGCATCGGCCAACGTCATCCCCGCTATTGTCCCCGCCTTCTCCTCAGCCCCTTTCATCGTTGGAATCATCAGGCCATTGTCAGACGCTTGATCCACCACTTCTACGGCGGTGACAAACATCCCGCTCGCTCCCCCGCCAGGATCTAGGGGTGAGACCATAGCCTGGGCGTTGTAGCCAGCCACAATGCCCTGCCTGCCCTTCATCAGCTTGGCATATTTGTCGGTCAGGTTGCGGCGTCTGGGGCGTTGTTGACTCGCAAAATCGTCCATCACCTGGCTCACCCGCTCTCTAAGACCTTCTTGTCGCCCACTCACCAGACAGCTGGGGAGCAGCCACTCCCTCCCCAGCTTCGTTCTGGCCTCAAGATCCGCGATAGCCTTCTCTACCCGATCCAACAGTCCCCGCAGGCCTTCGGCGTCGTAGCTCCGGTCCGAAGATGCGTTGGCGGCCACCTTCGTGCCATCCACCGCCTTAACCGTCGGGCCCACCTAACTGGTCAAAATCAAGAACCTTTGTAATTTGCTTCACGCTGGCTCCGTAACCACGCCCCTGTTTCACTCCGTAGGCGATACCCACCAGTGGCCGAACAGTCTTTCCGGCCACATATGTCACGGTCACCAAGCCCCCGCTGGATCGGCGGGGGCTTTTGTGTTTGCCTGACCTCCGTTACGAAGGATTGTCCTGGGAGAGCCTGGCGGCAGTTGGAAGATGTAATGTAAACCCAGCGGTCACTTCGCCGCATACCCAGGCTGAATTACCTCCCTGCGGCCCCCGTCCGAGATCAAAACCAGCCGTCGGCGCCACGGCGGAACGGGAACGCCGCCGGTATGTGAAGGAGTGCCTAGAGAGGACCAAATACGCAAGCAAGAGTCGGAGCGCCGCCCAACGAAGCTGGACGTTTAGGGAGAGCCCCGCTGGGTGGAACTGAGCGGGAATGGCGGGGGACGCCGGGATGTCCCGGAGGACTACCTTGCACAGGCGTTGGGCTGGCGGCAAGGAGGACGGACCGCTTCAGACCTCTGTCGATGGACTATAACCGTGTCGCAAATCAGGTCGTGGAGCCCGCGCTTGTCTTTCCGGAAAGCAATCATCAAGAAGCCGATGAAGAAAATCAGTTCCGAAAGCATCTGCGCCAGGGAGCGGGAGAACTTCCGGCCCAGACCCGCCCTGGAGCCGTCCGGTCTCAATACGTGCAAGCCAAGAATGCGTTTGCCGGGTGAGACGGCCGGAATCCAGACCAAGGCCGCGAGAACCACGACAATTAAAATGACTCCTGCAAATGCAGATGGCAGGCTCATCATGGCATAGAGGACGTAGGAGAAGAGGATGAAACAGATTATCGCGGCAAGGTCGGTCAGGTAGGCCGCCAATCGTATCCAGAACCCTGCCGGGGTACCAGCCTGGGTCGGTAGGACTACTCTGGCTGGTGGGGTAAGACCTCTGCCAACCGGAATGACGATGGCTAAGAAAGACCCCAGGGCCACTAGCACGATCCCCAAGGGGAAGACCCACACCCACCACCAAATAGCGTAGCCGCCCCTCACTCCTGCTGCAACCATATTGCCTAGGCTCGGGATCAGAGGCGGCACACCGACTCCGAGAAACGATAACGAAAACTCGATGAAGAGGCCCATCAGCAAGGCCAGGCTCAAAGTTACCGGAAATAACGCAACCCCGCAGCGGACAGCGAGCCGAGTTGGGCTTGAGGATGCGGCATCCCTTCGGGCGGACTCATAAACAAGGGTCATTGGCAGGATGGCCGAAAACACCCCTGCACTTACGACTATGTGCAGAAGCGCCACCCCCAGGGAAGCTATCACTGAAAGGGATACAAGAACACCGGCGATGTAAGTGACGACGGCCAGCCCGTAGAACGGGAGACCGAACAGGGGCGGAGCATATTCGTGGGTAGGGGTAGCGTCTCTAATGCTGCGCACAATGACCAACAGCCATGCGGCCAGGATACCCAGAAGGGAACCCAGGAGGCCGATGTACAGGTTGGTCCTGGAACTTGCGACAATTCGGCTCAGTACGTCCCGGCCAAGATGGTCGGTTCCCAGGACATGAACCGAGCCGCTATCCGCGTACTCAAGGGGAGCTAAGAATCTTGCGCTCATCAAAACATCAGGATTATGGGGCGCCAGGACCGGAGCAAGGATTCCCGTCACCGCCATGATCAGTGCAACTGATACACCGGCGATTACAGTTGGACGCAGGAATACCGTTTGATGTCGCTCGAGTCCAGTCTCTGTCATCAGCTCAACAACTCTGTCGGCGAGGGGAACTACGAAAGCTACCCGGACCCATCACCGGCGCCATCAAGAAAACGATTAAGGGACACGGAGCCAACTCTACGGAATAGCCCCCTCGACAATCGGCGGCGCTGGGCCACGTGCCTCGAATCCTCCAAGCTACGCGCATTCCACTTGGCACTCTCGGGCTCACCACCGCATGACGACCTTCAGCCAGCGGTGTTGCTGGATGCGCTGGAGGAAATGTCTGGAAGTTGCTAAGCTCTCTAAATCTTTGAATTGTTAACGGGCGGGCAACCCGTCACCACCGCCCAAGGATCCCAAGCACGAACTGAAGAGGAGCAATGCTGTGTTCGGTAAGTTTCTTGGCATCAGCAGTCCACCGGGGCCATGGCAACGCTTAAAGCGCCCGGTGCAGTAGCTCCACAACCTCTTCTTGAGTGGCTATGGGGCGAGGATTGGTTGCGACCACCAAGTCTTCCAAGGCGTCCTGAGCAATGAGGGCCAAGTCAGCCTCTGAAACACCCCAATCGCTAAGCCGGCGGGGAATGCCGAGAGTGTCGATCAGGTTCTCCAAGGCCGAGACCGCCGCCGCGGCGGCCTCGTCGTCGTTGGCGTTCCGGGTATCGACACCCATGGCCTCAGCAATCCGCCGTTGTTGCGGAGCCGTCACCGAGCGGTTGAATTCCATCACTCGGGGCAGCATGATGCAGGAAGTCACCCCGTGGGGAACATCATTCCTGGCGCCAAGCTGATGGCCCAAGCCGTGGCTCAGGCCCACTTGGACGTTGGTCAAGGCATAGATGGACATCCAGGCGGCTACTTGGCAGTAGCCGGCCGACTCCAGGTCGTCACGGTCGCTGGTGGACCGGGGTAAGCGTTGCTGCAAGAGACGCAGCGCCTCCAAGGCCAGTCCGTCGGAAAAGGGAAAGCTGATTTTGGAGCAGACGGTTTCAATGGCGTGGTCCACCGCTCGAATACCAGTCGAGGCCCAGAGCCATCCCGGTGTCGCCGTGGTGACCACTGGGTCCAGAAACGCCGCCGACACCCAAAGCCCATCGCCGGTATACAGGTCCTTTACCTTGCGTTCCTCGTCGGTGGCCCCGGCAAAGTTGGTGAACTCGCCGGCTGATAGGGTAGTGGAGACCGAAATGTGGGGTAAGCACGGGTTGTGCACCACCGGTATTTCCACTTTATCCGGATACTGGAACCGGATACGGTAGCGGTCAAGTTGGCGCTCATTGGTGACGTTTTCAGCCAAGCACAAAGCTACCAACTTGGCGGTGTCGTTGGGAGTGCCCCCACCAAAGCTGATCAGGAGGTCTGCATCAGCACTCTGGGCCGCTCGGGTAGCCGCCAACACCGTGGCTCTGGGAACGTGCTGCCGCGTCTCACCAAAAACTCCAACACAGCGGTCGCCAAGCGACTCTTGAATTCTCCCCAAGATAGTTCCCTGCTGCATCAGGGAGTGCCCGGTGATGATGAACACTCGGGCGCCGCCCAGCTCATCCACCGCCGCCGGAAGACCGGAAAGGCAGCCTTCACCGTAGTGGACCCGTTTCACCTGAGGGGAGGTGAATGACCCTATCGGCAACGGAGTTCCGGGCATGATTTACCTCCAAACCTGTATTCCTTTTGGGCTGACTAAACCACGAGTGGACTAACACCGGATACCGGCGCTGCTTAATCGACAGCCTAGTGTAGCCCAATTCGGGTGTCAATTATCAACGGATTACTGGTCAGGGCAGGGCAACCGCATTCTCCAGAAAAGGAAGGTGACTGCTGAGATTTAAGTGGTGAGCAAGCATGCGATGGGAAGGATGGTGGTGATGAGCAGTAATGCAGCTGGCAGCTTAGGCGAACATTTTGGCAATATGGAGGACCCCAGAAGGGACCAGGCCAAGCGGCATCAACTCTTGGACATCATGAACTACATCTTTGCAGCATGACTGGCATGTTGACACCCGGCGAGCGATGGACCGGCGCGACCACCGGGGGTAGTTGCCATCATTACGTAGCGGATCAGGTTCGGCGGCTCGCCTTGTTAAGATCGAGAAATGGCTGAGCTTGACAAGCTCGCCGAAGGCTGAGTAGTGTCTCAGTTTGAAGCTGCAGATTCACGGGGCGGATCTTCTCGAACAGGCAGAACTTCAGTCTTGCCCACGACGCTTGAGCACGTCCGCAATCGTCTCGTTGACCTTATCGATGGGGACCACTTCCGCAAGGCCAGAGTTCTCTGTTGAGACCGAAACCAATTGTCCCGTCTGGTCGCTTCTTGCAACGTCCTGAAACGGAACATACCCGGACACCATCCCAATCAACTTCGGATGGGACTTGGTCTCAACGTACGAAAACATGGTGCGTTTCGCAATGACCGGACCCCCGCTATTGCCAGGATAGACGGAGGCACCAATTAGGAACGTGTCAGCTTGCCCGTCGTACCAATCTCTGATACGGGCAGCGACCCCTTGACGCACAATCACGTAGTTCCGCTCGTCGCCCGCAAGTCCCAGAGGGCATCCCAAGATATATACCTGATCACCTTCCATGAATCCCACTTTCTTTAGCTCTTCACGGAAGTACACATGACGGTCGCCAAGGAACCACGAGCCAAATTCTCCGCCCTCTGCTAGATGGAACGGAGCGACTGCGACGTCAACCTCCGGGTCTGGGTGGGGAGACCAGAAGTCCGGGTGCCAGAGCACAGGCGCCTTATGCCCATTGAGACGCACTAGGAGCTCGCGGGGCACCTCTACGACATGGCGGTTAGTCACCAAGTACGGGTAATACTCAGGTTTCCCACTTTCACCCAATCCTGCGAAGTGGCCGTAAAGAAACCCTGTTGCTACGAACTGGATTGAATTCTTCCCGCTGGAATCAGGGATGCCCAACACCACAACTCGGTCTAGAAAGGAAGGTCGAATTAATGACATCGGGACTCCTCCTGCAATGCTGAAGGGCAAGGACCGTCAGATTTCAAACTGAGACCCTACCATCTCCTTCCACCTACGACTCCGCATCTTGATATCGGAATGACGTGTCGGACATGACCAGCTTCGTCGGACTAGTAGTCCCATATGGGTTGTTGCCGTCTGCGAGACGTTTCCTTACCTTCTCGACTGCGTCGGCGGGTGTCCGTTCGGTGTAGTACACCTTCACCACTGCCGGATTCGGCACTCTGAGCAGATTGATCGGCTGGCAGCGTCCATCCCTACGCCCGGTCCCGATCGTTTCGTGTAGCTCCACGATCAGCCGCCATTCCTGCTCATACTCCCAGAGGGCACTCTTATAGGACATCAAAGGGTTCATATTCGTCTCATTCAGCACCGGGTAGTCCATGAGCGGAATTGGCTCGTTGCCGTAACGAACCTGCTGCAGACATCCTTCCCTGGTGCTGAGAGTCCTCAGCCAGTCTGCGTCGTACCCGAGAACAAATCCCGACCCGTCAATCGTGTAGTGAGACCACATCAACGGGTGTCGTGGATCAGAAGTGAACGAGACAATGCCGAATCGTTGAGATAGCTGTTCCGACAGCAGCTCGCGAAGGTAGAGGCTCCCGAACCTGTCTCTGGCTTCGACTACGCGATCCTCGCTCACTGGGCTGGAGGGGTTGATGCTGGTGAGCACTTTAGACAATTTCCTGTTCCCCTCCTCTTCATCCCGTTCAACGAACAGCTTGTAGACGGAAGACTCGAACGGATCATTCAGGGCCGATGGCTGGGTTGCCCTCAGCGTCCCGTCACCGATCTCCGGCAGGCAGGTCAGGGCACGCTCCGCGGAGACGTATTTGTAGAGCAGGTCCATTCTCGAGTCCGAGTCCTTCAGCTATTCGCTTCGCCGCCATACGGTGGGATGGAGCGTTTGAGGCTGGCGCAGCGGCGCCCGAACCGGCGTACGTCCTGGATGATGGTCGGTTGGTTCATTGCGGTATGGGGCCTTGAGGGGCGGGGTGTCGTTGTTCTCGGACCGGTCCCACATGTGGAGGGTGAACTCTTTGCTTGTTCCCCCTGGCCGGCGCCTCGGGCTTGAGACGGCCGCCGTTTATCCCTCTCCTTCCCTTCGCGCCAGTTCCGCTTCCAACTCTTGGACACGGGCCTCTGCCGCCAACCTGGCTTCTCGCTCCTGCTCGAAGGTGGGTATTTCGTGCCCCGTCTCCGGGTCGTACCACCGGAGCTCCCCGTGTTGCCACTGGACGAAAAGGTTCAGCACGGTGCTGTAGCCCTGCAGGATCCCTTTTTCGACGGTTTCGATGGGAATCTGCTCATACCGGCCGTCCACCAGCCGGTCTCCGGCCAGCCTGGTCCCGTGGGATTCTCCGGTCTCGTCGAATCGCCAGTATTCCATGATGCCCAGGCTGGCGTACCTGGGGCCCTTCAATTCCACGTCCTGCCGGCCCGTGCTGGGCGAGGCTATCTCCATTACGAAGTCTGGAGGTTTCCCCTGACGGGACAGGACATAGCCGTTGTCCTCGCGGTAGGTGGCCGGGTTGGCGTCAAAGGCGATGAGCAGGTCGGGAACAAGCCGGTCTGAGGCGGGAGCACCGGGCTCTGGGATGATGTATCTCTCTCCCTCGATGATGGTGGTATCCGGGTTGCCGAGGTGCTGTATGAGGTGGTGGACGCTGCCGTTCTTGGTGAGGTGCTGGAAGCTGGTCATATCGTCTGGCTCGTGCTCCGGCGGGTCCGGGAGGGGGAGGAGTGTTTGGGGTTTGGTGGTCATGGCTGGCCTCTTGGCGTTGGCGGTTCTGATGGTTTGATTCTAGCGTGATTTCACGGGTGGCGTAAGGACGGAGGGTCAGTTCGGTAGGCCTGCTTACCCCTCACATACAGGCGAGGTTCGTGGCCAGGTTGAAGGCGAACCACCCGTCCCCGGTCCGGAAGCTGTGCAGCTTCGCCGTCTGGGCGTCCCGCATCAGCCCGAACCCATCGTTGAAGGGATTTGATTCCACGACCCGGTCGCACCTGTTCCGTGAACGTCTTCCCACCGTGGCCACTCGGGAAGTCCTGGTCCTGTCGGGCTTTGCCCTCCGCGGGGATGGTGTTTTCGGGTTTCTTTCGGGACGGCTCTCTCTGCTCTTCGGCCTGTCGGTTGCTACGTTCACTGGGTTAGGACCCATCTACAAGGACTTCCGGGCCCGATGTGTCCAGTGATCCTATGTGAATCAACTCACGGGTGTACTGTACCTGCGAACAGATCACTGATGCTTGTGGCCACCTCGTATCGAGCGGGCTCATCTCCGACCTCTAGAGCCTTGAAGTGGGCCTTGCCACATTGGATTTTCGCCGTTTCTGTGCCGCGAAGGTCCGGGGCGAACAGGCTGGATTTGGTTTCGACAACTAAGTACAGTCTCTCCTTTCCTCCCTGGTCAGCAGTTGGCTGGTGTCCACGCCGATACCTTCCTTCCTGAACTTATTGAGGATCTCGTTTAGTAGCCGGACCCGTCTTTCCGGCTCGGTCTCTGTGGGCGTAGCTGTTGCCGGCCGTTTGAGCGTCTCCAGTAGCATGTTCCTCATCATCGCGGACACGGTGGTGCCGGTCTCGGCGGCCCTGATCTGTGCCAGCCGGTGGGTCTCCTAGTCAACGGAGACGCTAATGGTCTTCATGTTTATTTTCCCAAATTATTGTCCTGCGGTGGTGTGGGGCATAGTGTAGTTCGGGGTTCGTGGTGGTTCAACTTGTAAATGTCGATTCCTTCGGAGACTGCTACGGCAGCCCCGATGCCGGTGGTTGCCTCGATCCTTCGGGAACGAAAGGTTGAAAAGCAGCGCCGTGCGCTCCGCCTCCGTGCGACGGAATCTCGCTGGGCCTGCCCTTTACCCTCGCGTGTTGCTGGGACGCTCTATGGTGACCCTCACGCTGGCGAGGCCATTTTCTTGCCATGCCCCGTTCCTGAACTCGGGTCTACTCCTTAGGTTCCCCAGGATGTCGGATGTGGACTGCATGCGGGCCGCGTTCCAGTGCTTTACCTCCCTGCGTCCGTCCTGATACGACACCTCAATCCACGCCTCCTTGGCCCGAAGCAGCGCTATCTTGAAGTCTTCGGCGTTCCTCGGTTCCAAGGTGATTGGCAACTTGGGCCCCTCAGTATCCCTGTGGGCACTCGTTCTAGGGGTGGCCTTTGCTGGCTCTAGGGACATAATCAACAGGGGGGTTCCGTCCAGGATGTCGCCCAAGTCGACACCTGGATTGCTGACGAATTCGAGCGGCTCACAAACGGGGATGCCCGAGAAGAAGAGGTCCCACGATGCCTGACGGATGGCCTGTCGAAGTTCCGGGTGAGGGTGCTGATCTTCCGTGAGCATTCCTGCCCAGAAAGGCATGTAGCAAAGATTCCATCCTGCGGTGAACGCTTCTGGATTGTGGGTATTCCCCCAGATGTGCCGGACTCCGTACCCTGACCCCCTAGCCAGTTTATGTCCGGTATACCCCTGCCATGCAAGTTGAGCCCTTGAGTTGTCATCCAGAATGATTTCCCTTCCGTCTCCTGCTTTCCAGAAGGTCCTCTGCCCCTTGTCTACACCGGGGTAGTGTTCCCTGCTGCGTCTTGCCCTGTCGGGAGAGAAGGGCGTCCTTGTGAGTACGGCTTTGGGATGGATGAAATAGGTGTGTTGGAAGGCGGCTTGGACTATGGAGGCTCGTCCGTCTCTGAAATAGTCCTCTAGAGACTGGATCGCCGGAACCAGTTCCTCCGAGTGGATACGGCGTCCCACCCTAGCATCTTCGCCGCTGCTATAGTGAGGCATATTTTGGGCCATTGTGCTTTGCTCACGTGTCTGGGGTTTCGGGCATTTTAACATACAGTTACGCTATATTAGCTCGGTTTAAGGAGACCGTTGGGTTAGCAGATGGAGTTGTGATTCTTTGGGCATTCGCTCTTTTCTTGACGTCGTTGCGCTACCTGCTCCTGTTGTGGCTGTCCCGGCAGCTTTCGCACCTGGTTTGCCCTGGGATAGCTTCATTAGAGCAGTCTCGGCATTGACCGGCTTCTTTCCTCTCCAGCCTGACCTGTCGGGCGCGGAGCCGGTCGGCCTCTTTTCGTTCGGGCGTCTGGCTCCTGGCCTTGTCATATTCCCGCCGGGCTTCGATCCGTTCTTCTGCAGTACGCGTGGGGACTCTGGGCTTCCTTGCCCTTGGCTTCCTGGGCTTTGGCTTCCTGGGCTTTTTCTTGGGTTCGGGCCTTGATATCTCGAAGCGGAGTTGGAAAGTTCTTTCTTCTGTAAGGGGATGGGGGCCCTCAGGCCGCATTGCGATTGCTTTAGAGAGATACTCGATGGCCCTCTCGTGTTCCCTTCGGATAAGGTTGATCTCGGCCATGATTCTATGGGGGGCAAGGTGGTCTGGAAGCGATTCCGAGGCTATTTCACAGCAAGCCACAGCGTCCGCGTATCGGTTCATTTTCAGATGATAGAATGCTTTTCGCCCGTACAGGATTGCTTTTACGGGGGCTATAGCTATGCTCCGATCATTGGCGGTTATCCAGGTAAGTGCTCGGTCATATTCCCGAAGGCCATCTTCGAAATCAACGGGCGGCGACATCTTCGCATATATGATGGCGCCGAGTTCCTGCCATGCGGGGGGCACCTCCCTAGCCATGTTGGCTTTGTGGAATTGCTCGTAAGCCCCGTCATAATCGTTCGTTAAGCAGAAAATCAAACATTCCCAGAAGTGGATCTGGTCGTTCTCATCCTGGGAGGGATTCGTGAGCCGCGCAGCATCGAGCCAGTTTCGCGCTGCTCCGATTTCTGTGCATATCGGTTTTTCATCTTGGAGTGCGGCTATGGCTTTGTTGAGTGCTATTGCGGCGTCTCGGATTAGTTTTCTGGATTGCATGACACTTGCTTGGCGCTGAAAGCTAATTTTGGGGTCCCGTCTTCTTGGTGGAGGTAACGGTGGGTTCACTGCACCACTGTTGGCGGAGGATGCCAAGCTGCTCGACTGATTTGTCGTCTAGCTCGAGGACTTCAATGAGCAAGCGGCGGTCTAACTGCTGGCGGACTTAGTCTCGCCAGGATTCGTTAGCTGGAAGCAGCGTTTTCTCGTGCAGCTCATCGAAAATTCTGACGGCAGCCTCGAGATGGGCTTCGGTCAACTCGGTGACGTCTAGTACCGGGAGGTCGGGGATGGCAGTAACAGTAATTCCGCCGCGGCCGTCTTGGTTGCGGTTGCTCTCGATCCAGTAGGCCATCATGCCAAGCGTGCTGTTGAGCCAGACGCAGAGTGCCTTTTCGTATTGCTGCGAAGCTGCTGTCAAGGTTGGCCAGGCCCGGCCGCCCAATGAGGGTGGGTTGGTGTACGCGGCCGCTATCGCATTGGCGTTGAACTGGAAGTCTTGATTAATGTGGAGGTGAGTAGCGGAGTTGTTCCACATCTTCTCGGCTGCCTCGTCCTGCTTTTGCCTGACCTGGCCATGGCTGTCGGGCGGGAAAAGCATGCTGGTCTGCAGGTGTTGTCCTTTTTTGTCATGGTTCCACAGCATTGGGTATTCGTCCGTTGACTTGTATCCGTCGCGCTTAGTGAAAGGGCTGTTGCTCCTTCCAGTGATGTCGCGGTGGACGGGTCCGACCAGCGCTATGCTGCCTGCGGGTGCCATCGGGATTTCGATTGCAGCGGCACGTTGAGGCAGGCGTAGTTCACCAAGCTCAAGTTTCTTGGCTCGTTCGACCAATGTGGGTTCCGAAACGCGTAAAGTGGTCCATTTGCGATTTTGGAATAGTTTCTCGTAGCGAACGAAGCCGATGTTCTCGTGTCCGACGTGAATTCGGTTCCAAGTGTCTGTGCCCTGGGTGTTGGCGATGGCCTTCTTTATGGCTCTCGCAGTTTCTTGGGCTTCCAGCTTTGAGGTGGGGCAGGCAATGAGATTGACGAAGTGGGCTCGCCTGCTTGGTGTCCTTCCGGTGGGGATTCGGCGTGCGATGACCATGCAGTCGGCGAAGTCGCTGTCGGCCGAGAAAGCAGAGTCCTTCTTTTCGGGTTGTGCAATGGAGACGACGACTATCTCGTCATAGTAGTCGTATAGCAGGTTCCTAAGCCGCAGCCAACTGTAGGGCTGGTCTTCGCCGGCATCGTAGCTGCCGCCCATCATGGCGGAGGTGGGTAGTATCAGAGCAATGCGGCCCCCTGCTCGGACCATATTGTTGGCAATCGCGGTAAACGTGGTTCCCAGGCCGGCGTTTCCGTCACTGATGGTGTTCTTGCCCAAACGGCGCTCGAGCCGTTTCATTTCGGTCTGTTCCTTGTCGGTGGTGCCAAACGCTGCGAAGGCCGGGTTATGCGGTTCCACATGGTCGGTGGTCCCGAACGGAGCGTGCTTGGTGGGCCTAGTAAACGGAGGGTTCATGGCGACCAGGCTCTGGCTCAGGGGTGTCATGATTACGTCCAGACCTCTTCGTTCTCCATGAGCTCCCAGCGCAGCTTGTTCGTCTAGGGGCAGAACCGTCTGCATTTTGGGACCGTTGAGGTTTAGTAGGGCTATTGAGCCGAGGCTGACTAATGGTCGGCCTTTGGTGTCGGTTTCCTTCACAGGGGTTCCACTTTTGTCCACCACCAGTTGGCCATTCCTGTCTGTCTTACGTTGACCGCCGAACGGGAAGAGAATACAACGGGTACTTTCGTAAGGAACGGTTGGGGAGACGGACGATAGGAGGGAAGCCGTTAGATGGACGGCTGCGGGCATGATGTCGCACGCCGTGAGGCATTCTCTCATCATGTGTCCGTGCAGTTCATCGGGATTGCCACCGTGCAGACGATGGAGGTCCCTGACGCGCTGGTAGGCTGATAGCACGATTCCCCCGCTGCCGCAGGCGTAGTCCGAAATGTGATACTGCTTCAGGGTTTCAGGGTCCGACCAGTCGAGGTCGTCAGGTATGGCTAGGTGGGTCAGCAGGATGGTGGCTTCCGGTGTGGTGTAGTAGGTCTTGAGCGTCTTACGGTCAGCGATTAGCCTCTGGAATACTGTTCCGGCGATGTCGTTGTGGCGCGTCGCGTCGATGATGTCATCAGCGGTTTTGGCCATTTGCTCCAATATGTTTCCAGCGGTGCTGGCCGGAATCTGGAGAAGGAGTTCTTTTGCGACGTGGAAGATCGGCCAGAAGTTGACATCAAGGATGCGGTCAAATCCTGCGATCACGGTGTCTTTGGTGAGGCGTTTGCCGGAGGTTTCGTCGCGGATCTGGGCTAGTCCCTTAATGCCTAAATAGCCGTCGAGGTTTTGTTGGTAGGCTAGGGCATTGATGATCATGGTGGTGGCCATGTTCGCGGTCTGAAGGCGTGCCTCCTGGTCTGCTTTAATCTGTTTTGGGTCCTCGGACTTAGCTGTGGGCCAAGGCTGGCGAAGCTTTTCGGCGATGTTGATCCCGATTGCAGTGTCTAAGGCGGCTGCTTCAGCCAAGGCTCGAGCGGCGATGGCAGAACCTTTGGCTAGGTCGTCTGCGGCCTGGTGTATCAAGTCGGCTGGTTCGGCAGCTGGTCGCACGAACTCGACAAGGTTCCTAACATCACCGGTAATGAAGCCAGCGGTTGGGAATCGGGTGAAGTCGTCCGGGGTACCCACGTAAGCAACGTATCGCAGTTCTGCACCATCTCGTAGCAAGTCCTCTGCTAGGTCTCCATTGGCAGCGTCATGGAGTTCCTTTGAGCTGTGGATGCCAATGACGGTATTGATGGGTTTGCCGCCGAGTGCCGGCTGTAGGATCTGCCCGAGTTTGTTGAGGCAGTCGCTCTCGACGTTGGCGACGTTGTACTCGTTTTCGATGACGATGGGAGGTTCCGGTTCAGGGCGAGTGATGAGGATGTCCGGCGTACGCTGGTTTCCTACTAGGGTTCCGGTGGTTTCCTCGGTGATCGTCCAGCGGGTGCCGGATACGCACTCACGAATGATGGTGGCTATGCGACCGTTAAGTTGGGGTTCGGCGACCATGCTCTCATCATCCTACGGGTGTTCAGGTCTTACGTGGGCTATAATCAGCACCAGCGGCGAGGCCAAAGTGCTGACAGGCACAGTTAGGAAGGAACTCGGGGTAGGCTCGCCCTGACAGGAGCGTTCTTACTATCTAATCGACTACTGCGGGCATACCTGGAAGGACGGGAGGGCGAACAAGGGTTACGTCGTTCATCCAGCCTGTGAAGCGCTTTGGAAGGCGGCGGATCGTTTGCGGATCGCGTTCTACGAGGCGGAACAACCAAGCGAGAAGACCGAAGAAGAGCATAAAGCTCGCGGAGCAGGATACAAACAGGATGAAAGTTACTAGCTGAAGGTGTTCCGCGATAGGTTCCATCTGCAGTTGTGTCATGACAAGCGTGAGGGTATAGAAAGCCAATCCCCAAGCGGTGAGCCCGAGAACCAACATTGTTGCCACGGTGAAGAAGCGGACCGCTTTGATAGTGGCGGCATCTACGTGTTCGTCTATCACGATCTCCAATCTGAAGGTGGCTCCATTGGCGTATTTCTGGACTCGCTTGAGGGCTAATATCGCAATGCTGGTCACTAATGTGCCGGAACCGGCGACGCACATCGTAAACGCGGCGGACAAAAATGCCCATTCGTTGGTAGGGTATGCCGTCAGCCACAATAAGGCTGGCAGGATAACTATCACGGGTAAGGACACCGATAACACCCTTACAGGAAAGGTGCGGCTATTTCTGCTCATCGCTGTGGTCGTGCTGTTCTTGGCCATCATTTTGACCCCAATTGCTCACGTAGAGCACAACTAGCTTTATCGCGTCTCCGATCATGAGCAAAAAGCTAGCCATTACGAGGACCGTATAGGCAACCGTTCCGGTGGTCCTCAGAAGTTCCGCGGTTCGCTGGTCGAGGCCGACCAGATCGCCTATTGCACCTAACCCGCGTCCTAGGCCAAACCCTACGAGAGCAAGGACAAGGATAGTGACCGTGTAGGTTACTGCGGTGGCAACTAGGTTGAAACATCGTTGGGCTGTCGCGATTGTCGACGTATTGAGTTCGAAGATTCGCCACAAATTCATGACGTCGCGTATTCTAGCACAGGGGGGCGGGCTTGCTCATCAGTTCACGTCCTTTGTGCCTCGACGTTGCCAGCACGCATGAACCCCCGTCTAAACTATGATAAACCACATTTTGGTTTATTAGGAATATCTCCTAAAGAGGGTCTCCATCCAGCATCTAAGTTCTGACGTTCAAAAAGCACGGGGTTCCCGTTGGTCGCGTTGGGTCGCCAGAGAGGTACGCAGGTAGAGGCGTCCAACTGCTGTAGCCACGGATTTGGCCGAGTGGTTTAGGGGCCATGCTGGTGTTGCTGATGATTGTGGGTGTTCGTCCGGGCCAGATGTACGGCGGTCCGTGCGGAGCGGGTTTTAAAAAAGACCCGACAAGGAGTCGGGGCTGGTGGGACGGTTGGCGGTACCTCAGTTAGGGTGAGTAGCGGAATATGTCCCGGCCCGGTATCTCCATGTTCGAAGGGCGTCATTCTGGTCTTGACCCGCTCTCGTAGGCGTCTGCTTGCTCTTCTCTCGGGTGACCTTCGACAATGGAGGTGCTTTGGTTTCGGGTTTCTCAGAAGGGGCCTATGAGGAGGATCGCGTATTGGCAAGGCGCGAAATTAGTGACGCCGAGATCTGGAACGGGATCGTCGAAGAGTCAGGAATTGGTTTCATACCCCTGGTCCAGGTCCGACAGGCGTTGAAAGACATCCACCAGTTGCAGGACATCTTTTCGGACGAGCTTGATCCCTTGTGCCTCTATCCTGTAGGACACAGTGATGATTCTTTGGCCTACCCAGTGGATTGTCGGAAGTCGGCTGAACGAAGGAGCCACTCCATACAGAGAGCCAAGTCATTGGAGGAGATCGCGTGCGGTGACGGGCGGGTACCTGGTGGGGGTTTATACGTCTACCAGCTCTTTCCTGATATTTCGCACACGATGGAGCAGACCGCTGGACCGTCTCCCAGTTCTGGGTGCCGTGCTTTGGCACAGCGTTGGCCTTGGGACATTGAGGAGATACCGCCGCATCCGGTTACGATTGAAGAGGCAAGCGCTGGGCATTTTGCCTGCGACGACGATGACCAGCGCGATGATGCCCTTGGGCGGGCTGACAACATCGAGGTGCCCGACCTCGGCGGGAGGACATTCTTCCACGATGATGATCCCCCTCCAGGCTTTGATGCCTTTATGGAGAAGCTTCTGTTTCTTGCCTACCGGACGTTACTCTTTCGCATCAGCCAGTTGAGGGGTGTCGAAAAGGCTGGCTCTAAGCTTCTGATGGAGCGGTCTGCCCAGGGCAACAGGTATGGCGTCAGGCTGATCCTTGAGGTTCTAGAGGACTTGTCGGGCAAGCTCGATACGCTCTACAGGTTCAAACAGGGCTTCGATCGGCGCATCCTGGGTGATTCGGAAGCTATCCATCTTGTCCATCACGTCGTTAGTTTCCGCCCGATCATTCGCTATGCCTGCTCGGAGTACACCCCTGTTGAGAATGGGCACGGTAAAAAGGCGCAGGATATTTGGATGTCCGTAAACGTGCTGCCCCTGAAAGGCGTTACGTGGCTAATTGTGTCCCATCCTTGCCAGCGGAATTCTGTGGAAATCGGCATTCGGAAAAAGATAAGCGGGATGGTCAGTGCGAATCCCGGGCAACGTAGGAGAGAAGATCTGAAGATGATGCAAAACTGTACGAACCTGTATGTTTCTCCCGATGAATACAGGCTGATGACCGACTTGGACAAGTCCGAAATATCAAGACGCATGGCTATCGGGGTGTTCGGCGACATGCTTTCGCAGGGACTCAAGGTCCTGCGTTCAACAGAGGGGGGGCAGGAAATGATTCGGAGTGTGGAGGCCAAGGTGCGCGCTGGTTTGTAGCGGGAATTTGATGGTGCTGTCGGGGTTGAAGAAGATGGTGGTCGGCGAGGGCGTTGCGGTAGTCGGTGTGATCGGCGCTGATGGTTATCTATAAACCTTCGAATAATTCCTGAGCGTCGGGGGGGTTGCTGGGAGTGTAGGACCTTGGCCGGGCTCCCGGCTAACTGGGGTCGTCATAGGGCATTTGGTACGGCGGGAAATATGGGCGTGGGGTAGGCCTCCTGCGCCTGGGATATAAGCGTCAACTGATGGTCGAATTGGGCCGCTCGGCATTTGGCCTCATGACGATGCTAGTTAAGCGGTTTGCGGGATGGGCAACATCTTTTGTTCGGCGAGGAAATTGACTTGCTTTGGTAGCTTGTTGATGTCGGTGGGAGAATTACGATCTGCGGGTTTTGGCCGACGAAGGGTTTGGGGCAATTTGCCTGTTCCGGACGAACATCCGATATCAAAGTGAGGCCCTGCGCCAAATTGAGAAGTTGACTCTGCCTCCGGTTGTTCTGGGTGGCGTAGCTGGCTCAAGTCGTTAGCGCTTCCGTTACTGGAATTACGCTTGTCGTCACCAGTTTGGGTGAGTCTGCATGTGATAGCAGTGGGGTGGTGGGTTTTGCTGTGCGAGAGGCTTCCGTTGGCTGGCGTCTTTGAGGGACGTTGTGATGATTCTCGGTGGGTCTCTCCTCGCTCTGGTAAGCTTGGGTTGCCTAGAGATAAATTGTGACTATGAATAGATTTGGTCGTTTAGTGGAGGCATCATGACCAGTGTGTGGGTTGTACGGTCGGATTATGGCACTTATTCGGGTCATTTCGTGAAGGGAGGCTATGCGGCCGCTGGTTGGCTAAGGCGGCATAACCTGACAAGTCTCACCAGCAGGGAAGCGGTGGTTGACCTCTTCAAGTTGGAACATCCTGATCAAAAGCCTTCGACAGCTGGTGCTAATGCCGGTCAGCTTGCGACGTTCGTGTTTGAAATTAGCCCGGGGGACTACGTTATAACCCCTCGGTCAGATACCGAGTGGCTTGAATACGGCGTGGTTTTGGACGAGCCCGTCTATTACGTACCGGATGCTGATGATGGCTGCCCTTTCCACCACCGACGGAAAATTGAGTGGGCGGCCGAGCCTTTGAGGCGTTGGGATCTCTCTATTCCTTTTCAGAAGACTGTGGGCGCGCAGAAGACGGTGTTTCGTGTTTCCCACGTGGGGGAATTCCTGGCAATGATCGGGCATGCCAGCCTGCCGGAACCTGTAACCAAGGATTCTCACCCTGTCGGAAAGGATCCTTACGAGGTTATTCTCGGACGCATTCTCGAGCTCGATCCATCCGAATTCGAGGAACTGACTAGGGCTTTGCTGGAGGCCCTCGGATTTGAGGAGACCGCGGTTACCGGCAAGCCAGGGGATGGTGGTGTGGACGTGATCGGCGAGCTCAACGTCGCTAACCTGGCCAGGGTGAAGTTGTTCGTGCAGGCCAAACGTTTCGCCGCTGCGAGAGTCAGCGATAAGCCCGTGAGAGACCTCCGTAAGGTCATCCCTCAGGGGTGCCAGGGTGCGGTGATTACGACGTCGGATTTTGATTCCAAAGCCCGCGAGGCTGCCGTGGAGCCAGGATTTGCTCCCATAGGTCTGATTAACGGACGCCAGTTGGTGGACCTTTTGGTCGAACATTGGAGTGCGGAGCCCTTGTTGCCGTTTCACCATCAGCTCAGCCTGAAGCCAGGATTGGTGCCAGCTTAACCTTTCTGCGCGTGGTCGAGCGCGGTTGGTGTGCATAGCTACGCCGGGCTTGAAGTGGAGAAGGCCCTGCATGGTGCAGGGCCTCTCGGTTGATGGGGTCGTGCGCGTGTCGGGGAATGGGCGGTGCCGTGTGGAGGGCTACGGGCCCACGATGGTGGCGCTGGCGCTGTTGGACAGCATTTTGCCCCCAGGTTGTGCAGACGGCGCTATCGGCGCTGAAAGTCGGTCGTGGGGGCTATGGCGACGGTCACAGCCGGGTCTCCCGGGGGCATCACCGCGTCTGCTGTAAAAGGCGGAGCTAAAGTGGACCACCTGGACGGAATGACTGCCTGACTTGTGGCTGTCGCTGTTCAGCATAAATGTCCGTCTAACTGTTCGGCAGAAATGTCACCCGCTTGGTCTGCGATGGTATCAGATGGCGACACCGTGGATGCGACCGGGCACCTACGCGTCGGTGGACTCTCAGCGTCAATGTATCTCCTGACCGTGACTCTATGAATTCCTAATTCCCTTGCCATCCGTCGAATGGACATCCCCTTAAGCTTCGCCTGCTGCACCGCCTTCCATCTCTCCTGCTGCAGAAAAGTCGGTTTCCGCGGTGATGCGACTACCTGCAACCCGGCTACGTCCGGATCGTCAATTGCCGCAGCATGAGCACCTTCTTCTTGATCTGGCTTTGCGCTCGGCAGTTCGAGAGCTGTAACCGAAGGTTTTAACGCGAGCCCGGGATCGGGGGTCGGGATGGTGGAAGCTGAGGAAGTCCCGTTGCGGCTTCGGAGAGATGCCGGACTGGGCGGCGCTTCCTGGGCAGCGATGATGCGCCCCTCATGGTGTAGCGATAGCCGGCCGTCCAATCCCTCCAGGACCTCCACAACCGTTCCGGCATAGCTTCGGCGCTTTGGATCGGGAAGCAGCTGCAGGGTGTGCCTCTGGTACTTCACGGTGTTGTCCCTGGCCACCCTCGTGCGGTGCTTGAAGCACAGGATATGCTCCAGGGGCAGATCCACCTGCAAGGGCCGGAATGAGGGATCAGGACACTGGGCCGGAACTCCAAAACGCCGGTTGAACCTGGGCAGAAACTGCTTCAACACAGCCCTGGCCTGTTCAACGGTGGTTGCTCCCGCGAGCCGGAGTTCAGTGATCAGCCGGTCCTGGAAGGTTCCGGCCGTCCGCTCTACGCGCCCCTTTGCTTGTGGGGACAGGGCGAAAATCAGTTGTATCCCCAGCTCTGCCATTGCCCGTCCAAACTGGGTGGGCGTGCCGGCGGGCTGATATTCCGACTTGTGCTTGAAGACCGGGTGACGGTCGGTGTACAGGGCGAGGGGTATGCCGCAGCGCCGGAGCAGACCCTGCATCAGCAGGAAGTAGCTGCTGGTGTCCTCATGATCGCAGAACAGGGCGTTGACCACGCAGCCGGTGGCATCGTCCACCGCGAACAGTATCGTGAACTGTGGCCCGTCTTCGCCCAGCCAACGGTGATAGCTGCCGTCCAACTGGATCAGCATGCCCTCCCGGGGCATCCGCTGCCGGCGCACCCGGTGCTTGGGCGGGCGCCTTCGCCGCGGACTGCTGAGCCCGGCGTTGGCCAGGATACGCCGAAGCGTAGTCCGGCCCATGTCGACGCCCTCGCGTTCACTGAGCAACTCTGAGAGATGGGTGTGGTTGGCTCCCTCGTACACCGTGCGAGCCAGGTGAACCACCCTGCTCCTGGTCGCCTCGGGAATAGCGTTGGCCGGTCTACGGCCGCGGTGACCATGGGCAAGGGCAGCCGCGCCTCTCTCCTGATAAGCTGCCAGGATACGCTTGGTGTGGCGCGGGCTGACTCCCATCAGTTCAGCCGCCTGGTCCACCTCAATGTGCTCCGTGAGGAGGCTGTTCAGGACCTGAAGTCTGGTCTGTTCTTTTTGAGTCGAAGTCACATTCTCCATGGGGTGAATGTGACATTTATGCTGGCCAGTTAGCTCGGACTTTTTCGCTGAACGTCAACATTGTGGCGGTTGAAAAATGTACCGTCCTCCGCCATCCATAGGTTCGAAGTCGTGCTTATGGGTGGTGGGATGGATGTACCAGGTGGACGTGTATCTACGGGTCCGACGGGCGGTGATGGTGGATGGGATGAGCATACGGGAGGTCTCCCGGGTGTTCGGCCTGCACCGGGACACGGTGCGCAAGATTGTGGCCTACTCGGTGCCGCCGGGCTACTGGCGACAGACCCCGCCCCGGCGTCCTAAGCTGGAGCCCTTCACCGGCGTCATCGACCGGATTCTGGCAGACGACCTCAGGCGTCCCAGGAAGCAGCGCCACACCGCCCAGCGGATCTTCCAGCGGCTCAGGGACGAGCATGGGTTCGGCGGCCAGTACACCATAGTCAAGGATTAGGTGAGGGAGCATCGCCGCCGGTCGCAGGAGATGTTCGTCCCTCTGTCCCATCCGCCGGGTCACGCCCAATGCGACTTTGGCGAGGCACTGGTGATCATCGGCGGGGTGGAACAGAAAGCCCACTGCTTCGTCCTGGACCTGCCCCAAAGCGACGGATGCTTCGTCAAGGCCTACCCGGCGGAGACCACCGAGGCCTTCCTGGACGGCCACGTGTCGGCATTTGCCTTCCTGGGCGGAGTGCCCCGGAGCATCCTGTACGACAACACCAGGCTGGCGGTGGCCAGGATCCTGGGAGACGGGCGTAGGAAACGCACCCGGACCTTCACCGAGCTCCAGTCCCACTACCTGTTCGATGACCGGTTCGGGCGTCCCGGCAAGGGCAACGACAAGGGGAAGGTCGAGGGGATGGTCGGCTATATGCGGCGCAACTTTCTGGTGCCGGTGCCGTCCTTCGAGAGCTTTGAGGCGCTGAACGCCCACCTGGAGCGGCGCTGCTTGGCGCGGATGGACGCCCGGCTCAGGGGTCACTCAGAGAGCATAGGCCAACGGATGGAACGGGACCTGGAGGTCCTTCTGCCTCTGCCGGAGGCGCCATATGACGCCTGCGAGAAGCAGGCGGGCCGGGTGAGTTCGCTGTCGCTGGTCCGGTACCGGACCAACGATTACTCGGCGCCGGTGGCCTACGGACACCGGGACGTTCTGGTAAAAGGCTACGTGGACCGGGTGGTCATCAGTTGGGGGTCCGAGGTCATCGCCCGCCATCACCGCTCCTACGAGAGAGACGACTTCGTCTACGCCCCGTCCACTACCTGCCCCTGCTGGAGCAGAAGACGGCGGCCCTGGACCAAGCCGCTCCCCTGCAGGGTTGGGACCTTCCCGAGGAGTTTGCCGCGCTGCGGCGCCTGCTGGAGTCCCGGATGGGACCAAGGGGCAAGCGGGAGTTCGTCCAGGTGCTGCGGCTATTCGAGCATTTTTCGCCTGGGGAAGTCCACGCCGCGGTTCGGGATGCCCTCCGGTTGGGGGCTTTGAGCTTCGACGCGGTGAAGCATCTGGTGCTGTGCCGGCTGGAGGGACGGCCGCCCCGCCTCGACCTGGAGTTGTACCCCTACCTGCCCCAGGTGCGGGTCAGCACCACGTCTACACGAGACTATATGACTCTCCTCGCAGGGAGAGCGGCATGAACAGCCGGTCCACGCTGCTGCTGGAACATCACCTGAAGGAACTGAAGCTACCCAGTTTCCTCCGGGAATACGGGAAGATGGCGGCCCAGTGCGCCGCCGAGGGGGTGGACCACCCAGGGTACCTGCTCAGGCTCGCCGAACTGGAAATCATCGACCGCCACCAGCGCATGGTGGAGCGGCGGATCCGGGCCGCCCGCTTCCCTGCCGTCAAAAGCCTGGATACCTTCGACTTTACGGCCATCCCCTCGGTGAACAAGTCCCTGGGATGGAACTGGCCCGCTGTGAATACTTACAGCGCCGGGAGAATATCATCGCCGTCGGCAACAGCGGCACCGGCAAGACCCACATCGCCCTGGGACTGGACCTGGCCGCCTGCCAGAAGGGGATGTCCGTGGGCTTCACCACCGCCGCCGCCCTGGTCCACGAGTTGATGGAGGCCAGGGATGAAAGGCGGCTGCTCAACCTCCAGAGACAACTTTCCCGCCTCAGCCTGCTGATCATCGACGAACTGGGCTTCGTTCCACTGTCCCCCACCGGGGCGGAACTGCTCTTCGAGGTCTTCAGCCAGCGCTACGAGCGGGGCTCAATCCTGGTGACCACTAACCTGCCCTTCGACGAATGGACCGAGGTCTTCGGGTCGGAGAGGCTCACCGGCGCACTGCTGGACCGGCTCACCCACCACGTCCACATCCTGGAAATGAACGGCGAGAGCTACAGGCTCAAGCGCAGCCGGGAGAACGCTGCCTCGCAAGCTCCAGAGAATCCGGAAGACGCATAACGCACCGTCAACGCTGCCCCTTCCTACTCCTGTAGCGTCGCCACCCTGACCGATTTACTGCGACAGTCACCAGGCCTGTGGTACACGGTTACTCCGCCCCAGTGGCCCAACTTCTCGGTGCCATTGACAATTCCGGGCCCTGAATCAACTTTGGATAACCGGGTCCTGCAGGTTGCTCACTGAGTAGAGTCCCTGCGAAAAGAGAGAGTGGGTCAATAGACTCGGCGATCATGCACGCGGGCCTCGACCTTCCCAACACTCTTGTCAGCCTCACAAAGCAGATGGTACAACCCTTGGTAACAAGTCTAAGAACATCCGCACAAGCCGGGGGACAGGTTTATGGCGCTTGAGATGAAGACGTCTGGAGCGATCAGGTGCATCCTCTTACCCAGAGCAGAACTACAGGGTCTCGTAGACATGCTCAGGAGAGAACGCGACAGAGCAAACGGCGTGTATATCCTCTGGAGGGACAGCAGAGGCCGACAGTTGCCCAAGGTCTATGTCGGGTTATCGGGGATAGGTGAGACTGCAGACCTGACCAACCGGTTACCTTGGCACGACAAGCTCAAAAACCAACGGTTCCGCTGGACCCACTGCTACGTGTGTTTGGGAAAGAACCGAAGTCTAACTACGAGGCGTGTCGATTATCTTGAACGCCGTCTTATAAGCCTTGCAACTGAGACAGATCGCTGCGACCTAGACAATAGGACCAACCCAGGAATAAAGAGACGATCCCATAATAACGAACATTTGCTGGACAGTGTACTCGAGTGTCTGAATAACTTTGACGTTAACTGGTTCTCGGAGACTGCTACGGGGAGAGTCAACACCAAGGTAAACCAGGAATACCGTCGCCAGGGGCCCCAAATCCTTTACCTGGAAGGAAAGGGCGTCAAAGCGCGAGGCTATATATCGAAGGACCAATTCGTTGTAATGGCGGGATCAGAAGCAGTCAGGCGGGAGACGAACGCGCTGCGAGAATACAACCCGCAAGTCTGCTCCCTAAGGGAAGAACTGCGCGCGAGGCGCATACTTAGGTCCACCGGAAAAATCTATCGGCTCACAGATGACTACCCGTTCAATTCCTCTTCACAGGCAGCCAGTTTCCTGCTTGGAAACCCGTTCAGTGGACCACAAGTTTGGAAGGACAGCAGTGGGCGCCTGTTAAAAGATATTCAGTAACTGGTTCTTGGGGATCATTGCATTCAAATTGTGGTCCAGAAGTCCCCAGATCTGAAGGCCCGTCAACTGCCCACGAACACGTTCTTCCAAGAATCGTTCACCCCGACCACGTACTCGGCCGCGGGCTCGAATCCGGACCCCAGAGGGACAACGGTCTCGTCAACGGGAAAGTCCTTGGCGCACCTAGCCCGGGGATCAGACACGGCGTGATGGGTGAACTCCACCCGGACCACAAAGGGATCACGACGTACGATCTGGTACCCGTTGTACCGGGTGCAACTGCCGCAGTGGGCGCCCCTGCCGTCGCCATCCGCCTGGCCATACCGATGCGGCCGCTATGGCCGGATAAGTCGTTGCCCAGGCCGGCGGCTCGAGCTGCGACGCACACCCGGTTGGCCAGGGCCTCACTGGTCAGTCCGAACACCGGCGCGGCGGCGCCAGCGGCACCGTCGGGCTGGATTGCGCGCAGCGCACGGGCGGTGCTCTCGGTGACCGCCAAGATAAAGGGTGCAGGGTGGTTCTTTCCCCTCTGGAGAGTGATGCGGGCCGTGCCGCCCTGGTAGTAGTCAACGTCGCCCCAGGTCAGAGCGGCAGCTTCCGACCGTCTCAGACCACCATCGGCTATTGCTCCAATGATTGCCAGGTCGACGGCGCCCCGGGCTTGTGCCACGCCCGCCGACTCCATGCGTGCCCCGCGACCGCGCTGCGCATGGCGGGCGGGGTTATCGCCATTCGCGATCCCCCTCCGGAGCATGGGCGTGGGAGATTGCGGCACGGGCCAGCTCGATGGTGGCCATGGCCTTGCCGCTGGCCGCTAGGCGGCCCAGGTAGAGGGCGACTGTCTGGGGCTCTGCGGGCAATGACCGGTGGCCGGCGGCGGCCCATTCTTGGAACCTCTGCCAAGCGGCCTCGTATGCGCGGTGGGTGTTGGCGGCCTTCGCATCCCGCAGGCCTGCGGCGACCGCCTGGGCCGCTTCCTCGTCGCAGGCTGACAGCTCGAGGCCCTCTTGGAGGTGGGCGGTAGTGGCGACAATGGACCGGCGGGCCTCTTCCGTGTCTGAGGTCATCGGGGCTCTGATAAACTCGTGACAAGACTATATTATCACGAGTTTATGGCAGCCCAGAATCGAGGTGTTCCAACCCTCGGCGAAAGCACCCCGTCCGCAGGATTTCCCGGCCGGGCGCCCCCTGCCGGCGACCTGGACCTCGGTCTCCTTGCGCCGGCGCTTGCCCTGGTGGACACGCTGGATCCGCGCGGTGGTCTTGCCGTCAGGTTCCACCAGCTGCTCCGCCTAACGGCCAACGTCTGCCGCCGGTGTCGTGGGCGCTTCCTCCAGAGGTTCCAGGATGAGCGCTGGCGTTCCCCTGGAAACGGTCTCCGTTTCAGTGTCGGTTGTCATGGTCCTTCAGGGCCCAGGCCTCCACCAGTTCGAAGATCCCGGGCGAGCCTCTGTCCACCAGTGTCAGCACCTTCTGAAGGCAGGCCCGCTTGACCTGGCAGGTCTGGCACGCGCAGCCCTCGGCGTGGGGCGGCCCCTCGAGGCTAGCCAACATTGTAAACGGCGGCGCTAATGTGTCCCATTTTCGCTGACGGTCTACAGTGGATTCTCAATTGCTCCTCGGGCGAACGTCGAGCATCTCGACCCGTACCTCCATTGCTCTGGGATATAGCGCCGGGCCAAACTGGTTGAACATCGCCACGTCGGCCGCATCGCGCCCATAAGCGACGGCAACTCGCCCTCCACGTGGAACGGCCTGCGTTGCATCGAAGGTGTACCAACGGCCACCTACGTACGCCTCGAACCAAGCGTGAAAATCCATCGGCTCGAGTTCGTGCAGATAGCCTACAACGATACGCGCTGGGATACAGATACTGCGGGCTAACGCGATGCCCAAATGAGTGAGCTCGCGGCATACGCCCTCGCGCTGCTGGTTGACCTCGACTGCCGACATCTGAAAATTGCTAGAATCTGGATTGAAGCGCACGGAGGTGCGGATCCACCCTACTATTCTAGCCACTTGATCGTAGCCGGGCTCGACGCCGTCTACGAGTTCCCTAGCGAGGTCTATAAACCGGTCGGACTCACAATAACGGCTGGGAAGAAGATAGGTTAGAACCTCGTCCGGTAGATTATGCACCTCGTCAAATGGCGCGCCGGGCGACACGTCAACGCCGTCTGCGGTTGAAACGTCCGCAGATCTACGGATAGAAAACTCACCTGGGGGTGCTATCAATCGCTCGCACAGGTTACCGTAACTGTCCGCATACTCTGTGATCGGTACGCTTGGCGTCAACGTACAGTCTTCATGCGCCACCCGCTGATGTGCTCCGCTTCGAGGGCGGAGCATCAGGATAAAAGGCGTAGGGACGCTCACATCAAAGGTAATATCACAACTTGTACGAAGCCACATTTCGATTCCCTTACTTGTCAAAACCAGGTTATCAGCTGGCTATGGTCCGGTGTTACAGGGCGCTCGGGTGCAAGATCCGAAGGTGATGCATGCATCTTGGGATCCAGGAATCGAAGAAGTCGTGGAGCACCAGGCTGTTGAGATAATAGACTGGTCCTAGTGTAACTCTACTGCTGTACGGAACGTCGATAGACCTCTTCCTCGGAAAGTGGTCCTTTTCGGAACCACAGGTTCTCAACCACTCCGGAGGCAGCGGCCATCTGCGTTAAATGGTCGTTAATTAGCTCGTGGGCACCTGAGGAAGAATAGGGCGTACCGTCAATGCTGTCTCTTCCTGCTCCTTTAACGTCCCCACCCAATTTACTGCCGTCAGTCATCACGTCAGTGGTACACGATCACGCCGCCCCAGTGGCCCAATATCTCGGCGCCATCGACATAGGGGGAGTTGTTCTCGTTAGCGGCTTGAACCGGATCCTTTGTGCTCCCTTGGGGGCTGTCAACGCTGTCATTGCTCTACGATAACGTCCGCGTAAATTGCTCAGGGAAAATGTCCGCCTATGAAGGACGTGACATTGAACCAACGAGAGCAGGCAAGACTTCAGGTACTCAACAGCGTGATGGAATATCAACTGCCCAGGGATCAGGCGGCCGAACTTCTGGGGATCAGCGAACGCCAGCTCCGGCGAGTCCTGGCGGCCTACCGGAGGGATGGGGCCGCCGCACTGGTCCACGGTAACCGGGGCCGCAAGCCGCGCAACGCGGTCCCTGAGGATATCGCTGCCGCCGCGGTGATCCTGGCCAGCGAGAAATACGCCGGCTTCAACCACAGCCACCTGACCGAGACCCTGGCGGAGCGGGAGGGCATTCGACTGAGCCGGCAGACGGTAAGCCGTCTCCTCAACCGCCACGGCCTGACCAGCGCCAGGCAGCATCGTCCGCCCAAGCACCGGGTCCGACGGGAAAGGATGCCCCAGGAGGGCATGCTGCTGCAAATCGACGGCAGCCATCACCACTGGCTGGAGGACAGAGGGCCAAGATTCGTATTGCTGCTGGCGGTGGACGATGCCACCGGCATAGTGGCCAATGCCCTCTTCCGCCCCGAGGAGGACACCCGGGGCTACTTCCTGCTGATGGAGGGCATCATCCATAGATATGGAATCCCCCTTGCGATCTACGGGGACCGCGACGGTGTCTTCAAGTTCAATGGCAAACCCCGGCATGTCACCCAACCGGTGGGTCCGACCCAGTTCACCCGAGCCATGGGGGAATTGGGCATTGAACAGATCTTTGCCCGTTCGCCGCAGGCTAAGGGCCGGGTGGAACGCATGGCCGGTACCTTCCAGGACCGCTTGGTCAGCGAGCTCAGGCTGGCTGGTGCTACCACCATCGACCGTGCCAACGCCGTGCTGCGGGACTTCCTCCCCAGCTTCAACAACCAGTTCTGCGTGCCTGCCCAGCAGCCCCAGCCCGCCTATCGTTCCTTGGACTCCTCCCTGCGCCTGGAACATGTCCTATGCTTCAAGCACCTGCGCCAGGGGGCCAGGGACAACACCGTCAAGTACCAGTTACGCACCCTGCAACTGCTTCCGGCCCAGAACCGCCCCAGCTATGCCGGTGTCAAGGTGGAGGTGCTGGAGCGGAGCGACGGTCAGCTCATGGTGCAGCACGAGGGGAAAGTGATCGCCCACCAGGAAGCTCCGCCCAAGGCCGGAGCGCTGCGGGCCGCCCAGGGGGCTCTGGCTCCGACTCCCGAACTGGCCCAGGTGGTCAAGAACCTGAGCCTGCATGGTATGACCAGGTTGCAATTGCAGCGCCTGGCCGCTTTGGGAGCGCCTGCCGACCAGCCGGTGGATGATGAGAACGGTCCAACCTCCTACACTCCACCACCCAGACAGGCAACGCCGCGCAAGCAGGCCCTGTGGAAAGCTGTCCACCACGCTAAGCTGCAGGGCGTTTCCCTCAGAGGCATTGCCAAGCAACTGGGTATTTCCAGAAATACAGTCAGGAAGTACGTCGACCTGCCGGCTCCCCCCATCAACCCTACTCGTCGACGGGCCGCTCACTTAGCCACTCAGGACAAGATCGGCGGACATTTTCCCTGAGCACTTAACCGGACATTTTCGCTGGACAACAACAGCGATTTCGCTCATTTTTACATCGGCGGTAACAGGGCCAAGGTGGGACCGGGTTTGGTCCAGTGTGGTTTTCCCGTAGGCCTCGGTGCTCGATGGTGGTATGAACGACGTTCTCTCCGGCGGCGGGAGTGCAGATCCGGTAGTCCCATTGCTGGTTTGGGGCCTATTCAGGCCCCGTTATTCTGTTTCCGGGGTTCCGATGTTTGTGGATTCACCGTGGGTGGTGCCTTGGGCAAAATCATGTCATTTGACCTATGGCTGTGGAGGCCTTAGAGCACAGGGTCAGGTAACCCCTTGGTTTATCCCCAGAAGGCGGCGAGGGCCGTCTCACGGTCGAGGCCCTGGGGGGTGGGGGTGCGGTTCCGGAAGTGGTTCGCGGAGTACCCGTGTCTACAGATGGAGTCGGCCTTTTTCTTGCGGGCGAGCTTCTTTCTGCCCTTGGCGGCGGCGCGTCTTGCTTTGAGATTGCTCATGGGGGTTGCTCCGGGTTACACGGTATTCTTGTGTTGCAGGGTCGGGAGGGACGGTTTCCAATTTTCGGCCCGTCCCGCTTGGCGGAGCGGGAAGGGGTGGCCGGGTTGTTGGTCAAACCTGGCGGGGTGGTTCGCTTGAGGGTCTGCTGCTTCTCTGACGGAAGGCCTTTTTCCACTCTCTCCATTGAGAGAGGAGGGCTTCCTTGTCGTCAAGGGCTTGGTCGATCCTTGCCGACCTGGCATGGATGTCCGTGATGGAGCGTTTGAGGCTGGCGCAGCGGCGCCCGAACCGGCGCACATCCTGGATGATGGTCGGTTGGTTCATTGCGGTATGGGGACTGGAGAGGGGGTGCCGGTGTTGTCGGATCATTTCCACATGTGGAGGGCGAACTTTTGCTTGTTCCCCTCGGCCGGCGCCTCGGGCTTGAGGCGGCCGCGGTTTATTCCTCTCCTTCCCTTCGCGCCAGTTCCGCTTCCAACTCTTGGACACGGGCCTCCGCCGCCAGCCTGGCTTCCTGTTCGGCCAACCTGGCTTCCCGCTCCTGCTCGAAGGTGGGTATTTCCTGCCCCGTCTCCGGGTCGTGCCACCGGAGCTCCCCGCGTTCCCACCGGATGGACAGGTTCAGGACTTCGCTGTAGCCCTGTAGGACTCCTTCTTCGACGGTTTCGATGGGGACCGGTTCATACCGGCCGTCAACCAGCCGGTCTCCGGCCAGCATGGTCCCGTGGAACTCGCCGGTCTCGTCGAACCGCCAGTACTCGGGGATGCCCAGCGCGGCGTACCTGGCCGGTTTGTCTTCGACGTCGGTTCCCCCGGTCCTCCTGGAGGCTATTTCCATGACCAGGTCGGGCGGTTTGCCCTGCCGGGAGATGACGTAGCCGTTGTCCTGGCGGTAAAGGGCCGGGCTGGCGTTGAATGCGATGAGCAGGTCGGGCGAGATTCGCTGGTTGGACGGCGTCCCCGGCGTGGGGACGATGAATCTTTCTCCCGACACGATGGTGCTATCCAGGTTGCCGAGGTACTGGGCTAGGTGGTGCATGTTGCCGTTTTCGCCTAGGTGTTGGACGCTGGTCATATCATCTGGCTCGTGCTCCGGCGGGTCGGGGAGAGGGAGGAGTGTCTGAGGTTTGGTGGTCATGTCTGGCCTCTTGGGCTTGGCGGTTCTGTTGGGTGGATTCTAGCCTGATTTCGCAAGTGGCGTAAGTGCGGCGAGTCTGACGCGGGCTGATTTTACCCATTAATCGTGATGGACACGACCTCCTTCTGTTCTGATATTTGACCTCCCTATCTATTGTAGGTCATTCAGCCAGGATTGTTACCGCCGACGGAGAGATGACCCGGTATCGTCGATGGTGATCTGACCCACCAGGTTCCGGTTTTCCTTACCGCCGGCCTGGAATTGACCCACCTCCTGCTTGTTGGTTCTCAGGACCGCCAAGCTAAAATTGACCCACCCAGATGTGAATGCTCTACGATTTTGTCAGTTGCCAATTGGCCAGCGACTTGGTCAGTCGGGATAGTTGTCGTTGCCGTTCGCCGGTGTTGCTCTCAGCAGGTGATGCGACCTGAAGACCCCGGACTGCCGTTTCTCCCTGAGCCGGTAGCTCTCGCCGCGGATGTTGAGCAGCAGCCGGTCCAAGACCGCCGAGGCGATGGCAGGGTCGCCTGGGAGTTCGCCCCACTCACCGAAACCCTTGTTCGATGTCAGGGTGATGCTGCCCCGCTCGTAACGGGCCGACACCAGGGTGAAGAAGGCGGTTGCGGCGTCCCGGTCGTAGGGGCCAGCTGCCGAACTCGTCCACGATAAGCACCTTGTGCGCCAGGTAGACCCTCACCCTCTGGTCCATGTTATGCTCGGCAGGGCCTTCCGTCAGGTCGAAGGCCCGGACGAAGTAGGCTCCATAGCCTTGGTTAATGGCCTTCTGTAAGGGCTATTACGGCCGTAAGGTCATCCGTTGCCTGATGGTTTCCCGTGCCCGCAGCACCGAGATTTGCAGTTGCTCGAAATCACGGGCCACGGCGCGGATGGACTCCATATTGGTCTGGCTGATAGACCTATCCATCTCGTCTATCTTTTTCGTCTCCATTTCCCGTAGCAGAAGTATCACCTCTAGGATCGGAGTTCCTAGTGGCGACTCCTCAGTGAAGTGGTACTCTCCGAAGAGCGCGTCCAGCGCCTCACATTTTTGTGTAATGAGCAGTTTGAGTTGCCCCAATTCGTTTCGGAGAGCGGAAACTTCGCCAAACGGCATATCCGGTTGAATCCGAGTTGCTGTCTCGACGACTTTGGTCAATGCTTCCTCAATGCCAACTCCTTCAAACTGAATGCTGATTTGCTCCAGCAGTGGCGTTACAACCTTCTCCGGCAGAGTATTCCGCTGCTGGACTCGCAGCAGCCTATCATGGTCAACTTGGCCGTCTACGTGCAACTCGATGGATGCTAACCCTTTCGCGGCGACTATAAATTCAGTTGTCTCGGTCTGCCCGGGTCTTAGACCATCCCATTCAACACTTGTGCGGTCCCTGCCGCGCCTGCCGAGATTTTTGGCCCCCGTTAGTTCCAGTTTCACTTTTCTGAACGTTATGTCGGGCCTGCCTTCGCTGGCTGGCGCGGTGTTGGTGACTCTGACTAGAACTCTGACCAAGCCCTCGTTCTGTTCTTCGTCACGTGCAGGCTGGACGGTTGACTCGACGACCAAGTATGACTCCAATGTGCGCCAGAATCCCAACAGCGCGTAATCCGCAGGGAGCGGGTAATTATCGTCCTCGGCCGCGGGTGTCGGGTCTTCCGGCCCATTCAAGACTTCTTCCGGGATGCTTACCCAATGGTCGAGGCTGTCTTGAAACATCTGGTGAATCTCCAGCGCCTCTCTCCGGCGCAGCGAAATCAAGATTTCCCGCATGGCTTGGACTGACTGCATTATGTTCGGCACCGTCCATTGGCCATCAAGGACATGGGCCCATTCGTTCCGCTTGACGGAAAGGTGGCTGAACAACCGCATAGCATAGTCAATGTTGCCGAACTGCGTGGCAAAGGCAGCGGCGTGGTTTCTCTCCACTATGCGAGCGAAATGGGCAGTGTCGAGAAGTTCCGTGATATCTTCCGGCGCACCCTTTTGGAGGTCGCGCTCCAAGTTTTCGCGCTGGTTGTCGCCTATCGCGGATAAAACGCCGCGTTCCCACCAGTCAGCGCCGTAGGCCGATCGCAGACACTCGGCGAGGCCCGCGCGAATTCCCTTGATATACACCCGGTGCGCCCGTGTGAAGATTTCGTAGGCATCCTGTTCCATTGACGTACCTCGGACTGGTTTACTAGCCGACGGCAAACATTGTAACGCACGACAACGCAAGTATCGGCTCGTCGCTGTTCGACGTAGCCCAATCCGCGACATGATGGCCTGTTATCCGCACGATGCCCTGACTGTAGGCTAAGAGAAACCGGAGCTTGGCCGCCGGGGCAATTCTCAACTCCAGCAGCAAGAGGGATGGCGCAGCCATCCCTGGGCGAGGGCGAGTTTGGTTCCGAGCTCGGTGAGCCGGAAGCTGTCGCAGGCATGGTAGGCGTCGCTCATGTGCCAGTTGGGGTCGTTCTGAGTGACTATGCCGGCTTGGACGGCCTCGGCCCCGCCTTGGGGCATGGTGCGGAAGCCGATTTGAGCGGCGGCCCTGCGGATGATGGGTTCGTGGGCGTTGAAGAACTCCTGTTCCTCGGGGGACAGGGTGACGGGTGTGTGAGGGCTCATTGTCCTCCTTCTTGGAGCGAATGCCGGCGTGTTCTGAGGTCCTAGTTGGTCTGCATCACTGCCTTGAGGACGGTGTCCGGGTCCACGTCCACCGGAGGGTGTGCTTGGAGCTCCGCCAGCTTCGTGGTTTAGGCGCGGCCGGCGCCGTGTGTTCCTTCAATGAAGCAGTCGAGGCGGGCGGTGCCGTCGGGCTGGTAGATGAGTCCTTCGACCTCCCGGAGGGTTTCGACCGAGGTGGAGCCGTTCTTCCGGTGGACGGTGACCTGCTCGCCGGGCTCGGGGAGCGGTTCGTTGTCCAGCCAGCGGGTTGTGATTCCCCACACGCCGCTGCCGCGGCGGCGCCAGGTCCAGTACTTCGGGGCCATCTCGGGGTGAATGGCGTAGAGTTGGCATTGGTCGCAGAGGTCGGCGCCGGTCCGGGTGGTGAACTCGTTCCCGCACTGGCCGCAGTTCTTGGTCTCCCTGTGTCTGCTGGAGAGGTTGGCGAAGAAGTCGCTGGGGAGTCCGTTGTGTTCACTCATCGGTTTCCTCCGTGTCCGTTGGTCTGTCCGGGCGCGGCGTTGTCCGCGGGCAGGGGATTGAGGTTCCCGAAATTAGATCCGGGGCAGGCCTGCCGCGGCCATGGCGCGGCTGCGGTTTTCGATCTGGTCGCTGGGGACGCCGGTGACGGCGAGGGCGTCGGCGCGGCGCTGGCGGTCCAGCAGTAGGACGTCGTAGCAGTGGTCGCAGAGCCGGTGCTGGATCTGGTCCCGGTTTTCTGGGTAGTTGGGCCCGGCGTCCTTGACGGTGAGTTCGCGGCAGACCCGGCAGGGGAACCCGAAAAATGGCTTGTTCATCGTGGGACTCTCCTTTGGGAGGTCAGGTTGGTTTCCGGAACGGGACGGCCCGCCGCCCCGCGAAGCAAGAAAAGGGCGGCGGCCCCCGCGTAGGCGGGAGCCTGGCCTGGGTTTGGGCAGTAAGGACCTAAAGGGCTCGGCGTCCCGGTGCCGACGCTTTGGTCGGCAGGGGGCGGGGCACGGAGCCGCCTGCCGAGGAACCTCAACGCGAAAGTGATGAATTTCCGATGATGAACGCAGCTACGGTCATCACGGCGGCGTTCACCGTGATGTCGGCCATGCCGGCGTTGTACGTCTCAGACCGGTTATCTGCCAAATTCTCGAGGTTGGACTAGGGATTGTTCACACTAATTAGCCAAGTCATGTTACAATCGAAGAATGGAAATTACCGAAGCTCAGTACCAACGTATTGCATCGATCCTTCCAGTTCAACGTGGCAACGTGAGCCTGTCGAACCTGCAAGTGCTCAACGCAATCCTGTATGTCGCCGAGCAAGGCTGCAAGTGGCGGGGATTGCCGCCTCGATTTGGCAACTGGCACACCGTCTACACCCGGATGAACCGGTGGTCGAAGAACGGGGTGCTCGACCGGGTGTTCGAGTATCTGCAACGACAGCAGATAGTGCGTATCAAGCTCGAGGCGGTTTCGATGGACAGCACCACGGTCAAGGTCCATCCCGACGGTACGGGTGCGTTAAAAAAAACGGACCCCAGTCCATCGGTAAGTCCCGTGGCGGTTGGACCACCAAGATTCATATGGTTGCCGCGGATGCTAGAACAGCCATAACCTTCTCCCTCTCTCCCGGCCAGGCCCACGACGCACCGGAGGGGCGGAAGCTGCTGGGACGCCTTGGGTTGGAGGGCCGGAACCCGTTCTTGTTAATGGACCGCGCCTACGAGGGGAACGAGACCCGCCAACTGGCATTGGCACTGGGGTTCACGCCGGTTGTTCCGCCCCTCAGCAGCCGGGTTAACCCTTGGCAGTACGATAGGGAGATGTACAAGAGGCGTAATGAAATCGAGCGGTTGTTCCGACGATTGAAGGGCTTCCGCCGGATCTTCTCCCGCTTTGAGAAGCTCGACACACTCTTCCTTGGTTTCATCCTGTTTGCCCTGACCTTCGATGCACTGCATTAGTGTGAACAGGCCCTAGTCATAGCGGTTGACCAGGTCTTGCAGTCCGGCGTTGCCGAGCCCAGTCTGCCTCAAGCTGAGGATGGCTCCCAATGTGGCTGGTAGCCGCGGTGGAGTTTTGTCGGGTACGACTGTGAACCAGGTACGACTTTCTCCCGGGAACCGTTTGGAGTAGAAGATTCCGTGCGTCCGGCGTCCTCCCCGGGTCCAGCCGTCTCGTTCCAGCAGGCGTGTCGGAAGGGCAGGAAACTCGCTGAGCGATCCCTGGCTGATTGACGCAAGGCACCGGAAAGCCAAAAATATCGGACGATGATATGCTCAATCGGTCGAAGTCAGGACTAATATCTTGCACCTACCCGCTCGCCAACCCTTCAGATTGGAACTCGAATGGCTGCGCTCCCAAGCCTTCCGCTGGACTGGGCAGGACGGTTGGTACTACGGTGTAATCAAAGGCGACTTGATCAAAGTCCGGCATTTTGCCGACGGGATAGAGTTCAGAAGCAGCGCACCCGAAGAATCGCTCAAGTCGCTCGTTGAATCCTACTTCCGCTTGGACGAGGACGTCGGGCCAATCCACGATGCGCTGTGTCGAGTGGACTCCAACATGGCCCGGCTGGTGGAACAGTACGGCGGCATGCGCATTCTGCGTCAAGACCCCTGGGAGTGCCTGGTGTCCTACATCTGCTCCCAAAACAACAACATTGACTCCATCGCCGTCATTGTTGACCTCCTAGCCCACAATTACGGCGATCCCTCGGCCTTGGACGGCGTGAGGCTCGATTCCTTCCCGTCGCCCCAACGTCTGGCGGAGGTTGGTCGGGCCGAGCTAAACGGCTTGAATCTAGGTTTGCACCGCGGAAGCCGCATTTACCAGGTTGCCGAGGCGGTAACCCAAGGGGATCTGGACTTGAATGCCCTATCCCGTTTGCCCTACGCCCAAGCCAGGAAGCAGCTGATGAGCTACGACGGCATCGGTCCGAAGATCGCGGACTGCGTGTGCCTGTTCTCTTTGGACAAGCCGGAGGCTTTCCCCGTGGACAGGCATATAGCCGCCGCTTTGTGGGAGAATTACGGAAAGAAATACACCTCAGGCGCGAAGAACACGAGAATGTTGGAGTGGGCTCGGGACTATTTCGGCCCCCACGCAGGTTACGCTGGTCAACTACTGTTTTACGACCAACTCCAATAGCTGCGGCCGCTTCCGGGACGATCCCTGGCGCCCACCCGCCTTGACAGGCTGGAACCGGTTCCACGGTTCCATTTTTCAGGACGGGGATGGCAAGGTTCCAATCCAAAGCAGCGAGCCGGTCGACCTACAGAGTACACGGTGACAATTTTCCACGTAATTCGCCCGAAGTCGGCTCCCTTGCTGAAGCGTCAACCGGAGACCAATACAAATGATTCAGAACCGCATGGACACCGAACAAGAGATTAAGAAAGCGCAGCAAGATTGGGCGAGATCGAGAGGAATTGCCTTAGACTCGCGTGGCTACGTGACAGAGGTTGAAGCCAATTTATATCAGCCCCTTTCGAATCGGGCACGGTTGGCCTTTGAGAGAGGGGCCGGCTCGGAACTGAGCGGACACATGAGAGCGCTGCCCTCATCCTCGGCGTTGGCCGTCAACTTCTTTGACTACTGGTCCGAACGGGAAAAGACCTCCATTTTGTCGGCGTTGGGTGTTGATCCCGACGAAGGGAATGCGCTGGACTTCGAAGCGCAATTCCGTACGGGGTTGGGAGGCACTCCGCCCCATCTCGATGTAGCGATAACCCAGAGCAGCGGCTTCGTAGTCGGGATCGAGGGCAAGTTTACCGAGCACTTGAAACGTTCTACCAGGGGTAAATCCAAGTTCACGGTGTCTTATTTCCCCAAGTCCGGCGGCCTCTGGACCGGGAACGGCCTGCCAGCCTGTCAAGAGCTTGCCGAAACACTATGGGCAGAAGAACTCCGTGGCGGCAGGCAGCGGTTCGAGTACATGGATGCCCGGCAGCTTCTCAAGCACGCTCTTGGACTGGCTACGCAGCTAGGTAGCGGGTTCAGTCTCTGTTACCTGTATTACGACTGGCCTGGTAACAGGGCCGAGGCGCACCACAGGGAAATCGACCGTTTCAATGAACTGGTGGGGGGCGAAATCGGGTTCAAAGCTCTTACATACCAACAGGTCTTTGCAATACTGATGGATTCCGGGCAAGCTGGTGCTGGCTATGTGGATTACCTGGGCACTCGGTATTTCGGGGGAATGGTGTAGGGGTGTCTTGCTCTTCGAATCAATCTACTCCAGGAGGGGAAGAGAATGGCGCAAGGGTTGACGGAACTCATTACCCGCTCGCCCTGGCGGGAGGCGGTCACCTACCGGGACCCTTGGCCCCATGAGTACGTCCTCAGCGAGAAGGATGGGCAGCGGGAACTGCTGAACGCCATCTACGCTCGCTTCCAGGACGGCGAGGGCGTAGCCTGCCGCTTCTTCCGCGTGAGCAACAAGTACCTCTTCATCGGTGACTTCAAATACTGGTTCAACAGCCAGTGGGATGGCTTCGGCCCCGATGGCGAGAACGTGATTAACCGCGCCCGCCTGTATCGGGACCGCCGGGACTTCGTGATTCAGCCGGGCGACACAGGGAACCCAGAGGACTATCCGACCAACCCGGCCCACCAGAACCCAGACACGAACTGCTGAGGAAAATTACCATGCCTCCAGAATCATCCCTGCTCGCGTACCTGGTGCCCCGCCTGACCAATAGCGTGGAGGATACGGCCACCGACGCTCTTGCCTTCATCCTGAATAAATCCCCTGCCTGCCGTGATGCGCTGGGTCTCCTGCTGAGGGAAGGTGAGGGAGCCTTCCACCTCGACACCCTGGCCAGCTTCGACACCCAGGTGACGTACAAGGACGGGTCTCGCCCGGACATGGTGGGCTATGACCAAGGGGGTGGGAGGCGGCTGCTCGTCGAGTCGAAGTTCTGGGCCACTTTGCTTGAGGGCCAGGCCAGCAGCTACTTCGACCAACTGGAGGACGCAGGAACGGGGGTGCTGCTGTTCATCGCTCCCACCACGAGGCTGGAGATACTGTGGGGGGAGATCACACGCCAGATGGAGAGCGGGCCGGATGGGTTTGAGCTGGAGGCGGTCGAAACATCCAATCAGATACACAGGGCGAGGGTGATGGGGCCAGATAAGCAGGATAAGCGGCTGCTGCTGGTTAGCTGGCCCCTGCTCCTAGACCGCCTGGCCGCCGCTGTGCCTCCCGATTCCCTGGTTGCCTCGGACATCAGACAACTCCGTGGAATGGCGCAACGGGAGGACGACGAGGCTTTCCAACCCATCAAGACGGCCGAATTCAGCCCCTCAGTACCCCGCAGGCTCCAATGGCTCAATCGCCTTATCGACGATGTTGTTGACAGTCGTGGCCGCCCGGAAGGCTGGATGTCCGTCGAGGGCTTGAGAGCCGCGGCGCAGAGGGCCGGCTACGGGCGGTATTTCAGGTTCAGGACCGACCTGGGAGAAGTGGTCCCCGGCGACTTGTTCCTGTGTGTGAATTACCGCCTGTGGGCAACCAGTGGCGATACCCCCTTGTGGCTGTGGATTGGCAGCGCCGTCCCGGTCAGCCCGGTCCATCTTCGGGCCGACGTACGCTCACTGGTCGAGCACGGGAGCAACGGGCCGTATGACGTGCCGATTTATCTGACCGCTGGCGTGGAATACGGGCGTGTCCTGGATAACGTAGTGAGGCAAGTGAAGGTCATTTGGGGAATGGTCAATTGACGTTGAGCGAGCCGGGTGACGAACAGACAAAATTACCAGATGGGCCATGCTGGCGAGCACTCAGGACTCGGTCACGAGTGGAGTGGTCGTTGCCATCGTCGCCTCCATCAGAAGCTAACAGCGCCACCAAACTGGACAAGATCGAAAACCTCTACGAACCCCACGTCGGGGTGCATCTGGAGCGGTTTGGGGGACAAGTTGGAGAGGTAAGTTATGGAACGAGACTCTGGCTGCAAGCGCTCGCCCATATGGCTCATCGGGGATTCCCCACCCAAACATTGGAAAGACAAATTATCTGTACCCTTGGACTCGAAGCACCCGTCCCGTCATAACATTTGGACTCCGGTTGTCGACGGAATCCAAGAACGCGTGTTCCGGGCCGATCGGCGAAGAGTCGATACTGCCCGACTTTACGTGAGAAATGCGGTCCAAAATCACAAATGGAAGGAGGCAACTAACGGCAGAGATTGGAGCAAGCTGAAGGAGGAGACAAGAGAATTACGCGGATTACTGAAAGAATACAAACCGACTCTTGTGTTCACCTTTGGCTCGTTTGCGTTTGAATTCTCGAACAGAAGCCTTAGCAGAGATGAAAAGAAACCGTATGCGTATTGGAACACCAAACGGCTTGGGGAACAGTTTCGGCGAAGTGTCGCTGATTTTGCTTTAGGCCGAATCAACGTGCTTCCGTTGCTGCACACAAGCATAGCTCGGGGTAGATTCTTGGAAAGCCACCAATACTTCACGTGTGACAAGGATGGAAATTACTTCGACTGTGTGGCCGAGGAGGTTTCTACTCTCCTTCTAGATCATAAGGACGACCTTCACGTCTGGGTTAACTAGGACCCACCTAACTGGACAAAATCAAGAACTTTTTCATTGCGGTTCATTTTGGAGTTCTGACCTACCCCTTATATCAATTGTGTTATAGGGAAGCCAGCGAACAAATAAGGAAGCACGGTAGACGGACGCAGTTTGTGCCAGACGGGGACACGGCTATAATGGTCGTGTCCCCAATTCTTATCTTTAGTGCTGCTCTGAAACGTTCGGACAGCTAATTCTGGTAGCGCCAATGGACTGTCACCGGGCACTGCACCCATGCAGGGAGACTGGGGCAGTGCTTCCTAAAAACACCCGAGGCTGAATCAGAAGTCATAGGAGACAAATGAATGGGATTCGGTAGAGACTTGGCCGCAGCCATGACCTTTGGCCTATCGGCAACTACTAAACACAAAGAGGCGGGAGCCAAGCGCGGAAGCCGCGAGAAACAACACGGGCGGCGCTTGAATTCCTATAACGAGGTACAAGAGCAAGTCCAGTCTGGTGTAAAGGCAATGGACGCCCACTTCGCTGCGGCTCAACAAGTCCTGTTGTCTTCCGGCGCGCTGACCTGCGACGTAAACAACAACGTGATTCACGGATGGTACATGCCTCAGGAAGAAGTTGAAGGTGTCGAGAACAAACCGGACTACGCCCGTAGCTCCATCGGGGCCATCCCGGCCTTCGGCTTGGGCATAGGCACACCCGCCGCCATCTGGACCCTAGTGGGCATCTACGGCACTGCCGCTACCGGAACCGCCATCGGGGTCCTATCCGGTGCGGCCGCTGGCGCAGCTACTGCTGCATGGATTGGTCGGGCAGCAACTCTAGGACTGGGTGGAATGACTGCTGGTCGCATCGCCCTGGGACCGATCGGCGCCGCCGCGTCCTTACTAACTCTACCCCTGGGAGCTGCCGTTGCTGGCAACAGAGAAAGGAACTACATCCAGCGGACAAAAGAAGCAGCTCGCAAAATGGCTCGCTTAGAAGAGGTTCTTGAGCAGTCCCGCAATCGAATGATGCCCTTGCAGCCCCAAATGGCCGCGACTACCGCCGATATGCAAAGACATTTCAGCCAACTGGAAACGGCAACACCCAACACCCCGGAGGCACAGGACATTGCCCGCAAGCTGGACATCGATATGCGGAAGGCGGCAGCCCTCAAGAATGAGTTGATCGAGATAATCAAAGAACGAGACGACGAGATGAAGATGGCAGGCTTCACCAACGAAGATTGATGCTGGCTGTACTGCCGAAACCGTGCAAGGCCAAGTTACGAAAGATTCAGTCGCCGAAGTGCGCGGGAAAGGGACGACAGGGTGGGAGCGTCCAGCCCAATACCATCAAGCGCGTTTGCCGCATTCCTCAAGGCAATTAGGTCGGAACCTCCAAAGGTCCGACGGTGATCACGGGCGGTATCGGCTAGTACTCAGCATTCCTATGCCCGCGTTCCGGGCCGTGCAGGTGTAAGTAACTGCTTGTTACTTGGTAGTCAACCGCCAAATAACAATTACCCAAACCGACTTGCGGAGGGACGGTCCAAGGCCATCGGTCCGACCCTTCGCTTCCAGACCCTTCCGATTCCGCGGTTGACTACCAAGTAACAAGTTCGTCACGCGCCTGTCGCGGCTGCAGTAAGGGGTACACCCGGAGGCTGGTCCTGACCATCGGGTATCGGAACCAACTCGTAGCCCAGCTGTGCTGCCCGCCGCTTGGCGGCGCGGACCGCCCTTTGATGATATTGGCTCTCGTAGTATTCGGCGCCAGCATCAACGTACCCCTGACCATACCGAAGCATGGAGTAGACGATCAGGGCAAGCTTGTGCGCCGTCGCCGTGATGGCCTTCGGCGCTCCAAGGTGCGCCTTCTTCCGACGCAGGAACGCGCCCAAGGCGCTGTCGGAACGGTGCAGTGCGTTGGCGGCCAGGCGCAAGGCCTTTGCCGCCCGGTTCGCGCTGGGCTTGGTCCGGGAACTGATTACCTTGCCGCCGGTGACCCGGTTGTTCGGGCTGAGTCCCAGCCAGGAGGCGAAGTGCTTGGCGCTTGGCCATTTGCTCATGTCCGTTCCAATCTCGCTGACCACCTTGAGCGCCGTGTAGCCGTCCACGCCATCAATCCGGGTCAGGTCCACCCCCGTCATCCGGTACAGCTGGGTCCGGATATCAAAACGAGGTGCGTTCCCTTGGCTTCCTTTCCTGCCGGACTTCGCCGCCGGAGGCTGACCGACGCCGCGGTCGTCAAACCGCTCCAACTGGGTTTCAATCTCCCGGTCGCACTCGGCGATCTTGCCCTGATAAACCCGGTAAAGCTCCAGCGCCTGGGTCAGTTCGAAGATGTGCTCCTCCCGCCAGTGTCCCTGCAGCGACTTGGCTATCGTCTCCTCGTCCGCCCTGGCCCTGTGGTCGCGCAGTTGCGCCAGCTTTCCGGGGTCCCGTTCACCCTTCACTATGGCTTCGATGATCTGCGTCCCGGTCTTGCCCGTGACGTCGCTGATCACGTGCTGGAGCTTCACATTCATCTGGGTCAGCGCTTTCTGCATGTGCTGGATATGATGGGACGCGTACTCCACCAACATGGCGCGCTGCCGCAGGTAGCTCCGCAGCCGTCGTATTTCCGCCTCGGGACGGAAGGCTCCCGACAGCAGTCCGTAGGTGTGCAGTTGCTGCAGCCACTGGCAGTCCAGTACGTCAGTCTTGCGACCGGGCACGTTCTTGATACGCCGCGGGTCCACCAGCATCACCTCAAATCCCCGCTCTTCCAGCACCCCGAACAGAGGTATCCAGTACACCCCGGTGGATTCCATGACCACGGTCTCCACTCCGCACTCCGCCAGCCAATCCGCCAAGCGATACAAGTCCGCCGTGTAGGCTGCGAACTCTCGCACCGGCTGCTGTGACACCGCCACGAAGTGACTGCTGGCCCCCACGTCGATTCCCGACGCGTTCAGGTTTACTTGGGACAACTCCGCCGGCAGTCTCTCCCGGCCGCGTCCGGTCTTTCCAACCGTCTTTACGCTCGTCTTGCGTGTGCTCATGACCCCCTCCACCATTACGGTGTAAGCGCGTCACCCGGAGGGAGTCAATGACATCACACACTCTACCAAACGGGAGCGCCCCCGGTGGGGGCGTCACCAATGATGCAGCCGTAAGACTCCCGGACCATGCTGAGTACCGGGCAACCCGCACCAATGTCAATTCGGCCTTCGTCCGGACGACACGCCTCGCCATAAACATACACGTCCAATGCGGGCTCGGCAGTTACTTACCCCCTGCACAGCCCGGAACGCGGGCATAGGAATGCTGAGTACTAGGTAACAGGGCGCCGTACAAACAAATCTTGCGAAAGGATAACCTGCCCATCAAACTGCGGGTGCCCAAGTTCAATGACTATGCAACGAACTGCCTGCCCGTCCAAAATAACCGGCCACTCATCACCAGGGTTTGGAGGAGGCCAAGGCAGATCGTTATCTGTAGCAATTAACGAGCGGTTGCCGGCTTCACAAAGAAAAACCCTGTCAATCGTTTCGTGCCCCGTGAACTCAGACGTCTTGTCAGTAGGCAACCATATACTATTTTCTTATAGGCAAGTATGTGGAAACGGGGCCCCTAGTACTTAGCATTCCTATGCCCGCGTTCCGGGCCGTGCAGGTGTAAGTAACTGCTTGTTACTTGGTAGTCAACTCGTATTTGGTACCATGTCGTTGCGAGCGAAGCGAAGCAATCTCGGGAGGGGCAGGGTTCAGGAACCCCACCACAGATTGCCACGGCACTCCTCTGTTGGGCCTCGCAATGACAGCTATCATTTGTAGGTTGACACAGTACTAGTAGTCAGTCAACCGAGAAATAGCAGTTGTTCCGGTAGGGGGTTGGACAAGCAAGAAATTGCCATTGCTCGGTTACCTCCCAAGAACATCTTCTATTTCAAACATGACTGACTACTATAATTGTTACAGGAATTCCAGTTAAAACCCTCTCCTATATATCTATTGGTGTCCTTGTACCCGAACATCAACGGCCCGGTGCTAAAGGGCTGATCGAGGAACAAGCCAACGACGTAGGAGGAGGCATTCTCATTGTCGTACTGATGAATTGGTAATTTAAAGGGAGCAGTCCGATGTGGCCAATGATTGCCGAGTCAGGCCTGCGCTGCGCCGAGTGTCGGCACAACATCCTACCGGGTCGCCTCTGTCTGTCCGAACTGCCAGAGGAAAGGCCGACCGACCTCTGCCGTGGGGATTTCGAGAACTACTGCATCGGTTGCCCACAATGCTGGTCACAGGGTAAACACGCCTGCTACGTCCGGCATTTGGACTCCGGCGAGAGTGTCGGCAAAACGCCGCGCAGCTTGCCCTGTGCTCGCTGCGGACGGCGCATCGGCGCAGGAGAAAACGCCTGCGTAGACATTTACTATGAGTGGCCCGGGGAGGCCGAAGACGGTGTCGGCAGTGGATTAACCAAGGCCGGCCTTGCCGGTCTGGCCACTGCCACCCAGGTCGGCACCGTTGTTCGCGGCGTACCTGACAGCTCTTTCGCCAACCTCACCGATGGCCTGCAACGCAAATTCATGGACGCGGGCCTGCGCCCGGAACACGGGGCCAGAACAGCCGCCGAAGCTCAGGCCTTTTACCAGGAATCCGTACCCTTATTCGTCCACAACTATGGCGAAGACGCGGTGCGCCAATTCCTGCTAGGCAAGGACGCCAGCCATATCCATTCTGTACACAACTCCCCACAACTGGCAAGCGACACCGGCAACATCATTTGGGAGAATTCCGGCATCAACAACGCTAGGCGCGCTTTGGATATGACCGGATGGGAACAGTTCACCGCCCGGTCGAGCAATTTCTTTGACGCATCCCAAATCGTGATGCGTGAGTGCGCCAACGCTGCCGCCATGTCAGCGCTTATCGCTGCACTGCTGGAAGCACCGGTTAGCGGCATTGAGAATTACATCCACTACCGGAAGGGCCACAAGGCCGGCGAGGAAGCCATCAAGGACGCCGCGAAATCAATCGCCGTACATGCCGGGTCTGCCGCAATGGTCGGCGTCGGAGTTACGATTGCGATAGGCTTGGGAGCTGGACCCATAATTACCACCTTTGCTCCCATTTTGGTCCCAGTTGGACTTGCGCTCTATACTTGTAACGCCTTGAAGCGCATCCTGAACGCCCTGGCGGACGGACTTCCTCTGCACCGGGTAGGCACATACTTTTGCAGCCCTCGTTGCCATACCAAATTTGCTTACGAAACTGGACAGTCGGCACTGATGCGGTGGGAAGCAGGCAAGATGAGCCACGCAGCTGCGTAGCGTTCACAAACCATAAAGGCAGGTAATCATGGAAACATCCGACTACCTCCTGTTCGGCCTGCTGGCCCTTGTCGCCCTGCTGCTGGCGGTTATTATCTTCATCCTGCTGCGGAGGAACTCTGCGAGGCAAGGCACTGATCTGACACTATCGACATCTACAACAATTGAGGAGTCTGAGGTTGCTGCCGAGAGGCCAGTATTCCAAGACCCCCCCGAAGCAGACCCGCTAGCGAGATACCTCCAGTACCTGGACACGGTGTGCCAATCAGTAGAACCGCTACACGATAACGAGTACACCCTGAAATTATCGGCTTGGTCCCTTCCTTACACTTTGGAGTTAGCGAGCAACACAAGGCACTATGACGAACCAGAACACCATCGTCCCCTATTGAGGCTGTACTTCACCCTATACGACGACCGCTCCTGGGAGATCAGCGACCGGGGCGAAACCACGTCAACCCTGGACCAATTGAGTGAAAATGTCCAAGACGAGATTGACGCGTTCAGGCGTCAAATTCACAAAACCACGATAGCATTATCCCCAGACGGCACATTGCAAAGCCGCGGAGTTAGCTACCTGACCTTCGAGCAATCTTTGCTTGACATGCGAGAGGCCGCAGAGGCCATGGACCAGCAATGGACGCCAAGGATTTGGGAACGGGCAGGACTGATGCCTGAGACCTTGGAATATGCGAAGGGAGAGCGGCTTGAGTTCTCCGGCACAGGCCTCAGAAATCAAAGCCCACTGGGGACAAAAATCACCAGGAGCTTCTCGCTTCGACAAGGTACCATGGTGTTCCAATTCGAACACACGGCGCCACCATCCAACGAACACAGAGAGGGATCAATTTATCTGGTCAGAGATGATCCCGGCATCTTCGACGGGAAGATGCCGCTATACGAGTTCACCGGCTCTGCAAATGTCACCGATGTACATCTAGTAACCGAGGGGATGTGGCGTGACCCACATCCGGATATCGGGTACCACCTCGAACTCACTCCAGTAGGAGAGTGGACATGCACAATCCTGCAACCCGAATTGGGGCAATCGAAAGGGACCTTCCCACACCGAGCGGGCCTTAGCAGCGGAGCCATCGTCATGGGTCCTTTCAGGACCGGAACGAAGCCGACACGAGCTCGAATCCAGCACGACGGCAGCGAGCAATTTCAGTTGCAGTTCACTAGCGTAGATGGAACTCACCAAACCGAGATGTTTACGGGTGAAGCACAATTCCACGTCGAGGAGCACGAAACCGACTTACGGCCCGGCAAAGAATATGTCGCCTGTGCCTATGGAAGCGGACCGTGGGAAATAGAACTTACCGAAGGGTACTGAAGAGTACCGCCACTGTCCCAGCACATTAGGTGCAACCACTTCCAAAGTTTCGATCAAGCAGAACTATCAGGCTGCTGAAGAAAGGAGTTCAGGTCCGGAATCGACGGTTCAAATCGTTGGAGCCTGGGTCCTGTTGGAGGAAATTGTGCTGCTCGCACGGGGCTTTTAGCCCATTTGGCTTTGGGGAGCGTCCCTCTTGGGGCACGGGACATAGGCAGCCCACTGTCAGGTCATGCCATCCGGGCTTCCGAAGCTGCCGTTGCCTGACCCAGCAGCTTGGACATCCGAACCAAGTTGTAGGCCGTGGCCACCAAGTGCCCCGCCAGACCAGTCCGGTCCAGCCCCCGGTACCGGGTCCGCCGGAACCCGCCCACCGTCTTCATCCACCCAAATATCTCCTCCACCCGTTTCCGAATCCGCAGGCTGACCGCGTGCCCCGGATGCCGGGTGGTCCGGCCGTCAATGGCGCTGGAGCGCCCCTTGGTGTTCTGCGCGACATGAGGCGTCACCCCGCGCCGGCGCAGGTCCGCCACAAAGTCCCGAGTGTCGTAGCCCTTGTCCCCGCCCAGCGTTCGGGGATGGAAGCCCCGCTCCCGGGCTTGGCCCAACAGCTCCGGCACAATATCCCGCTCCGCCGTGCCCGTCGCCTGGGTGGTCTGAAAGTCCACCAGCAGTCCATGCCGGTTTTCCATCAAGGCGTGGGCCATGAAGACCAGCCTGGCCTCCTTGCCTTTACCCTTGCGCAGCAACCGGGCCTCCGCGTCCGTAGTGCTCTGATGGGTGGCATTGCTGCGTCGTTCCCCATGAAAGTCCACCGAGGGGTTGCCCGGGTCAGCATCGGTTGTCCGGGGCGGGTCGCTGTCCCTGGGTTTGAAGCTCTTCAGGCTGGCTGCCGCCTCAATCAGGGTTCCATCCACCGTGAAGTGCTCGTCCGACAGCAGGCCCTGCCGCTCCGCTTCCAGCACCACCTCGCCGAACAAAGCCTGGCCCACTCCGTGCCTCAGCAGCCGCTCCCGGTTCTTGGTGAAGGTGGTGGCATCGAAGCTGGGCTCAATCAGGTTCATATCCAGAAACCACCGGAAGAGGAGGTTGTAGTCCAACTGTTCGCAGAATGCCCGTTCACTGCGCACCGAGTACAGGGCAATCAGCAATGACGACTTCAGCAGCCGCTCGGGCGGGATCGACGGACGGCCCACATTGGCGTACATCCGGTCCAGGTCCGGGGATAGCGCCTTCAGGGCTTGGTCCGCCAGCATCTTGATAACACGCAGGGGATGATCCGTTGGCACTCACGTTTCCAGGTCAATAAAGGCCAGCATAGTCACCTGTGAATCATATCTTCCGCGCATCGGCTCAACCTCCGTCCAGGGTGGCGTCCAGGGTGGCGTCCAGGGTGGCGTCCAGGGTGGCGTCCAGGGTGGCGTCCAGGGTGGCGTCCAGGGTGATCCTATTTTAATCCGTTCCCTCTGGACTGTCGGGCCACGCCGGGTTTTTCAGCAGCCTGCTAGGGCAGGGCCAAGCACCGCGATAGGGCGCGTCGGTACCGCCGCTACTCTGCGGTGTCGTCACCGTTCCGCTGCCGCCGCGAGCGGTATTTAAGTCCCCCAATCATACCCAACGGGGCCAGCAGCAGCAGCAGATTGATAGCCGCGGCGCCCACCGGAATGGGTCCCTCGGAGGAATTGCACCCACCGCCGCCGGAGTCCGCAGTACGCGTGGGTTCCGGCTCCGCTGTTGCGGTTATCGGACTTGCAGGTTCAGTTGGCGTGGGAGTACTTGTCGGCGGAGCGGACGCTTGTGTTGGCGCGGGCGCGGATGTGAGGGTTGGCGCCGGTGTCTCTGTTTGAACAGCTGTGGGTGTGGACGTTGGAGCCGCGATTGGAGTCGGCTCAGGGGTAGATGCGGGCGTTGGAGTCGGAGTCGGCTCAGGCGTAGGTGTAGGCGTCGACGTCGGAGTGGGAGTCGGCTCAGGCGTAGGTGTGGGAGCCGGAGTCGGAGTCGGCTCAGGCGTAGGTGTAGGCGTCGACGTCGGAGTGGGAGTCGGCTGAGGCGTAGGTGTAGGCGTTGACGTCGGAGTGGGAGTCGGCTCAGGCGTAGGTGTAGGCGTTGACGTCGGAGTGGGAGTCGGCTCAGGCGTAGGTGTGGGAGCCGGAGTCGGAGTCGGCTCAGGCGTTGGTGTCGGATCGGGAGTGGGCGTTGGTGTCGGCCGGTTACCGATTTGTCTGCCAAACTCCCACCAGGTTTTCTCGCCGTCACCGTCGAAGTCAACTTTCAGTGTAGGATACTGCCTGGAGGTGCCAAAGTCCCAAACGTCGTCGCCTCCAGTCGTGGGATCGAAGTCCTGGTCGGTATTGTCCAGGTCGATGTTCCAACCGCTGTATATTCCGGTATAGTCAGTGGGTGACTGCAACTCGGCAGTGGTTCCGCCAGCGGCGCCGGTGGTGTCTCCATCTCCGACTCCGGTTCTCTGGCGGGTGCTTCGAGTGTCCCAGATGCTGTCAATAATTGTGCCACTGTCGTCGTTTTCTCCTATCAGCCCTCCGAACGGATTGTTGCCCGAAACCTGGCCAGTGGCGTAGCTAGTAATGACCTCGCCGAGATTAGCCCCGACCAGCCCGCCGGCCTGGTTCTTACCCGACACCCGGCCGGTGGCGTAGCTTGCGATGATCGTGCCATTTTGGAGTCCGACCAGCCCTCCGAGCGTCCAACCTCCCAATACACTGCAAACCGCGTAACTTGCGCTGATTGTGCCTAGATTCCTCCCGGCTAGTCCGCCGACCCAATTGTCACCCTTTACGCTGCCGGTGGCGTAGCTTGCGCTAACCGTGCCGTAACTGGCCCCGGCAAGCCCGCCGACAAACTTAACCCCAGTCACATCTACACCAACAAGTCCTATCTCGCGAATTACGCTTGGTCGTCCGGCGTAGCCGAAAAGGCCAACTCCGCTCTCGCCTACCAGCGATGAAGTGCGATTGATGTACAAGTTAGTGATAGTATGTCCGCTGCCGTCGAAGATGGCGAAGAACCGGTTATCTTCAAACCCTAGAGGCAGCCACCCATTGCCGGTCGTCCACCGGGTGTCCACTGAGCCAGAGGCGTAGCTGTCGGCTTTATCGAAGTCCAGCGAGCGGGCCAGTTCATAGCCCTGGCAGTGGCGGTTACAGACCGCTTCCCCCGAGACGGTTGGAAACGCGTCGGCGTATTCTTCGATGCCGGTGGCGCCGATCGGCCGGCCGTCGCCGTCAAGGTCGTAGCGGATGGCGTGTAGCTGCTCCAGGTTGGAGACCTCGATAAGGCCGTCGTTGTCAACATCGTATGCGCCATTGGCCGTCTGGGAGTTGGCGATTCCCAAGGTGGCCGCCACAATCAGGAAGGCAACCGCCGTGAGCACAAGAATTAGGGCTATTGGTCTGAGGGATTCTGCCATTTTTTTGTGTCCGTCCCCTAGCTATTCATTTACGGCAAGGGAAAAATCGTCGGGACGCACGACTCTACGCCATTGGCGTGCCGTCGCTTGCCGCCCGAAAAGCAGCCCTCGTCAACATAAATCGTAGTGAGCCTCCAGGCCGGATATAAGGAGCAAATGTCTAAATTGCACTAGACATTTGTCTACAGGGGTTGCATAGGCAAATGACTACCATGGGCCTATGCCCATGCCGCGTCGAGTCTAAGCCCAGCATGTTCAGGAAGCGATGTGGACGCTCATCGGGACTCCCATCGGATGCGGGTAGGGGAATGGCGGGTAGCGGGCGGGGCGTGGGTGTGAGTGTAGGAATGGCTGCGGCGGTCTGGAACGAACCAGAGGCCCCCGCCGTTACAGCCGGGGCCTCGTCGCTGATCGCTCCGTTACCTGTCGGTCTGCTTCCTCGGTTCCCGGCGGGCCGACGGCGGGGCAAGGCAGGAGGCTTGCGGCGCGAACGCTGCGGGTCTGCCTTGCCGTGGGATGTTGGGTGGGCGGTGGAGGCGTTATCGAGTCATGGGGAGTTGGTGCGGGAGAAACTCAGCCGAGCTCTCGGTCCACCAGTCCGTTTCGCACGGCCCAGACGACGATCTCCTGCTTGCTGCCGAATCCCAGCTTGTCCTGTATGCGGTAGATGGTGTTGCGGACCGTCGAAGAGCGGTTGCCCCTGGACTCGGCGATGGCGGCGTACGACATGCCCTGCGCGAACTGCGCGACTATCTCCTTCTCCCTCGATGTCAGCGCCTTCCGCCGTGGCGAGTCGATATCCTCCGGCAGGTGGCGCAGCCGCCTGAACACCCGTCTCATCACATCACGCGGCATCCGGTACTCGCCTCCGGCTACGTCCCTGACCATAGCCAACAGCTGCTCCGTCCCGGTGAACTTCTGAAGGTATCCGTCGGCGCCGGCGGCCACCGCCTCTATGACGGCGTCCCTCTCGGTGGAAGCGGTCAGCATGAGCACCCTGACGTCCGCCAGCGCGTCTATGATCTCCCGGCACGCATCTATCCCGTCCCTGCCCGGCATCAGCACATCCATGATGATGAGGTCCGGGACAATCTCCTTCGCCACCCGCTCCGCCTCCTCGCCGTCTCCGGCGTGTCCCACCACCTCGAACTCGCCGGTCCGCTCCAGCAGCTGCTGGAGACCGTCACGCATCACCGGGTGGTCATCCACCAGCAAGACTCTGACCGGGGTTGAAGCCATTTCAGCTCCCTCCTCTCATGTGCCTGTAGGGAAGTTCGCAGTTCACTGCCGTCCTCCACTCGGACCCGCTCGTCTCAACGACGAGCCTGCCGCCCATGCGCTCGGCCTCCTCCCTCATATTCCTGAAGCCCTGGCCGCGCGTCGCGTAGTCGCCGGGGAGACCGGTCCCGTCGTCGCAAATCGACATCCGCAGGCCCTCGCGCTCGAAGTCCAGGCCGACGCGGACGTGACTCGCATTGGAGTGGCGAAGGGCGTTGGTCAGGGCGTTGAAGGCGATGGAGAACAGCGCGCCCCGCGTTATGGTGGGCAGGGGCGGCTCGACGCCCGACTGCACCAGGTCGGCGGGAATGGAGGAGATGGTCGAGAAGGTCGCCGCCAGCGACTCCAGGACCCCGCCAAGCTCCATGCCCTCGAATATCTCCCCGATCTCCATCGGGTGCCTGAGCTCCCACATGGCCGACCTGGACAGGGCCGAGGTCTCTTCGAGCGTGGACAGCAGCTCCTCGTTGGACCGGTCGGCAAGCTCCTTCGCCCGCTCGATGCCAATCCCTATCAGGTAGGCGGACTGGGCCATCGTGTTGTGGATGGCGTGGGAGAGCTCGATCCGCTCCCTCTGAAGCTCCCGCTCCCTCGCCACCGCCTCCATCCTCCTGATCCGCTCCACCCTGGAGATCAGGTTGACGACCACCACCACCGTGTACATCCCGGCAACCCGTATGAGCAGTATCTCCTCGTCATTGGCCGAGAAGTCCAGCCCGGGCTCCACCGCGAGGCAGAGCGCCGCGTAGACGGCCGCCGCCATCGTGACCCAGACGAGGGTGAGCCTGACCGATCCGAAGACCACCGCGAACATGGCGAGGGACGGGTAGTACCCCACGAAGAAGGGGGACTCGAACCCCCGGTGCGCCGCAACGCCGCCGCTGAGCATCGCCAGGTCCAGGGCGCTCAGCGCGAGCATCCACCGCCAGGACACGGCCCTTTCCGCGGCCAGCCGGTAGTGCAGGTATCCGTTGGTGGCGAGCAGCACCATTGCAAGGGCTGCGTTCGGCCCATGTACCACCTCGTCGACGTTGAGCGGGTACAGCCAGGCGAAGGTGGCCAGAGTCCAGACGAACCAGCGTCCCCAGACATAGACCCTGGCCACGTGGCGTAACTCGCCCGGCTCCGGCAGGTCTAAGCTCCGCAGGAAGGCTGGGAATGCGCCGGCCGCTGTGCTCACTGGATTCAGGACTCGTCTCCATCAACTTGGATTACGGCAGATTGCGGCTGGAATGCGATTTGTCCTTCTACCGGGAGCGGTGGGCTCAGCCTCGAAAGGAGAGGGCCAAAGTAGTCAAACCGGCCAGGTGGAATACCCGTATAGCACTCATTCATATCCCATATCCTAGAATTTAGTCCAATCAGATGAAGGCATCAAGGGCGTATCAACCACAGCGTCTATAGGCATTTGTCTATGCCTTGGTTGGTGATGAGGGACGGCCTGCGGTTTATGCTGGAGGGGTCCGGGGAGTTCGAGGTGGCCGGGCGCGCCAGGGACGGCGAGGAGGCGGTGAGGGTCTCCTCCGATCTGTCGCCCGATGTCGCCGTGATGGACGTCATGATGCCGAACAAGGATGGCGCGGAGGCGTGCCGGGAGATCATGGAGTCCGCGCCCGATATCCGGGTGATCATGCTGACGGCCTCCACGGAGGAGGACGCGGATGAGTTGCGTGTGCCCGCCGTCTGAGTCCTGCGGATAGTTCGGCGTCAGCCCGTTTATTAGTTGAGGGCTGGTTTGCTTACAACTTGGCGAGAAATCTGGCTGACCGTCGATAAACCGATTGGAGGCCCAAGTTCATCGGCCCTAAACCCTCCGCCAGGGGTTTTGCACTGAACCAGTTGCCACCGTCGATGAGTAATTTCAACGGTTGGTGGCTGGTAGTTTTGGTCGGCTTGGTGTTGCTCGCGGCTACCCTGCCCTTGGCCGGCTATCTCCAGGTCGTGGACGCATTCCAGTCAGGTGACGGAGCCCTCCGCAGCCAATTTATTGTGGTCCACAACATCATTTCCATTGGTCTGCCGGTGCCGGTAGTGGGTTATCTCAGCGACCGTATGGGGCCTCGCCGGATAACGCTGTACGGCCTCGTCATCTTGGCTGGGGCGGTCTTCTGCCTCAGCGCGGTTCGGGGTCCCTGGACACTCTACCCCGTAAGTGCGGCGGCGGCAGTGGGGCAGTCTCTGAGCGGTTGGGTCCCGCAGATGACCATCCTCTCCCGTTGGTTCATCCGCCGCCGGGCCACCGCCATCGGACTGGCCCTCGTGGCCAGCTCCATCGGGGGACTGGTTCTAGGGCCTTTCATGTGGCAGGGCCTTGATCCGTCGGGCTGGAGACTGGCTGCGCTGGGAGGACTGGTCCTGGCCATTGCGGTTCTCGCCTTTACCCGGTTGAGAGACCGCCCGGAGGATGTGGGCCTGTTGCCCGACGGCGGCCCTCCAGTAGTGCCGCAGAGCAGCCTCTCAACCATTCAGGCCCTGCGTACTCGCGCCTTCTGGCTCATCGTACTGGGCGACGGCTTCGCCTCCATCGGCATCTCCGCTCTCCCGGTGTTATTGCTGGGGATTTGGCACGACATGGGACTTAGTCCACAGGCTGGTGGCATCATATTTTTTTTCCAGACCTGCGTTACTTGGGGCTTCTACCTGATAGGGGGCCTGGTGGGCGACCCCGTTTCCAAGTCCTCCGCCCTGATCTTCTTTACCGCAGTGCAGACCTTGGGGCTGGTGGTGCTGGCGCTCACCGGCAGCCGGCCGTTGTTCTTCATGGCGGCTGTGATGATGGGCATAGGTGTTGGTGGACGGACTCCCCTGAGGGTGGCGATACTCGCCGATTATTTCGGCGTGAAGTCCTTCGGTAAGATTCTGGGGCTGTTCGCCCTCTTCTCGGGCATGTTGGCGTTTACTGGCGTCCCCATGGCCGCCTGGATCCATAACCAAGAGGGTGGTTATGTTGCCACCCTGCTGGTCCTGGCCGGTTTGGGCCTGGTGGGTATGGTTTCCTTCCTGAAGGTGCAACGCCCGGTGACGGCTCACTAAGAGGACTAGGGGAAAAACCCCCTGTGTGTGTTATCCGCAGTTTGGAGGGTGAAAATGTCATTTTTTGAGATCTTCGGCCAGCGCTACGAGCGGGGCTCCATCATGGTGACCACCAACTTGCCCTTCGACGAATGGACCGAGGTCGTCGGCTCGGAGCGTCTCACCGGCGCGCTGCTGGACCGTTTCACCCACCACGTCCGCATCCTGGAGATGAACGGTGAAAACGACCGCCTCGAGCGTAGCAGGGAGAGCGCTGTCTCCCAACCTTTAGACGAATTGGAAGACGATTAGCCTATCCTGACACTTCCTTCACCTGCCTCTGGAATTTCGTCCCGTAACTCACTTCGTAACTGTTGCACGCTACTTTAGGTGGGACACTGTTCTAGCGCCCCGTGGCATCTTGTCGCCGCCCTTGTATCTTGGCTTGGAGGTGGATAAGTTTCTCTCTTGAAGGTGTGCGGGGTGCGGCAGACCGGCCCGCCCTGGGTCATAGAAGACCGTTGTCAAGCTTGGGTCGCCGCACCCTTTTCAGAACAGAGCCCGCACAGTTGCCTGGGTCAACCAAGCCCGCATCTCGCAAGGACGGGCCGACGGTTCGCAGGGAGGTTCTCATGGAGCAACAAGGTATCCAACACGGTGTCTACGTAGGGATCGATGTGGCCAAGGCCCAGGTGGACGTCGCCGTCCGTCCTGGGGGAGACAGGCGTGAGGTCTCCAACGACCCGGCCGGGATCGCGGCACTGGTGGCCCAGATGCAGCAACTCAATCCCGCAGCCCTGGTGCTGGAGGCTACGGGTGGGTTGGAACTGCCCTTGGTGGCAGCCCTGGCCGCTGCCTCCCTGCCGGTGGTGGTAGTCAACCCTCGCCAGGTGCGGGACTTTGCCAGGGCCACTGGGCGGCTGGCCAAGACCGATTCCCTGGATGCGGCGGTCCTGGCTCACTTCGCCGAGGCCGTCCGTCCTCCACGGCATCCCCTCCGGGATGCCGAGACCCAGGTCCTCAACTCGCTGGTGGCCCGCAGACAACAGGTGATGACCATGCTGGTAGCGGAGAGGAACCGCCTCTCCAGTGCCGCTGTGGCCGTCCGGCCCAGCATTGAGGCCCACATCGCCTGGCTCAAGCAACAGCTGGACGACCTGGACAGGGCTTGCGCCAGACCCTCCGCCAGAGTCCGGTCTGGCGGGAGAAGGACGACCTGCTGCGCAGCGTACCCGGCATCGGAGACCAGATCTCTCTGACCCTTCTGGCATACCTCCCCGAACTGGGAACTCTCAACCGCCGACAGATCGCTGCCCTGGTGGGCGTGGCTCCCTTCAACCGGGACAGTGGTACCCTGCGGGGCAAACGCACCGTCTGGGGTGGACGGGCCAGGGTCCGCACAGCCCTCTACATGGGGGCGATGGTAGCCAGCCGTTTCAACCCGGTCATAAGGGACTTCTACCAGCGTCTGCTGTCTGCCGGCAAGCCGAAAAAGCTGGCTCTGACCGCCTGCATGCGCAAGCTGCTCATAATCCTCAACTCCATGCTCAAGTACGGCTCGTCCTGGAACCATCCGGCCACGAGGTCCTTCACCCATTCCCATTGACTTTCAAGACAGTTGCTTGACACTGGAGTCGTATATAAAAGGTATGATGCAGGAAATTATTGACTAGAGGCATGGTAATGGCCGTTTGGGTTATACGGGGTGGAAGAAACGGTGAACGAGAAGAGGAAGCCCTCGACAACAATGTATTGACAATCGGCTTCGGCTATGCTGATGACCTTAGCAAGGCCAAGACACTGGAGGATGTGGCCGGAGAAATCCAGAAATTCATCCCAAGCGCTACATCGAACCAGATTGCAAGTTGGTCCAGGCAATTGTGGTCCTTCAAAAGTAGGATCGAAATAGGGGACCTAATCGTCATGCCTCGTAAGGGCCAACCGTTCGTCGCCATTGGAACTATGACAGAAGCCTACGCATTTCGACCTGACATGCAGGAACTCTGTCATGGAAGGGTTGTTGAATGGATTAACAGGGAGGTTAGCAGGGATATTCTTGCTCAGGACTTGAAACGCTCTCTGTCGGCAGACATGACGGTCTTTCAGCCACGGGCTTCTGCTGCCGAAGATCGCCTGAGGGCTATTGCAAGTGGGCAACAATCCGGCGGCGTTCCGGGGGTGGTCCACGAAAGTGGCGAAGAGGGCGAATGGGAAGGTGGGCAACGGGAGCCGGAGCCGGAAATCCCGTATGACGTAGATGACATCATCAACGAAGGATGTTTCCTTGAGAGGGCGAGGCTGGAGACCATGCTGGAACGCCTGAGGACCAAAAAGAACTTGATCCTGCAGGGCCCTCCAGGCACCGGCAAGACCTGGTTGGCTAAGAAGCTGGCGTTCGCTCTCATCGGCAACAGGTCGGATCGCCGGGTGCGCCCGTTCCAGTTCCACCCGAACCTCTCCTACGAGGACTTCGTGCGCGGCTGGCGTCCCGGCGGAGGCGGGCTGCTGGAGTTGGTCGACGGCCCACTCCTACAAGCGATCGACGTCGCAAAGAACGACCCGCCCAACGACTACGTGGTCGTTATCGAGGAAATAAACCGGGGGAACCCCGCCCAGATATTCGGTGAGATGCTCACCCTGCTGGAGGCGGACAAGCGAACCCACGAGGAGGCGCTGGCGCTCAGCTACCCCAGGGGCCCACGGGAGCGGGTGCACATTCCCCCCAACCTCTACGTCATCGGCACCATGAACGTCGCCGACCGGTCTCTGGCCTTGGTGGATCTGGCCCTGCGGCGACGATTCAGCTTCATCGACCTGGAACCCACCTTCGGAGACCGCTGGCGCACCTGGGTAAGTGAACAATTCAATATCGATGCCGAATTCCTGGTCGACATCGAGCGGCGTCTGACGTCGCTGAACCGGACCATAGAGGAGGACGCCACTCTGGGACCGCAGTTCCGAGTCGGCCACAGCGTGGTCACTCCAACCGGCGCAACCCCCATAGATAACCCGGGGAAATGGTTCAGGCAGGTGGCGGAAACCGAAATCGGACCGCTCCTGGACGAGTACTGGTTCGATAACCTGGAGACGGCCAAGTCGGAGAGGGAACGGCTGCTCCAGGATCTGGCCCAATGACCGGCGCATCGGCAACCGGGGAGGCAATCCCGGGAGCCATCGGGAAGATTCCTGTCAGGAACATCTGGCTCCTGATGCTGTACGCCTCCCGCCTGTTCCGCGAAATTCCTAGCAACCGGAGGTATGCCGCAGAGGAGAACCCCGACGACATACCAAACCTGGTGGCCGAAATCCTGACCCGTGCCGTCGAGCGCCGCCTCCGGCGCAACCTCAGTTCCGATTTCCACCGTCGCCAGGCCGACCTGACCCGCGTGCGGGGACGGATAGACCCGCTGCGCACGGAACGCCGCCACCTGTTGCAACAGGGCAAAATCGCCTGTTCGTTCGACGAACTGACCACCAACACCGTGCGCAACCGGTTCGTCAAGGCCGCCCTTAACCAGTTGACCAGGGTCGTCGGAGATAAGAACCTCGCCCGGCGTTGCCGCAGCTCCGCAGCCGCTCTGGATAGGGCCGGCGTCAGCAACGACCTGTCTTTGCGCCGTGGCAAAGGGGGCGGCGCCACGCTGGCAACGGCAGGGAGAGATAATGCTGAGGACAGGCAGATGCTGGCGGCTGCCCGACTGGCCTTCAATCTGCATCTGCCGACTGAAGACCTGGGCCGCTCCCGCCTGCCCGCGCCGGACCGGGACCAGGTCTGGGCCAGAAGACTGTTCGAGGCCGCCGTAGGCGGTTTCTACGACACCCTGCTCTCGCCCCATGGCTGGACCATCAGGACAGGCAGGAAATTCGACTGGCAGATCGAACGGCAAACCCTAGGCATGGAGGCAATCCTGCCGTCCATGAAAACCGACATCGTCCTAGAGGGGCCGGTGGGCGAGGACTCGGAGATCCGCTCCCGCACCATCATCGACACGAAATTCACCTACATCCTTGGCACCGGCCAGTTTGGAGACGCCACCCTGCACAGCAGCTACATCTATCAGATTTACGCCTACCTGCGGTCGCAGGAGCACAACGGCGACCCCCAGTCGATGGAGGCCTCGGGGATGCTGCTCCATCCATCGGTGGACGGGGACGTCGACGAGGCAGCAACCATACAGGGACACAGAATTCGATTCGCCACCGTTGACTTGGCCGCAGACAGTCTGGCCATCAGAAGCCGTCTGCTCCTTCTGGCGCACTCAGACCTGCCCTGGGAAACCAGGGTAACGCAACCACCGGACGTTGCAGGACCCCCGAACCTCCCCGGGATAGCTAGCCCTGGCCTGCAGGTATCTTAGGCGATGGGTTCCGCCGCCTCAGGGTTCCGCCGCTCCGGCGGGAAGTCCAAGCCCTGGTTAAGGAGCGCAACGCCGTCGGCGCCACCATCCACTGGAGGTTCAACACCCAGGATGCCCAAACAAAACTCCACCGCCTTTACCCTTTTGATTCCACGGTTGACTACCAAGTAACAAGCAGTTACTTACCTCTGCACAGCCCGGAACACGGGCATAGGGATGCTGAGTACTAGAATTCCGTATAATTCCCAACTAGAGACCCTCCAAGACCGGCGGACCCTGACTTTAAGTTCAGACTGAGGACTTTGTGTTCAACCAAGACTTGAAGTGCAAAGCCGGTCGTTGGTATAAGGGGGTTTCCAGTAATGCTGGGGCTTCCGCGGATGGCTATCTTGAAAGAATTTCGTCCTGGTAAGAGCCATCATCTCCCGGTACTGTTTGATTTCGCCAGATGTGTAGCTTTCTCGAAGTTCACCGTCATTGAGTTTGGAATTGATCCGGTGGTAGAGGTCCGCGTATGAGAACTTCTCAAACTCCTCATACTGATCATTGGCTTCTAGTACTCAGCATTCCTATGCCCGCGTTCCGGGCCGTGCAGGTGTAAGTAACTGCTTGTTACTTGGTAGTCAACCGTGGAATCAAAAGGGTAAAGGCGGTGGAGTTTGGTTCGGGCGTCCCGGGTGTTGAACCGCCAGTGGATGGTGGCCTCGGCGGCGTTGCGCTCCTTAACCAGGGCTTGGACTTCCCGCCGGAGCGCCTCCTCGCCGGGGAGCCGTTGCTTCAAGCAGGAACGGGACAGGACGCTGAACTCGATCTCCGCCATGTTCAACCAACTCCCGTGCTTGGGCGTGTAGTGGAACTCCAGCCGTCTGGCAATCCGCCGGGCCTCTGCCGCCGGGAACGTCTCGTACAGCGATGCCGGCCGATGCGTGTTCAGGTTGTCTACGACCACCCCCACCACCGAGGTCTCCGGGTAAACTTCGTCCACCAGCCAACGCATCTGATGGGCGAAGTCCGCCATGGTGCGCCGCTGGGTCACCGCCACCTGCCGCCAGCCCGCCAACGGCTCACAGGCCAGGAACAGGTTGCGCGTACCCTCCCTGCGGTACTCGTAGTCCTGCCGCAGCGGAAGTCCCGGCCGGGGCGGCAGAGATGGCCGGGTCTCCGCCAGCAACTGGGTGGAGGTCTCGTCAAAGCAGACCACCGGCCTTTGGGGGTCATACGGTTCGGCGTACAGGTCCAGCACGTCCTCCATGTTAGCCACAAATTCCGCGCTCACCTTGGGGATGCACCACTCCTTCTTCTGCCACGGCTTGAGAGCGTTTTTTTGAGCCGCTTACGCACTCCCTCGTGGGACATGGAGGAGGCCAGCCCCAACTCCACCACCTTCCCGGCCAGCAGGCGCAGGGTCCAGCGCTCATGCCCCTCCGGTGCGGGGCTGCAGGACAGGGCCATCAGGTGCGCCTCGCCCCGGTCATCCAACTTCCGGTGCCGGTTGGCCTGGCGCCGGTCCCGCAGGGCCCTCTCCAACCCCTACCCGGCAAAGCGCTGCTTGATCCGGTACACGGTGCCCAGCGCCACATCCAGGGCTTCCGCCATTTGGGGAGCCGCCCAACCGTCGTCGCCCTTGAGTAGAATCCGGGCTCGGGCGGTCACTCTGGCGGAGCTTTTCCCAACCCGAATCAGATGCTGGAGTTCCTCCCGTTGTTCCGCCGCCAGCCGCACTGCGTACTTGTTCCTGACCATTACCGCCACCCCCGCTATCAACACTTCCCTCTAGCCAGGATAGTCGAATTGGTCAATTTCTTAAATAATTGCTGAAACCAAGTTGACGGAGTACTAGTGGCGTCGGCCGCAGTGGCAGAAGCATTGGCGAACGGCGACCTGGTTTTCGGTATCGTCGCAAAGGTGGTCGGAGATATCGGCGCCCATCTCGGTGGCGATGATAAGGGTGGTGTCGGCGTCTAGTTCTCCTCCGGCCTCGTCGTGGACGGCGTTCTGGCAGGAATCGCATATATCGGGCATCGTAGGTCTCCTCCTCCGTTGTCTTGATGAGTAGGTCAGGGTTGGTTCCGAGGGTCAGTTCTGGCGATAGGACTGGAGGATTGCCTGGGTGTCGCCGAATTTAGCGTCGTGGGTGGGCCAACTGGTCGGGGGCAGCGTTTGGGCGCTGTCCGGCGGTTGTTGGACCGTCCGGTCCGGATGGACCTGAAGGGGGCCTGACCATCTGGCGGAGTCGCGGGTGGTGAGGTCGGGGCATTTCTCCCATTCGGATGGTTTCATGGTGATGGCGTCCTTCTGGCTGTCTGTTGCCGGTTTGGAATGAGAAGAGCCTTGGAAAATGCTTTCCAGGGCTTTTGGAATGGGGCCTTGGTGGTCTGGCTGGTGGCTTCCTCTGTCTTGGTGGTGTCTATCCGGGGGGAGGGGACGAGTCTTCGCAGGTGTGGCAGAACTCTTGGGAAGAGAGGGGTCTTGGCTGGTCACAATAGACGATGGCGATGGTGTCGTCCGGAAGTGGGGTGTAGACGGTGATGAGGTCTGCCAGGGGGATGTGGCAGTAGGTCTCAGTTGAGTCTTCGTACATCTTTCCGTGGATCAAGTCTGCCTCCGAGGTCGTTGGGTATGGCTGGCCGGGGCCTGCTGGATGATTTCCTCTGGGGAGGTGGAGTAGACGTTGTCGTGGTGATTATGGGCGAACCAGAGAACGGTGGCGTTGGGGTTCTGCCGGTGGGCGGCCCCAGTGATGTCCGGGAGTCGGCTTACGGTGTTGAACTGCGGGATGGTGGCGGACCCGCCGGCGATGGCGAGGGTGCGGCTGACCCGGTCCATGCCGAGGAGCCGATGTAGGAGGCCGTAGGCCATCATGTTGGGGTTGGTTACGAACCCGTTGCCGAGGGGGTGGCTGCCAGTGCTCGTGCGGCGCGTCTGATCTCCTTCTGGATCTCGGGTGAGGTTTGTAGCTCTGTGAGCTGCTGGCTGGAGGGTCCGGCCTGAACTGGGCAGGAGCCGCATGGGCACTGGTCGGCGTGATGGCGCCGTTTTATTGGGGCGTCCGTGTCGTCGAGTCCCAGGAAGGAGGTGACCTGCTTTTCGAGGTGGCCTTCGATGTCTTCCAGGAGGTTGAGCCAGACGGAGGTGAACCGGCCGTTCTGTCGGCTGTTGATCGGTAGAGATATGGTGTTGGAACTGGCTTGAACGGTCCCGTCGGGAAGAAGTTTGATTCTGGACTCGGAGGCGGAGCCGTGGCCCAGGATGAGGGTGTCTTTGTCGAGTTTGATGAACCGGCGTCCGGCCATGTGGAGCTTGGTCTTCTGGTAGGCCTCGACGGCGATGAACCGGTTGATTTCTACTGTTCGGGGGAGGGATGCGATTGAGTCCCGTTCGGGTGCGAGTGTGGTCATTGCGTCAACTCCCGGCCCCATGGGCAGCAGGTCTGTTGTGGCAGGAGGCCTTGGGGAGGGCCGGCCCAGCGGAGCGGGAGAAAGGGCCGGCCCGACGCCGTTCGGTCGAGTGTGGGGACTGTGGTCCGCTCTTTGTCGTTGTCAGGCAGGATGGATTGATAGGGCCTGGATATCGGAGTGGGGGATCATGCCTTGGCGGTAGTCTCGGATGACGCTTTCGGAGTCGGCGCCGTTGGGGCCTAGGTAGTTCCACCTGGTGACGGCCAGGGTGATGAGCGTCCGGCGGTCTTGGACGGGCCATTCATCGAACGGGAGGGTGGGCCATTTGGCCTGTCCTTCCGGTTCGTCGTTGATGGTAATGGTGATGGCCTCTGAGAGAGTGTACCAGATGGCTTCCTCTGCGAACTGGAACTCGTGGACGTACTCGGTGTTGGGATCGGTGACGATCCATTTGGTGTGGACCTTTTGCTGGTGGGCGATGTTGAGGATTTGGTCCTGCGTCTCTTGGTCGGGGAAGTCTAGGATGAACTGGGACATGTTGGTCGTCTCTCCTTGTAGCCGGTAGTTTCGGGGGGGTAGTCAGGTTCCTTGAATTTTCTGTTCGTCTTCCTCGCAGAAGATTTCGCCGCTCCGGGTTCTGGGGGTGCTGGCCCCGCAGATGACGCACTCTCTGGCGGCTTCTCTTCTCTCGGCGACCAGGCTGATGACCCCGGTGGTTTCCTCGAAGAGGTCGCGCCAGATGGCGATGATCTCTTGGGCGTCGGCGTCCGGGTGGGTTGCGGCGGTGAGTCTGGCCCAGAGGCATTGGGTGCAATCGCAGCCTACCGGGTGGTGTTGGCTGGTGATGGCTAGTGAGACCTTCTGGATGGTCTCCCCTCGGGAGCCTTCTTGGAACTTGGAGCTCAGGACCTGGGCGATAATATCCCGGATTTGCCTAGGGGTCCTGTTGATGCCGTCGTCGTGTCCTGGAGTCAGGAGGTTGAGGGTTTCGAGGAAGGCCCATTCGGTGCCGGAGGCATAACCCCGGCTGAAGGCGTGGTCGTAGACGGACCGGATGTGCTGGCAATGGTGGCAGGGGCAATCCTCTGGGTGAGCGGTCCGGCTGTCCTGTATTTTCTGCCAGCACTCTGGGCAGCTGACCTGGTCGGGGTCGTCGGTGGTGGTGTCTCCTTCCGAGTTGGCGACGCAGTAGGGTTGGGCTGGCCGGTAGTGGGAGGGCATTTTGCTCTGGCGCTCCTAGACTGAGTATCAGTTTGACTGCTGGGGGGTCTGGTCTATTCCGCAGGCTTGGTGGGCGAGTTCGACGGTAGCTTGGACGTTGTGGGGTGGGGCGGTGACGGCGACGGTGAGAAGTCCGAGTTTCCAGAGTCCGTTCAGGACGTCCTGGGTTGCTTGGAGCAGGGGAGGGACGGCCAGGATTCCCAGGTTCAAGGGGTCTCCGGGGTTATTGCTGGCGATCGTGGAAATCGTCCTACTGGCCAGGCTGGTTGGGGGCTGGGGGTGAACGGCGGGTGAATGGCGCATGGAGTGCCTCCTCTTTTGAGGAGGCTATCAGCCAGGGGCGGGTTAGCGTTAAGTCTCTGGAGGTAAGGGGGCTGCCTGCTAGGCGGAACTGGCCTTGGCGAGTTCTTGGTCGGCCCGGTTGGCCCAGCTGAGGGCTTCTTCCCGGGTGATGTTCTGAGAGGCCCAGGATATTCGGGACGGGTCGGAGTCGCATTCCTCGTTGTCTCCAGGGAAGGGAGGTATGGTGGTGAGGAGGGCTTGGAGGATGCGTTGTCCCTTGGGGTTATGGGTGAGGTCCTGCCAGTCTTGGAAGACAGCGAAGTTGTCCATGAGCCGCTCGGCGCCGCCGGGGATACAGAGTTCGGCTGCGGCCTCCAGGAGGTCGATCTCGCCGAACGAGCCGATAGGTAGGCGGGCGGGGTGTTGCGGGCAGTTTCCTACGGCTTGGGCTAGGTTGTCGAGTTGGTTGAGGGCGCCCCGGCTGGCCAGGAGGTCGTCGGCTTGTTGGGTCCATTCGAGGGCTTGGCGGCGGGTGAGGAAGCTGCTGGTGGAGATTATCTTGCCGACGGGGGAGAGGATACTCATGACCTTCCAGGTGTTGTCGGGCATGGTGTCGAGGAGGGCTTGGACGGCGGCGCGGCCCAGGCTAGAGAGGGCGAGTCCGGATTCGAGCAGGTCTTCGTTCATTCCTTGGGCTCCGCCGGGGAGGCACATTTGAGCGAGGGCGCCGATGATGTCTACCCTTCCGGTCCGGGGATCGTAGTGGGGTTGAGGGGTCCAGCCCAGGACCTCGATGGTCCGGGTGAGGCTGGCGGCGATGGGAGGTCTGCTCATGCCAGGCATGTTGTCCTCCTCTTGTGGTCCCGTGGTGTTTTGGCTGATGCTTTCATTATAGACGTATTTCGTACACACTATACAAGGTTTCGGCTTTTGGGCCGCTTTTGGGGCCGGGCTTGATCAGGGATCGGAGCAGTCCCGGGTATAGCCGCAATTGGTGCAGGTTATTTTGCAGTTGCGCTCGGTCATACGGGCTCCGCAGATCTCGCAGGTGAGGTCGTGGGGAGTCATGGGTTCCGGGTTTCGTAGAGGGTCTGGAAGATGACTGGCTGGAGCCTCTTGGCCAGCCGGAGAGCTTCGGTGACGGGGCCTCGAATGGACTCGTGGGCTCTTTCGGAGGTGCGGAGTTGGCAGAGGTGATGAAACTCCCGTAGGTTCATCCTGGCCAGCACGAGTTGCAGGTGGGCGTGGGTAACGACGTATTGGGCGAGTTGGGGGTAGGTGGAGTCGAGGGCGAGGAAGGTTTCCTCTGCGGTTCGGGTGGCGTCCAGGAACCGAGAGGTGAGGTCTGCCTGCCTGATGGGAGTGGGGACGTGGGGTCCGTGGCGGACGGTGAGGGGCTGGGAGATGGGGGTCTGGATCCGGTGCCTGCGGAACTCCCGGAGGGCGCCGTAGTCCATGCAGAACTCGAAGGTGTAGCTGATGGACTCGAATTCCCGGGGGAGGGCGTCGTGGGGTCCCATGCCGTCCAGGGCCTGTCTGATTATCTGGGTCAGTCCACGGATTCGGGCCGTTTCGGCCCGGGCCCGGGCTTCTGGGTAGTCTGTCCGGGAGCTGTGGTAGAGGATGGCGGCGGCCAGTTTCTTCTCCGGCGAGTCGTCCGACTCGACTATCCTGGCCTTGGGAGGCGGGCCGGCTGGCTGACTGTGTGAGGTCTGGTAGGGGTAGTCGATGGTGCGTTCTCTCAGGTACTCTTTCTCGTCGGCGTACTTCAGGAGGGTGGGGGTGATGAGCCTGGCTTGGTCCCTGATCTCGGAGCCCAATTCCCGGGTCTCGGTGAGGGTGGAGGACATGAGCTTGGAGACGGCGTGCTCCAGGGTCCTGGCGTTGGCGGTAACGCCGACGTTGGTGAGGGTGGCGGCGGGGAGTACGCCCCGGCAGGCGTCGGTGGCCGTCCTTCTCAGCCGGAGCTGGTATGCGGCTGACGATTCCTTTTCCCCTTGGGGGTTGGTGTCGTGGAGGTGGGCGATTGTTTGGCCCAGGAGCTGGTGGTAGGTGTCGAACAGGTGTTGGCAGGTATCCTGGTAGAGCTTGCGGAGGCCGGGGTTCTGGTCGAGTTCGGCGGGGGTGTGGAAGGAGTCCTTGTCGATGACCTGGTACCGGGAGGACTTCTCGGTGTAGGAGGCGAGGCGGTTGCTCTCGAGTGAGTCGCAGGCGAGCCGGCTGATGTTTTCGACGGCGAGGTGGACGATGGCGTGCTCGGCGACGGAGGCGTGGCCGTAGTCGAGTACCCAGCGTTCGTGAAATCCGGCGGCCTTCTCCTCCGATACCCTTAGGGCTATCTCGTCGAAGGGGTCGGGGGACCTTGAGGTCATGGCGAAGGCGACGGCGATCTGTTCTTCGGTGAGGTGTTGGTTATCCAGCGGATAGACTCGCCTGGGACTCGGTTGTCGTTCGTTCATGGTGTGTTCTCCAGTTGGAGTTGTGGTGTGTCCGGTGTTGTGGGCGGTCCTGAGTTGACGGGAGGGATCACTCGTCGTTTCCGTGGCCGTTTTTCTAGTCTAGGGTCTGGGCGGCTTCCCTGAGGGCCTGTTTGTCGGCTTCCTCGCGTTCGATCATGGCGTTGTATGTGTCTTGGTCGATGAAGCTCTCGATAGAGGACCTGACGAGTCCGTCTAGGACGGCGGGGTCGAGGGCGTCGAGCTCCCAGCTCTCGAGCCCGTAGAGGCGGATGTAGTGTTGGGCTCGGGAGTCCTGGAGTTTGGTGGGGTTGGGAGGCGGGTTGTACTGGGTTACTTGGTCTTGGTTGAGGGCTAGGCGTACGACGACGACGCCGGTGCCGTAGGTCATGAGCTCGAGCCGATCATAGATGTCCCGGCTCATGTCGAGTCCGGAGGGGTCGTGGTCGCCTAGGTAGATTACGACGGGACCTTTGCCGTCTTGGATGGCGTCTCTGAACCGGCTGGCAGCGTCGTACATGGCGGTGCTTGAGGAGTAGCCGCGGTTGGCGAGAAACCGGACGTGGAGGTCGTTGCAGACAGGTTGGATGATGCTGCTGAGGGCATCTTTTTCGCACCAGACCTCTACGTGAGACCATTGTCCCTCCCATCGGTCTACCCGGTACTGCCGGGCGGCGCTCTCGAGGATTGCTGATGGAGAGGGCCAATCGGGGGGCATGACGGGGGTTCGTCCCCGGTCGACGATGGATTCCCAGTCGATGAACCCGGCGAGGCGCCCTTCGGAGACGATGTCTCCGAGCCGTTTGTACCAGGACTGTTGGTTGGGGATGGTGTCCCGGGCGACGAGCTGGTAGTAGAGTTGCCGGAGGGTGAGCCGGTATCCGAGGGCCTCGTATTCCTCTATGATCCGAACGGCTTGTGTCAAGAGTACCTTGTTGGTCTGAGACCTGGGGACCCAGTTGGTAAATGTCTCTTTCATCTTGGCTGTTGTTGTTCATGCTACGGCATGGATGATGGTGGCGCTGCCGCAGATCATGCAGACGTCGAGGTCGTCGTAGCCGTCGAACTCCCTTCGGAAGCTTGCTGCGCCGGCGCCGCACTTCCGGCAGGTGCGCTGAGGCGGTTTTTCCTGGGCCCGCTTGGGGATGAGGCCGGCCAGGATCTCGACGAGTATGACGAGGTCTACGTTGCGGCCGTTGAATTCCTCGGCATATTTCCGGATGAAGCTCTTCAGGTCCTCTTGCTCGATGTGCCAGGCTGCGAGTCCCTTCTTGGAGGGTTGGCGTCCGTGGTGGAAGGTGGCTTGAAGTTCTTCTTTGTCGATGTGGCTTTGGATGGCTCTGTGGTTGACTCCTAGGATGGTAGCTACCTGCTGCTTGGTGAACCAACCGTTTTGGATTCTCCTGGATGCGCCGAGCCGTTGGGAGCGGACGGTTACCGAGTTGACGGTGCGGTTCATGGTCTTGGCGATGATGTTGACGCTCTGGCGGCCGATGAGCTGGAGGAGGCGTTTGTCCTCGTCGTCGGACCAGGGCCTTCGGCCGGTCCGCTTGGCCAAGCCCATTCGGCCGATCTGGTAGTGGATCTGAGCCTCGGAGACTTCCAGGTTTACGGCGAGTTCCTGCCTGGACATCCGGGTGTTCCGGTAATTCAGTCGGATGAATTCGATCTCGTCGGGGGTCCAGTGGTGTTGTGGGGTCTTCATCAATCCTCGCGTGGGACGTCCGGTCTGGCAGCTGTAGGTTTGGGGGCGTCGGTTGTTCATTTGAGGTCTTCTTATCTGGTGCTGGCGTAAGGGTGGTGTGGTTCCGTATCGGCGGGGTTCCGACTTTTGGTTGTAAGGCGAGTCAGGCTCCTAAGTGTCCGAGGAGTTCGTCGTCTAAATTATGGAAGAGTACCGGTGGGACCTGCAGTCCGGCTTCTTGGAGTGCTTGGCACATGTCCCTGAGCTCTGGGAGTGTGTCGGCTTGGCCGCAGGCGCCGGCTAAGGGGTGGAACTCAAAGTCGAGGTGGCTGTCGAGCCAAGCGGTCCATTCTGAGTAGGTCATTCTCCGGGTGGCCTTGCCGAGTAGCTGGAGGTTCTCGGATCCCGGGCGGGTCCGGTTGCCTCGGACGTTGATGGCGAATTTGTCTCCGACACGGCGGACGTAGAGGTCGCTGGCGGGTCCGTAAAAGCAGTATTTCATTGGCTGGCGATAGACGGGGATTGGGCGTTGTACTGGCAGACGATGGGCGCGGCCGGGTCGCTTGGAATATGGAGGGTGAAGGGGTCGGCTGCCTGGGGGGTAAACCGGGCGTTCCAACCGGTGTCGGCGGAGCCGGGTGTCTCGGGCGTGAGGGTCAACGGGTCCCAGGAGCCGATGACGTCGGGATGGTCATGGGCCCACATGGCGAGGTCTTGGAGCGTATTTTCGAGGTTCATGCGGATTATTCCCAATCGTGGATGAGTTTTGGGTGGCTTCGGGCCGGGGCAGGCTCTGGTGCCGAGGATGGTCGGCTGGGGGCTCTGACAGCCGGGCCTGAGAGCTGTCGGCCGGTACTGCCGGCGTCGGTCGGTACTGCCGGCGCCGGCCGGCATTTGGTGCCATACGGTGATGCCCATATTGTTGGTTGTCCGTTGGGGCCGCGGTTTCCACGCTGGAGGCCGGCTGGACCGGCGTGCGTTGGGAAAGCAGGTGTGGTTCTTGCTGAGGTGCTCTGGCGTTATCCGGCAGGAGGGGCGTCTAGGAGCCAAGGCCTGGGGCCAACGTCTGGCTGGATTGGAGACGGGTGGTTTCGGGCTCTTGCCTGTACGAGCATGCGCTGGCCGTCTCGGTTGATCTTGGAGACGGCTTCGGCAAGGGTGCGGTAGCTGGTGCTGACCAACCGGCCGTCGGTTGCATCGATGATTTCCCATCTGGCGTCGGGGCGGGTCCTGATTATGAGGAAGTCTTGGTGGGAGTACCGGCCGGCTCTTATCTTCTTCATGGGGCTATTGCGGAATTCGGTGGCTACTCCGGCGGCTCTTCTCCCTTGGGCCAGTAGCGTCTGCCGCTGGCCCCACAGGAGCAGGCGACGTTCTGCTGGTTCTTCTTGCCCTTGAGGACGGGCTCACTTGTCGGTATCCACTGGTGTCGATGTTCTGACGGGGGCTGGCCGGTGGGTTGGTCAATGAGTTCCGAGGTGGTGGCGGCTGTTTCTGGATCGGTCATAGACGGCGGTTCTCCGCGGTACGGACTTTGGTGTCGAGCGTATCACGGGGCGGATTGGGCAACAACGAAATCCTGTCAGGTTCTTTCGGTCGGGTTTTCTGCCGGCACTGAGTGGTCGGGACTGTCCTGAGGGCTAGGAGTCTGGTGACTCGTCCTGTCCGAACGCTTGGGTCCAGGCGTGGTTGAGGGCGGTGACGTCTGTGGGAGTGAGGGATACGGTCCCGAAGCTGAATACTTCCGGCTGAGGTGCTTGCTTGCCGGCGATTGTGGCCCGGGTGGTGAAAGGGCCGGTCATGATGAACTCTGCGGCCAATCGTCCGTCGATCACAATGGTGACTCTCTTGGTGGTCTCCAAGGTGACCTCTGTCTGGATGGCTCCTTCCTGCCGGGTCTTTGTGAATATGACGGGCAACTTATCCTATCTCCTGTGGAGGAGTTGGCTGGATATTGCAAGGTGGTGCTGTTCCCGGGGTCTGCGGGACGGTGCATTCGAGTCTTTGGTTCTGGTAGTCACAGAGGACGTGCCAGTTACGGAGGATATCCTGACCCAGGAGGGATGGGCGGTTCTCGGGGGTTTGTCCAGGCTGGGGTTCGACGATGAGGATGTTGACCTGATAGGTGTGTGTGGCGTAGCCGTCGTCGAAGCTGAGTGTGGCTGGGCTGGTGCGGTACCGGTAGTATCCGGGGACGCCGTAAGGCCCTGCCGGGGAGGGCGGAAGGTGGTCGACCGATAGGCCGAGCCGGAGAGCGTCGGGTTGGTGGATGCAGGTTTGGACGGCTCCGGTGGCCATTCGGAAGTGGACTTGGCCGGAGGGTGGGTCCTCTCCGGAGATTGCTGCCGGGAGGGTGACCCGGGAGGTGATGACGGGTGCTGTCTGGTGGTCGAACCGGCCGGTGATCATGTTCTTGGATCTCCTTGAGAGTGAGTCCGGGCCCGGCAGTTGGAGCCTGCCGGACCCGGATATTGTGGTGGGAACGGTGTTCTACTGGACTTTGCCGATACGGAACATCTTGGTCCCGCAGTCGGGGCATTCGCCGTTGGTGGCGGGGCGGCCGTTCTTCATGACGATTTCCTGGGGGTTCTTCATGCCCCTTTTGGTCCGGCAGCGGAAGCAGTAGGCGGTGACCGTGTTGTTGGTGGGGGCGGTAGTGGTGGTGGTTTCGTCAGCCATCTGTGGTTCTCCTTGTCCGTTGCGGATGAGTATTCTGGAGTGGGAAGTCTGAGTTGGTCTGGCTTGGCAGCTGGGTATCGACAAGTTGCTTGCGTCCTGTCTTGTCAGACGACGGTAAGATACACCTCGTTCGATACATTCGTGAACTGCTTAATGACACCAATTCTATGATTGGGAAAAACTGGCGTTACGATGCTGCAAATGGCGGGACTCGTGAGTTCAATTATGGCAATTCTTCGAAGTGGCGGGAGGATGAGTCGGCTTGGCGGTAGGGCCGGCGTTGACGGGTAGGGAGTGGGAGCCTATTGAGCTGGTGTTGCCGGGCCGGGATGGAAGCGGAGGCCGAACGGGAGGCGATAACGGCGTGTGGTTTTTGTTGGCTTCAGGACTTTCGGACGTTGACAGGGGCTAGGCCGGTTGGGAGAAGTGTTTGCTGAGGACTCGTCCGGCGCCTTGGTAGTAGGAGCCGACGGCGGCTCCGTACCACTGGTCGGGGAACTGGGTCATTTGCTCGAAGGTGAGGGTGCAGACTCTTTGTGCCGGCCCGATCATGAACGGGACGTCGTGGGCCCTGACCTCAAGGACCGGTTGGATGCCGCCCAAGCGGCCGTCGTCTCCGAACCCGAACCCTGGGTCGAAGAACCCGGCGTAGTGGGTCCTGACCTCGCCGCTTGAGGTCTCGTAGGCGGTCATTTCGGCCGCCAGTTCCGGGGGGACGGAGACTCGTTCGGCTGCGGAGAGGAGGTAGAACTCCTCGGGTTCCAGGATAATGCCGCCCTCTCGTCCGGCGTAGACCGGTTCCCAGAAGTCCTGTGGGTGATAGGCCCTGGTCTGGGAGAGGTCCAGGAGCTTGCTGTTCTTCTTGGCGCGGTACCCGATGGGGTCGGGGGCGGCGGTGAGGTCGACGCTGAGGCCGATGGAGCTTCCGTAGTTGGTCACCGGGGGTCGGTCGGGCTGTGGGTCTTGGAGGGTAACGATGGGATTTGCCAGGTGAAGCCGGTGGAGTTCTCCGGGCTCACAGGTGGGTTTTCCGCGGAAGAGCCTGATCTGGTTGAGGGAGAGCCTGGTGCGGACCCGGATGGTGAAGGACCGGGAGAAGACTTCTAGGTAGAGCCGGCCTTGGTAGCCGGGGGGTATTTCGTCGAACCGTTCGCCGTGGTCGGTGATGACCCGGGTGAAGATGTCGAGTCTGCCGGTGGAGCTCTTGGGGTTGGTCTTGGCTTGGACGTCGGGAGGCAGGCGGAGGCTTTCCAAGATGGGGATGAGGTAGGGGCGGTTCCGTTCGAGGACGGCGCCGTCCCTGATGTCTATTTCGGCGATGGCGAGGCTGGGGAGTCGTTCTTCGACGGTGACCGGGTATGGAAGGAAGCTGCACTGGAGGCTGTGGGCGGTCTCGCCCAGCCGGAGGTCCAGGCTGGCTGGCTGGTAGTTGGTGTCGGGGATCCGGTAGTCGCTGGAAATGAGGTCCTGCCAGACGGCTTCCCGGAGGGCTTGGACGGGCAGGACTCCGTTTGTTTTAGTGTCGGACATGTTCTCCTGGTCTGAGGGGGGATGTTAGTTCCCTGATTTTAAGACGCGCCGGCCGGGTCCCGTTGGGCCGGTTTGACAGGCCTTATTTGGTATCGGAGTGTGTTGGGCTGGCCGATGGTCCGGTGTCTGGAGAGCGACGGTGGTTGGTCCTGATCCTGGGTTCGAGCTCCGGGTGAGATAGGAGGAGGTCTTCAAATTGTTCGGACTCGAACTTATTGTCCATGGCCCAGGGGACGGAACCGGTCATGAGGCTGACGATGGCCGTCTGTTCTTGGAAGTTGAGTTCGTCCCACTGGGGGAGGGCCTGTGGGTCGATGCTCAGATATTCTCCGATGGCTTGGAGGGCTATTGGGCCGTCGGTGTAGTAGCCGGTGATGCAGGTTTCAGATTCTTGGACGAATCTGAGGTTGAGTCCGTGGTTGCGGCCGATTTCCTCTAGTAATTCCTTTGAGCCGGAGATGATGGCTTGCGCGTCGGTCATGGTGAGTCTCCACGGTTGAGTTTGCGGGCGAGTTGCGGTTCGTCTTCCATGAGCTGGTGGATGTGATGGGAATCGATGTCTCCGTCGGCGGCCCAGGCGGTTGACCCGGCGGCCAGGCTGAGGAGGGCGTCCTGCTGGCCGGGGTTGAGCTCGTCCCAGGTTGGGGGACACGGGTTGTCGAGGCAGCGGGAGACTTGGTCCAGGATGAGGGGGCCGGCCTCGTGGTGAACGACGGTCCCGTTGTCTCCTTCGGTGACGTAGCTGAGGTTGACGCCGGGGGTCTGGGCGATCTGCTCGAGTTGCCGGGGAGTGGCGTGGATGATGGCGGACCGGATGGTCTTGGTCATGGTTGCTCCGGTGGGGGCTGGATCCCGTGTATGCGGTTGAAGATGTCCTGGATCGTTTCTTGGATCCGGCGGCGGTTGACGATGGCCCGGGCGGTGAATTCCATGGGGCGGCCGCGCCAGAGGCCGTCTTCGATGTGGCAGTGTTGTTGCATCCACTGGATGGCTTCTTCGAGTTTCTGGTCGAACCGGGTGACGTAGCGCTGGCTGGTGATGAAGTCGGCGGCGAACTGGACTGTTCGGGCGTCCGGAGGCATCGCTGGGGCGAGCCGGCGGTTGTCGGTCCCGGGGAAGGAGCCCCGGTTGGACTCGGTGCCGGGGTCATGGTGTACGAGTACGGAGCCGTCGTCGCGGAGCCAGTGGGTGCGGTGGAACTTGAGGTCGATCATGCCGTCGAATCCGGCTCCCTGATACTGGTGGATGAGGGGGTCGACGTCCTCGGTTGTGGGCCCGTCGGTCCACCGGACGTCGATGGAGGCGCCGCCGGCGTAGCGGCGGGATATGACGCTGAACTTGGTTCCGGGGAAATTGTTTTGGAGGGCCGTTCGGACCAACTTGGCGGTGTCAGGGCAGCTGACGTGTTGGACCGGTTGGGTCATGATACTTGCTCCGGGCAGGGGTGGTAATCGGTGATATGCCGGATGAGGAGGCTGTGGACGGGGTAGTCGTGAAACCCCTGTCGGGCGGCAGCGTATCCGGCGAGAGCGTACTCCTCCTCGGTGCTGGAGAGGGGGCGGTCGGCCCAGTTTTTGATGTGGTCTAGGACCAGCTGTTCGCCCCGGGTTTGGGAGGCGTTTCCGGGCCAGACGGCCCGTCCTCTGTTGAGCCGGTCTTTGTTGGGGTAGAACCCGGTCCGGTCGGCTTGGCCTAGGACGACTCCGGCCCAGTAGAGGGGGCGTGGTTCGGTTGGCATTGTTGCTCTCGCCGGGGTGGGTCTGGTGGTGGCGCCGGTTGCTAGTTCGATGCCGGGACCAATTGGTGACTTTGGGCAAGGGGGATGTATCCGAGGATCACGCCTTTCATCAACCGGTTGCGGTGACAGCCTTTACAGAGGTAATCGGAGTGGTGGTCGCTGAACCCGGTGACGCGCCAAGCGGTGGTCCGTCCGCACAGTAGGCAGACCGGGTCTGGGATGGCGTGTCCTTGCTGGATCAGGTAATGGAAGTTGACTCCGAAGGGAAGCTCTTGGAACGGTTGGCGGTGGTCGATTGTGATGTCGGGATGCAGATAGAACTGCTGGTGCTCCAGTGAGGTGCCGGCCAGAGGGGAACGGAACACGTCGGGAGGGTCTGGACTGTCTGGAAAGGCGTTCCGGTAGAGCGTGCGGCCGCTGATTTCGTCCGGGTTCCGGGTCAGGTTGAATTCGATCTGGCCGCCGGTCGGCGCCGGGGTGTTCGAATAACTAGATGGGCCGTGGAGCCATTCGGCTTCCCAGACGCCGTCGCTGCTGACGATGACGTCGTGGGGGATGATTTGCTTGAGGATGATGAGCACCGCTTGGACGACTGCGGTGTACTTGAGCCGTCCGGTCTTACAGTAGTTGAAAAACGGGGGGCTGGACGGGGAGGGTTCGGAGTGCCTGGGCAGGTAGAAAGCTTCGAGGCAGTCCGGCAGACGACCGTTGAAGAGGATGTGTTCTGAGGAGATCTCGGGCGGGTGGTCCGGTTCGTCCGGTCCGCGGTAATCGCGGTTGAGAGAGAGGCCCATGTGAGAGGCGACGAGGAGTATGCGTTGGGCATCGGTCTTGAGGTCCTCGTATTCGTCGGTGCTGAGGTCTCTTCGGAGGGTCCAGTATTCGGTATATCCCATGAGCGTCCTTGGCGTTCGGGTTAATTGGTTGGAAGGTACTCCGGTCCTTAGTCGTCCAGGGCCAGGTGGCGGGTCCAGGCCTCGATGGCGTCTTGGAAGCTGGCTTGGTGGACGTTGACCGTTGCCTGCTCGTAGGAATGGCAGGTCTCGCACGGTCCCCACGGGCCTCCGTGGAGGGTTAGGGAGTCTTGGACGGCCCTCTGGCGGGCTTTGAAGTTTTGCTGGCTGGCGGTGTGGGTAGCCGGTGCGGTTGCGGAGTGCTGGAGCATAGGTTTCTCCTGGAAAGGAAGAGGGGCGGGCGATAACGCTGACCCCTTGAGGGTTGCCGGAGGGATTGAGGGTGTGTTCCTCGTTCGGGGGAATTAGCGCTGGGGTACGGGGGTCCGTGGTTCTCTGGGTTTAAGGCGGGCGGGTTCCTCTCGGGTATGAAAGGTGTTCTGGCAGGCGTGACAGCGGCGGCTGCGTCTGACGGCGCCGTTTTCCCTTTTGCTCCGGGTAACCCGGTGATGGCCGTCGGCGTTGCAGTGAGGACATTTCATAGGAGCTTGGCGGTCTTCTCTTGCGGGTGTTGGTCTCCGGTCCGATATACCCAGGTTAGTAGTGCTGTGCCGGGTATCGTTTGTCCGGTTGGGTAGTCCGGAACGGCTGGGCGCCGCCGCCCTTCCCCAAGCCGGGGCGGCGGCGGGCGGTGCTACTGTGGCCGGCTGCCGGGAGTGGAGCCGGTGGGTTCCGGGTACTGGAACAGGCTGTTGCTGGCTGCGGGAGGGGTCGGTGGAGCGGGCTGGATGAGTCCCATACAGAGGAGGCGGGCCAGTTGTTTTCGGAGCCGGTCGGGGCGGTCCCGGTCGAGCCAGGGGAGCCGGGTGGTGAGCGGGAGCTGGTGAGGTGGGAGTACGGAGGACTTCAGGACGTGGGTAAGGAGTCTTTCCGATTGCCTGCCTAGCCATTGTCGCTCCTGGTCCAGGGTGCTCTGCCAATCTGGTGGGGTGTCTTGGGCGGGGCCCCAGCAGAAGATGTCGCGGTCGAACCGGAGGGTATCGACTCCGGGGTGGGCGAGTTGGCCGTAGTCTTGGGCGATGTGCATTCGGTGGAAGGCGTGGAGGCCGGAGGTGAGGTCGCACCAGCGATATCGGCAGTCGGTATCGGGGCAGCCGCACAGGGCTATTTCGGTAGGCGTGATGGTGGTGGCGCTAGATTCGGCGTAGCAGGCGCTGCAGATGCCCACGATGGGGTTGTTGTCTTCGTCCAGTTCCTGGCCTCCGATGTTCGCCACTTGGCGGACGCTGTCGGAGTTGTGGCGGCTGTTTCGGAGGATGTGTGGTTGCCGGGAAAGGTACGGGTTGGGTGCGATGCGGTTGAAGAGGGGAAAGTCGGGGGAAGGGTGTGTCAGTTGTTCGATGCCGGTGAGGACCTGGCGGTGGACGGGGCAGCTGTAGAGCCGATCTGAGGAGAGCCGGTAGATGCAGCCGCAGTGGAACCGGGCGATTCTGGAAATGTACAGTCTTCCGGGCTGGCCGGTTGGGGTGCGTGTCATTGTCTGTTCCCTCATTTTCTGGTGTTGAATTGGTGGCTGGAGGGCGAGGCTCAGTTGCCTGTGAGGTACCGGAGGGTTTTCGCGTTGGCGGGGACGGAGCGGATGAGGGCTTGGCCGATGATCATCTGGTGATCGACCAAAACCTCTCCTGTTTCTCCTTGGGGCCAAGCGCGGTAGCAGCCGGCGTCGATGGTGATGGTACCGTCGGGAGCGACGGTTGAGTCGAACTCGTAGGCGACGGGTTCTCCGTTGAGAAGGCCGTGGCAGGAGCGGTCCCTGCCGGCGGTGATCCGGTCTAGGCCGGTGTGTTTGAGGGCGGTGAGCCAGTCGTTGCTGCTGAGTCCGGCGTCCCGGCTCCGGTCGTCCATGAAGACGCAGTCGCCGAGGGTGCGCCAGTCGAGGGCGGAAGGGTCGACCGTCTCAGGCGCATCCTCTCCGGGGGCTTGGATGGAAAGGACGGCGGCGTCGGCCGATTGCTCGATGGCTTGGGTGAGTGAGGCGAAGAATATAGGGACGATGGTGTTGGTGAGGAGGCTGGTGCGTTCGTAGACCCGGTCTAGGAGGCCGGAAAGGACCTCTTCGTCGAGTGATTGTTCTCCTGGCTTCCGAAGTGGATGGGCGCGGTCGAGGATGATCTGGTCCAGCCGGTCGTAGAAGACGGTCCATTTCATCCACCGGGAGGTTTGGGGGTTGGTCCAGTCTTCGGAGGGCTGGACGTGGTTCTCTGAGGTCATGACGCTCCTTGTGGGCTTGGTGTGGTTCAGCCCCGGAACCCTTCGAGGCCGGGGGTCTCCTCGAGTTGTTGGGGGTTGATCTCGTCCAGGAACCGGGAGGGGCTCTGGTATCGGTAGTGCCGGCGGTCGGCCCAAGAGATGAAGAGGCGTTCTCGGGCTCGGGTGATGCCGACATAGCAAAGCCGGCGTTCCTCTTGGAGTTCCTCTGAGAGCTGGTGAGGGAGGAGTCCCTCCTCCATGCCGGCGATGGCGACGGCCTTGAACTCGAGTCCCTTGGCTTGGTGGAGGGTAATGAGGGTGAGTGATCCTTCTTCGGGGTTGTATTCGTCGGCTTCAGCGGTGAGGGAGACCTGCTCGAGGAAAGCGGCGAGTCCGTTTTCGTCCTCGGTAGCTTGGCCGTAGGGTAGGGTGAGGGAACGGAACTCTTGGACGTTATTCCAGCGGTCGGGCCCGTTCTGGCTGTTCTGGATGAACTCGCTGAGCCCGGTGATGTCGAGGATGTAGTCGAGCAGCTGGGTGACGGTGTTCTGCCGGTGGGCGGTCCGGAGTTGGTGGAACAGTTGTTGGAACCGGGATATGGCGCCGACGGCCCGGGAGTCCATACCCTGGCTGTCGACGCTGAGGGGCCAGGCGCCGGAGAGGGCGTCTACGGACTGCAGGAGGTTGCAGCCGTTTTGCTCGGCGTGCTGGGAGAGTTTCTGGAGGGTCTTGCTGCCGATGCCTCGGGGCGGGATGTTGATGATGCGTCTGAGGTTGATGTTGTCCTGGGGGTTAAGGAGCAACTTGAGGTAGGCGAGGATGTTCTTGATTTCGGCCCGGTGATAGAACCTGACGCCGCCGATCAGCCGGTAGGGTATGTTGCGCTTGACGCAGATTTCCTCTAGGGCCCTGCTCTGGGCGTTGGTGCGGTAGGTGACGGCGCAGTCTTTCCAGGAGGCGTCGGTGTTCTTGACGACTCCGATGAGGGCTGCGGTGATGCGTTCTGCTTCGTGCTGTTCGTCCTGGCTCTGGAGGAATTCGACGGGTTCTCCCCAGGAGTTGTCGGTCCTGAGGGGGTTTTGGATCCGGTCGGGGTTGTGGCCTATGAGTTGGCTGGCGGCCTCGAGGATGGCGCCGGTGGACCGGTAGTTCTGTCCCAGCCGGACGAGGGTGGTGTTGGGGAAGTCCTTCTGGAAGTCGAGGATGTTCTGGATGTCTGCGCCGCGCCAGCGGTAGATGGACTGGTCGGGATCGCCGACCACACAGACGTTTTGACGGGGGCCGGCCAGGAGGCTGGTGAGGCAGTACTGGGCGTAGTTGGTGTCTTGGAACTCGTCGACCATGAGGTGGTGATAACGCCGGTGGAGGGATTCTTGGACCGGCCGGGACTGTTCGAGTAGCTGAACGGTCTTCAGCAGCATGTCGTCGAAATCGAGGGCGTTGTTGGCTTCGAGGGTGTCTTGGTACTCGGTGTAGACGAGGGCGGAGGCCTCGTGGAGCTTTTGTTCCTTGTTCTCGGAGGTCTCGGGATTGTCGGGGTCCTGCTCGTTCTGGTCTTGGCTTGTGGCCCGGGTGGACTGGGCGAAGGAATCAGGGGTCAGCATACGGGCTTTGGCGTTGGAGATGGTCCTGAGGATGTCCTGGGACTTGAAGTCCTCTGAGAGGACGCCGGTGAGGGCCATGGCCTGCTCGACGACGACGAGCTGGTCGTCGGCGTCGTAGATGGTGTAGTCGGGTCGGAGACCGATTTCGTGTCCGTATTGGCGGAGAGTGCGGCCGCAGAACTTGTGGAAGGTTTGGATGGTGAGGGCCCGGGAGTTCTGGCCCAGCATCTGGTCGAGTCGCTGCCGCATTTCGGAGGCGGCCCGGTTGGTGAAGGTTACGGCGATGATCCGGTCGGGGCTGACGCTGAGTTCTTGGACTAGGTGCAGGATCCGGTGCGTGATGACCCGGGTCTTCCCGCTTCCGGGGCCGGCGACGATGAGGACTGGTCCGTCTACGGTGGTTGCGGCGAGCCGCTGTTCTTGGTTCAACTCGGCGAGCTGGCCGTACTGTTCTTGGAGGCTGGGTCCGGTTCGGGCCAGCTGTTCTCGGATCCAATCGATTCCGTCGGCGTTCTGGTGGCTTCCCCATCCTTCGAGGGTGTGGGAGACCGGGGGATACTCGGGGCCTGGCGGGCGTCGGCCCAAGAGGATGACGGGGCTGGGCCCGTCGTCTTGGAGGACGGCGTAGACCTCGCCGGTCTCGATGATATGGGAGACCCGCCAGGGCTGCTGACAGGACTTCAGGGTCCACTGTGTGCCGAAGTCTTCTTCTTGGCTCCTGCGTCGGGCGTGGTCTTCGTCTTGGAATTCCCGGAGGCTAAGGAAGGTCTCTTTCAAATCGTACTTCCGCTGGCGGGGAGGTCCCGGCCTAAGTCTGACGTTTGGGTGCCATTGGCGGGGGTTTCACGTATGTTTCCGGGCTGCCGGAGGGGGGCTTGGGAGGCGCAGATGTTGGTTGACGGCTCGACGGGTTTGGGCATGGTATCTTCTTTCATCCAGGGGGCGGCCCGGCAAGTCCGAGGTCGCTGGCCTGATAGCGGATGAGCCTTGCGACGACGGCGGGGGTGAGATCGATGTCGTAATGCCAGGCGATGCCGAGGACCCAGATGATGGCTTTGGCCAACTCCTTGGCGGTGAGCTGGCTGTTCCGTTGTCTTGAGGTCCGAAGGGCGTCGGCCAGAGGCAGGTGGGCTGCCGCGATGAGTTCGGGAAAGGTGGGAGGTCCGGCAAGGTGGAGTCGGTCGGTCAGCCACTGGTGAGAGGCGGGGCCGATCTGGTCGAGCCGGTCTCCGGGGTTTGTCTGGACAAGCTGGGTGAGGGCTTGGCTGACGGGGAGACCGAACTCCTTGGAGATGGCGGCGAGCCGGATGAAGGCGCTGGCGAGGGCGAAGGGGATTCCGACCGGGTGGCCGTTCTTGGAGTAGAGGAGTTCGGGCTCGGGCCTGGCCCCGTTCCGGTATTCCTCCAAGGTGAGGGAGAGGTCCAGGTGGGCTAGGGCTATCTGGTCTCCGAAGGTGGTGGTGACGAACGGTCGGCTGTTGGTATGGCCGTTCCGGTGGGCGAATTCTTGGATCCTTATGAAGTCCATGAGTTTCGTCCTCTGTCCTGACGTCGACGTGGGGCGGCAGTCTGGCTGGCTGTCGGCAGTGGGTCTGTGGTGACGTTGGTGAAGCGGAGGCCTGGCTGCCGGAACGGGTTGGCTGGTTGGGGCGAGACTTGTGCGGAATCGGTGCGGGCTGTCAACTGGAACATTGAGTGTGCTCCGTCCTGTTGTGCCGGGTGCGGGAGATAAGGTCGTCTGATGGGGAGTGTCCGCTGGCTGGGGGCGGCGGGAGGTTGAGTGCTTCCTCGAACGTTGGCGGGCTGGGGAGATTTCGTAGGAAGATGAGGTCTTTGATCCGCTGGCGTAGGCTGTCTGGGTGTTCGGCGCGTTCCGGTGTCATCAGTTTGGTGTAGGCCAGCGGGTGAGTTGAGACGGGACCCAGGTGGACTGGGCGGCGCCGTGCCAGTCGAGGAGTGTTTTGATGGGGGTGGCTTCTCCGTCGGGGAACGGGTTGTGAGGTATCCCGTCGTCCCAGATCTCGTCTTTTGGAAGGAGGATGAGGGATCCGGGCTGGCCGGGCTTGGAGTGTGACTCGGCCACGAGGGCTTGTAGGTCTCGGACCTCGCTCCAGATGGGGGCGAACCCCATCCACTGGGGATGCCGGGGTATCTGGCCGAAATTGCTATTGGCGGACATATCCGGGGGCTTGGGGGTGTCTTCCCTGAGGGCTATGCCGATGAGCATCTCAGTCTCCCCGGACCAGGCCAGGTAGCTGAACAATCCCATGAGACTGACGGGGTCGTGTGCTTCGTTCTTGCGGTACCGGAAGGTCTGGAAAGCCCATTGCCGGTAATGTGTGGACGAGTAGCAGGCGGACAGGATCAGGACGTCCCGGATGACGGTTGCTGTTTCGGCCCCGTCGTCGTCGGGAGTGAGGGACTGCGGTTGTTCGGTTTTCCGGAGGGTTTCGGTGGCCCGGGCCAGTCGCTGACTGGTGGGAGTGTTGGGCCATGAGAGCATCCGGGCGAGCATTCCTTGTTCCAATTGGTTTCTCCTGTGTGTGAGACGTCGGTCTCTTGGGCCTGCCGGGGTGAGAAGTCTCCCCGGCAGGTTGGACGGGCTACTGGCTGGACGCCTGTTCGCTGGAATCGCCTCCGTCCTGGGAATCGCCTCCGTCCTGGGAATCGCCGCTGGCGGGCTGGTCCTGCTGTTCCTCGTCGGACTTCGGGGTGACTTCGGTCTGGGTCATCTGTGATTCCTCCTGTCGTCATATGGGTGGGTTCTCGGAACCGGGGTTGCCCTCTGGTCCTGCCGGGCGTGTTCGACGGCCCTCCTCCGGGACGCCCTTGGACTGGCGGGAGGGATGGGGCCCGGTTTCCGGTGTTTTGCCACCTAAGGTGACGTTATCACCGGACGGGTTCTTCCCGTTGGGCCGTTTTGGATCAGGGGGAAGCGAAGTGGAGGACCCAGGGGCTTTCCAGGAATTGCCGGGTGATGTCCTTGAGCCGCTGGGCGTGGGCGGGAGCGGCGGCGATGAGGAAGGTGCGGGAGCTTCCCCGGCGATAGGTAAGGGCCCAGGTCTCTAGGTTGAAGCGCTGCCTAAGCTGCTGGGCTCTTAGGCTGACCTGCTGGGCAGCTGGCAGGGTACGGTTGGTGTGCTGGTAGATGACGAGGCTCTGGCCTCGTTGGACGTAGGGTTGGAGTTCGTCTGGGAAGACGTACTTGGGTCCTGTCCGGTGGTGGGGTTGAGTCTTGGTGTCGAGCCCGTTATCGGGGTCGAAGAAAACGAGGTCGCAGTCATGGGTGAGGTCCAGGGCCGCTTGCAGCCAACGGGTGCGGCGGGCGGTGCGTTTCTCTCGGGAACCCGGCCCCGGGGGTATGTCGTGAAAGGATAGTGGTTCTTCGTGATACCGGGTGTCGGCAGGAAGGATGCCGGCGTTCCGGACCTGGGCGACGCTTCGGGTCTGGGTGTGGACCATCTGGCGGAGAGCGTCATACAGTTCGGGATCGCAGCTTCGGAAGAGGGTTTGGTTTCGGGCGTTGGGGTCTAGGTAGCCGGTGAACCTGCCGTCGTTGCTGTGGGACTCGTCGGGGACGAGCCGCCAGTCGACGCCGAGCCGGAGGGTGGCGTTGTGGGTGCCGGGGCTGGTGAGCCGGCGGAGCAAGCCGTACTTGCCGAAATCGCCCAGGTCTCCTGCGTATCGGTCCTGCATGGTTGGCCCTCGGCCGGGTTACCGGGGTTGGTTCCCGGATTCCGGGGGTTTGAAGATGTTGGTGGTTTCGGCGGGATAGTGCCGGAAGAGGTACCGGGCGACACCCTTGAGGGTCTGGTAGTCGAGGGCGATAACGTGAGGAGTGTCGTCCCGGTAGGTCCTGAGCCAGACGTAGCCTCTGTCATCGTGGTGAGCGTATACGCCGTCGCCGATGTAGGTGGATTCAGACCAATCGAGCCGGGGGGTGTTTTCCTGTGGGTCTGTCATTGGGGATGTCTCCTTGAGGCGGAGGTGTAGTCTAGGCGCCGGGCTTGGGGCATTCGGGCCTTTTACCGGCCTCTCGGGTCCGGGCCAAGTGGGCTTGATGTTGTTGGAAGCCCCTCATGTTGGCGAAGGGCTTGTGGCACCCGGCGCAGATGTAGGTTGTCTTGATCATCATCTTGAGTTGGTTCCTAGGGAGCGGTCTGTTGGGGCGCCGCTGTGAGAGTGCATGAAGAAGGCGGTGTCAGGCTAGGCCGTCAGGTCCGGCGGCACCGGGCCCGCCATTCGAGGGCGGCTTCGTTGGAGGGAGGGAATTTGTCTGCCCAGTCTAGGATGTCGGACGGGCAGTTGAAGATCAGTGGACCGTCTCCCTCAGTTATGTGTTTGATGAAGAGTTCTTCTTGGTGGTACTCGGCGAGGGTGACGGCGATGAAGCTGCGGGACTCGAGGTTTGTGGCGATGTCGTCATGATACTCGATGAGGGAAAACCGGTGGGTGCGGCCGAGAGGGTCAGTGGGGGTCCACGGCGAGCGCATGGTGATTTCGTAATTGGGGGAGTGGATCTCTTCGTCGACGATCCGGTCCAGGGTTTGCCGGTCGGGCGGGGGCATTTCGCGGGAGGTCCAGCCCATGTCTATGACTCCTTTTCGGGGTGTCGGCGGGTGTTGATTCTCCAACGGGCGAGGGCCATGTTGGCTTGGAGAAGGGCCTGATTGTCGGCGATTTGAGCGGGCCAAATGTCGAGTTGGACCAGCCGGGTCCTGGTCTCGTTGGCGGCCTTCACGGCGGCGGCTGGGTCAAGGCTGGGGGAGTCGTAGCTGAGGTAGGTGAGGAAGGCGCCGTCCTGTATGTGGAAATCGAACCTGGGGGAGAAGAGGAAGGGGCCGCCCTGCTGCTTGTAGGGGCCCTGGCAGGTGAGGACGGTCCCGTCCCGGCTCATGGTGACGGAGGTGGTCCACCAGTCGGCGGTGTCCGGGTCGAGTTTCATTTCTATGATGTCGGTCTGGTCTTGGAAGGCATGGACGAGCTCTTCGGCTTTCTGCCGGGTGGAGAAGGCGGCCAGGATCGTGAAATCGGAGTAGCTGCCTGATGTGACCAAGAAGATGGACTGGCTCATTTTGTCAGGTCCTTGGGGTTCAGTTCCGTCGAGGCGGATAGAGGATAGCTGGGTCCGGGTAGGCTTCCCAGGCGTTTTGGGCCACCTGAAGGGCGGTTTTCCTAAGCTCTAGGATAAGCTCCGGTTTGCGGTTGTCGTACTGTTGCCGCAGTCGCAGGCTGCGGGCGGGGTCTAGGTTATACGGTTCGTTGAGGTCGAACCGGGCCTGTTCGAGGAGGCAGGCCAGGTTGTCAGCCTGTTCGACCATGGTCTGGACGTCGGTGTGGAAGGGGGAGAACGAATCCTGGCACCTGCGGGGTTGGTCGTGGCATTGAAGCATCTGGTAGTCTGCGGTGGGCTGGTGTCCCAGGGCGGAGTGGAACAGCTCGTGGATGATGGTGTAGGGCTCGTTGGCGGCCTCTTTGATCAGCCGGTTGTGGGCTAGGTTGTTGGCCTCGTCAGCGAGGCGGACCAGCTTTGCGGTTTCGTCATAAAGGCTCAATGGTTGGCCTCCGGTCGGTGTTGCGGTAATGAGGCTGCCGGTGAGGCTGCTCAGGAGTTGGGGTCTTGGTTGGAGTGAAGAACGCTCCCGCCGGCCGCAGCGGTTCTGGCGGCCGACGGGTCGGGCTTATTGGCCCTCGAACAGGGAGAGGAACTCGTCCTCGTGGATGATGTGAACGTTCAGGGTTTGGGCCTTGTTGAGCTTGGAGCCGGGTTTGTCGCCTACGACGAGGAAGTCGGTCTTCTTGGAGACGGACGAGGTGGGTTTCCCGCCCATCTGGCGGACCATGTCTTCGGCCTGCTGCCGGGTGATTCCGATGAGAGCGCCGGTGATGACGACGGTCTTGTTCCTGAAGAGAGAGTCTTCTGAGGCGGGGCGGTCTGTCTGGGGTAGTGGGGCTTGCTGGGTCATGTTGACACCTGCTTGTTGAAGTTTGTGTACGAGTTCTTGGTTGGCGGGCCTCTGGGCCCAGTCCTTCATACTCTGGGCGATGATGGGGCCTATGCCGTCCAGTTCCTGCATTTCCAGGAGGTCGGCCTGCATGATGCGGTTGATGTCGCCGTAGTGTCCGGAGAGGATCGCCGAGGCGTCGTGGCCGACGTGGGAGATGCCCAGGCCGTAGAGGTGTCGGGCGAGGGGTTGTTCCTTGGCGGCCTGAATGGAGTTGGTGAGTTTGGCGGCGAGGACGGGGCCGGACCTGGGGAGGGTCAGGAAGTCCTTGGGGGTGAGATGGTAGAGGTCGGCGAGGTCTTGGACCAAGCCCTGGCTGACCAGGGCTTCGCACCAAGTGTCGCCGAGCCCTTCGATGTCGAGGGCGCGTCGGCTAGCGTGGTGTTTGAGACGTTCGACGAACTGGGCGGGGCAGTTCTCGTTGGTGCACCGGTGCATGGCCTCCTCTTCATTTTTGATGATGGGCGAGTTGCAGGAGGGGCAGGCCGGTGGCATCCGGAACTCCGTGAGGGTGGCGGTCCGGGACCCTGGGGCGGGGCCGATCACATGGGGGATGACGTCTCCGGCTCTTTCCAGGATGACGGTGTCGCCGGCCCGGATATCCTTCCGGTGGATGTACTCCTCGTTGTGGAGGGTGGCGCGTCGGACGGTGGTCCCGCCGACTTGGACGGGTTCTAGGATGGCGTAGGGGTTGATGGTCCCGGTCCGGCCGACGTTTATGCCTATGTCGATCAGCCGGGTGGTGACCTGCTGGGGCGGGAACTTCCAGGCCACGGCCCACCGGGGGTCTCGTCCGGCGATACCCAGGCGTTCTTGGAGGACGGTGTCGTCGACCTTGATGACGATCCCGTCTATCTCGTAGGGAAGAGAGTCCCGGATGGCCATGATTCTTTCGTAGTACTCCCGTACGTCTTCTGGTCGGCTGGAACGGACGGCTTCCGGGTTGACCGGGAACCCGAGCTCCTTGAGCCAGCCGAGGTTATGGAAGTGGCTGCCGGGTGGAGTGGGGTCGTCGGTCTCGCTGACGGCGTAGGCCCAGAAGTCGAGTCGCCGGTATTTGGTTTCCCGGGGGTCGAGTTGCCTAAGGGCGCCGGCGGCGGTGTTCCGTGGGTTGGCGTAGGGTTGCTCTCCGGACCGGACCTTTTCCTCGTTGAGCTGGCGGAAGTTCTCGAGGGAGAGGTAGACCTCTCCCCGGGCTTCCAGGAAGTGGGGGAGGTAGCCGTCGTCCAGAAGGACGAGTGGAATGGTGGGGATGGTACGAAGGTTGGCGGTGACGTCCTCTCCGGCTTCTCCGTCTCCACGGGTGGCGCCGAGGGTGAGGGTGCCGTCTTGGTAGATGAGGCTGACGGCGAGTCCGTCTATTTTGAGTTCGCAGGTGAGGTCGAAGTCTTCGATTCGGAGAAGTGCAGCGGTCCGGCGGCGCCATTCGAGGAAATCGTCGAACGATAGGGCGTTGGCCAGGCTGAGCATGGGTTTCCGGTGCTGGACCTGATGGAACGAGTCGAGCGGGGTGGCTCCGGTCCGGCGGGTTGGGGAGTCGGGGCCGACTAGCTCCGGGTGATGTCGTTCGATGTCGAGAAGTTCCCGGAACAGGGTGTCGTAGGCTTGGTCGCTGATGATGGGCTGGCTGAGGGTGTGGTAGAGGTGGTCATGGTGGTTGATTTCGTCCCGGAGGACCCGGGCCCGGTCTTGAATGGCGTTCATGCGGTTAATCTGTTGCTCCTGCTGAGTTGAGGCGGTTGACGGCGTTCCGGGGTTTTGGCTGACGGCGTTCCGGCTCGGCGGTTGTGGTAGCTTGCCATGTAGTCATAGACGTTCAGGCTTGTTTGGTAGAAGTGGGGGGTCCAGAGGGTTCGCCAAGTATCTTCCTCGAGGTACTGGACGATGACCCGTCCGTTGGAGTCAGGGTCATGGAATCCTGTTATGAGGTTCTGGTTGCCGATTCTGACGTTTCCGGGCAGGGTGATGAGGGCTCCGGAGCCGTTCGGGAGGGTGGCGACGTGCTGGGCGTTTTCTTGGAGGTGGCGGGGTATTTCGTCGTCGTCGAGGGAAGAAATCTCTAGGACCCAGTCCCAGGCTCGTTCGAGCGGGCTTTGGTCGTTGTCTTCGACGAGGGTGTTTTGCGTTCTGACGAGCATGTCGGTTTCGCTCCGGTTACCGGCGTGTACGGGAGTCAGCCTGTCGTGGTCTGGGCCTTGGGGTTGCTGGTGACGGTGATGAGGCCGTCCCGGCTGGTGACGGTCACTGGCTGGCCGGGCCTGGGGATCTCGGTGTAAAACCGGTCGGCGAGCCTTTGGATCTGTTCGGTAAAGACTGGAGCCGGGTCTTCGATGGCGGCTTGGGCGAGGTCGTGATATTCCTGGTAGGCGTTGTCCAACCCCTCTTTCAAGTCGTCCCAGGACAGGAAGTGTTCATCGTCCCAGTGGGCCCGGAGCATGCACTGGGCCAGTTCGTGGGAGGCGATTTGGCTGGGGACGAAGTGGACGGTCTTGTCGAAGGAGCAGTCTCCTGTCAGCCAGAAGGGGGCGGGAGCTGTTCGGACGTCCTCTTCGTCGTCCAGTTGGAACTCGAGGGTGATGTCGTCAACAGGGTTCATGCACCAGGGCTCTGGGCTGGGTTCGGCCTGGGTGTGGGTGAAGCTGAAGTCGGCGACGGACCGGACGGACTGGCGGGGTTGCTTCTGTTGGTCGTGTTCCGGTTGGACGGGGACGAAATGGCTATCGCTGCGGTAGAGGGCTTCGGCTGCGGAGACGGTCTCGGAGTTGTCCTTGCCGGTGGAGTCGGGGTCCAGGACGATGGGGGTGCCGTTGACGATGATTGGGGCGCCGTTTTCGAACGGCGTACTGGGGTTGCCGGAGAGAAAATACTTGAAGAGGGGTCCGGGATGCGGCGCCGGCATGGCGGGAGAGGCGAGAGTACGGTCGATCTGGACTTGGGCCCGTTCTCGAAGGACCGGTTCAAGGCCGGGAGGTGTGTTGGTTCCGAAGGAGTCGAATTGCTCTTGGGTTAGGTTGGCGGCCTCTTGGTCGGTGATGGTCCAGATGGGAGAGAGTTCGACCTTGACTGCCCTCTTCCAGTTGAGGTTGGGACCGGGTTCTACCGAGTGGTAGACATGACTCTGGTCTGGCTTCCTGTGTAGGAAGCACATGACGCCGGCGATGAAGGTGTTGCCGGTCCGGTAGGGTTTCAGGGTTTCGCTGGGACCTTCCGGGTTCAGGTCGAGTTGCTGGCTCGAGTAGTACCTCTGGTTGTCGTCTTCATACCGGGTGACCGAAGCGTGGGCTAGGTCTGGGAAGGGGCGGGTGTCGACCGGTTCTCCGTTTATGCGGACCTCAGCCGGGTAGAACTGGAGGCTGGCTGCCAGGTGACTGAGGGCTCGTTCGGGGAGAAGACTCGATTGGAGTGTGAAGCTGTCTCTTCCGGCTGCGGTGACGGTATAGGTCTTGGCGCCGTGTTGGCCGGGAGGATTTTCTTGGACGGTGAGGTCGAGGGGTTGGCCGTTGTGGCGGAGCGTTTTGACGGCTTCTAGTGTGTATATCATGTGCTCCTCTTGGTGTTTTCTGGAGATGCCCGAAGGCCCCCGTCGGTGTGTCGGCGGGGGCCTTCGGGGGAGTGCGGTGCGGCCGGCTGGTGATGAGGCTGGCCGGTTGTCTATGCGCTGGCTTGGGGGTTCTGCCGGAGTATGGCGGTTGCCTCATGTAGCAGGAGGTTGAACTCGTCTTGGGGGAGTTGCCGGACCAACTGCTGTCCGGAGGTGGTCTGGTGGGAGTCCAGTTCTTGCATGAAGCTGTCGCTCAGGTGGAGGTTGTCCATCACGTCTTGGATGTGCTGATGTAGGCTTGGGGCGATGCGGGCGGCTTGGGCGATGCTGATAAGGGGCGGGTCCTCGAGGTCTTGCTGGAGGCCCATCTGTTCGCAGGCCTGTCCTTCGATCTCTCGGATGGCGGCTTCCCAGACGGTGTCCTGATTGGGCCAGGGGAGCAGAGGAATGGAACGCTGACGGGGTTGGGGGCATTCGTTCGGGCCCAGGTGAGCTGTGCGGTGTGTGACCCGGCTAAACCGGTAGCCGTAGTTGTCTTCCGTCCAGAGGAAGGAGTAGGAGTGCTGGCCGTTTTGTACTGCGGTGTGGTCCTTCAGGATGATGAGTCCGGGGTCGGAGCCGTCGGGTAGGCTGTCTCGCTCCTCGAGGTTTTGGCTGAGGAAATGGAGCATTGCTTGCTCGCCGTTCTGGTCGTATTGCTGGATGGCCTGCTGGGCAAGGTTCACTTGGTTTCTCCTTTCTCGTCGTTTTGCTGGACGGCGGTGAGGTGGCTGATAGCGTCTCGAACGGCTTGGTTCGGACTGGTGCTGGAGCCGATGGTCCCGTCCTTGGGGGTTGAGATGCACCAGTTGGTGCGGGCGTTGTCGTCGGCCCAGACGGTGGCCGCAAGGCGTCCGTCCTGGAAGATTTCCCAGAATGCGAGGGTCCGGCTCCGGCGGGTGCGGCCGGGGACCTTACGGCGCCGGACGGTAAAGGTTGGGTCTGGAAGGCTCACGTAGTGCGGTTCGTGGGAGCGGTTGGCGGGACGGGCCCGGCTGTTGAGGCAGGTTGCCGGGGGATGGATGTCATGTCTGTTGAGGACTTGACGTTCGTCGTCATTGGCCGTCAGGACGGGGCTCGTCTGCTGCCGGGGGGCTGGTGAGGGTTTCCAGGTATCCTCCGGGCTGGTCAGTGATGACCAGGGTTGCTCCTTCTTGGATGGAGGCTTGGTAGGACTCAAGGGTTCTGAGGAAGGTGTAGAACTCCGGGTCTTGCTGGAGGGCCTCTTGGACCGTTTTGATCGCTTGGGCGTCGCCCTCCCCGCGGATCTGCCGGGCGTCACGGTCGGCCTCTGCGATGAGTATGTCGGCTTCGGCTTGGACTGCGGCGGTGCGCTTGCGGTATTCCTCTTCTCCGTCGGCCCGGTGACGGGCGGCGACCCTCTGTCTCTCAGCCCATAGGCGGTCGATGATGGAGGACCTGACCTGGGGTGGGAAGTCGGCCCGCTTGATGTCAGCGGAGATGATCCGGATGCCGTAGCCCTGGCTGATGGTGGCCTGCTCCACCCTGGTCTGGATATCGGCGCTGATCCGGTCTCGGGTATCGGCGAGGGAATGGTAGATGGGGAGTCCTTGATCGTCGTTCACCGGCTTGCCCTGATCGTTCAGGATGGGGTGGGCGCCGATTATGTCGGTCCGGTCGTGCTGGGCGATGGTGTCTCGCATGGCGGAGTACATGATGGTCTGGAGGCGTTCGTGGGCGGTGGCCTCGTTGCGAAGGGACTTCCGGAAGGCGAGGGGGTCGACGATCTGGTACCGGATGACGGTGTCGATTATTAGGCGCTCCTTGTCTTGGTCCGGGACCTGTCGGGGCGGGATGTCGGCCCGGAGGGTGCGGCGGTCTATCCGCTGGACGGAGTCGATGAAGGGAGCTTTGGCGTAGAGGCCGGGCTCGGTGCGGATGTTCCGGACCTCGCCGAAACGCAGCTCGAGCCCGTATTCCCGTTCGTCGACGCTATAGAGGGCGGAGATGAGGGTGATGAAGCCTAGGAGGGCTGTGAGTGCGATAAGGATGGTGATGGCTGTTGCTTTCATGCTCATTGGGTCTTGTCCTTTTCCTGTTGCTCCATGTGGGCTACGTATTTGATGATGCCTACGGTTGTCGACAGGAGTCCGAGGGCCAGGATTATCCAGGGGTAGAACGGTTGCCACCAGGTGACGGCAGATGTATTAACGTCACCGGTCAGGATGGGGACGGCGCCGGTGAAGACAGCTATGCCTAGGAACATCCAGGCTTTGGAGACCCAGAGAGGGGGTATTCGGTAGTACTTCATCTCCTGTTCCTTTCGACGATGTTGGCCCCGGCTATTCCGGGGAAGAGTTCGAGTTTGCCGAGGAGGCAGAGGTATTCTTGGGCAAGGTCCAGGTCCTTGCCGGCCTTCTGGGCGATGAGGGCGAGGGCTCGGCCGGCGACAGCGATGTCCTCGGCCAGCCGGTCTCGGCTGTAAGCGCTGCGGTAGGGGGTTCGCAGGTCGAAGTCCCTGGCTGAAACGGCGGCGTTGAAAGCCTTGTGGGCGGACTCTTCTGCTGCTGCCAGGAGGCTGAAGGAGTTGGGGTCAATGCTTGAGTAGATGGATAGGGTGGCGGTGACGGCTTGGCTCCAGGTCTCTATGTCGGTTAACTCATGGGCTTGCCGTTCTAGTCCGGCGTACCTCAGGGCCGTGGGAAGCCAGTTGGTGATGACGTGCCAAGCGGCCGTCTTGGCCTTCCGGTTTTCGGCCTCTGGGCTGTCGTCTCGGGTGCGGACGTGGAGGATGATGGTCCTCTGGTTGAGAGCGCCGTTCATCTCCCGGGCCAGGGTCCCTCTGAAGGGGATGAACTTGATGATGCCGGCTATATTTTCGAAGGGCTCTTCGGAGTTGGTCATTCTTGGTCCTGGACTGTATTGACGGGGACCACCTGGGTCTGGCGGTCTCCGGTGTTGATGATGAGGGAATGGAGGTCGGGGCCGGCGATGATTATCTGGTCCATTCTGGGAAGGACTTGGTCCATCGTCTCGAGGTACATTCTCTTGGCTATGATGGACGGGGTGGTCCGGTACTCGGCGAGGATGGCGAGAAACCGGTTGGCCTCGCCCTGTGCGGCGTTGATCTTCTGGGCCCGGTAGGCTTCAGCCTCTTTTCGGATACGCTCGGCGGCTCCCCGGGCCTCAGGTAGTGTTTGGGACTCGAAGGCCAGGGCTTCGTTGATCCGCTTGTCCTTCTCTTCTCTGGCTTGGAGGACGTCGTCGAAGGCGGCTTGGACCTCGTCGGGAGGCTTGACCTCTTGGAGTTGAACGCTGGTGATGGTGAGGCCGGTCCGGTAGGCGTTCAGGATCTGCTGGGCTTTTTCCATCGTCTCTCTTTCGATGGTCTCCCGGTCGGAGACGAGAGCTTGGTCGATGGTGCGCTGGCCGACGGCTCGGCGGATGGCTATCTCGAGGGTATCCTTGAGGGTCTGACCGTCGGGCAGGTTTCTCGGGTGACTCTGGTAGCTCTTGGACCGGGAGCCGTCCTGGTACTCGAAGGTAACGCCGGGGTCGTCGGCCTCGAAGAGGTAGGCGTTCAGGTCCGAGATGTAGTAGTGAGCGACGAGCTGGTTCTCCAGGAGGTTGAGGTCTCCGGTGATCATGGTGGCGGACTCGTAGTCCCGCTGCCAGCTCTCTTGAGTGAGGTCGTCGATCTTTCCTTCCGGTAGGTTTTGGAACCCTACCTGGGTGGTCCGGCTCTTCCGGACTTGGACGGTGGTGGTACGGCCGATGGGGCTGGGCCAGTGCCAGTGGAGGCCTTCTTGGGTGACCGGTTCGTCCCGGGCGGCGCCGAAGGTCTGGACGGCGGTGGCCTCTCCGGGCTTGACCTGATAGAAGCCGGTGCCCATGCAGGCAAGAACGATGATCAGGGACAGTCCCAGGGAAGCGTAGATGATGATCTTCACCGCGGCGGCGATAGAAAACTGGGGTTGTTCTTCCAATTGAGGCCTCCTTGGACCGTCTTGGGACCAGTGTATAAAAGGATCCCTGTGGGAGTCAGGTTTCGGTGTCAGGAATTGGGGAGACCGGCTGGGGTGGAACGCTGGTAACGGGGTCTGCGGGGCGGCGTTGGAGGCTCAGTCGGCGGTGGGGCCGAACAGTTGGATTATCCGGTCTGCCATTTCGTGGTGGGATGGAGGCAGCATGCCCATTTCGAAGAAGGTCTGGTAGCTTCTGAACTCTGGATGCTGGCTGAGGTTGATGCCGGCGTTCTCGATCCGGGCCAGGTTGTAGGCCCGGTCGAAAGCTTCGAGGCCCTGTTGAGCGGCGGTGATGAGGACTTGCTCTAGGTTATGGAATTGGGCGTGGGAGCGGGCGGCGACGTTCCGGACGGTGAGGCGAGTGGTTTCCAGTGCTGACTGGGCTGAGTCGTGGTCGGTCTGCGGGTGTTGGGAGAGGCGGTTCTCGATCAGGTGGAGGGTGATGGCCATAACGTCGGCGTCGGAAACGGGGGACTGGGCCAGGACTTTGGGAGGGGGTGGAGGTTCGGTGAACCGTTTGGTGTCCCAGACGTTGTCTTGGTGAGCGTAGACCAACTTCCGTCCGGTATCTGGGTCGGTGAAGGTAATCCAGTAGTCGGCTGTGGGTTGCTCGAAGCCTTCGGGGACCTCGGTGACGGTTTCGATGAAGGTGCAGCTTTTCGAAAGCACCCGTTGGTGGAGTGTCTCTAGGAGCTGGTCTCCCGGGGCTACCTCCTTGGTGTAACCGTTGCCGGTCTGGTATGTCCGGTCGGGTTGGACCTTTTTAACGACTGCGGCCCAGGTCATATACCGGTGGCCGTTCATCTGCCTCTGGAACCGGAGTTCCTGGCGTTCGAACCTTAGGTCTTTGGAAGAAAGGCGGTAGTGTTTCTTGCTCAAACGGTGCTCCAGTGGATGGCAATGTTTGGCTGGCTGCCGGGGTGGTTGGACTGGTGACCGCAAGGGGTCCCGTAGTCAGGATGGGCGGTGCTTTTGGGTCAAGCTGCGGTTAGCCTGATGGATATCTTGTTTTTGTAGCGGTACAGGACGTCCGGGCCACGTATGGCCCCGTACTCTTCCAGCCGGTGGATGGCGGTCATTCTCTGGTCGAAGGAGCCGTCGAGTTCGTACAGTATTTTTGCCTTGGTGGTCTCCTGCCAGGTGTTTGGGTCGGTGGTGAAGGCTTTCATGTAGACGTGGGAGGACTGGTTCCGGGGGCCGGAATTATGGCGGGGGGTCTGGGAGGGCGCTGGCTGTATATTCTCGCCCGAATCTATTTTAGCTTTGACTTCCTGGATTGTTCCGAGGGTCTGCCAGAAGTCTAGGCTATGGTCTGTGAGGTTGGTGCTGCCGAAGACGGTGACCAGTCCTGACTGGTCTGGGTCCTTGGGGCGAGAAATCCTAACGAGCCGGCTGCCGTAGCCGTGGCCCAGGAATTCCCGGATGGTGGTGGCGTTGGCTAGTGACCGGGTCATGGCCTTCGGCTTCCTTTAGAGGTGGTTATAGTTCTGGTAGGGGCGGACTGCTTTCACGTTCTTGAGGTGATGTTTGCTCCTTTCAGAGGAGCGTGAACGGGGTGGTGTTCTGGTCTTCGAGCAGGGAGTCGTACCCTGCTTCGCTGACGAGTTGGTCCGAGTCGGGGTGAGAGACGTCGCCCAGAAGGGATGCGATGTCGTGGGCGGTGGTCTGGGGGAGTCCCATGCGCTTGGCCCGTTTGATGATGGTGAGTACGTCTTGGGGGAGTACTCTGCCCCGGTCGAGTCCCATGGGTTCTGGACTATGGCCCATTTGCTGGACCAGGTAGGCCGCGACTGAGGTATCGATTCCGGCGTCGATGGCTGCTTTGGCCATGATTTCGGCTTGTTCGAGCGTGGTGATTTGGTAACGGCCGTGGTCCAAGTCGATGGCTTCGGCCAGTAGCTGGTTGTCTTGGGCGATGGTGCGTAGGAGGTCGATGATCTGGACCGGGTCGGCCCCGGCTTCTTGGGCGGCGTCCAAGAGGTCGCCGATGTCCTGTGGGTGGACCCAGCTGAGCCCGGCGTGGACGGAGTGGGCAACCATGACGGCGAGGTCTTGGATGTTGGCGCTGTAGGGCCCGATCTCTGGATTTTCGGCGGTCCGTTGGGCGACGTCGAAGAGAATGCGGGAATGGGCGATGATGTGTTCGGGGAGAAACCCGTAAGGGTAGGGCTCTATGACCGACTTGCAGTGGATGGCTCCGTCGTGCTCGAAGGCGAGGACTATAACTATGCCGGAGTCCTCTTCGGTCGGGACTTGGAGGAGGGCGATGCTGACCGGCTCGGATGAGTCCTGGAAGGTTTGGAGGAAATGTTTAAGGTCGGGGTTGTTCTGTGCTTGGAGACTGGTGAGCGGGGACAGGTGGAGCGGCATGTTCTCCCGCCTGATGGGGGTGTTCTCGTTATATGCCAGGACTGCGGAATGGATGCAGGCTTCAGTCTCTTTCAGGAGCGGTTGATAATCGTCGAACGATGGGCCAATGCTGGGGTGGTTCAGGTCCTCGAGGGTTTGGAAGTGCTGATTGATCCTGAGCATGAGGGCTTGGACGGAGGCGCAGTGGGCGGTCTTGGTAATGACGTTCCGGGTGAACTTGGCCGAGCGGGCGTGGTGCTCGATTTCGGCCGTGTTGGCGATGACCCGGATGCAGGCGTCCAGGAGGTCGTCCGGGGGGAGGTTGGTATCCCGGGAAGAGCCGGGGTGTTGGAGTCTGGGCGATGCTCGGGCTCTTGTCCAAGCGAGGGCGAGAGTTTGGCGGGCGGAGGCGAGCATGGTCTTGAGGTCGGGGTCCAGGGAGGTGCTGCCGATCAGGTCTAGGTCTAACTCAGCGGTCTCGAGTCGCTCGAGGCACGTTCGGAGGACGGCGGGGCCGGCGTCTAGGCTGTTGGCGGGCGCCCTTTCAATGAGGGTGCAGAGGCGGTTGACCAGCGCGTGAGCGGCTTCGGCCCGGACGATATTGAAGGCTGGGGAGTTGGGCGCCGGGGTGGTGTCGGGACCGGGATCTGGTGTCATGTTCTTGACTCTCCGGGCAGTATGTCGGAGGTGCTTGACTCGGCGGGGTATGCGGGCGAGAAGGCCAGCCATTGCCGGATGTCGTCCTGGGGAAGGGCGAGCCGGTCGGTCGATGAGGGCATTTTGTCGATGATGGGATCGGACTCTTGGAGCGTGTGGAGCGAGGTAACGACGGTCCGGAGGAATATTCCGGTGACCGGGTCCTCGTCGACGATGAAGACATAGTCGGAGTTGGAGAGGGCGCTGATCAGGGTTCTGGACCCGGAAAGGGTTTCGCGGACCCGGGGCCTCGCCCAATTTTCGCGTTCCTGGAGGCCGAGGGGGAGGTAGAGCCGGCGCCGGGTCTGCGGGTCTGAGTCGTGAGGGAAGACCAGGTAGTCTATTTCGTCCCGGCCTCTCTTCAGGAGGAGCTGGGCGCCGTCTTGGCTCTCGAGTTCTATTTCCTTGATGAACGGGGTCCAGGCGGGAGTGACCAAGGGCGTCCCGGTAGGGGGATTGAGCATGGCCGGGTAGTCTCCTGTCGGGTTGACGTGAGGATTGTGGGAATGGCCTGGTGTTAGGCTAACCTGTCGGATGGATGGGGCGTTTTGCCGCGAACGGGTTGTTTGACGGCTTCAGTCGGTGGTAACGATGGCGGTGGAATAGTCGGAGAGCAGCTCTCCTTTGTACTGGGCGAAGGAGAATGCGTAGCCGTCGGCAACGAAGGCGAGGGCGGCTTCTTGGCTGACTCCTTCGTGCTGGACCAGGTGTTCGGTAAGTTCTTCGAGGGTTTCGAAGGCCGGAGTGGCGGGAGTGCCTTCGGTTGTGGTCTCGTACACTTGGTACCAAGTGGGTTCCTCGGTGAACTGGGGCCGGTGGTAGTCTGGGCGGATGTCCTCGAAGGATCCGAAGAAGCGGGTGTAGGTTGGATAATCCGCGGTGATGTCGGGGGAATCGATCTGGATGGGGTGAGTACCTTTACTCCACAGCTGGTCTTCTGCCTGCCATGCTTGGACGGCGGTCGTGTAGGTAGAGTCGAACATGGGTATGTATTTGCTGTTCTGGTCCCTCGGATGTTCTCAACCGGGAGGCACCTGGCGTATTTCTCCGCCCATTGTGTTTGTCCTGTGGCCAGGTTGTATTGGTTGACGACGTTAATGGCTGTCGGCTGCTCTTTGGGCCATGTCTCGGAGCGCGTCATAGTCGAACGGCCTTATGATTCCGTTCTCCATTTGGGAGAGTTCTACGTGGGAGATGCCCAGGCGCATGGCTTCCTCCCGGAGCGAGTTGTGGTTGGAGATGCGTTTCTGCCTCATGGCTTCTCCTTGGTTGACCCAAGAGAGCATGTTTGACCGTATGGTCCCGGTCCCGCGGCATTGCGTGCATTGGGTCAACCGGTTCTGGCAATGACTGCCGAAGTTGGTTAGGACCCAGACGTTACGTCTGCCTTGGCAGGTGGGGCATTGGACTTGGTCAGCAGGGTCTTGAGGCGGTTGGCCCGGGGTTTGCGCCATTCTGGTCTCCCTCTTCGCTCTCGCGTGCTTGGATGAGTGTCCTAAGGGTTTGGTCCAGCATTTCCAGCGTTAGGGATTTTGCCGGGTCTTCGGTCCGGTGGGTCTCGAGGGAGACCAGGCCGTCGAGATAGACGGCCCCGGCTTTGGCCCAGGGTGAGTTGGGGGTGGGGCGGCCGCCCTGGATGCGGTTGGCGGTCTCTGGGTCGCGTTTCTCGAGGGCCAGGATGGCGCTGGTGGTGCGAAGGAGTTCCCGGACGCTGTCGGGCAGGCGGAGGGTTTCCAGGTTTTCGGTAACGGTATGGAGCATGCCCAGGACCTGGAGGGTAGGAGTGGACTCCAAGCGTTCCTGACAGGTTACGTTGGCGGTGATGGTGGTGGCCAGGCCGTCCTGGGCTTGGCAGACGGGTTCTCCCGGCTGTCTGACCTTCCTCTGCCAGTCGATGATCCGGTGTGTCTTCATTCTGGTCCTTGAGTTGAGTGGTACCGGACTGGTCCGGCTTGACGGGAGCAGTCTGGCGCTGCGGGCGCTTCCTGCACGGGTTAGAGCAGGTCCTTGAGACGGAGAGCTTGGTTCCGGTCCTTGGCTTGGTTGCGTTTTTTCTTGGATATTCTGGTCTTTGGGGGGCGCCGCCGGAGCTTGGCCTGAGAATGGGGTCTCCGGGACTCCTGAGCGGCCTTCCATCCTGTGTCGTTGGCCATGGGGTTTCCTCCGGGCTGTCGGGATGGCTCCTGTGGATGGGGCTTACGTCCAGATAGGAGCGTTGCCCGGGTCTCCTAGGGATTGTAGTGATGTCGCCGGAGAAATGCCCGGTGGGAGTGTCAGGTATTTCGACTGTTGCGGAGGGGGCTCTGGCGGGCGCCGGTAAACAGGACTGGCCTTAGAGGCGGTAGTCGGCGCGGGCGAGAGCCTCGATGAAACGCCGCTTGGCTTCGTTCTGGCGGTAGAGGTCGGCTTGACGTTGCCGGTCCCACCGTTCGGAGACGGCTGCGAGGTCGTCGGATTGGGAGGCGTGGCGGTAGAGCGACCTGCCGCTGAGGATGTCTCGGGTAGTCGTATTGGCTTGGACGGCGAACCGGTATCCGGCGAGGATCCCGTTCTTGATAGCGTCAAGGGTCTTTTTCATTCTGATTGCTCCTGGGACGGTTGGGGTTTTGGGGTGAGGGTGTCGCCTGGTTGGAGCCATTGGGAACCGGTGGGAGTCCGGATTTTGATGTACGGCCCAGACTTGCGGGAAGCGGCGCCTATCTCGCGGATCCAGTAGCCTGCCCAATCGTTCAGACCGGTGATACTTTGGAAATGTTCGCCGTCTAGGACCTTCTTCTCCTTGCGGCTGATGTTTCCGTCAGGGTCTAGGACGTCGGTCTGGATCTTGCCGACAGGCAAGGCCCGGCGTCCTCGGCCGATGATGATGGCGGATATGAACGTGAGTTGAGGCAATGAGGGTCTCCGGAGTGGAGGAGATGGTGAGACCCCGGCGGAAGGGTGGTCCCGCCGGGGTCATGGCGGGCCGGATGAGGGGTCTGTCTGCCGGCGCGTGGCGGAGCCGGCAGTAGGACCTGGTGAACATCCGGTTGGCTGTGCGGGAGTTAAGACTCGTCTTCTTTTTGGGGGGGAGCGGTCTCGTTCAGGATGAGGTCGACGGCCCGCTGGGCGCGTGAGGCGGCCTGCATGACGATGCCCTTGTCGGCGGCAATGGTGTCCCGCCAATGTTTGATGTAGGAGGCGTTCTGCTCCAGGTTGTCGCGTTCGATACTGGCCTTTTGGGACAGCATGGCGGAGCCCATTCCGGCGACTAGTTCCTCGACGCCGTACTGGTGGAGGTTGTTCTGGTTGGCGTCGGTGGCGAACCGAGCGAGCCGCTTGGGGTGGCCGGTGGCGTGGGTCAGTTCGTGGAATACGGTGTTATACCACCGTTCGGGGACGTCGTACCGGTCCCGGGTGGGAACTCTGACCTGGTCGGTGCGGGGGTTGTAATGAGGGGCTGTGTTGACGTGCTGGTAGGTGTCGAAGGCGGGAGGATCGGGCATATTCCGGATGATGGCTTCGGCCTGCTCGATGGGGTCGGGTATTATGCCGGGTTCCGGGAGGGCCTTGAGCTTGGAGCATCCCTCGGTCTGTTCGACGTTGAAGATGTTGTAGGTGCGGTAGAGCCAGTAGCGGTTGCGCTTTTCAGCGATGTCGCCGGGGGCGTCCTGGTCGGTGGCGGCTCCGGGGTTTTCCTTAAGGTGGACGGGCTTGAAGAAGACCACACGGGTGGACTTCTCGCCCTTGCGGATGTGGCCGCCCATCTCGGCGGCTTGCTTGAAGGTGAGCCACCTGGGGTCGTTGTAGCCCATGATGTTCTGGGTGATGAGGGTAAGCCACCGGTTGATGCCGCGGTAGGCCTTCAGGCTGATGGCGTTACAGAGGTCGCCGGCGATGCTACGGTTCCAGGGTTGTTCCCACGGGGGCAGGTCGCCGGCGTCCAGGAGTTCGAGGATGCGGTCGGCGATCTGTTCCTGGGTTTCTCGGTTGCTCATGGGAATGAATGGTCCTCCTCTGAGGCGTTGCGATAGAAGGGGGGGTGGGATCCGGAAGGTTTGGCCCAGGAGCTCGGGTGGTGTCTGACTGTTGGCGGGCGGTTCTAGCGGGACTGGTGCCCGGCAGGGACTGTCCGGCAGCCCGTGGCGGCCGCATAGGGCGGTGTGGCAGTCTACGCGGTGACGGAGAGGACGGCTTGACGGATGAGCCAGATGCGGCAGCCTCCGCAGGTTATGAAGTCGGGGATGTCGGTCGTTTTGTCGTCTGGCGCCAGGGGGCGGTTGTTGCAGGGCGCTTGCCCGGACATGTTCTGGTAATGGGTATCGGTTTCCGGTTGGTTGTTCATCTCCATTTCTCCCGGAGGTGATTGAAGCCGGAGCGATTTCCGGACTGGTGGGACTTGGTCCAGGCTGTGGTGCAGGTTGAGGAAGTTGTCTTAGAGCATTTCGGGTTCCTCCTATGTGGCGTCCAGGAAGGGAAGTCGCACTTGGGCGGAGGACTGAAAATGGGTTATGCCGGAGGTGAACTTACCCCCGGGCGGCCCGCAGAAGCAAAAAACAGGGCCGCCCGGGGGGACGGCCTCTGGCCGGCTATAGGTTTTGACGGAAGCGTTTATAGGATTGGAGGAATCGGCCGGCGGTTGGGGCCGGCTTGTAGTCTGTTTTGGGGTTACAGGCTGGGCTGGGAGGCTTCCAACAAGCGTTGGGCTCTTGTCCAAGGGTCCTCTGTGGGGTCCGGTCCTTCGGCGTTGTTATACATGGGGTGGATCTGTTGGGTAGTCCTGTCGATCAGGGCCCTTATGGTCGGGATGGCTTGGCGTTCAAACGTCATGAACTGGGTGCTGCCGTAGGAGGACATTGATTCTTGGTTCGTCTCGATCTGTTTGAGGTAATCGGAGAGGCCGCGGCGGAGGGAGTTGAGGTGAGTCCAGAGGGGCTTGTTGATGGCGTTGTGCATTGCGTCGAGCCCTTGGTAATCCATAAGGGTTTGCATGAAGAAGTCTTGGGGCTCTTGGTCGGGTTGTCCGGAGGCTGCCTCTTCCATGGCGAGCCGGTGGGCGGTTTCCGCCATCGCTGCTATGTCCAGCATGAGGTCGTCATATTCCTGGGTTTCGGGCATCGGTGTGTCTCCTTGTCTGGCGGGATTGGGGCCGGATAAGGGCTTTCAGGCTGTCGGGGCTGCGTCGTTACCTGGGTAACGGTGGGGACTTCACCGGTGCGGCCCGCGGCTTCAAGAACAGGGCCGCACCGGGACTTCTCTCTTGTGGGCGCCCTCTTTTGCCTTGGGGGTTGGTCTGGTGGCTCCGGCGTGGGCCTCTTTGTCGTCGTTACTAGAGGACCGTTAAGACGAGGACTAATAGGAGGGTCGTGAAAATCATGGAGATGTTGACGCCTAGGGTGGCGAGGCGGGCCGTCTGCGTGGGTTCTTTCTTCTTGGCTCTCGGCTGCTTCTGGTTACGGAGCGTTGCTAACAGGTAGTAGGCGGGGATGATGATGAGGAGGGGAGCGGTGAGCTTGTATATGGACGAGCCGGAGTCAAAGTTGTGGATGGAGATGACGGCGATGAGTATATAGGCAGTGAACCAGGAGGTGGTGGTACTCTGGGCCGAGTTAAGGAGTCGTTTCATGTGGCGGCTGCCGGGCGTTATTGGGCCACGTTGGAGTGATTGGGAGAGGTGGTGACCCAGTAGGACTTGGTGGCTCCGTGCCAACGGAGCAGCTCTCTAAGAAGCCTGGGCTGGCCGAAGGGAAAGTCGAGGTCGTCCTGCCAGGATAGGTCCGGGTCCGGGGTGGCAAGGACGATGCCTGGGGTATTGGGTTTGAGGGGAGACTCGAAGATGGTGGCGGTGAGGCCGCGGACCTTGGGAAGTGCCAGGGAGAAGCCCATCCAATCGGTGTTGCGGTGTAGCCGGGTGAAATGGTAGTCGAGCTGGGTATTCCGGGGGTGGTAGGGACGGGTGGCGAGGGCCATGCCGAAGCTGTGGTCGGTGTCGCCGCGGTGTGCGATGGCCCTTAGGGTCTGTAGGATGAGGTGTTGGGCCGGGTGGTCTCGTTGCTGCAAGACGAAGGTCCTGTTGGCCCAGTGCTGGTAGGACTGTGTGGCGTAGTACTGGCCGAGGGCTTCCACGTCCGGAGACGGGGCGGTGTAGCCGGGATCCGGCTCGGGTGTCGGCGGGAAGTGCGGGGTGAGGACCCGGGCGGCATTGGTGAGCCGGCTCCGCCCGGGGGTTGCTGGCCAGGAGAGCATTTTCAAGATTTCTGACTCCATGGGTTCCTACCGTCTTTTGGAAGGATGGCTACTTTTGGTTGAGTTCTCCGAGCTCTTCTTGAACGAGCCTGACGATGAGTGAGTCCAGGCGGTTGATGGTGAAGTCTCCGACGTCGTGAGGAGTGTCGAGGCGCCCTTGGGGTCCGGTCTCGTAGAGGATGAATATGAATTTCCCCATTGTTTGTTGAGCTATCTGGCGGAAGACGTATTCTCCTTGGGAGTCGAGCCCGCTGGAGGCGACGGCGAAGATCTTGATGCCGCGGCGGCGGGCTTCGGCGGCTTCTTGGATGTAGTCGTAATCCTGGGGATAGTCCAAGTGGGGAGGGGCGTCGGCGAGTAGGAAGACAAGTCTTACGGCGTTGTCGTCTCGCCAAGAGACGTTGTTGACTGCTTGGTGAAGGGCTTCGTTCAGGGACTCGGGGTAGTCGTTCCCGCCGTCGGCGCTGACGTTTCGGACCGCGCGGGTGAACCTGCGGACGTTGTGGTCGAAGTCGTAGGTCTGGGTGACGTAGTCGTCTCCCCGGTCCCGGTAGGTGACCATGCCGAACCGGAGGTCTGGTTGAGACGGCAGGTCAGAGACTCGTTGTGAGATAGAGACGAGGGTTTGCTTGATCCGGTTGATCTCGTCGGACATGCTGCCGGTGGCATCGAGAAGGAACAGGATGTCGAGGTGGATACCCTGTTGGTAGGGCCTGGGGATGTCGAGGGTGAGTTCCCAATCGGAGCGGCGGTTGCGTGGGAAACTGGCCCAGGCTATTGATCCGTTCTTCTGGGCCCTTACGGTGAAGGATTTGGTGTTGGCGGTTGGATGGAGGGCTCTGGGGAAGAAGATGAACCGGCCATCGGCGTAGGTGCGTCCTTGGAAGAGGGTGTTGTTGTCACTCGAGACGGTGACCCGGGCGTCGGGGACCGGTTGGTCGTCCGCGTTCCGGATGGTGATGATGTGTCGTTTTGAGACGTCGAGCTTGTGGACTGGGGGTCCTTGGTAGCTTTGGAGGAACTCTAGGTAATCGTCCCAGTTGTCGTTATCGTCGATCTCGCCGGCCTTGAGGGCGGACGGCCCGGTGTGGTGGTAGGGGTGGCTTGGTCCTCCGCGGTCATCGGTGGAGGACCGGGTTGTTCCGTCGTCTTCGTGGGCGGATAGGTAAACCTCGGAGGTCTTGGGTCCTTCGGCTGCGGGCATTGTGATTGGCTCGGGGGGCGCCATAGCGTGCGGGGTGGATGCTGGTGGAAGGGTCGGAAAGAGTGTGTTTCTGACAGGATCCGGTAGCCTGGTTGACGGGAAGTCTGTGGGGAAGGGCGGTAGGGTTGGTGGGATGCTTGTGGATAAGGGTGGTACCCAGGTGGTCGGCGGCCGGGTGGCGTCAGGACCGGCTTCGGTCGAGAAGGGTTGCTCGGTGTGAGGGGAGACGAGCGTAACCTTCGCCAGAGGGACGGATGTTTCGGACAGGGTTGGTGCGGCCGTCTTGGCCGGAGGAGTGGTCGGCTGGGAACAGGCCGTGATGAGAAGGAGCAGGAGTACGAGGGTTACCGGGAGCAATCTTGGAAGGGCTCTGAGGTAGGTGGACATGGCTTGACTTTCCTTCTCGGGATTTGCCTGCACAGGGATTGTTTCATAAGCAGGGGTCTCGCCGTTTTTACACTTTTGTGCTGGCAGTCCGGTCTGGAAGGCAGAGGGTGGGGGGGTGGGATCTTGGGGGAAAGGGGGAAATCGACGGTGGTTAGAAGATAGTTCTGCTGCGGTCTAATTGAAGAGGGCCGGATGGCTGGCGGCGACGGTGTCCCACGGTGCGGGATCGATCTCGTTCCATGGCGTGAGGGGTTGGAAGTCGTTCCAATCGAACCGGATGGTCATGAGGTTGAGGAACTCCTGCCTCTTCGGGAGGTTCCAGGAGTTGGGATTCGATGGAAATTTGGGTTGGAGGTGATGGACTTCCAGGTAGTTGTTGACGGTGTCGAGCATGTTCTGAAGGTCGGAACTCCGGTTGATGGTGATCCTGGGGGGGTCGGCCTCGTCGAAGGCCACCAACATGTTGAGAAGGTCGATGTCGAGTCCTGCCTTCAGGAGGGCGTCCCGGAACCTGGGAGCTTGGCTGGCGCTGATGGACAGCAGGAAGGATAGGTCAGGGTCGGGATGAGGTTCTTGGCCGGGGGTTGCGGCCGGGTTGATTGGGCGGTGTGCCGCTTGGCGGTTTAGGTAGTCGGCCGGGGTCATGATAGATCTCCGTGCTGAGTGGGTTGTAGGTATTCCTGCAGGCGGGTGGTGATGTGGTCGTCCACAATGTCGCGGGCGTTGACTCTGGCTTTCTGGATGGACCAGCCTGGGCTTTGGTCTGACTTGATGATCCAGAGTTGTTCGGTCCCATTGGTCTGTCCGTAGACGCGGGCTTGGTTCACTGACGTCAAGGACTTCCGGACTTGGTCTTGGAGGTGGTGAGGGGTCTGGAGGATGAGGGCGTGGGTATCGGGAACGGTCTCCCGGCGGACGGGGGTCTGGTTGCCAGACAGGTCGAGGCGAAACCGGCAAGCTGCGAGTCCGGTTTCCGGTGGGAGTGTCTGGATGGTGGCGGAGAGGGCTTGGCCCCGGTGTGTCAGCAACTTGTTGATGAGGCGGCAGAGCTCGTCGGCGTAGGCGGCGAGCTGTTCGTCTGAGACTCTTTCCTGTTGCATGTAGGTGCGCTTCAGTCCTGTGGGGCTGGGGACTGGCGGGAACAGGGTGGTTGCGCTGCCAAGTCCGGCCGGAATTTCGGTGGTCATTCCTCGGCGTTGTCCTTTCGGAGCCAGTTGGTGAATGCTGCTCTGGGGATGGGAGTTGTCATCCAGGAGGTGTCCGGGTAGGGAGTTCGGGCGGGCTTGGCTGACCTTGTACCACCCGCCAGGAAGGGCGAGGGTGTTGAGGTTGCCTGCCCGGCTGGTCCAATGGACGGCCTGTTGCTGTTCACAGGTGAGGGCGAGGTCAAGGGTGACCTTGGTGTCTTGGCCACAATATTCGAGGATCTTCAGGCGTTCGCCAGCCCGCCAGAGTCGGCAGGCCTCTGCGCCGTTGATGCCGGCCGTTTTACCCGGGAGGCCCATGGCGGCCGCGGTGGTTGCCATACCTACGGGGTATCCGGTGTGGCAGAAGATGTGGAACATCAGGTCGACGTGGTGCCAGGCCAGGGCGCGGCATTCGGGCGCCATCCGGGACTCTTCGGCCAGCACGTCTAGGTCGAAGCCTAAGCCGTTCCAGGTCACCAGGATATGTTGTTCCGGGGACGGAGCGGTCCACTGGACGAGCTTACGGACGAGTGACTGGAGGTCGTCCAGGCTCATCTGGTCTGCGATGGAGCCGTCGGGGTTCAGGGTGTGAAGGGTACGGGGTTCGGGCCAAGCGGAGGAATGGAGGGCGACGCAGGCGATTCCGAGGGGCCGGTGGACCCGCCAATTGGCGCCGGCCGGGAAGGGTTTGACGGTTTCGATGTCGAGGGCGATATATCGTCGTTGTGTGGCGTTCGTCATGTGTGGCGGGTCAACTCCTGACAGGTCTGGATGATTCCGGTTAGGAACCAATTGAGGTACTCGTCCCAATTGCCGCGGCCTAACATTCGGTAGTAGGTCTGCCGTTCCTTGTTGATGAAGGCGCTGAGGGGGAGGGGCTTTTCCAGGATACGGAGGATGATAGCGCGGCCGGTGCGGCCGTTCCCATCCGCGAAGGGGTGGATCGTCTCGAACTGGATGTGGGCCCAAGCTGCGGTGAGGAGGGGGTTGTCGTCAGTTTCGGACAGGTAGGTGAAGAGTTCGTCCATGAGGGATGGTACTAGCGGGTGGGCCGGGGGCCGGTGTCGGCCGACTCGGACGTTTACGGTGCGGTATTGGCCGGGCTGGGCGTGGGGCTGGCAGGCCATCATGCTCTGGTGGAGGGTTAGAAGGGATGTCTGTTCGAGGGGTTGGGTCAGGTATTTGGAGAGGGCTCTGCGGTGTCTGTTTATCCTGGTTCGGTCGAACTCGTCCTCGATGGCGGCGGAGTTCTGGGTTTCCAGGCTTATGAGTTGCTGGCGCGGGCCGGGTTCCGGTGGAGTCTTGAAGGTATTTCGGAGGCTATTGTCGGCTGCTTCAAGGAGCTGTCCGTTGGAGCTTCCGGCTTGAGGGATTAGAGGTTCTTCGGGTGGGTGCAGGAACCGGGTCCGGTCTGGCAAGTTTGACACGTTGTGGCTTCATCCTTTTCTGCGGTACGAGATGGGTAACATTATATGTACTGGGGGGTATCGGCGCCGGCGTTCAATGGTGGGAAGCCATTTTGGCGGCGAACCGGACGATTTCAGCCCATGGGTTGGATTGTCGGCAGCCGCCGATGCGGTTCAGGTGGACCCAGATCCCGCACCAGTAGCCGAACATGGCGAACTTGTACTTGCTGAGGGACTCCCAGGCCTTTGTTTCCGCTTCGTGCATCCCGTGGTGATGCCGGTCCATCATGGCGCGACCGGCGACGTCGGCGGCGGAAGGGACGGTGCAGCGGTGGCCGGCGGGAGCTGGCTGGTCGTCGAGACGGGCTGGTCGGTTCATCACGTGGTGGCCCTGAGGAATAGGGTGAGGCTGACGAGTGCCAGTGTGGCGAGGCCGGACCAGGCTGCGATCCGCCGGAGGTAGGACTCGTCTCCGTTCCGGTGTTTGCTGTCCTCGTTCTCCATGAAGAACGATATGGAGATGGTGAGGAGGCCCATGATGATGATGGCGGCCAGGAGGCCGAATTTGAGCGGCTCGCTCATGGAGTCTCCTTGGCGGCGCTGGTCTGACGGTCTAGGTGGTTCCGGACGGCGGTGAGGACCTGGAAGGCTACCTGTTCTTGGGGCAGGTTGGCGTCGATCAGGAGCCAGGTGCCGGGGTGTTGCCGGGCTAGCTGGAGATATCCCTGCCGGACCCTGCGGTGGAAAGTTGCCGGAAGTTCTTCGAAGCGTCTCTGTCCGGGGTCCTCGGCCCTGCTGGGTTGAGGCTGGTCTTCTTGGAGGTCTAGGGCCATCTGGGGGTTGACCCGGGTGAGGGCTTGGTGGGGCTGCAGGTCGAGCAGGAAGGTGAGGTCGGGGGTGAGGCCGCCGGTGGCGAAGTCGTTGAGGGTGGAAACGTCCCGGACGTCTATCCCCTGGCCGTAGCCTTGGTAGGCGAGGGAGGAGGCGGCGAAGCGGTCGGCGATGATGGTGTAGCCGCGGGCGAGGGCAGGCTTTATCTCGTCGGCGACGAGCTGGGCTCGGGCTGCCTCGAACAGCAGGAGTTCGGCTTCCGGGCTGATGGGTTGTTTGCTTTTGAGGTAGGTCCTGAGGTAAAGGCCTAGGTTGGTTGTGCCTGGTTCGTGGATGATGATGACGGTCCGGGCGAGTTCTACGAGGGAGTCCCGGAGCATGTGGGCCTGGGTGGTCTTACCGGTGCCCTCGCCGCCTTCAAAGGCGACGAACAGGCTGGTGGAGTTACTCATCGAACATGCTCAGGGTGCGGGCTCTGGGGGGCGTCGGCGCCGGAGGTGTTGGAGGCGTTGCCGGGGCCGGTGGGTTGGCGGGCTGCTGCTGGGTCTGGGTCCGTCTGGTCCGGCGCGGTGGGGAGAGTTTTATGTGTTGGGGGTACATGAGGCTTTCGGCCCATTGGTTCTGCGCTCTTTCGAGAAAATCGGGTAGTTGCTGGACAAGGACGTCGATGTCGAGGGTCTCGAAGCTCTCGATGACCGGGTCGGCCGCTGGTTTCTGAGCTCCGATATGGGCGGAACCCTCGCTGATGGAAAGGACTATTTTGATGTCCTGTTCGCCAGAGGTGCTGCCGGCTGGCAGTCTGGACTGAGAATCGTCTGAGGCATCTGCCGGCGAGTTTTCCGGCGAGTCTTCCGGCAAGTCCTCGGAATGGTCCTGGGTCTCGGCTTCGGGCGAGTCGTCGGAGGGGTCTTGGGGGTCGGGAGCCGGGCTGAGGCCGGCATCTTGGCTGGAGTCTTCGCCGGCGTTATCCGGGGCCGGCTGGACGGCCGGGTCTCCGGCGTCGGCTTCGGGAGTGGTTTCGGGGTTTAGCCCAGAGGTTGTGTTCCGTTTTCTGTTCATTTGAGGTCTTATCTCCTATACGAGGATAGTCCCTAGGTGAAGTCCTCGTTTTCACCGGCGGGTTCGTCTTGCGGGTCGTCGTCTTCGGGGTCGTCGTTGTAGAAAGAGGCCGTAGGCTTGGGAGAACAGAGTTCCTCGACGGATATCCCGCTCATGCGGGAGACGGCTTCGGGGGTGATGAAGTTGGGGGAAAGGGTGCCGTGGTCCATGTCCAGGTGGAGGCCGGTCCAGGGACAGGTGCCGGCGGCGAGGCGGCGTACGATCATGACGACGATTTTGGCCATCATCTGGTTGATGACCGGGTCTTGATCGGTGAGGTCCAGGGCTGCGGCGCAGTCTATGTCGGGGAGGGTTTCGGGGACGGTGGTGAGCAGGTCGGGCCTTTGAACGGTAGGAGCCGGGAGGGCTTGGCATTGGCCGTTTTGGAGAGAACCTTTGAGGGAGTCGGGACGCATGGTGTTGCCGATCAGGACTTGGCCCCAGTCTTGGCCGTTCCCGGCGTCGATCAGCCAACGGTCTGCGTGGCCTTCGAGGCACTGGGACATGGCCAGCCGGGCCTTTGCGTTGTCGACGCAGCCGATGATGAGGGATCTCTGGTACGAGGCGATGCCCGGTTGCATACTCTTGTTGGGTATCAGGGGATGGATGGAGTAGCCGATGGGCCGGTCGTAGATGAAGGATAGTCTCTCGGCGAGGACCTGGCTTTTGAATTTTCCGATGTCCTGGGCTTGGAAGTTCTGTCTCAGGATATTGTGTCTTTCGACGCGGTCATGGTCTACGAGGATGATGGCGGCCTTCCGGCCGGTGAAGAGCCGGCATAGGGATTCGGCGACGAACCCGCCGGTCCCGCCGCAGCCGACGACGGTTATGGTGGGTTCTTGGGGGAGAGGTGAGATGTGGTATGGCATGGTGTTGCCTCTGATGTGCTTCGAGTGAGGTCGGCGCCGCTTACGCTGGCGGGTCTGGCGGTGGGTCGGTAGTGAGGAGGCAGGCGAGCCGGAAGGTTTCCTCCGGCCCCTTGACGTTGGTGTGGACCGGGCCGCCGATGAGGAAGATCTTCCCCCCGGTATGGCTGGTCTGGACGGTGACGTCGAGTATGTCGTTCAGGTCGTCGCCCAGGCACCGGAACCCTCCGGCGAGCCCGGTATCCCGGTTGAAGATAACGGCGGTGTCGCCGGAAGGCCCGCGGGTGACCTCGTAGATGTTGGTATCGAGGTAAGGCATGTTTTGTCCTAATCGTCTTGGAATGATGGGTCGGCGTGGGTCTTGACCAGGACCCCCGGGGCGGGGCCTTCGAACACGTCGGTCCAGTCGAGTTGACCGAAGTAGCCGTAGATGCCGATGCGGAGCCGGAGTTCGGGCCAGGGGGTGTGGAGCTTGCCGACGACTCCGTAGATTCTGAAGGCCTGTTCGTCGGCGTCGTCGGTACTTGAGAAGAAGGCTCCGGACCTGGCGTGGGAATGGAACTCGGCTACGAGCCCGGATGGGGGCTGGTAGTGGAGCCGGGTAGCATGGCCGGTCTGTTGGGGGGCGACGATACGGTATTCGTCGCCGTCCCAGGTGACGCCGAAGAATCTCTCGGTGTCGGGGGTGTCTTGGAACCACCTAAGTCCGGTCTCGAAGACCCTTTTGGGTATCCGGCCGTGAGAAAGGTGGAGCAGGTGGGGGGCGGGGGCCAGGCCTCTCACGCGGGTTGTGGACAGCTGGGTCCGGGCGGTGATGAAGGGGTTCTGGGACTGAACGTGGAGTCCGTTCTGGGCGATGAGGTAGTCGTATCCCAGTCCGGGGACGCCTTCGGGACCGGATAGGCGGTTTACGAGGTAACCGGCGTGGTCGGCTTGCTCCCTGTGGTCGGCTTTCATATTGTGGTCGGGGTTTTCAGAACCTTCGGGATATATGTCTTGGCGTGGCCGGTTGGGGGATGTCCATAGCTTCGGCGATGGTGTGCTGCGGAATAAGGTCGTCCAGAGGGTATTGAGTTTCACCGTTGAGCTCCTGCCAGAGGGCGTTCAGGTCGTCGGTATGCTTGAGGGATCTCTGGTGGGTGTCCCCGGTCTGGGAGAAGAAGGACTGGAAGAAGGACTCGGGGATTTGGTTGGGGTTGTCGGGGAACTGGTGGTTGCCGGGGCAGACTCGGCCACTTTGGAAGACATTGAAGGCTGGCATGCGGTAGAGCTGGTCGTGGGACCTGGAGGGTCTGGTCTTGGCGGCGAAGATCCAGGGAGCTTGGCCTTGGATGCAGACGAAGATGAGTCCGGGCATTGGGAGTTTGAGTCTCTGGGGAGGCTTGAAGGGTGCGGTCTGGAGGGCGACGTTCCAGACCTGTGGGTCTCTCCAGACGGCGATTGTCCGGGCGGACTCGGTCTGTTTCCACCAGATGGTGTCCGGGGGGAGTATGCCGGAGGAGTAGCTGATCTCGCCGGCGAAAATGGCTGCCATCTGGTCTGTGGAGACCATTCGGGTCCAATTGACCCGTTCCTCGTTGAAATCGGTGAGGATGATGCTGTCTTGGTAGACGTCGATTCTGGCCTGAAGCTGGTCGGGCTGTACTGCGCTGTTCGGCGGGAGGGCCCAGTCGGTGTTGGGTGGCTGGTTATCCGTCATTCTGTTCCTCTTCCGGGGGTGGGAGTCGCTGGAGGATGAAGTCCAGGGCTTCTTCGAACCTGACCGGCAGGTCCTCTTCAAGGAGGGAGGCGAGGGCCAGGACCTGGTCGGTGAGTTGGTCGGCCTGCTTCCACATGTCGGTTGCGGCCGTGATGGAATCTGGGTTCCAGTCGGACATGATCTGTTCGCCGTAGTCTTCGATGCAGAGGTCGATCATCTCGTTTTCAGAGGCGCTGGTGATCCACAGGACGGCGGTGGCGGCGGCGGCGTACTTGGTGTCTTGGACCGCTTGTTTGAGCTTGGCGTGGGGGATCCCGCCGGGAGGGATCTTCTGTAGGACGCTTTGGGGTATGTGGGCTTCGGCTGCTTCGAACCAGGCTGTCTTGATGTCGTTCACGACGGCCCAATGTTCGGTGAAGTCGGTTAGAAGGGCGAGGGCTGCGAGTCCGGTGGGCGCGTGGTTCCAGAGTTCGTGGAGGTCTTCCAGGCTGAAGCCCATCATTGGGATGGGGGCGCCTTCCCGGATCATCCTATAGTGGGATGCGGGCCTGTCTTCGTCCTCGTAGGCCCAGTCGTCTAAGTAGTAATCGGGTAGAGGGAAGAAGTCCTTGGAGAAGACCTTGCAGAAGGCGGCGACCTTTTCGGCCTGTGTGGCGTGTTGGAGAATTTCGACAGCTTGGTTGGGAAAGATATTGTGAACGAGGTCACGGAACCACTGGTAGTCCTCGGCGCTTTGGGAGAGGTCGACCAGGTGTCGTAGGGACGGAGGGGCATGGGTGAGGTGGGACTTCAGTAGGATCAGTCGGGGAGGTGCTGGAGTTGGATGTTCCACCTGATCCTCTCTGCGAGCTGGGCAGCGGCGCTCATGTGAGTTCGGGCTTGAGTCTGGGCTTGGTCTATCTCGTCGGTCCTGGCGACTGCGGCCTCGAGGTCGAGTGTGCCGTCGGGGAGGGTGAGCTCCCGGGCGATGCGTATGAGGTCAAGGTTGAGCGGGGGCGCCTTGCTGATCAGGAGGAGGAGTGTAGGCTGGTCCACCGGATCATCCGCCTTTGACGCCGACGCGGCGTTGGAAGGTGTAGACGGTGTCGTCGCCGTCTTTCTGTTCTTGTACGGTGGCGTTGGCCAGTTCGCCGTAGAAGTCGGACATGCTTTTTCGGACTTGGTCGACGGAGATATTGGGGTCTGGGTCTGGGAATTCCCGTCCGTCGTAAACGAATTTTCGGACCATGTTCTGTTCCTCCCGTAGGTTGTCTATTGGGGTCCCGGAGGCTAGTTTTCGATCGACATTGGCATTATGACGTGGAAGTACTTGTCGTAGCTGGCAGCCAGGGCTTCCGAGTCGACCTCCCCGTTCTGGGAAGGTTGGGCAGGCCGGTCTTGGACCGGGGTGAAGAGGCCTGGGTCCATGGGGCCCTTGGTCCTAAGGGTGGTATCGAGGCTGTGGAGGGCGGCGATAGCGGTCTGGAGGTAGATGCTGTTGAAGGATATCTTCAGGTTGTCGCCCTCAAGGGACCGGGAGAATATTTCGTTCCGGCTGTTGCCAGTCTCGGCGGACTTGGCGGAGGTGGTGATTTTGCCGGCTTCGGCGTCGATCTCGAGGCAGATTATGTTGTTGTCCTTGGCGAAGATGGCGGTGGTACGGATGGCCTGTTGGAGGTCTGCGGTTGCCAGGACGGTGGTGGTCTGGTGTTCGGTGGGTACGAGGTGGTCGTACTTCGGGAAGGCGCCTTGGATCAGGAGGGAGGTGAACTCGATGGCGTTGGGGGTGTTGATCCTGAAGAGAGCTTGGCGGTTGTCTTGGCCCAGGGTGATGTCGACTGTGGTCTCGTCGTCGGGGAGGAGCCTGACCAGTTCCGAGAGGTTCTTTGCTGGGATGATCATCTGGGTTTCGTCGGGGGCGGGCGCCAAGAGGGCGCCGTCGAAGACGGCGAGCCGGAAGCCGTCGCAGGCGGCCATGATGAGGCGGTTCTTGGATATGGAGGTTTCGACTCCTTGTAGGATGGGGCGAGAGTCCTCGTTTGCGGCGGCGAAGGCGACCTTGGTAATGGCGGCCTTCAGGACCCGGGACTCGATGGTGGCGGCGGTCCCGTTCCCGATGCTGGGGACGGGTGGGAAGTCGGCGGGATCGGAGCCGTTGACGTTGGCGAGTCCGTGGCCGCATTCGACCCTCATGGTGTTGGTGCCTTCAAGCACCTCCATGTTGGTGACCTCGTTGGAAAAGGAGTTGACGAGTTCGTTCATGAGGGTTGCCGGGATGGCGATTTCCCCTTCGGTCTCGATCTTGGCCTCGGCCCAGGTGGTGATGGAGATCTCGAGGTTGGTGGCTGAGAGCCGGAGCCGGTCGTCCTTCGCGGTCATGAGGACGTTCTTGGTCATGGGGAGGGGAGTGCGGGACGGGACCGCCCGGTTGACGATGGCCAGACCCTTTTTGATCTGTTCCTGAAGACATGCGATCTTCATCTTCTTGTTTCTCCTTGTTGGATGGTAAAGGTAGGGGCACGGGAATGGTTTTCCCGTGCCCGGTGTTCTCAAGCCCTCCGGCGCGGCTCCGGAGGGCTCGTGTGAGGAGGAGGCCTGCTGCGGCAGGCCTCATGGCTGATTTTACGGGGGTGAGGGACTCTTAGCGCGGTCTCGGTGTCAGGAATTTGGAAATTGGTCTAGGTCAAGCTGGACGTAGGACTTGCGCCTCCGTGGTTTATGGGATGGGGAGTCGAACATGTCGATCTGTCCGAGGGTGAGGAGTCGTTGCCGTTCCTGCCTGGCCTCCTCCTCGGGTGATAGGGATGGGAGGGCGAACTCGGTCTGTTCTACGTACTGCTGCTCGGCGGCGGCATAGTCCATGGCGTGGTCTCTGAGGGTGGTACAGACCTGGTGGAGTTCGGGGGCGGGGTAGAGTCGGCAGGCTATGGACTCCACGAGGACCTTCCCGTCTATCTGGCAGACCAGTTGCTGCTCTGCGATGGTCTGCCACATGTCGCGTGATTCGTCCTGGGAGAGTGTGGATTGGAACTTGTTCACTGGCCGGTTTTCTCTGGGGCGGAGGATAGAAGAATATGGTGGACTCTGGGCGAGAGGTAGACGTCGTCGGGTTCGATGAATTTGATGGGTATTCCCAGGGCTCGTGCGGCGGTCATCTCAATGATGACGCCGTAGCTGGTCTGCCAACCGGGGAGGGTGAGGACCAGGAGTTCCTGGCAATTCCTGAGCATGGCCAGGTCGAACTCGTACCAACCCTGGGGTGGGAAGACGTTCCTGTCCTGCATGCCTTTGGTGTACTCCAGTGGGGAGAAGATGGCTTTGCCTTGGCGGACCAAATGGTCTGAGACCTCGATGACGGCGTCCCGGCGAGTCTGCTGGACCAAGGGGTCTTCGGTGGTAAACGGGGCGGCGAGGTAGGTAAGCTGGGCAGGGGGCCGGTTGGAGTTCTGCTCCTTGGCGTAGGCTTCCAGGCTGGGGTTGTAAAACACGAGGTGATGCCTCCTAGAGCAAGTTGGGCTGGACGGTCCGGGGTTTTTCCGGCGCGGCGGCGGGGGTTGGCTCCAGTGCTTGGGACTCGGTCGGGTCCGGTGGCTGGGCTCGTCCACGTGTCTTCGTCTGTTTTTGGAGGTTGCGGACCCGGAGTGCGGCGGCGGCCTCGCGGATCGGGGCCGGGGAGTTCAGGTGGATGGTAAGGAACTGGTGATACTGGCAGCTCTCGTGGCGGCCGTTGAAGTTGACTGGACGGGGGAAACCGTCCAGGTGTTGGATGCGGCCGCACCATGTGGGGCAGGCGGCGGCCAGGGGACAAGGACGGGGTTCGGGCGGTGTCGGGTCGTCGGACCTTCCCTCTAGGTAGGCTAGGACTTGCTCTGGTGTGGTCTGGTTGACGTAGGCTATGGCCGACGCGGCCGGGAGGCGGCCGGTGGCGAATCCCTGGTTGATACCGGGGTAATCGGTGACCGTCATCTGGATGAGGGACCGTTCGGCCGGCCCCAGTTGGTGTGCTTCTTCGAGAGGAGTGGTGGCCTGGTTATCACAGGTGTGATTAGTGTGGAGGACCCAGGCGTCCGGAACGGACGTTTCATGCCAGGTCTTTGCGGCTGTGCTGGTGGTGATGTCGGTGAGTCCGGGTCCGGGCAGGACGCGCCGGAGTTCTTCCAGGCTGGTCAAAGTACCCATGTCCCGCCGGGGACTTAGGCCTGCTTCTCGTAGCCGGTGGAAAGTTTCTTCGGGTGTGAGTAGGAGGTGTTGGGTTTGGTCGGGCCGGAGGCCCAGGCGTCGGGCCAGCTCCCGGATGCGGAGGGTTGCTATGAAGACTTCGGAGAGTCTGAGGGGCTTGTGCTGCTCCTTCTTCCGGTTGCTGAGAATGTGGGAGGCGAGGACGCGGTGGTCGGGCAGGTGGGCGGCGGCTTGCCGGGCCATGGCGAGAATGACGGTGTTGAGGGTTTCGGAGACCGGGTCTTGGAGCGGGTCATGGTCTTGGGGCCGGTAGATTCCGATGTAGGAGTCCAGGTTTTGGGTCCAGAAGCTCTGCCAGTCGGGGCCTGGTTGTCCGGGCTCGGTGGGAGGGATGGCGGCGAGGGTCTTGAGGCGGTAGTTGACCTCATGTTGTTGGAAGTCGAAGAACATGACGTTAAGGGCGCGGACCTGGTTCTTGGTCTCGGTGGAGAGGTCTAGGAGGTCCAGGGTCCGGAGTGCTCCTGGGGAGAGGTAGAACATCTGTTGGCGGAGCGTTTTGGCGGTCTCAAGGGTCCTGTTTCTGGTGATCTGGCGCATCCGTGTCTGTTGCTGTTGGAAGGGCCCGGTGAGGAGTTGGAGGCGCTGGGATTGACCGGAGAGGCTGGGGTCGATTCCAGCCAGGATGAGGTTGACGAATTCGCCGGTGGCCGGCGGTAGTTCTTGGACGGTCTGAGTGGTCATGAGGCTGACAGTTCTTATCGTCTTCCGGTTGACGTTTGGGTTCCGGCCCGGACGGCGTGGGTTTGGGCCGGCGCTGGGATGGACTGCTGGTCGGTGAGCAGGAGGTCGGTGAGATTGCCGCACTGGCGGCAGGAAAGGTAGGGACCGTACAGGTCCTTGCTGAAGTAGATGTTCCCGCCGCATTTCAGGCAGGGGGCGAAGGGTGTGGGGGACACGTTGGGACGCATGTTGGAACTCCGTGCTAACGCTGGTCTGTTGGGTGATGGCTGGCCGTCAAGGGGGCAGACCGTCATACCGGAGTATTTTATGATTCGGATGATCGCCGGCGTTTGGTCAGGTGGGTGGATTCGACGAGGTCGATCCATTTACGGAGCTCATCAAGTATTTGGGTGTCGGACTCTTGGTCCGTAGTATGCCGAAGGGCGGTGAGGACTCGGGCCTTCGCTGTCTGAACGGGTGAGGGCGGTGGAACCTGGGGGTCCTGTTGTTGGCAGGCGAGTTGGTCAAAGGCCAGGATGGCGTGGGCCCGGGTGTGCTGGGCGATGAAGTCTCCCGGGACATGCTTGGTCGGCTGGCCCGGCATTGGGACGGTGTAGTGGCCGGCGAGGGTCTGACGGAAGAGTACTCCCTGATGGATGAAGGATGGGGGTTCCGGGTGCTGGCCGAGGGTGAGTTCCGGGGTCTGGAGCTTGTCTGGGTTGAAGGGTGGATAGACGATGTCACCGGGGGCGATTTGGACTTGGCCGGTCCGGTGGTATTCGATTTGGAAGTCGTTGGAGTCCTCGCCGTTGATGTGGAGGGTGAAGGTTACGTGAGGCCAGGTACGGGAGACCAGGGCCATGTCGGCTTGGTGAGTGTACCAGGTGGTCTCTTCGGCGCCTTGGAGAACGTCTTTCCAGAAACGGGTCTCATTCTGCCGTTCTTCGGCTTGGGTGAACAATGCGACGGTCCGGTGGTCGGAGAGGGCGGGGTTGGTGAGGGCCAAGAAGGTTGCGACTTGGTCGATGTCGGGTGGGTCGTCCTTCCACTCTAGGTTATAGAACGTCTGGTAGCTCATTTTGACGCTTTCCTCTTGAGGTGAGCGGTCTGGGCAGGGTGTGGTGGTGTCCACGATTATGGGATGCCGGGGGTTGCCGGGTTTCTACCAAGCACTGAGCTTGGTTGGCTCATGGTTCTTGCCGACTCAGTACTCGGAGGCTAGCATGATGGTGAGGACTCTTCGTGTCGCGGCCGGGTCTGCCGGATCGTCGGAGCCCCACTGGTAGTCGGTGTCGTAGTAATCGATTTTCCAGAGGAGGCGGTCTGCGTCGTGGTTGAAGGCGCCGAAGTCGTGCTCACCGTAGGGGTTGTCTCCCTTGGGGAATTGGTTGTAGTTCTTGACCTTCCGGATGATGGCCTGTTGCCGTTGGGGGTTCATGGCGGCGATGCCCCGGGTTATGAGGGTGCGGCCGCGGGTGCTGTCGGGGGACTGCCGGAAAGAATCGTTTTGCTCTTGGATGGTCTGAGGAACGGTGGTCTGAGGAACGGTGGTCATGCTGGGTTCTCCTTGAGGGGTCCTGGGGTCGGGCGCCCAGCGGTCCGCTCCGTCCCTGACACATCACTTCCGCCGTTGTTGGAGCGGGTGGAGGCTCGTCCTGCCCAACACGTCTACACACCCTTGGATTGGTCTCGACGCTGGGCGCCCGGCCCTAGGACCCTGTCGATAGGAAAGCGGGGGCCGCTCTTCCTTGAGAGAGGCGGCCCCAGCTTTCCGAACCGGATGAGACTGTGGGTCAGTCGTCCTGAGGCTCTTCTTGTTGGGACTTCTGGGCGGGGTGGCGGACCAGGACGAGGGCGATAACCTGTTCGGCGACGATGATCTCCTGGGTGTCGAGGTCGAACTGGGCGGAGCGGACCATAGTCATGTGGTAGTCCTGGACCAAGTGGTTGGCCTCGCACTGGAAGATCTCATTGTCCTTCCCTCTGATGAGGAAGAACTGGATGTCTCGGCTGTCGTGGTCGATACGGGCTTCAATGTTGGCGGCGATGAGTCCAGCGTGGTTCTGCCGGTGCTGGTGGCACCAGACGAGTTGGGTGTTATCCAGCCCGGCGATCTGCCTTTGGTTATTGAAGAGGCAGGCCAGGGTGTGGGCGAAACGCGTGGTCGTGTCTTCGAGTTGCTTGGCGAGCGCAACCTCTTGGGGTGACATATCTTTCGTTTCGGAAGACATTGGTCCCTCCTTCGGGGGGTGTAGTTCGCGACGATGTGGATGGTATCCGGGGTCTGTTTTGCCTGTGAGGGCAGGGCTGATGGTTTATACCAGGGCTGCCTCCTCGTTCTCGATTGCCCATTGGAAGAGGGACCGGCCGGCCGGTTGGGGCTTGGTCTTTCTTCGCCGGGTGGGTGGGAGATCGGGGGTGTTGACGAAGTCGGCGAGACTGATTTGGACAGGAATCTTTTCCGGAGTTTTCTCCGGAGATGGATGTCCGTTCTGGTAACCGGCGGTGACCGGTTCGGGCTCCGGTGTTGGGGCGGGGGTCCGGTCGACGTTCCATCCGTCGTCGACGAGAAAGAGTTCGTCTTGGTCCTGCATGTTCCGGTATTTCCGGAATATTTCCTCGACGGGAGTGTCTTGGTCTTCCTCGATGCCGCTGACTACTTGGTGGGCTAGGGAGAGCATGAGGTCGTCGCCGTCGTCGCCGTAGGAGGCTAGGCCATCCTCGGTCAATTCTCCCTCGACGGCCAGGGAACTGGTGAGTTTCTTGGCGACGAGTTTGAGGGCTTCGGCCTGTATGGTCTGTTGGTAGGCCATGAAGACGACGCGGACGGGTTTGTCCTGGCCGATGCGCCAAGAGCGGCGGGAGGCCTGTCTCATGGTGTAGACGGAGTAGTCGGTCTCGGCCCAACAGATGGTGGGGAAGTCGATGAGGTCGAGTCCGGTCTGGACCAGTCTGGGGTGACACATGAGGACGTCCACGCCCTCCTCGACCCGTTTGGCCATCCAGGCCTCTCGGTGCTCGGGCTGGACGGTGTCGGCTTTCAGGACGGCTACGCGGAACCCTTGTTCCCGGAGTATCCGGCTCCATCTGGGGGTGATGTCCCGGGTACCGGTGTGGGTGACGTAGACCATGGTCCGGCGTCCGGCCAGTCGCTCTCCGGCGATGAGGTTGACGAGGGCTTGCTCCTTCGGGTACAGGCGGTCCTCGGAGAGAGGCGGCATCTGGACGATGATGTCCTTGGTGTCGGGATCGAGAACGGTCTCACCCTTGGTGCAACCGTCGGGGTAGGCAAGGAGGGTCTGGAGGTAGGTGGCCAGGAGCCTCTTGGATCCCCGGCGGATGTTGCCGGCGACCTCCTGCTTCAGCGTCTTCTGGACGGTCCGGTACGCGCTGAGCTGGGAGATGTCCCAGACGGGGTCCGGCTTCTGGTCGAGGGGGGTGAGGATGACTTCCTCCTCGTAGGGAGGGAGGTCCTGGGCGACGTCGGAGAGTCGGAGGAATACCGAGTTGCCGATGAGGTGAAAGAGTGCGTCGGGCGCTAGGCCGGGCTTCTCCTTGGTCCGTTTCTTATAGCCTCTGCGTCGGCTGGCTCGGCCGTCGTCGGTATGAACGTCTTCGTCCTTGGTGATGGTGATTTCCTCGAACCCGTATCTCTTGATCCAGCGGCTCTCTTCGGTTTGGCCGAACTGGGTGCGGATTTCGGGCGAGAACCGGTAGAGGAGGTGGAAGAGGGTGCTGGCGTAGCCACCCATGAGGGTGCCGGTGAGGGTGAGGGACTTGTCGCAGACATTGGCCAGGATACCGGCGGCGATGCCTTGGGCTGAGCCTCGGGCCTTGTACTCATGGACTTCGTCGGCGATCAGCAATTCCCAGTAGTGAGGCATCCGGTGTTTGACGTAATCGGCGAGGGAGTAACGTTTGGGCCCCTTTGGGTCGGCGGTCCAGAGGCTTCCGCCGCAGTTGTCGCAACGTTGCCGGCGGCGGCTGAGGTCTCTTGCCGTGAGGGGAGCGCCGTCGCTGTCCCGGATGACGGCGCCGCACTGGGGGCAGGAGGGGACCTGGTAGGGTTGGTCTTCGTCCAAGGTCCTGAGGAGGTGGGTACTGGTGCGGGCCCAGCGCCAGACGACGGCGGGCTTCCACCGGTAGGAGAGCTTGGCCCGTTCACGGGACATTATGGCGAACAGGGGTCGACTGGGGTCCCGGAACTTGAGTCTTTCGAGGTCGGTGAGGGAGGTGATGATGGGCGCATCGGCGCCGGCGAGGGTCTGGAGTACTTCGCGTTGCCATTTCTTGGTCAGGTGGGGCGGGGCGAGGACTAGGACCCGGAGAAATCCGGCCAGGCGGGCTGCCGAAACGGCTATGAAGGTCTTGCCGCAACCCATCTCGCCCACTATGACGGAACCCTGTTGGGACTCTAGGGACAGGGCGGCGCCTCGGATGGCGTTTTCCTGGCCGGCCAGGGGTCGTCGGCGGAGCGTGGGCATGGGGCGCTCGTCGGGGGAGGGCCGGTAGAGCGGCGGGTAGTGGTCGATGACCTGCTGGGTGATGGCTGCCCGGTAGGTGTCGATGAACTCGGCGAGGTTCATGTAGTTTTCGTTCCCTGTTGTCTGTCTTCTGAAGTTGGGGGCCCGGCCGTGGCAGATGGGGGAGCCCGGCGCCGGAGTTTGTGGGGAGGCGCCGGGCTCAGCCGTTTCGTGGCTGCTTCGTCGGAGCAGCCAGTATGGTCAGACCTGCTGGGGTTGGTAGCCGGCGTTCGACTGGGGGCGCGTGACTCGGTGGATTGTCTGTATCTCTCCTTCAGGACTAGTACTCTTCGGTGAGTAGGACCCTGGGCCGGGCTCCGGCGCTGGGCTGGTGGATGAGGAACTCGGTGCGGTCGTGGGAGTACGAGGCGATGACCACCCCGGATTGGAGCAGATGGTTGCGGTCGTTGAGGCGGGCTTCGGCCGGGCTTGCGTCGCCCCAGTCCTGCTGGAAGAACCGGGCGATGGCGGCGGTTACGGCGGCGGGCGGTATCAGGTCTTGGACGCCGGTGGTGACTTCGTAAGGAAGCCCTTGGTGTGTGAGTTCGGTGACGAAGTCGAGAGGATGGGGAGCGACTTGGGCCGAGAATTCCGGAGGAGGCGGGATGAACTGATAGTCGTCCTCTCCGGGGTTCTGCCGGTCTGCGTCCGGTGGGTCGTCTGGCTGGTCGTGAGCGTCCTGGCCGGCTTGGGCCTTGACGTTCTGGATCTGGCCGGTGACTAGGTCGAGCATGGTGACGGTAGTCTCCAGGCGGTCGCGGTAGATCTGGGTTTCTTCGGTTTCTTCTGCCAAGACGCGTTCCTTCGTGGTCTGGCCTTTGACCAGGACGCGGGTACCGCTGGCGTCTTGGAGGCAGGCGTTGTTGAGGAAGCCGGCGGCGATGAGCATTGCGAGGTGGCCGCGCCGGAGGGGCATGAGAGGCCGGGTGTGACTGTTCTTGGGAGGCCAGAAGGAGTCGGTTATTCTGGGGTTCGCCCAGAGGCCCTTGGTCCTCGCCTCTTGGATGGCGGCGATGGGGTCGACGGTCCGGCTGGTGAACAGGACGTCTCCGGCGGGGGTGGTGGGCGCGTAGTAGAGGGGATAGTCCGGCCAGTCGATCTGGGCTGCCTCTGTGTATTCTGTTTGAGACCAGTCCCGGATCTGGCTCTCCTTGTGAGGATTGCCTATCGGGTTGGCGTTCCTAAGGGCGATGACGACGGCTTGGTCGAAGTCGTCGCGTTCCGGGTTGGGAAAGTCCCAGTAGTTGATCTTCTCGTACCAGGAACTGAGGAACCTTGCGGAAGTCTGGAGCCGGTGTCTGGGGACGATGAAGACGAGGACGCCGGTCTCTCTGAGGTAACGGGTGCATTGGAGGAGGAAGGAGTGCTCGGTCCTCTTCTTGCCGTCGTCGTGGTCATAGTCGTAGGGAGGGTTTAGGAAGAGAAGGCTGAAGGTCTCGTTGGCGATGGAGGTCTGGAACAGGTCGACTGACAGCAACCGGTCCAAGACGGTGGAGGCGTTCTCGGCGCGCTGCTTGTGGAGCTCGATCCCGTAGGTATTGATCGGTACCTGGGTGGTCGGAGCCATCTGTTGGGCGAGCCGGAGGACGGCGTCTCCGTTTCCACAACAGGGGTCGAGGACCCGTATGACTGTTTGTCCGTTGTAAGCCCGGGTGGCTCGTACGGTCCGTGCTATCAGGTCGACGACCCGGGTCGGCGTGGGGTAGAACCCGCCCTTGGCTTGGCCGGCCAGTCTCATGGTTGTTCTCCTTTGGGTCTTCTGCGAGTGTGGCGACGAAGGGAAGGTCTATTCGCCGAGGGCGGGGAGTCGGAGGCTCACCCTTACGCCGTCCCAGTTGGCGATTATGTCGTTTTGGGATATGAGTCTGAAGGTGTTGGTTTCGGCAAGGGCCCAGTCTTGGTCGTCCGGGTCGAGGCCGACGGCTTCGGCCAAGCGTTTAGCGGCGTACCGTGCGGTGGTGGCGCCGGGCATCTGGATGTTGTAGGACTTGAACCGGTGTACGAGAATGAGGGTGACGGTTGGTGCGGCGCTCATCTGGCGGCGTCCTCCTTGGTGCTGGCGGGGAGGATTGCTCCCACGGCGCGGAGCATGCCGCAGGCCTCGTCTAGGTCGATGCAGACGGCGATGGGGAGCCAGCACCAGCCGCGTGGGTGATGGTATAGGTTTGGGCGTCTTCGGAGGACTGAAAACTTTTGGTCCCGGGTGTCGGCTGGCGATGGGGCCAACCTCAGCTTGAAGTTGGTGTTGTGCTTGGTGGCTGGCGTCATCTGTTGTCTCCGGAGACTGTCAGGATGGGTCTTTGGGCCTCAGAACAGGCTGTTCTGGGTGATCTGGGGTTCGGCCGGGGGCTTGGACTTCGGTTGGGGCAGGCCGGGGGTGTCCGGTTCTTCCTCGGGCGGGTCTTCGTCGATCTGGCGGAGTATGGCGGGGATGGCCAGGAAGTCCTCGATGACCCGTTGTTTGAAGTCGCCCCGGCGGAGCCCGGCGGCCGGGTGCATGATGGGGTAGATGAACCGCCCGTTCTTCTTGCGGAGTCGGCCGCGGGCCTTCCCGATGGGTTCTCCGGGCAGGAACTTTCCCAGGCTGAATTTACCCAGGGCGATGATGAGCTTGGGGTTGATGATGGTTATCTGCCGGTCCAGGTGCCGGCTGCAGGCTGCCATCTCCTCTGGTTCGGGGTCCCGGTTGTTGGGGGCCCGGCACTTGATCATGTTGGTGATGAAAATCCGGTCCCTGGATAGGCCGGCCATTGGCAGGAGTTCGTCTAGGAACTTTCCGGCGGCTCCGATGAAGGGATGTCCTTCCTCGTCTTCCTTCCGGCCTGGACCTTCGGCTATGAACATGACCTGGGCATCCTGTGGGCCGTCTCCGGGGACCGCGTGGGTCCTGGTCTGCCCGAGGGGGCAGGCTTGGCAGTGGCGTACTAGGTAGCCGGCCAGTTCAATGGCGTTGATCGGTACAGGGTGTCCGATGTCCTCGGCTATCTGGTTGGTGTCCGTGAGGTCCTGAACGTCGGCCGGGTGCTGAACGTCGTCGGGGGGTTCCTGCTGGTCGTCCGGGTCTTGGAGTTGTTCGGGAATCATGGTTCTCCACGCCTGTTTGACTCAGCCGGTTCCGGGCTCTGGGTCGTCATACGAAGCAATGCCCGCCGTCACAGGGTTGCTCGAGGTCGAGTTCCAGCTGGGTGACGCCTTGGTCCTCGGGGATTTGGATTGCCTTCTCCAGGGGTTTCCGGTAGGGGTGGACGTACAGGGCGTGGTGGTCGCGCATGTTGCGGATGGTCTCGTCGGTCTCGACGGCGTGTTCCCAGTCGGGTCCACCCCGGCGTTTGAGGTCCTTCCAGCTCTGGATGCTGTGGAAGGGGCAGAAGACGCAGGCGCTCTTCGGCGGGATGTCGAGGCCGTGGTCTAGGAGCCAGCGGGCACAGTCGGCCCTGGTCATCCGGAGGTCCACGAGGGGGTAGATATTGGTGATGTAGGCGACGTCAGAGGAGCGCATCCGTTGCCACTCGTCCAGGCTTATTCCCTGCCAGGACTCGACTGAACCGGGTTTTGGCCGTCCCTTGGGGAGCAGGGTCTTGATGTAGCGGCGGATGGGTGTGATTTTCCAGTCGTGGGTACACTGGCGCTTGACCTGTCCGTGGGAGCCGTCTTGGCGGTCTTGGGTGAAGGCCGGGATCATGACGGAGCCGATACCCCAGTCGGGGCGGACTATGTCTGTGCGGTCTCCGTAGACGGTAACGACCTTGACGCCTCGTTCCTCGAGCCAGGGAGTCCACTTGCGGGCGTGCTCGTAGGTCTCCAGTCTCTCGTGCCGGGTGTCGGCGTGGATGGCGGCGTCGACGGGGGGAAGCTTCCCGAGGGCGATCATGGCGGCTATGGTCCACGATTGGACGCCCCAACCGAGGCTGAGGTATTTGGCCAATGGTCGAGGGTTGGCTGGAGAGCCGTCGGGCTCGGGAGGTGGCACGGTTTCGTGGAGCGTCATGGCTAACCCTTGTTACCGATGGGTTCCGGGAGAGGTTCCTGTTGCTTCGATAGGTCGAGGACGCAACGGGCGACCATGTTGACGACTTGATAGATGGTTTGAGCTTGGTTATCGGCTGGGGAGTTGACGTAAGGGAACTCGGTGTTGCCGGGCTGTTCGGCGAGGGACAGTGCGTCCTGGTACGTGTCGGCGACTGCCCTAGCCTGGGTGGCTTCGGTTACGGCCAGGGTTTTCTTCGCTTGGGCGCGAGTCGTGTCGAATTCCTTCTTGGCTGGTACGACCAGGTGGTCGGTATGCGAGTACGGGTCGCCGACGACGATGACGTCGCCGGTCCTGGAGTGGTTCTGGCTGTACTTGAAAGGGAATGACCGGTTGATCTGTTGAGTCATGTCGTTGCCTTCACTCCGTTGAGGTGTGGGGTCGGGAGGCCGTCGGGGGGGACCGGGACGCCGGTGGGCTGGTCGGGCGGTACGGTGAGCTGGCCGACGCTGATTGCGGTGGACAGGTCTTGTTCGAGGCTGGTCACGTTGGGCTTGCATAGCCAGGCTTGGATGCCGGCCGACTCGAGTTGGAAGATCTCGCCTGTCTTGATACCTCTGGCCCAAAGCCACTGGGTCCAGCTGGGGTGGATGGGGAGGTGGACCCGCCGGTCGAGGAAGGTGTAGTGGAGGCTGGGAGCTTCGGCTTCGGTGGGCGCCAGTATGAGGAAGTCTTCCCGGTGGTAGGCGTACTCGGCCATCTTGGTGTAGACCATGGCGTGGTAGCCGCCGCAGGCTTGGAGTCTGGTTATGCGGGTGGTCCAGGTTCCCAGGCTTTCGTTGGGGATGGAGCACTTGCGGAAGTCTCCGACGAGGGCCAATTCGTCGGAGTTGTCGAATATGTGGGCCGAGTCGGGAGGCTGCTTGAGGATGGATGCCCAGATCGCCTTGAGAGAGGTCTGAGGACCGACCATTGCCAGGAACCAGAGGTCGGACGTCTGGGGGTTCCGGGCGTAAGCCTCGACGGCGGCGGAGAAGCCGCCGACGTTTATGGTCTGATAGCTGACTTCGTGTTCTTCCATCGGTTCGTTCTTTTCCTGTGATGAAGGTCGTCGGTCGATATTCTGGTTAGGGGTCAGGCTCGGTGTCAGCAGTCTGAAAGGACTGGCATTTGGGCCCAGGGTTGGCCGTCGAGGGTGGCCTTGGGGCCGCCTCGTTTGTCCGGGTGGCCGCCCAGTTGCTTGAGGAAGAATGGAACGCCGGCTCTATGGGCTTGGTCCCGGAGGCTGCGGGCCCAGTCTGGGCACATGGGGCGGGCTGTGGGCCCGCTTTCTCCGCCGGCGATGATCCATTGGACCTGTCGGGCTTCGAGCCAAGGGGTGAGGTCGACGGTGGCTAGGAGGGGTTCGGCGGAGACGAACTTGACTGGGGCCGGGACCCGGGCGAGGACTGTCAGCCTAGGGGCGTACTTCTGGCTTTCGACGGAGGTGCCGAGCCATATCCGGGAAGGCCACTGGCCGATCTCTTGTTGGTGGTCTTGCCAGAAGGATACGGCAAGCCCGGGCCGCTTGGTCAGGACTTGGAAGGTGTGTCCTTGTTGGGTGGCCTCGACCATGGTCAGGAAGGTGGGGAGGCGGACGGCGTCGGAGACTGCCGGATGGAAGAAGTCGCTCATGGAACAGACGAAGGTCATTCTGGGCGTGCGCCAGGTGAGGGGCTTGGCCAGCTGGTTCTGGACGATGTGGACTTGGTCCGGCGTACTGGGGTAACCCGGGTTTCCGAGGGCATGGAGCCTGGGGTAGTCCCGGAACATGTAGCAGTTGTCGCAACCCGGGGATACCTTGGTGCATCCGGTCCAGGGGTTCCAGGTCTGGTCGGTCCATTCGATTCCGGTCTTGGCCATGTTTAGTCCTCTTCGGGCGGGGGTCCGTTTCGGGTCTGTTGCTCCTGCTGGAGCAGGTGGTCGATGACTTTGGGGTAGTCCTCGGGCTCGATCCGCCTGGAGTTTGGCCCTCGGATCATGGCTGCTCGTAGTTGAAGGTCGAGTGTCCGGAGGCGCTTGGCCGTTTTGTCCCGTTCTTGGAGGGCTGGTTCGACCCATGGGTGGTCGAAGTAGAAATCGCGGTTGTCTAACGTGGTGCTGTGGTTGGGTGGCGGTACTTTCTTGGTGGTGGGCTTGCCGTTTGACCGGTTGAGTCCGGTGACGGTTGTTCGCTCGCCGTCGGACCGGATGGCCGGGATGGCAAGTTGCTGGTTGATATTTTTTGCTTCCTGTTGGGAGATCCGGTCGATATAGGCCTTGGCCTTAGCGAAGGTGTCGTTTTCTTGTGAAATCGGCTGTTGGTCGATGGTGAAATGGCCGTGGGGTGTAATTCCCAATGCGTGGCCCCGGTACTCGGTGATGCTGATTGGATCTCGGCTGGTGGTCATCGCTCTGTGGTTGCTCCTAAGGACAGCGTAAGCTGTGGGTTTGGATGGCGTTGGGCGTTCTAGGCGATACCGAGCTTGCGGCCTGCCTCGATGACCCTTTCGAGTGCTTCTCGGGTTCCGCCTTGGTCTGGGTGGGCTTGGATGAGCTTGCGGTGATAGGCCCGGTTGAGTTCCTCTCGGGTGGCGTCGGGCTTGGCGCCGATGATGTAGGTGGGGTCGTTCGGGTCGGGTAGGGCTACCAGTTGGGCGGCTTGGGCGAATACCTGGGCGATTCCCCGCTGGTCGGCCAGCCTGGCGGACCGGATGGCGAGGGCGATGGCGGCGTAGTTTCTTTCGGGCCAGTTGCCGTCTTGGAACCGCTCGCAGGTGAGGGTCTTCTCCTCGTTCCGGATGGTGACCCGGAGGGTGACGGAACGTTGTCGGACGGAGTCTCCCTTGTAGGGGAGGAAGTAGTCGGTGATGCCCCATTTGTCCAATTCCTGTTGGACCTCGCGGCTGATCTGGTCCCAGGTCTTGGTGGTGCTGAGGTTTCCGTAGGCCATCAATACTCCTTGCCGGCGGTCTGGCGGCGTCGTTGGGTGACCTGACGTTCTGACAGGGGCGGGGAGTCGAAGCTCCGGTCGTTTGGGTAAGGGCGGTTCACTGGCTAGACTCGGTCGGCGAAGATGGTGGAGTCGTCGACTGGCCCGTACTGGTGGTCGTTGTGGGCGGCTTCCCGCTCGGCTCGTGCTTGGCGTCGCTCCGCGTCGGCGGCTTGGGCCTTCGGGACCAGGCTCTGGAGGTATTGGACCCATAATCCCGGGTTGTACCGCTGGGGTTTGCCGTGGCTGTTGTGGCCGGCTGAAAAGACGGGAATAGGCTGTCCGTCTCGGATGATGCTGATTCCGAGGTTGGGGACGTAGGTATCGAGGGAGATTTGGATGACTTCGTCTTCGTAGTGCAGGTATCCGCCGTGCTTTTTGGTGGACCTGCGGGTGGTCAGGTTTCGAGCGACGCTGGCCGCCCAGGACGATATTTGGAGCGGGTCGGGCCGTGATTCGTGGTCTGTCATCGTCTGGTTCTCCTGTCTGGCAGATGGGCTGGCTAGGTCCGGCCGGAGAAGATGTCTTCGTCGTCGATGGGGGCAAAATTTTGTTGTCGGCTGGTTCTGTCGACCATCGCCTTGGCTTCTTGGGCCTGCTGTGCCAATTTCTGGAGGTACTGAGTCCACACTCCGGGGTTGTACCGGAGTGGGGTCTGGGAGTTGGTCTGGCCGTCGAAGTCGAAGACGGGGACTGGGCGGTTATTCCGGAGGACGTCGATGGTGATGGTCAGGTTGGTCAGGTCGAAGGAGACCCGCAGGAGTTCGTCCTCGTAGCGGCGGAGACCCAAAGTATCTCTTTCCGGTTGGAGATACTGAGCGACGCTGGTGGCCAGCTGCCGGATATGCCGGGAGCTCGGATAGGTGGTGTTGGGTTGTTGGACTTGGTCTGTTTCAGTCAATTGGGGTGTCCTTCAGGCTCACGGGGTTAGCGCCAGTGGCGGCAGGAGTGGCTTGTTGCGGATTCTGTTGTGGGGACTGGCAGGTCATCCTGTCCCAGAGTTGGCGCTGCTGGGGAGGGGAGGTATCGACTCTGGGCCGGCTGGGCCGGTCCCAAGACTGGGCTTTGGTCGTACCGACCAGGCGCCAGCCGGCCGCCCGGAGGCTGGTGCCTGGCTCCTTGCTTCCGGTGTAGGTGATGAGCTTCCGGTATCCCATGGCCCGGGTTGCTCGCCAGCAGGCGCCGTAGAGGAAGGAACAGGCGTTGGGCCGGTTTTCTAGGACGCAGAGGCGTCTGACCTCGGCGGTGTACCCGTCGGCGAGTAGCCGGGAGACAGGGAGTCCTACGATGGCGACTCCGATGATGTCCTCTCCTACGGCGGCCCCGATGGCGAAGAGTCCGCCTTGAGGCGCAGGGTGAGTGCGGTGATGTCTTGCGACAAACCTGCGGGCTTCCTTGAGGGTTAGGGGCGTGAGTTCCAATTGGGCCTATCCGCTACGGCGTTTTTGTTCGGGGTCTAGGACCGTTGCGTTGAAAATGGTGTCGGCAAGGATCGCCTGGGTAAAGTCCGCTCCGGTGAGGTTGGCGCCGGTAAAATCTGCTTTGGTAAGGTCTGCGGAGACAAAGTTGGCTCCGGTCAGGTTGGCGTAAGTGAACTTGGCGGAGGCGAGGTTTGCTCGGGAGAGGTTGGCTCCGGTCAAGTTGGCGTGAGAAAGGTTAGCAAACGTAAGGTTGGCCTCGGTCAGGACTACGCCGGGGAGGTTGGCTTCGAAGAGGTTGGCGTGCCGGAGGTCGGGGCCGGTGGGGACCGCCTGGGATAGGTAGGTCCGGGTAAGATTTGCGTAACTGAAGTTGGTGCCGTCAAGAACGGCTCCGGTGAGGTCGGCCCGGGTGAGGTTCGCTTGGGTGAGGTTGGCTGCGGTCAAGTCGGCGTGAGAAAGGTTAGCAAACGTAAGGTTGGCCTCGGTCAAGTCGGCGGACGTTAGGTCTGCTTGGAGGAACTCCGCTCTGACAAGGTTGGCTTGGCGGAGGTCGGCTCGTGGAAGGAGGGCGCGGTGGAAACTGGACGAGGGGGCATATGCCCCTTGAAGGGTGGCGTCCTGTAGGTCGGCTTGGGCCATGTTGGCTTGGTGGAGGTTGGCCCGGGTAAGGTTGGCTGCTCGGAGGTTGAATCCGGAGAGGCGCGATCCGCTGAGGTTGACGCCTTCGGTGGAAGGGAGGTGTTCGACTTTAGAGAGTCGTTCCCAGACCTTTTGGGGCGAGTTTCGCCACGGGGTTGGGCCGAAAGGACAGGGGCCGGCGCCGGCCTGTTGGAGCATGGTTACGACGTGGGCGACGTTTCCGCCGATGGCTTGGGCGAAGGCTTCGAACCCGTCCATGTAATGGCCGGTCTCGACGGTCAGGGCGTAGGCCAGCCTGGCGCCGACGCAGCATCTCCCGCTTTCTCGCCAGATGCCGATCCTTTGGTCGACATTGGGAGCGGTTACGATCTCCCGGACCCGTTCTATGGTCTGCCTGATGGTCTGCCCAACGGTCTGGCTAACGGTCTGGTTGATGGTCATTGGGTGGCTCCTATGGCGGAATATGGGTCGGGCTTGCGTCCCCTGGGGGCGTAATCCTCCCAGGAGACGACTTCGTCGTACCTGCGGATGGCCCATCGTTGGAACGCCTTGAGCGTTTTGTTCCGGTTGTTGTAGACCATGGGGTACGGCTTACAGCCGGCCGACTTGAGGCGATGGAAGCGGTAGAGAATGTCTTCCATCGTCTCGTCGGGGCGGTAGCCGATGAGCATGTAGACCATGAGGTGTCGGGGCGGTATTCCGGCTTCCCGGAGAATGTCCATGCCTTTGAAAAAGATCTTCTCCTGGCCGAGGTTGTCCCATGCGGTGTGAAGCCGGCGTACTTGGAACTGGTCGTCGTAGTAACGGAGGGTGGAGAGTGCGTGGGCGATCTCCGGGGTGATGAGACGGATGTTGATACCCTGGTTGAAGTTGACTTGGAACCTGCCGTCCTGGATCTCTTGGATCCTCGCTTTCCAATCGGTCTCCGGCTGCCCGAAGAAGTCGTTGTCCAGAAGGACGATGCACCTTCGGGTGTTGGGCCTCCAGATGTCGTGGATGGTGTTCAACGGTCTGGGCCGGCCCTCTTTCTGGGGTACGACGCAGAACCCGCAACTGAGGCGGCAGCCTCTCTGGGTGAAGCCGATGGAGAAGGGATAGTCGGGGTAGATCGAGTAGTCGTAATTCTCGTAAACGTCGGTGTCGAGTGTGGCCTCCACAGTTTCGTCGGCGGGTCTTCCGCTGCCGGTGCCGCCGAGGATGGCCTCGGGCCAAGTTCTCTGGAGTACCCGGGTCTCCGGTTGGGTCCATTGGAAAATGGCCGACCCGTAGACCCGGTCGTAGGAACCGTCGAAAAGGTCGGGCTGAGCGGTGCGGGATAGGATGACTTGGTCGCCTTGGCTCCGGTGCCAATGGGCGAGCTTCATGAGGGCTAGGTTCGGCAGCTTGCCGTCCAGGTGGGTGAGTCTGATTCTTGCCATGCGATTGCTCAGCGGGTCCTGGCGCCGGCCAGAATCCGGTAGATGGTGCGTTCGGTCAGTTGGAACTCGACGGCGGTCTCCCGGATGGTGAGCCCGTCCTGTTGGACGCGGGTCATGACGGCGGTGTCGTGAATTCCGCGTTTGTAGCGTCGGTACTCTGCGGGAGAGTCGTACTTGCACATGCTGAGGGGGCAGGTGAAGCAGGAGGACGAGATGTCGCATCCTGTGTCTTCGTACAAGGAGGTCCTGAGCGTATCCTGCTCTGCTGGCACGGTAGCCTGCTGATAGTTGCGCTTTCTCATGTCCGTCCTCGGCTGTTTTGGCTTTGGTTCTGTGTTTCTTTCTCCGTATTTCCGGTCGTTGTCAGGATGGTTGGTGGTGGTAGGGAGACTGTGTGGCAGTGGCCGATGGCGACGGCGTCTATGACGTTTTGGTCAGTATCGTCGACGTTCAGTTGGTGTCCGTAGAGGAGTCTGACGCCTAGCTTGACGATCTCCTTGGAGCGGGCGCTGGCGTCCTTGGGGCGGACGGACGCCAGGACCCGGGACGGGTGGTGGTCGGTCCACTGCCACCTGCGGGGCCGCTGTCGGGCCCATTGGCGGAGGCGGCGGATGATGGTCTGGAGCTCGGGGGCGGGGCGTCGGCCCTCGATGGCGGCGGTCCGTTCGCAGGCGGCTTCCCGGATTTCGGGGTGGTGAACGGCCAGGTCCTCGAGCTGGGCTATGAGCTGAGCGATTCTGACCTCGGCCGGCTCTCGCGGGTCTGCCGTAAGGAGGTGGCAGGCGACGAGTTCGGGGCCGTCGAAGAGGGCGATTCCCATCAGGTGGGTGCCGGGGTCGATGGCGATGAGCCGGGCGGGCATCAGAGGTTTACCGGCCAGTCGTTGTCGGCGGCTTGGCAGATGATCAAACTTTCCCGGGCCCGGGTCATGGCGACGTAGAAGAGGCGGTGGACGGAGGCTTTGAGGTCGGCGTTCCCGGCCCATTCGCTCATACCGGCCTTGCTGAGGTCGGGGAAGAGGTACACGACGTCGGCCTCGGCGCCCTTGACGGAGTGGACGGTCCCCGGAGTGAGGAGGGGAGGATCCTTGAGCCGCTCGGGGCCGTGCTGGCGGACGACGGTGAGGGGGAATTCTGCGCCGGCTCGCTTGTCCTTTGCCAGGTGGTCTCGGTACCAGCTGAGGTCGCCGGCGAGGCCGGCTGAAATGGCTTCCTCGGTAAAATTGTCGTGGATGACGTCCCAGGAGAGGCCTTCTTCGTCGTCATCGAACAACTGCTTGACCCGGCTGCGGCCGCCCCTCTGGAGCACCTGCTCGGCTTGGAGGCCGGCGGTCCACTGGCGGGCGTCTTGGGCGGTCCACCAGCCTGTCTCGCTGAGGGCGAGCCAAGCTAGGAGCCGGTCGGCGGCGCTGACCGAGTTCTTGCGCTTCTGGAGCGGGTTCCACGCTCCGTTGGATCGCCGGTGTGGGTTGTGGAACGGGATGCCCTGCTTCCTAAGTGCTTGGACGAGCGGGGTGAGCATGTAGGCGCAGGTGGTGAGGAACATGACGCGTTTGCCTTGGGCCAGGTATTTCTCGGCGTCGGCGAGGGCTGGTTCGGGGTACTTGTAGGTGGCGGCGATGTGCCGGACCTCTCCCTCCTCGTCTCTGGGGTAGTACTCGACGGGTTCTCGGCCGTTGATTTGGTCGATCCAACTGACGGCCCGCTGGTGGATTTGCCGGGGCACCCGGTAGCTCTGGGCCAGGACCCGGCGTTGTTCGGGAGCGATTTGGGGGGTGCTGAAAGCCCTGGGGTCGGAGCCGCGCCAGCGGTAGAGGCACTGGTCGGGATCGCCGACGATGACCAGGTAGCCGGCCGCCCGGCCCCACTTGCGGATGAGGGCCATCTCCAGGTAGTCGAGGTCTTGGGCCTCGTCGACGAACATGATGCTTGGGCTGTCGGGAGCTTCGGCGACAGTCTCGAGACAGACCTCGATGAGGTCCGTAAAATCCATGATGCCTTGGTCTTGTTTCCACGCCGTCCAGGCGTCGGCGAAGTCCTTTAGGTCCGGCGGCATACGGTGTGTTTCCCGGCGGGCCCGGTGGATTTGGTGGCGTCCCATGAGGTCGTCGCCGGGTGATCCGCCGTGAGGGTCGAGGTTGTCCTCGTCGATGCTTCGGGTGCGTTCGCGGACGTTGAGCCGCCACTGAGGGTATTGCTCGTTCCATTCCTCGATCATGGCGGGGTCTTCGGCGATCTTCGGATGGCCCAGACTGCGGAAGCAGTGGGAGTGGAGTGTGCCGACGCTGTCGGTGGGAATCGGTACCTCCCGGCTTATGACTTCGGCGGCGGCGGTCTTGGTGAGAGAGCAGACCAAAACTTCGCGGCCCGAGGTCCAAGCGTGTTCGACCTGGGCGCTGAGGTAGCTGGTCTTCCCGCAGCCCGGGGGTCCGAATATCCGGTATTCGTTTTCGGGTCCTTCGGTAATCACGGTGTGTCGGTCAGTCAATCCAGCTGCTCCTGCCGGGGGCGCTCCGGTGCTGTTCGTGAAAGAATAGGCCCTTTAGTAATTGGGACTGTTTTGTCTTCTTCCCTCTGCTCGGATAAAATCCGGCTGTTATAGGGGTGAATAGTCTGAATAGTTTCTCGGAGGGAGAAACTATTCACCTAAAAGTGGCTTTTCCAGATACGAAATAGGGGTAAATACGGGCAAGTGAATAGTGAATAGTCTCTTTTCAACTTTTTTTGTTTTCGTTGAATAAATTCCTTCCTATACATAAGGGAATATTCACCTGTCGTTTTTTGCGTCCGGTTTGCGAAGTGGCCGCAACTCCTCTGTCAATCCCTGTGATTTCTCCTTTCAGGGCTGATTTAGCTTTGAAAACCGGTTGCCGGGGCAAACCCCCGGCCATGTTCAAGCAGTCATGTCGGCCCTCCGCAGGAGTCCGTGGGCGAATAGTCCTGAGGGTCGGAATAGACGCCTGAGTGCGATCTGAGGGGTCAAAACACCGGTTTGACCCCCGTCTGACCCCCATTTGGACACGCCTGAGTGGTGGTAAAGCGGTTTTTGCGGTGGTATTAGCCGGTTAAAGCAGTACTTTAGACCGGTTAAACGGTAGTCAGACCAGGTTTTTGGGCACTCAGGCGTTCGGGAAATCATTGGTCGAAACCGTCTGTTCCGGGGTTGTCGTCCGGGTTACGGCGGTGATTTGTGTTGGGGGTTGGACCGTCGCCGGAGGGCGTTTCTTCCGGACCGGAGAGTTCGGCGCCCCAACTGATGGGGAGCCGCCAGCAACCGCGGGTGGTGCGTCTGTCGGCGATCCACATGTTGACCGGTTCGGGATCGGCGAATAGGAGGCGCATCCGTATGCCGAGGGCCTGGGAGTTGAGTTTCTCCCCGGTGTTGATTTCGATCCATCGCCTGAAGGAGTCGGGGAATATGTAGACGTGGCCGTTTTTGACGAACGGTGCCTTGGTGGTGGGAGCGTGCTTGAGTTCCTCCTCGATCGAGGTGGTACTGAGATATTCTTCTAACCAGGCTGTGGTCTCCTGGCGGGGGCTGGAGGGTTCTCCGACACTCTCTTCCTCGCAGAGTTTCATGATCGCTTGGTAGCGTTTCTGCCAGACTCTTTCCTTGCACATGGGGATGACGATTCGGGTGGTGGTGGCGACGGCGTCGCGGAAGGTCTTCTGGTTGCTCAGCCGGTTGACGTGGCCGATGGTGATCTCACCTTGAGGGGTCTCCATGCGGAATTGGGGCGGGTCTCCTTGATACATGACGACCCGGTTTATTTCGACGCCGAAGATTCTGGTGAGGCTGTCTCGGATGGTTTCCTTCTGGTCCGGACCGGTGCTGTCGGGGTGCTCCTCTTCCAGGGCCTGTTCGAGCCGTTCCTGGGCTTTCTGTTGTTCCAAGGGCTCTCGGGCCTTTGAGATGGTCTTACGGTAATAATCGACCCGGAGCTTCAGGTCGTGTTCATGGCGTCGGCGGCGGGCTATGAGAAGGTTGACGATCTCTTGGTCGGTCCAATTGGCGGCGGCGGCGCTGCCGGCCATTGCCATGTCGTACCCGGAGGGGGAGGAGTCGTTCAGGTCGCGGCGGGTCTCGTCCCAGGACTTCTTGAACTTCGGATCGTTGGTGATGAGGGCGGTCAGCTTGGAGGCCGGAGGCTCGGCTTTGGGGTCTAGGACGAGTGAGCCGTCCTGTGCATGGACCGGTTGTTGGTCGTCGGAACGGGGTTTGGTTCGAGAGGGCCTCTGCCGGTTGCGGTTTCTAGCCTCTTCGCGGCTCCGTTCTTGGGCGGCGGCGCCGAGTTCGTAGTACCGGTCGGGCATCCTGAGGATGAAGTCTGCTTTGGGGTAGCGTGGGCCGTCTTGGGCCAGGACGGTGACGGGGACGGGCTTCTGGGGGTCCTTGTGGTTGGTGGTGCCGGGCACTCTCATGAGGCGGCTGAGGTCGTGGGTGGAGTCGGTCTTCCAGCCGTTCTGCCGGAGGAATCCGGCGACTTGGTCGTGCCACCAGATGGTGAGGGCGTTGGCCTGATTCCGGTCGGTGTCGGGATCGTCGCCGAATATCCAAGGTGTGTCGAATAGCCACCAAGCCTGGAGTCCGTGGCCGGAGTTGACCAGGATGGTTGGCAGGTGAGGAAATTGAGCGAGGGTTGTCCGAGCTGTCTCGATGTCCGGAGGCAGCTCGGACTCCTTATGGACTGGGTGGACGACGTCTATGTCGGCCCAGAGGCCGGGGATGCCGGCGGTCTCGTGGGCCTTGACCCGGTTTTTGGCCGGTATTCTGGCGCCGGGCGCACCCAGTCCGACCCCGGTATAGATCTCGCTGTCCGGGTAAGCGGTCAGGTCTTTGGTTACCCGGTGAAACCGGATGTAGAACACTGACCGCTTGTTTGGCGAGGTCCAGACCAGGACCTGACCCTCTGGGGGGTCGCCCCAGAGGGCGGTTAGGAACTCCTGCGGGTCCATGCCGCCGGACCTACTCGTCCTGTTGAAGGGCGATGGCCTGGAGGCTGGGCATCAGGGCGTTCCGGTAGGCCTCGACGGCCTGCCGCTGGTCGTCCGGTACGATGGCCGAGGACTTGAGGACGATCCTGGAGTAGTCAAAGGGATTGGCCTCCACCTTTTCCAGGGTAAGCTGGGTGACGGTGTGGTAGAACTTGTTGGGCGGGTTGTGGCTGGCCAACCGCAGGAAGTGGTTTTTGACCTGCTGCAGGGAGGTACTGGGTACTTGGACTACCATGGGAAGGAGGTCGCTGGTCCGGAGGACGAACAGGATCTGCTTTTCCTTACAGGCCTTGCCGTTGCCGCGTTCGGCGGAGCCCCACTGGTTGAACGGGCAGGTGTGGCAGTCGCCTCCGGGGGTGCCGACGCCCTTGACGCCGTCGGGGCTGGCGCAATCGGGCGGGGCCTTGGAGCCGCTCTCGTCGAGGCTGGTTTCCCAGTAGGCGCGGGGGAAGGTCCGGTGGATGATGATCCCCTCGATGGTGTCCTGGTACTCGGATCCGTCGATGGTGGGGACCTCCCACTGGCGGGCGCCGCCGGCCGGGAGGACGACTCTTTCGAGGTCCCGGTCGGTGATACGTTCGCCGGCGAGGTTCTCCCGCATCACGTCGGCGAATTGCTCCCTTTCCTCAGGAGCGACGTTCAAGACGACGTAGTTGAACTCGTTGACGGGAGCCAGCGGGTTGTTCTCCTTGTTCTCGTTGTCTGGCTTGGACTTGGCCTTGGTCATTTTGGTTTTCTCCTTGTTGCTAATTTTGGTTCGTTGCTCCTTGTGCCTTGTGCCTTGCTCCTTGTTCCTTGCTTCTGCTCCTTAGGTCCGGACCCGGATCCGGAACACTTCGGCTATGTTGATGTGGGGGATGAGCCCCTTGGGTATGGCGGTCCCGTTCTCGTCGAGCTCCCGGACGTAGGCCCGGAGGGACGATGAGTTGACCTGGTCCTTGACGAGGTACTTGAGGCCGGCCCTCTTGAGGGCGGTGTGGGCCTTCTTGTGAGAGCCGTCCTCGCCCATGACGAGGTTGGCGAAGAGCTCCCGGGACAGGTAGGCGAGGCCGCTCTTGGTCTTGACGTTCTGGAGGCCGTTCTCGGCGAAGTATTCGGTGAGCCTCTGCTCCTCCTGTTCGAGTTGCGCTTTGATGTCCCGGAGCTTGGCCTCGAGGTCCCGTTTTTGCAGGTTCTTCTTGATGTAGTTATCGATATCCTTGGTACCGATGCCCTTGACCTCGGTGGGCTGGGTCTTCTCTGCGGTGGCGGTGCTCACTTTTCCTCCTGAATATTTAAGGATTTTTCCCTGAGGACTCGTTCGATGAGGTCCTCTTTCCGGTCGAGCGCCTTGACGACCAGTTCGTCGACGGTCCCGGTAGCGACCAGGTGGATGTACTGCACCGGCCCGGCCTGTCCGGGCCGGTGCAGTCTCGCCATGCTCTGAAGGTAGTCGCCTAGGCTGAACCCGGTGCTGTAGTAGACGCAGTAGCGGGCAAGAGTGAAGTCGAGCCCGATCCCGCCGGCTTGGATCTGGACGGCGAGGATGCCGCCGTTTTCCCGCCACTGGGTTAGTTGCTTGGTTTCACCGGAGAGCTCGTATACGGGACGGTCCTGACGTTTCGCGGCTTCGGCGATGGTGTTGAGGTCAGGCCGGAAGCGGGCGAACACGACCAAGGGTTCATCGGGGCCGAGATCATGGATGATGTCCTCGAGGGCTTGTCCCTTGTGGTCGTCGACCCTGACGATTGTTCCTTGCTGGTCGGGCGCATATCCGGAGGTGACCTGTTGGAGCCGCAGCAGCCGGGTGAGGGCGTTTTGGGCGGTGACGATTTTGCCGTTCTCTAGGTCGGCGTGGAGGGTCTTCTGCATCTGGAGGTAGATAGACTGAGCCTTGGGGCTGAGGGCGATGGGGTAATAGGACTTCATGGTTGGGGGGAGGTCGAGCACGTCCTTCGTCTCGACCCGAAAGGCTATGGAATAGAACTTTTGGTTGAGTTCGTCGAGGTTCTTGTAACCGATGATTCTCTTGACCGGTTCTTCCCGGCCGTCCTTGGTCTTTTGGCGGAGGCCGGTGTCTTCGATCTCGGCATACCGGTCGCGGAAGGATTGGTTGGAGGTACCGTAGACTCTCTTGTTGAGGGCCCGGTATTGGGCGTAGATGTCGAGAGGGGTGTTGGGCATGGGGGTACCGGTGAGGCCCAGGCGGCGGTTGACCCGGTCGGAGAGCCGTGATACCCATCGAGAGGCCTGGCCTCGGGCGCTTTTGATCCGGTGGATCTCGTCGAGGACCAGGAGGTCCCAGGGTTGCCGGATGAGCCAGGAGGCGAGGGGTTCCCGCCAGGCGGACTCGTAGTTGACGATCATGACTGCGGGGAAGGCGTTGCTCCGGCGCCAGGCTTGTTGCGCCTTCTTCAACTTGGCCTTGACGCTGGGAAGGGCGTCTCCGAGGGTGACCACTTGGGGGAGTTTGACTAGGTGGGTGCGGAGTTGGTCCGGCCAGACGTGGTCTACGATGGAGAGGGGGGCCAGGATGAGAGTGCGCTGGCATTTGAGTTCGGCCATTAGGTTAATGGCCACGTAGGATTTACCCGTACCCATATCCATAGCCAGCATGGCCCCGGGTTTGGGGCGGATGAAGTCCAGGGCGTCTTGCTGATGGGACCAGGGCGGAGTCCTGAGGTTCTTGGTTGTCGGGACGTCGGCTTGGGTGATCATCTGTCTGTCTTTGATGGCTGATTTATCTGAAAGGAGTACGGATGTATTCACGGTGACCGGTCTGGTTCTTGGACCGGATGGTAGTGGGGCTGGTGGGCTCCCGAGGTGACCATCTTGATGAACCGGGTGAGTTTCCGGAGGGGGTCCCGGAGAGGGGGTATTGGACCTCTTTGGGAGGCTGGACGAGGTGGGCTCGGACTTCGTCGAGCCACTGTTCGCATTCCTTGTTGGTCATGGCGTCGTCGTCAGGCATTTGGGCGTCCTAGGTCTTGGACAAGCTGAACTTGGGTGTTGGGATGGGCCGGGAATTGTCGGACGTTGGGCGGCGTCCGGTTGGAAGTGGTGACGGAATCGGTTAATATGTACATGAGGCGCCCTTCTACGCTCCTCCAGCTGGCTCGCCCGGTGGTAGTACGCCGGGCGGGCTCTTTTTTGTGTTTTTCCGGCGGCGGTTCGGGAACGCCGCCGCCGGGACATATGCTGTTGAGGCCCTAAGGCCTACGGTCGTTCTCTCTTCTGTACAGTCGGCCGGCGGGCTCTGGCCGGGATTTGGTTGTCGGGCCAGGTCTTCGGCTTCCAACTGTTGGATGGTGGGCAATTGGGGCGGGCCGCCCCGCCTGCCTCTTTCGGACATACTGAGTTCTTTTGGGTCTAGGCTCTTCAGGTAGCTGGCGTTGCCTCCTTTCTTTGCTCTGGCGGTGACTGACTGGTTGACCGTGAGGCCGGAGCCTTTGCAATGGGGGCAGAGTGCAGTCGCTTCCTGCTGATAGCGCAGGCGAGCGGCTCTGCTTCCGGCTTCGGACATGAGTCGAGGACCGGCGGCGGTCTAGGGTGCGGCTGCGGCGGTTTCGGCGGTCTCGGCGAAGCGGTAAGGGTCGAGATTGACCTGGAACTCACGGCACCACTGGTAGAAGGTTCCGCCGGTTATTCCCAGGTCGAGGGCCGCCAGCGTGACCAGCTGTTTCTGGCCGGTGTGGTTGGTCAGGGATTCCCGGAGGAGCTCCGGGATGGTCTTCCCCCTCTGGACTTCGAGTTTCTCCTGAGTTGGAGTTCGGTGCATTTGATTGCCCCCTGTGCGGGTTGAAGATGAATCGGATGTACTCGGCGATGACCTTGATCCGGTCGTCGGACGGGTTGATCTCGTTGGCGAGGATCTGGACGAGTTCGCTATCGTCTGCGGCCAGGATTGCTTGTGTCGGGTCCTCCTTGAGGTGGGGTTCCTCTTTGTGCTGGAAGGGATCGTCGTCGCTCCAGAACCAGTCCACGGTCTTCCCGTATGCCTCGGCGAGCCGCCTCAGGTTGAGGGCGGAGGGGCTTCGTTGAGCTTTCTCATATCTTGAGATGGTGTTCCTTTCTAGGCCGACGAGTTCTGCGGCTTGGACCTGGGTCAGGTCGGCTTGGAGCCTGGCTATCTTCAATCGGCGGGCGATAGTTATGGGCATGTCTTATGTCCCGTTAGTATGTGTGGTCATAAGACGAATGTAGTCACCCAACCGGTAGAATGGGCGGCTGAATAATGCTATTCTTTGGTAGCAACAGCTAGGGAGCGGGGAGAACTGGAGGGGAAACGGGGGGTGGAGCTCGTCGGCCCATCTGGTCTTGGGTTGTCGTAAGAGCCGCGTCTTTTTCGACGGTGGACCGGGGCGGGGGCTGATTGACAGTCCCCGCCCCGGCCGAGCCTCTTGTGAGAGGCCTTGGGGGTGGTGAGGATTGGGAGGCAGGCGCGGTCCGGCTCAGGCGGTAGACGGGGTTTCTGCGCCTGTTGGGGTGTTGTCGAAGGATGGTCTATGGGGTCGAAGGGGGTCCGGATCGGACTCTGCCTATCTTGGAAAGAGGAGGGCTTCCGGGGCGGGATTCCTATCTGGAAAGGGGTGTTTTCGGTTGGTTACCGGCTCTTGCCCTGCGGAGGCAGAGGTCGTGGGTTCGAATCCCGCCAAGCGCGCCATTCTATACCCATTAGACCTTCGCGTTATACCTTCACCAGTTTTTGGATTCTCTGATGGGCCACGTCCGCTCCGTAAATGTCGCCCCTCGAATCGGTATAGACTTGGTGGGCGTGCTCGAAGGTGCGTCCCCGGGCCAGCAGGTTGCCGTCCAGGTCCAGTATGCTGATCCTGGGGATCTGGTCGGTCACGTACACCGTTTGGTTGGCGTCGATGTGGACTCCCATCGGGGCCTTGAAGTCGGTCCACTGGTCCAAGAAATCCCCGTTCCTGGTGAACACCTGGACCCGGTTGTTCTCCCGGTCAGCAACGTATAGTCGGCCGTCGTTGGCGGCCCGGATGCTGTGGGGGACTAGGAATTGTCCCGGACCTCGGCCTGGACTGCCGAAGGAGCTTATGTAAACTCCGTTGGCCGAAAACCGGTGGATACAGGAGTTTCCGTAGCCGTCAGCTACGTACATCTCGCCCGAAGGGGCCACGCAAATGTCGGCCGGGTGGTTGAAGGGCATCTGTAGCGCCGCCCGGTCCCGCTGGCCGATAGTGGCCACAGGTTCGCCCTCGGCGGTGTACTGCAGAATTTGATGGGCGTCCCGGTCCACCAAGTAAACTGCGTCGCCGGGCCCCACGTGAACGTGATGTGCGTCGGCAGGCTTTCCTTCCCGCCGTTCCCATGGCGTTAGGAAATGGCCCTCGCGGTCGAACACCAGCACCGGCGGTCCCTCCCGCTGGAACACGTACACCCGGTCGTGGGAGTCCACCGCCACTCCGCTGGGCCCCTGGAATGCGTGACCCGACGGCAGCTTGGCCCAGTCGGGTTGGTACTCGTACACGTAGTCCCCCATGCCTATCGTCGTAGTCATGTCTCTCCTCCAATAGTGCTGCTTCATTCTAGCATTTGGAAGGAAGCGTTGGCTGGTTCGACCTCAGAGACGGGACCCGGGCCCATGCTATAATCCGTTGGAATTCCAACCGACCGTTATTCACGGATCGACTTGTGCTTAAATCCGCCCGCATCCTTCTTGTGGCACCCGTTATGTCAAGGAGAGAGTCATGGAGCTAGATGGTTCGGTGATCGTAGTTACCGGTTCGGCCACCGGGCTGGGAGCGGCCGTGGCCCGGCGGGCCTCCGCTAAAGGGGCGCGGGTGGTCGTCAACTATACGAAAAGCGAGACCGAAGCCAGGGAGACGGTCCAAGCCTGCGAGGACTTAGGGGGCGAGGCCCTGCTTTGCCAGGGCGACGTCGCCGTCGACGAGGACTGTCGCCGGATCGCGGCCATGGCCGTGGACCGCTGGGGCCGCGTCGATGGGTTGGTCAACAATGCCGGGCAGTCGGTCTTCGCCAGCGCCGCCGACTTGGAGTCCCTCTCCGGCGATGATTTCCTCCGGATATACTCAGTCAACGTGGTGGGGGCCTATCAGATGGTCCGTGCAGTCGCCCCTCATTTGAAAGCCGGGGGCGACGGCGCCATCGTTAACGTTTCCTCGATTTCGGCCATTACGGGGGGTGGCAGTTCCATCGCCTACGCCTGCTCCAAGGCTGCCCTTAACGCCTTGACGCTCGCACTAGCCCGGAGCCTGGCGCCACAGGTACGGGTCAACGCCATTTGTCCCGGCCCGATCCCAACCCGCTGGTGGGGCGACGGGCTTGGGGAAGAGGGCGCACGGACGCTTTTCCAAAAATTTGCAGAACAGGTCCCGCTTCAGGGCGCTCCCACCGCCGATAGCGTCGCTGGCACGGTGGTCTGGTTGCTGGAGGCGGCCGGCCACGTTACCGGCGAAACGATCATGGTCGACTCGGGCATGCATCTATTGGGTTTCAAACCGTAGGAGGATAGAGCGTTAGTGAGTATCGAGACCTCTTCCAACGGCGGAGACAACGAGGACCATTTGGAGATTGCCAGGGGCAACACCGGCCCCCGGCTCGTGGACCACTTGCTCTACGAACCCGAGGATTCGGGTATCCTCTGGATCAAGTTCAACCGCCCGGAACGGATGAACGCCCTCATTGGCAATTCACAGGAGAACGGCACTGTGGCCAAGGTAGGTGAGTACATGCGGGCCGGCGACGACGATCCCAACGTCCGGGTGATAGTCCTTACCGGCGTTGGCCGCGGCTTTTGCTCCGGGGCCGACATGCGCCGGGATACCGACCCTTCGGTAACCGGCGAAAACTTCATCGGTAACCGGGGTACCGAAGAGGGCCCAGACGCCGCCCGCCAGCACTTCTTCCACGGCTTCACCCATCTGCATCGGGACATCTCCCTGATACGAAAACCCACCGTCGCCATGATCAACGGGCCGGCCGTCGGGTCGGGAATGGACATGGCGCTTCACTGCGACATTCGCGTCGGCTGCGAAAACACCCGGTTCATCGGATATCAGCAATTGGGCCAGATCATTGAAAACGGCGGCAGCTACTATTTGCCGAAGTTGGCCGGGCTAGGCAGGGCCTTGGAGTTTGCTTACACCGGGCACTTGGACGCGAAGCGGGCCCACGAGTGGGGACTCTTGAACTATCTCGTGGCCGCCGAGGAATTGGAGCAGACGACCCGCAGTCTTTGCGAGCGCATCATGCGCACCCCGCCGATGGTGCAGTGGATCAGCAAGCGGATCATGCGCAGCGTCATGGACACCAGCCTGGAAAACACGATGGTGTTGACCTCCAACGCCGGCGGGATCCTAAACGGCTCCGACGACGCCGAAGAAGCCCGCCGCGCGTTCCTGGAAAAAAGGGCGCCGTCATTCAAAGGGCGCTAGGGCCGGGCAACGGGCGCTAAAGGCAGGCAAGCTCGCTAGAGTTACCGGTAAACGTCGATATCCCGCCGGGCGACGGCTGGGTGCCGACGTAACGCCGTCAGGTCGTTAGTAACGGGCCACTGCAAGAGCCCCCACTGCTACCGAAGGCAGACTTACGGGCAGTTGGTCCCAAGACTCGCCACGGTCCTCGCTACAGAACAGTTTGCCGCCGTCGGTGCCAGCATAGACCCGGTCCGGCGATTGAGGGTCCCACTCGAAGGCCACCGCCATGTCCGAGGCATTCTCACCGTGACCCAACGCCTCTACCAATTGCCAATTCCGTCCGCCGTTGGTGGAACGGTAGAACTGAGGGTCTTTCCGCCCGGCGTTGGCGGACACCGTGACCAACACCAAGTCCGCGTCGTCGGGAGCGGCCGCCAAGTGCAGAGTATAGCGCCGTTCCAGGCCGCTGTTTATTGACTCCCAGTGGTCTCCCCCGTCGTCGCTACGGAAGGGCGAGCTTGCCGTGGCAACGTACACCCGGTTGGGGCGGTCGGCGCTCAGGTTCACGCAATGGATGTCGTCGTCGAGACCCGGTAGTTGCTGCCAAGTAGCCCCAGCGTCCCGGGAGCGGACCATACCCCCCACTTCGATACCGGCGTAGAGGTGATTTGGGTCGTGGGGTGACGCCCGCAGGTCGCGGACATGGGAGTCGCGAGTCTCCGAGTGGAAAAACCACTGACTCGCTTCGGGGACGGCCCGGAAACCGTCGCGCTCCCGCCAACTGATTCCGCCGTCGTCAGACTGGAAGACAGCGGCCGGCTCGCTTCCCGCATAGACCGTTTCCGGTTTCGAGGGATGGGCCAGCACACTGTGGGCGTAGTCGCTGGGGTACGAATCCAGACGCCTCCAGACCAATCCGGCATCGTCCGTGCGGTAGACACCGGCCTCATAGGCCGCCAGATAGGCGCGTTCCGGGCTAACCGGGCTTGCCGTCAGCCTCGCCGCGGCATGGGGCAGGCGGGTGATGGGCCCCTGTTGCCAAGTCTTACCGTCGTCCTCACTGCTAACGGTACACACCCCATCGTGCATACCCACATGGATTCGGCGGTGGTTCTTGTGGTGTTGCGACATGATGTCCCTGCCTTCGTTATGTCGAGTTCGCGTAGTCTCATAACGATTATATTCCAAACCGCGCTGTTCGGTCAGGGCGCAGCCCACAGGTCGTGTACCATTGATAGCTCAGGAGGAATCGAGGGGCCTCCCAATGGCCGCCCGTTAGAAACAAAAGGAAGTTCGCTCCTTTACGGAGTTCCGACGGCGGGACTATCATTACCTGGCAAGGGTGGTTAGCTCAGTTGGTTAGAGCGCCTGCTTTACACGCAGGAGGCCGCAGGTTCGAGTCCTGCACCGCCCACCAGACTTGACGAAATCAAGAACCTTCAGCTTGAGGTTTACGCTGGACCTGTAGTTAGGTGTAGGTGACGTGCTCGCCCGAGGAAGTGCGAGTGAACTCGATAAGCCGGCCTTTCAGTTGTTGTTCGCCTTGCCTAGAGTTTCGGCCGACAGGGCCGATGGGCTGACCAATTTGAGGGATAGGGCCAATTCCTGACCTACCGCAGGGCCTTGTTGATTGTCTTGATGAATTCCTTCCACTGAGTTCGTTCTACCTCGGTGAGGTCTGCTGCTTCATGTTCTCGTGTCCAGCGAAGGAAGGCCTTGGCGAGCCGGTACTTCGAGAAGGTCTCTTTGCCGATCTCCTTTGTGAAGATGTCAACAACTGGCCGTGCTGGTTGCCGACCGGCAGTCTCTTCGATGTCCCAACCCAGATCGGTCTTCGCTACATCTATGAGTGTGTCCCTGAGTAGGTCTTCGATCTCCGGGCCTTTAACGACTCCCGTGCAGGCGTCAGCCGTTCGGAGGATGTTCTTGTTGCCTAGGGTGTGGATTAGGGTTTCGACTCTGGCAGCAGCTTCACCAGCCGCGTCCGAGTCCAGCAAGGCCGCCACCTTGAGGTTGTTCGCGTGAAGAATAGTGGCGAAGTAGACCACCTTGCCGGCGTTGTTAGCTGGGATTAGCGCAATCTTGTCGTTGAGATCTGCCTCTCCCGCCGCCTTGAGAAGGGCCGCGGTCGCCTCAATGTACCAATAGTCGGTCAGACCCTCGAGAACCAGATTGCGCTCCTGCATGAAGAGGCTCTGGGCAAGGTCATAGCCGAGTGCCTCCTGGAGGGGAAGAAGCGCGGTTGAGTCACCGGCAGTGATCGTGGTGTGGACCTTAGTGCCGGTCGTTCGCTCCTTCATCTCGACGACCCGCACCAAGTCGAGCTCGTCTGGCCCCACCATGAACGGCGAGTGGGTCGTGTACAGGAGCTGGTTGGTCTCGCCTAGGCGAGAAACGGTGGTACGGAACTCGCGCTGCTTTAACCCATGGAGACTCAGCCCAGGTTCGTCAAGCAGCAAGACGGCATTCTGATGGCTGTCAGCTGCTTCGGCAAAGAAAACGACAAAGAACGAAACAAGCCACTGGAAGCCTTCAGAGCGCTGGTCCAGCTCGACTTCCACACCTAGCTCGTCCTCGACGACGACCTTGAGATACTGCTGGTCGGCTTCGACACGCAGACGATCAGCCTCGGCCTTTTTCGGGTCGGGCTGCCAAACCCTGTTGATGCTCTTGGTTAGCTGAATGCTCGCGGCGTTGAGTCTGTAGCTGCGTCTGTCGAGTTGGTCTTGGTAAGCTTTAAGGCCACTCTGGTCGCCCGCCCCAGGCTCGGCGGCTTTGCCTAGGTTGGAGAGCTCGCGCGCTTCAAAGCCAAGGAGTTTGAGCAGACACTGGTTTCCCCTGTCATATTGGTCGTCGTCTAGGACGTTCTGTTCTAGGCGGTCAGCGAGAAGGCCCAAGTGGAGTCTAGGGCGAACTCTGAAGTAATTCGAGAAATACACAAAGACCGGCAGACGTCCACGGAGCAGCTTCAGGGCCTTTTCTGTTTTTTCGGACATCCTAGCCGCATTGGTCAACCTATCGAGGCGTTCTTCCTCAAGCTCATTCTCCTCGTCAACTAGAGGAGTGACGCCATTCAGCCACTCCATGAGTGTAGTGGCTCGTTCTCCCGAGAGGCTGGATTCGTCGCCCCATTCAGCAACCATCGCATCCAGCTCTTGACGGTGGGATGTCTCAGAAGCCTCCTCCGCACCCGCAGTGACCTGTGCATCAAGGTGTGAAGCCAGCCGTAAGAGGTCCTTACGGATATCACCATATCTTGGGACCACTGGGCCGCCATCGATTCTATGCCAGAACTTATTGTCAAGGCGACGCCCGAACACATAAGTGCAGCCAGTAAAGCGCTCGTCTATCTGCGTGACCGCCTCTAGTTCATCGTCGTCAAGTCCGAAGTGCGCCTCCACTACAGTCACTTTGTCGGGTGTGATAGTTCCGCCGCCCGTCTTATCGAGTCTAAGATCACTAAGCTCAGACCGTGGAAAGTCGCGGAGTGGGTCAAAGTTTGGCACGCCGTTTGGTGGGTTAATTTGCTCAAGCGCTCTGAGCAGCACCGTCTTGCCAGCCTCGTTGGGGCCGACGATGATCGTCTTCATAGATTCGACATCGAACCATCCGCTGTCTCGGATACCCCGATATTTCTGTACACGGGCTTTCTGTAATTTCATTAGGCCACCATCCAAACTAAGAGGATAATCCATCTCTTGGGGAGCAGGTCATAACCGTTGGGGCTTCCGGTCAGGTACCGTTAGCTTGCCTCTCATCGCTCCCTAAATCTCCTCCTGGTAAATCCAATCGGCCAGGGGAGGAACCGCAAGTCAAGCAGGTCGAAGGATGCACAATGCAACTCCTTGCAGAGAATCAGATGAAGACCCCGTCGCAAGCACCCGAGAGTTCCCAGCTTCAGACCGGATCATTGCTTAGCATATTGCGCAGTCGTCAGTCGTAGCCTACGTCGGACGGAAGGAGTGGGCGCACCTGCTTTTCCCGAACCTCGCTTAGGGCGTAGTCCTTTAATAGACCTACATCTGGGACATTGACAAACCCTGAAAATCTCTCACTGTTCTCATCGCCGATACGAATCAGGTCAGAGGAGGTGAGGGTTGAAATGCCTCCGGCCACGGCTGAGCGCGACATGGCCGTTAGGCGGACGATGTCTCGCTGCCGAAGGGTGATCTCGCGTTCGCAACCGTGATCCTCTCCTCTCAGGGCGAGGCGGGAAATCAGGGCGGCCGCAACCCTCTGCGCCGGACTCCCGCTGATAGCGAGGGTGATCCAGTAGTAGCGCGCCAAACGCCTCAGCAAGACAAGATACATCTCGGAACGTATCTGAGGGATCCTTTCAACTGCGAGCCTCATGGTGGCGACTGGGATGGCTACTACGGTCGCCGGCGTGGCGGCCGAATAGGAGGCCACCCAGCGCTTCGCACCCATCATGAATTCGTGGTCGCCGATGAGGAAGGGGGAGGACAGGTCCGAATATGGATACTGCCAGGTCACGATCATTCCGTGTTGAACGAAGTACAGGTACGTGAAGGGCTCCCCCGACCGAATGAGCGCGATGTCAGCCGAGGGCTCGATGAACAGCATCTCCAATGGCTCCTGTCCACGAGAGAGAGCGTCCTCAAGCTCGACAGCATCGACAGACTGAAAGGCCTGACACCGCGCCAGTGCCTGGGCGAAACCGCCGATTTCAATTGCCATTGCGGCTAACTCCCATTCATGCTGCCGCCATCTTAGCATACCAACGGGCATTTGTGAAGATGTTGACACGGCATTGACTTTGTCTGCCAGAAGACATATGCTAGTCCCGTAGCGACATGCACAAGATGGACGAAGGCGATAGACAATGAGAGCGGTTTCTGCTCGGCAACAGGGGGACACATACCAGGGACGCGTGTTCTGGCTAGAGGCTTGCCGCCTGTTCCAACGTCACACGAAAGTTGCAGGCGTTGGGTGCGAGATCGATGATGTCCCCCATTTCGACGATGTCGCTGTCGTCTACTCTGAGCCAATCAGGGACGCCCACGGCGAGTTGGTCTCCGCCGACTACTATCAAATCAAATGGCACGTTGACCATGGCGGGGCGCTCACTTGCGACGCCCTGACGGACCCGTCCTTTATCGGCTCCAAGAGCACCTCACTCCTCCAGCGGCTGCATGAGGCCGTCAAGACGACATCGGCGAGAAACGAGACTGCAAGGTTCAACTTCATGACCACCTGGAGCATCCCCGCCGATGACGTCCTGGCGAAGCTAGTGAGTGGACGCGATGGGGAGTTGAGGCTCGATGTCCTCTTTGGTCAGGACACATCCGCTCGGTTCTCTCGGGTCATAGAGCGGTGGTCGCACGACCTGGGGGTGGGCCACGAGGAATTGCGAAGCGTGTTGGCCCGCCTGCGAATCTGTGCCAACTCTTACAGCCTCGATCATCTGACCAGGACACTGAGTGAGCATTTGGCGAGGGCCGGCTTCCGCGCAGTTGACCATGGCAGCCGAGCGAATCCATACGACAGCCTGATCGAACGTCTGCTCTCCGAGGGGCGGAGCAAGTTCACGGCACTGGAGATCCAGACCATCTGCAGCGAGGAAGGACTATGGACGGGCCCGGAATCGGACTGCGAGGCTCCCCTCGTCGGCATCAGGAGTTTCCTCCGGTTTGCTGAGCACATGGAAGACGAAGTTGACCACCTGTTGGACCTAGCAGGTCTGTTCGATGGTAGGGAGATTGGTGCACCAGAATACTGGAACACCAAAGTCGGCCCCAAGATACATGAGTTCATGACGAGGTCGGTCGCCCCCCTCGGTCAGTGCAATCTGTACCTCTCCGCGCACAGCTCCATCGCTTTTGCGGCCGGGTACGAACTGGACCCTAAGTCCGGCACACGCGTCTCACTCGTCCAGAACACCGCCGCCGGTAGATCGATTTGGGACTCCTCCTCCGTGACGGCGAGTCCCGACTCCAATCCCTGGAGGGTCTCAGGTATCAGTACGCACCCGAACGGTCGTGAAGTCGGCATCGTCCTGTCGGTAACCCATGACGCAAGCTCTGAGGTTCTGGCGCATGTTCAGGAGCACATCCCACAACTGGGCCACCTGCTTACCTTCACCATTTCGCCCGATATAGGCCCGATGGCAGTAAGGGACGGGGACCACGCGTGGATACTGGCACAGGAGTTGGTGAAGACCGTTCGGGAGCGGCATCCGAGGCACACCCCTACGGGTCCTTTGCACATATTCAGCGCTGCCCCAAATGGACTGGTTTTCCTCGTGGGGAGGCTTGCCCGTAGCCTCGGGCCCATACAGTTGTACGAGCACGACTTTGAGTCCAACTGGCCCTCTAGGTATCGGAAATCGCTCTCACTACCTATCGGATAGGGAGCAAAACCCAACAAAGGAGCAGAAGGATGGAATTGAACAGCTACTTCACGGACTTTCTCAGCAAGATCAGGCCGACGGAGGCCCAGACCAAGGAATTGCAGGAGGCTCACACGCGCCTGCGAGAAAGACTGCTGGCCGACGAATACCTCGGCCCCATGATCGTCAGCGTGTTCTTGCAGGGGAGCTATCGGAGGTCGACGTCCATTCGCCCTCAGGGGGACGACAAGCTGGACGTGGACTTGGTCGCCGTTACACGATTCCGCCGCCAAGACTACCCGGTGGCAGACGACGTGATGAAAGAGTTCGCTTCCTTCCTGAACAAGCACTACAAGGGCAAGTGGAAGAGGAAGGGACGGTCCATCGGCATAGAGATGTCCAAGGTGAAGCTCGATCTGGTGATCGCGGCGGCACCCTCGGAAGAAGAACCTTGGTCCTCCGATTTCATCCAGGGGCACTTCACGCCTGACGACTGGCCAATGGACTCTGATGCCTTGCCCAAGTATCTTGCTGATTTCTTCAAAGACCACCGCACGGGAGAACCACAGTGGAAGCAGGAGCCTCTCTACATCCCTGACAGGGACACCCATGAATGGCAGCGCACCCATCCCCTGGAACAGTACGGGTGGACCACCAACAAGAACAGGCGCACGAACGGTCATTTCGTCAACATTGTGAGGTTGGTCAAGTGGTGGTGGAGAACGGCGCATCCCGAACTCGAATATCCGAAGAGCTATCCTCTGGAGCATTTGGTCGGCGACTGCTGCCCAGACAATGTTGAGAACCTGGCGCAGGGATTCACCCTTGTACTTGAGAAGATGGTCTCCACGTACTCGGCATACGCGGCTGCAGGGATGGTTCCGTTCGTTCCAGACCGAGGAGTTCCCGAGCACAACGTACTCAAGCGACTGTCTTCAAGTGACTTCTCAAAATTCGTTGACCGTGTCCAGAACGCCTCTGGTGTGGCGCGGAAGGCCTTGGAGTCGGGCGATTCGTCGGAGAGCGCGAACCTGTGGCAATCGCTTTTGGGTAAGAGGTTCCCGTCCCCTTCAGGTGGATCATCGGCAGCGGCGGCCGGAGCTGCAGCGGGGACTGCCGGGTTCACACCTCGCCGAGAGCCGACGCGCGTTGGAGGGGGAAGATTCGCCTAGCTTCTTGCCACGACCGATCGCTTACTGAGTCCCTCCGCGTGGGTCGCAGAGCCTTGGAGTCGGTGCCGGGCATAAAGATGCTGGGGGACTTCGCCTGGCACGAAGACCGAGCGCTCTGGGCTCTTCACTGCAGGATCGCCGCGGACGTTGAGTCGGGAGGTCTTATACCTCGTACAACCGACTGGTACATCCATGTCCGCGATACATACCCGTTCGGTCAAGTCATCTTCTACCCGGCGAAGGTCGGGGGTGTAACGCACACGTTCTATCACCAGAATCACAATGGAGCCGGGCCCAACGAATTGCCGTGGAGATGTGGACGTCTGTGTGTCGACACAAGCCTTCGCACTCTGGGTCGGCGGTCCTACGATGTCGAGCCGTTCGATCCGGAATCCAGGCTCGCCTGGCATGTCCGCCGAGTACAGGAGTGGCTTGGCCTAGCGTCACGAGGCGAGCTGGTCCATCTTGGCAACCCCTTCGAGTTGCCACATATTCCCTTTTCCTCCGGTCCCAAGGTTATCTTCGCCGAGGGACCCGAGAATCTTTCCTTCTGGTTGGGGCGGCACCCGCGTAAGGGCACTGCGAGTGTCCGAATCCTAGAGGAAGACCCACCAATTCTCGTGGTGGACGACCTGAACGTGGGCAAGTCTGGAGTAGATATCCAGGCCCCCTGGACCAAACCTCTCGGTAAGGAAAGCGATCTTGGCGTGGCGTGGATCTGGCTCGACCAGCTACCAGTAGTCGCTCCATGGGCGATACCAACAACATGGGGACAGCTCCGAATGTGCTGCAGGGCACAGGGGGTTGATCTTGACTCCTTGTTGAGGCCGTTATGCGGCAACCTCAGGGACGGGAAGAGGCATGTTCTGCTTGTTGGATTTCCCGTCCCGGCCAGAGTTCAGGAACCTGATGCCCAGGTTCACTGGCTCGCGCTCTGGCTCCCGCCCCTGACCTCACGGCCGTTACCTGGATTTCGCCCCACGGAGTCAGGCTACTGGAGCCGAGACCGATCGCTGGCATTCGGAGACAGTGTGCCTCTGGAATGGCTTGAGACCGAGAATTGGCACCAGGATGAGATATCAGGCCGGGGGAGGGTGAATCCATCGGTACGGTCAAAGTCTATTGTGATCATCGGTGGTGGCGCGGTTGGCTCGGTGCTGGCCGAAATCTTAGTCCGCTCAGGCGTCCAGGATGTGACGATCATGGACCACGACCGCCTGAAAGTTGGCAACCTCGTCAGGCACACTCTTGGAGTTAGCCACCTGGATAAGCCGAAAGCTCGGAATTTGGCAGACCGCCTCGATGATGCAGCGGTCCATTCCGTCGTAACTCCCATAGATGCTGCATTTCCCCCGACTGACCGCAAGGACATCAATCGTGTTCTGAACGCCGATGTCGTCATCGACTGTACGGCAGACGACTCCGTTGCGGAGCATATGCGTAGGTTCGCTTGGGACGGACCCGTTACCTTCGTGTCGGTATCAGTTGGCTTGAAGGCGAGGCGAGCGTTCACCTACGTGGCGCACAGCAACACCTTCCCGGCCGACGACTTCGCAAATAGGCTGGATCCCTGGCTCCGATCTGAAATGGATGGATACGATGAGGAGTTGCCGCGGGATGGCACAGGGTGTTGGCATGCGCTGATGCCGGCGCGGATCGATGACATCTGGATAATGACCGGGGCGGCTGTAAAGACCATAGGATCCGCAATCGCCGAGCCTCCGAGTGAACCCACTCTGGTCGTATTTGAGCAGCAGTACGAGAATGGTGAATTCGTTGGGCTACGTAGAGTGTCCGCACCCGACGCCATCTCCTAACCTCACCATGTGCTCCCCCGATGGGCGTTTTCGCGTCCAAGTTGGGTATCACCAGTTGGAGGCTCTATTGGATGTGTGCCGCGAGTCCGGCGACTTGGAGACCGGCGGGGTCCTCGTTGGTCGGTACAACGAGGCGCACGACACCGCGATAGTGACACGGGTATGGGGTCCGCCAGGAGACTCCGTCAGGAGGCGGACCAGCTTTTGGAGAGGAACCCAAGGCCTGCAACAGCAACTTGACGCCTTGTGGAAGTCCAGGGAATACTACCTTGGTGAATGGCATTATCATCCCCGAGGAGCCGGTCAACCCAGCAATGGGGACAAACAGCAGATGGTCCGGATTGCCGAATCGCTTGATTACAACACTCCGGAGCCCGTGCTCATAGTGGTCGGTGGATCGGACTGGGAAGTGCTGGGCCACGTGTTCCCGCGGCACGGCACAGCCATTGGGCTTGTCTAAACTTAAGCGAAGAATCCTCGGCAGGCCCTCACCCACCTCGCGTCGGCTACTGCGTGCTCAGCAACGAGCAACCATGAGGCCTTAGTGGGTTCAGAGGCTGCCGAACGACACCTGGAGGATGGTACCGTGTCTAGCGTCCTCAACCGACCTACAAAGCCCCAAGCCACAATTCGAAGACGGTTCTGTCTATCGTCAAAATAGGCCCACCAGACTTGATAAAATCAAGAACTTTCACCCTGCGGGTCAGGTTGGCGCTGTAACCGACGCCTGCCTTGCCCCGGCGTCGGCCCGCCGGGAAACGGCAAATCAGGCCGACAGGTAACGTACCAAGCAGCGACGAGGCCCCTGCTGTAACGGCGGGGGCCTCTGGTTTGTCTCAGACCGCCGCTGCCATTTCGACGCTCGCGGCTACGTCCCGCGGGCTCCCCGCCATTCCCCGGCCGTCAGTCGATGGGAGTCCCGTTGAGCGCCCACGCCGCTTCCTGAACATGCTGGGCTAAGACCTGACGCGACATGGGCATAGGCGCCTGGTAGTCATTTGCCTATGCAATCACTGTAGACAAATGTCTAGTGCAAAATAGACATTTGCACCTTACGTCCGGCTTGGAAGCTCACTACGATTTACGTTGGCGAGGGCTGCTTTTCGAGCGGCCAGCCTTGTCATGGGCGCCGAAAACCCAGGCAATCATCCGACGTTGGGCGAGAGGAGCGATGACCAGTACCGATAGACGAGGAATCCCAATCCTCGACGGAGCAGAGACATCCGTCGCAGCAGCCCGCGTTGCCGTGGTCTCCGCGACCCGGTCCGCCCCCCATTCGATGAAAGGTCAACCGAAGAGGAGTTAGCAAGGTTCCACTTAGGGAAGTTAAGGACGTGAAAGCAATGTCGAAGTCAATCATTGGTCTGGTGCTGAGCATCGCGGTTCTCGCCATCCTGCTAATCGGGTGTTCCGATGAGCCAGAGCCCATTCCTTCAAACGGGGCCGATTCCAGCACCACCGCCCCATCGGAGCAGGGGGTCAATCCTGAGCCAACACATGCTCCCACATCGGCTGTGACAAACACCGACGCATCAGAAGCTGCAATTCCCACACCTGCCGCTCTCCCGACCGCCACTGCAACGCCCGCAGCCACGGCGACTCCGTTACCCACTGCCATGCCAAGGCCGCAGCCGACTCCCAAGCCCACGACGACACCGGCACCAACATCCGCCGCATCAGAAGCTGCAATTCCCACACCTGCCGCTCTCCCGACCGCCACTGCAACGCCCGCAGCCACGGCGACTCCGTTACCCACTGCCATGCCAAGGCCGCAGCCGACTCCCAAGCCCACGACGACACCGGCACCAACATCCGCACCGACACCTACTCCTACACCAACGCCGACACTAACGCCAACGCCGGAACCCACTCCTGCGCCGACGCTCACACCAACGCCGACACTAACGCCAACGCCGGAACCCACTCCTGCGCCGACGCCCCTCCCAAGGGCCACGACGATTACGCTGACACCCGGAATGGCGATGCTGGAGGCCCCGGACGAGACGGCTCACCTGGCGGTGGTGGTCCGCGACCAGAACGGCCGGGTCATGACCGGAGTACCGGTGACGTGGGCCAGCAGCGACGAGCGGACTGCTCAGGTGGATGCAGAGGGCCGGGTCATGGCCGTTGCCGGGGGGTCAGCGACGATCACCGCAAGGGCAGGCGAGGCGTCGGGGACCTCCCAGGTCATGGTCGTTGACATGGATTGGGCCGCCGGTTTCGTAGCCCGCCAGCATGTGGTTGACGCTGTTACGGGCTTCTCCGGACGTGTTGACCCGGACTGCACGGCGGTGGACTGTGAACGTGCCCGGTTCCCGGGCGATGGTTCAGGCAACTTCGGGACCTTCAAGGCAGTCACCGGCATCGATCTGGCAGTGGACAGCACAGGCAGGAGTGGCCTGTCCGGGATGATCCGAAGGCGGGATGCGTTCGACTCCGGAAGGTATGCCAACGGCAAGGTGGTCCGAACCTACGCGGACATAGAGGCCGCGCACGCCGACGGCAAATTGGCCGTCATGTTCTATGTGCAGCGTCGGCCCGAGTCCTCCGACTGGCAACTGGACGGAGACGTCGCGAACCTGCGGCGCTGGTACGACGAAGGCTTGAGAATTCTGCAGGTGTCATACGGCGATGGCCCCGAAAGGCCGGACGCGACCTCTCTCGACGAACGGCTTGGTTACGGAACTTACGGGCCCCATGAGGGGGAGGAAAAAGGAGTTACCGCTCTCGGCCGTGCCGCCATCGCCGAGATGAACGCCATGGGCATGATCGTCGACTGCTCGCATTGCAGCAAGCAGACCACGCTGGATGCGGCAGCCCTGTCCACCAAGCCCGTTATTGCGACGCACGCCAACGCTGAGGCACTTACCCCGCGAATACGGAACAAGGACGACGACGAGTTGCGTGCCATCGCCGGCACGGGAGGCGTAATCGGGGTTACGTGCATCCGGTGGATGCTCGACACGGACGGCGACGGGAAAGCGGGTATGTCCGACATGATCGCCCACATTGAGTACATAGCGGAACTCGTGGGCATAGACCACGTGGGAATCTCCTCCGACTCGGACGTGAATGGATGGCCGCAGGAATCGGTGCACTATGCGGACGCCGACATTGCCGCTCCGGACCGCTGGGTGCGGCTCACCGCCCAACTCCGCGCTAGGGGTTGGAGCGAGGAGGACCTGGCAAAGCTGCTGGGCGGCAATTTCCTGAGGGTCTTCGCCGAGGTGCTCCCCACAAGAGGCGCGAAGGGCAGGGAACCGGAATCTATGCCCCCTAACTTCAAGGTAGCCTTCATTGGGGACCAGGGGCTAGGCCGTGGTTCTGGGGCGGTCTTGGAAATGATACGAGAGGAAGGGGCGGATATGGTGCTGCACTCGGGCGATTTCGACTATGACGACGACCCCGACCGCTGGGACCAACAAATCAATGAAACCCTCGGTGATGACTTTCCTTACTTCGCTTCCATCGGCAATCACGATGTTCCTGCCTGGGAAGGTTACCAGAGGAAGTTACAGGAGAGGTTGGCTCGAATCAGCGGGGCCCGTTGCACAGGCGATCTGGGAGTAAATTCCTTCTGCACATTTGAGGGGTTGTTCTTTGTGCTTTCCGGCGTAGGCACCATTGACTCGGGCCGCGTCTCCTTCATAAGTGAAGCCCTTGGGTCCGAGGAGGCAAAGGAGTCCCTCTGGCGAATCTGCTCATGGCACAAGAACCAGAGGCTGATGCAAGTCGGGGGAAAGAAAGATTCGGTCGGATGGGAGCCTTACGAAGAGTGCCGGAAGGGCGGGGCGATCATAGCTACGGGCCACGAGCATTCTTATTCACGCACACACCTAATGGATAGTTTTCGGACCCAGAGCATCGCTTCCAAGTCGGCCGTCTTGAACGTTGACAATGGAAAGAGCTTTGCCTTTGTCTCCGGTCTTGCGGGACGCAGCATCAGAGGTCAGGACGATCAGCTCGCCGCCAAACCCTGGTGGGCGGCGGTGCATACTTCGGCGCAGGGAGCAAATCATGGCGCGTTGTTTTGCGTCCTCAACCACGAAGGAGTTGAAAATCGAGGATATTGCTACTTCAAAGACTTGAATGAAGTCAATCCCGACGCGTTTGGGGTCATTGTGGGGCCGACTGCTGAAATTCCTGAGGCATCATCATTCGTGCCGACGGCGAGTCCGAAGCGGGAGGTGGAGTACGACTATATCATAGAGTTGCCGGACGACTGGATCCAGAAAGGCGAGGACAGGTACAGCAGCCCCTCGCCCCGAGTCTCGATAATTATTACATCTCACAGGTTCGGAGGTGACATTGACCAGTACATCCAACAGGTGCAAGACAATCTGAAAGAGGACTGGGAGGACTGGTGGTTTACGACTTCACTATTCGAGACCACTTCCGTAGATAGGGAAATTACGGACGAACAGACGACAATCCGTATGCGGTACCGGGTGCAGGAGGCCGAATACTGTGTCCTTGACGTTGTCGATGTCGTGCTGGTATCCCAAATCGTTCCGGGAGACCCGCAGGTATTTAGAATACGGGCGTGGATGTGCGAGCGAAACGTTGCCAGCCGTGGCCAGATGAGGGATGACGTACTGAACAGTTTTGAGGTGATAACTAGGCCCATAAACGGCGGAAGTTAATTTTTCCGTGCGGGCGGGTAGCCGCTGACATTGGGTGGACGCAAATTGGGCCACCCGCCGCCTTACGTAAGGCTGACTACCAGCAACGGCGGGTGAGACGGATGTATCCGGTGGAACTGTACACACGGGCTCGTCGGGCAGTGATGGTGGAGGGGATGAGCCATCGGAAAGCGCACCGCAGCAGAGACATCCGTGGCAGCGGCCCGTGTTGCCGTGAGCTCCGCGCCCCGGTCCGCCTCCCATTCGACAAAGGTCAAGTGATGAGAGCTAGCAGGATTCAACTCAGGGAAGTTGAGGACGTGAGGGCGATTTCGAAGTCAATCATTGGTCTGCTGGTGAGCGCCGCAGTGATCGCCATCCTGCTAACCGGGTGTTCCGATGAGCCAAGCCCCGCGCCTTCGGCCGGGATTCTTTCTGGCTCCACGGCCACACCGACGCCCACTGCCGCGCCAACTCCTACACGCACGCTGACACCCACACCCGCATCTACGCCCGTTCCTACGGTAACACTCACCGCAACCCCAACACCGACGCCCACTGCCGTGCCAACTCCTACACGCACGCCGACACCCACACCCACACCCACAGTGGACCCCACCCCTACGCCAACGGTGACCATAACCCCCATCGGCCGCGGGATTTCCGTCACCTCAGAGGCCACACCGACGCCCACTGCCGCGCCAACTCCTACACGCACGCTGACACCCACAGCCGCACCGTTGACGCCTACGCCCACTGCCGTGCCAACCCCAACGCCGATTCCCACTCCAACACCTGCACCGACGACCGCACCCGCGCTGACACCCACAGCCGCACCGTTGACGCCTACGCCCACTGCCGTGCCAACCCCAACGCCGATTCCCACTCCAACACCCGCGCCGACGACGGTCGCGGTGGTGCCGGCCACGGCCGAACTGACCGCCCTGGGCGCGACCGTGCAACTCAATGCCGAGGTGCGTGACCAAGACAGCAGGGCGATGGCGGGCGCCACGGTTTCCTGGTCGAGCAGCGCCGTCACCGTGGCAGCAGTGGATGCGGCCGGTGTCGTGACAGTGGCGGGCAACGGCACGGCGACGATCACCGCTTCGGCCGGGTCGGCATCAGGGACCGCGGTGGTGACGGTGACGCAGGAGGTGGCCTCAGTGGAGGTGTCGCCGTCCGTGACCGAGCTGGCCGCGTGGGGCGAGACCGTTCAGCTGACGGCGGAGGCGCTCGACGCGAACGGGCATGCGGTGACGGGAACCGAATTCTCATGGCAGTCCTCTGACCCCCTGGTGGCGGAGGTGGATGCTCTTGGTGTGGTGTCCGGGATTAGCGAAGGGGTGGCGACGATCACGGCGAGCGCGGGCGCTGCGTTGGGGTCTGCAGCAGTAACGGTGCCACCCACGTTCACTCTATCTGGCACAGTACGTGACAGCCGGGAAAACGGCCCAAATTTGGTAGGCGCCGTCGTGCGCCTGGAAAACGGCAAACGGGAATCCGTGGTCATCGGCCCCGACGGGCGGTACAGCTTCCCGAGCGTCCGGGGGACGGTCACGGTTAGGGCCATCGCCGGGCCCACCCATGTAACCGAGACAGTTGAGATTACGGTGGACGAAGACCGCACGCTAGACTTCGATCTCGAACACACGGGCGAGCCGCCGTCTCGGGGAACAGCGTTAGACTATCCGCGAATCATCGAGCCTTCCGATCCCAGCACGTTGCAAAGCATTACGTATGCGGGTCGCGGCGAGCGTCTGGTCTATGATCGGCGGCCCGACATGTGGATTACTATCAATGCCTACCTGTTCGATGTACGGTACGAAGACGCGGAGCTTGAGTTTCAGGTCAACCCGGAATTCGGGAGCAGGGAGGCCGCGCGGACGGAAGTCGACACGTATGCGGCCGCGTTGGGCCAGTTGCCCGCAGTTCTCCTGTCGACAGTCCAAGAAGTGGAGATCAATGCTGGCTATGAGCTGTTCGGGGGCAACGGATCCGAAAGGAGTGTCAGCATCCACACAGATTACGGTAAGGAGTACATCCGTGACGGTGATTTGGAGGAGGTTCTCGTGCATGAAGCCACGCATGCCTCACTGGACCCGGCTCACAAGGACTCCCCCGGCTGGCGTGCGGCGCAGGCGGCCGACGGCGTATTCATTTCGACGTATGCCCGCGACTTTCCGGTCCGGGAGGATGTCGCAGAGAGCTTCCTGGTATGGTTCGCCGTGCGGTATCAGCCAGAGCGGCTGACCCGCTCAGAGCGAGCTGTGATTCTGAGGACAATGCCGAATCGCCTGATCTACTTTGACGAGCAGGGATTCGACATGTCGCCCTACACACCATCGGAGATCCAGGAGCCCTCCGGTGAAATCGTCACCATTCAGGGCAAGGTGATCGGGCCGAACAGCCAGCCGTTGGGAGGGATATTGCTGTGGGCATGGTCTGGAAGCGTTGATAGCAGCGCACATACCACGACCGGGGAGGACGGCTCCTTTGCCATAGTAGTCCCCGATGGTTCCTACACCTTGGACGTATACGCCCCCGGCGAGGGATGCAATTTCGTAGGATGGCACGGCCAGGGGGATTCACCGCAGAACGGGGAGACGCAACCCGCATTGAGGTAGACGGTGGAAGTGTCTTAGACATCGTAATACGGCTTCCGGACCACCCGCAGGCCTTGCCTCGCATTGAGCATTGCGCCTGACCGAGTTTACTCGGCACCCGAGGCCACGTCTGCTGCGGAAGGTGGGACATGCAGTCTGTCTTGCTGTCCATGTTCTTCCGTCAACCACGAGTACAGGGCCTCGGTAGGCTCATAGACTCCCCACCCACAGTTCGAGGCGGGTTCTGTCAGATCATTACTAGAGATAGTATCGTCGTTCGCAGAATGCCCAGCCACATCTCGAATATGGTGCCATCTACCGTCCACTCAGGCCCACCAGACTTGATAAAATCAAGAACTTTCACCCTGCGGGTCAGGTTGGTGCTGTAACCGACGCCTGCCTTGCCCCGGCGTCGGCCCGCCGGGAAACGGCAAATCAGGCCGACAGGTAACGTACCAGGCAGCGACGAGGCCCCTGCTGTAACCGCGGGGGCCTCTGGTTTGTCTCAGACCGCCGCAGCCATTCCTACACTCACACCCACGCCCCACCCGCTCCCCGCCACTCCCCGACCGTCAGCCGATGGGAGTCCCGTCGAGCGTCCCAGTCGCTTCCTGAACACGCTGGGCTGAGACCTGCCGCGACATAGGCATAGGCGCTTTGTAGCCATTTACCCATGCAATTCCTGTAGACAAATGTCTAGATAAATGTCTAGTGCAATGTAGACGTTTGCTCCTTATATCCGGCCTGGAGGTTCACTACGATTTATATTGGCGAGGGTTGCTTTTCGGGCGGCAAGCCTTGTCATGGGCGCCGAGAAGTCCAGGCAATCATACGACGTTGGGTGAGAGGAGCGATGACTCGCACCGGTAGACGAGGAATCTCAATCCGCGACGGAATAGAGACAGCCGTGGCAGCGGCCACGAGGCCGCCCTCCACACGACGGGCACATCCGGTCTGTGACAGGTCACGGGATGGCGGGCTGACAAGTTTCGTTTAAGGAAGGGACGTGAAAGCAATGTCGAAGTCCATCATTGGACTGCTGTTAGGCATCGCAGTACTCGCCGTACTGCTAACCGGGTGTTCTGATGAGCCAGATCCCATTCCTTCAAACGGGACCGATTCCAGTCCCACCACCTCATCGGAGCAGGGGGGCAATCCGGAGCCAACACATGCTCCCACATCGGCTCTGACAAACACCGACGCCTCAGAAGCGGCAACGCCCACACCTGCCGCTCTCCCAGCTACCTCGGCAATGCCCACAGCCACGGCGACTGCCGCCGCACTGGGGAACGGGTCCGCCGGGGAGTTCGCCTCGGTCAGCGCCGGTGGGGCCCACAGCTGCGGGGTGAGGCGCGACGGCTCCGTCGAATGCTGGGGCTGGGACAAACATGGCCAGGCCACGCCGCCGTCCGGGGAGTTCGCCTCGGTCAGCGCCGGGTTTGGCCACAACTGCGGGGTGAGGACCGACGGCTCCGTCGAATGCTGGGGATTCAACAGAGATATTGGTATCGGTATCGAGGTTGGCGAGGCCGCCCTGCCGTCCGGGGAGTTCGCCTCGGTCAGCGCCGGGTACTACCACACCTGCGGGGTGAGGACCGGCGGCTCCGTCGAATGCTGGGGCAATGATGCCGCCGGCCGGGCTAGGCCGCCGGCCGGGAAGTTCGCCTCCGTCAGCGCCGGGGGGAACCACACCTGCGGAGTGAGGAGCGACGGCTCGGCCGCATGCTGGGGTTCCAACAAGGATGAGTACGGCGATGTTGTTGGCCAGGCCACGCCGCCGTCCGGGGAGTTCGCCTCAGTCAGCGCCGGAAGGTTCCACACCTGCGGGGTGAGGACCGACGGCGCCGTCGAATGCTGGGGGCGGAATAAGGATGGCCAGGCCACGCCGCTGTCCGGGGAGTTCGCCTCGGTCAGCGCCGGAAGGTTCCACACCTGCGGGGTGAGGACCGACGGCTCTGTCCAATGCTGGGGGTCCAATGAAGGCGCCTTTGGAAGGGAGTTTGGCCAGGCCACGCCGCCGTCCGGGGAGTTCGCCTCCGTCAGCGCCGGGGGGCTCCACACCTGCGGGGTGAGGACCGACGGCTCCACGGTATGCTGGGGCGATGATGAATATGGCCAGGCCACGCCGCCCGGAGGTTCCTTCGCCTCGGTCAGCACCGGGTGGTTCCACACATGCGGGGTGAGGACCGATGGCGCCGTCGAATGCTGGGCCTCTGATTTCTCGGGTCAGGCCACGCCGCCGTCCGGGGAGTTCGCCTCGGTCAGCGCCGGGTATTTGCACACCTGCGGGGTGAGGACCGACGGCTCTGTCGAATGCTGGGGGTCCAACGAAGACCTTGATGGAAACGAGATTGGCCAAGCCACGCCGCCCGGAGGTTCCTTCGCCTCGCTCAGCGCCGGAGGGTACCACACCTGCGGCGTGAAGCTCGATGGCTCTCTCGAATGCTGGGGCGCCAACGTAGATAGCCGTGGAAACGAGGTTGGCCAGGCAACACCCCCTGCCGGGGAGTTCGCCTCCGTCAGCGCCGGAGACGACCACACCTGCGGGGTGAGGACCGACGGCGCCGTCGAGTGCTGGGGCTCCAACGAGGATCCGGACGGCAATGTTCTTGGTCAGGCCACTCCACCGCCGGGGGAGTTCGCCTCAGTCAGCGCCGGAGGGTACCACAGCTGCGGGGTGAGGGCCGACGGCTCCGTCGAATGTTGGGGGGCCAACGAAGATCGCTACGGAAACGAGGTTGGCCAGGCAACACCCCCTGCAGGGGAGTTCGCCTCGGTCAGCGCCGGAGGGTACCACACCTGCGGGATGAGGGCCGACGGCCCTGTCCAATGCTGGGGGTCCAACGAAGGCGCCTTTGGAAGGGAGTTTGGCCAGGCCACGCCGCCGTCCGGGGAGTTCGCCTCCGTCAGCGCCGGGTGGAACCACACCTGCGGGGTGAGGTGGGACGGCTCCGTCGCGTGCTGGGGTGAACAGGCCCGCGGGCTGACGGCTCAGCAAGTGGCCGAAGGTCATCCCACGGCCGAAGTTCAGCCGACCGCCGAACCGGAGAAATTCGCCATCCCGACGGCCACGCCCACAGCCACAGCGACTGCCGCCGCACCAAAGACGAGGTCCGCCGGGGAGTTCGCCTCGGTCAGCGCCGAAGGATTCCACACCTGCGGGGTGAGGACCGACGGCTCCGTCGAATGCTGGGGAGCCAATAATGTTGGTCAAGCCACCCCGCCGGCGGGGGAGTTCGCCTCGGTCAGCGCCGGGTTTGGCCACAACTGCGGGGTGAGGACCGACGGCTCCGTCGAATGCTGGGGACTCAACGAGGATCCGGACGGCAATGTTGTTGGTCAAGCCACCCCGCCGTCGGGGGAGTTCGCCTCGGTCAGCGCCGGGTTTATCCACACCTGCGGGGTGAGGGCCGACGGCTCTGCCGAATGCTGGGGATCCAACGAGGATTCGGACGGCAATGTTGTTGGCCAGGCCACGCCGCCGTCCGGGGAGTTCGCCTTGATGAGCGCAGGGGGGTACCACACCTGCGGGGTGAGGCGAGACGGCTCCGCCGAATGCTGGGGATCCAACGAGGATTCGGACGGCAATGTTGTTGGCCAGGCCACGCCGCCATCCGGGGAGTTCGTCTCGGTCAGCGCCGGGACTCTCCACACATGCGGGGTGAGGCGAGACGGCGCCGTTGAGTGCTGGGGCTTCAACGAGGATGGGGGCGGCAATGTTCTTGGCCAGGCCACGCCGCCGTCTGGGGAGTTCGTCTCGGTCAGCGCCGGGACTCTCCACACCTGCGGGGTGAGGACCGACGGCGCCGTCGAATGCTGGGGCTCCAATGATGATTTTGGCGGCAATGTTGTTGGTCAAGCCACTCCACCGCCGGGGGAGTTCGCTTCGGTCAGCGCCGGGTGGCTCCACACCTGCGGGGTAAGGACCGACGGCGTCGTCGAATGCTGGGGGGCCAACGAGAGTTGGGCAGGCAGTAATGTTGGTCAGGCCACTCCGCCCTAGCGGGAGGGCATAGATGTCGAAGCCAGTTATTGGTCTTTTGGGTCTGTACGCGGGACTACTTGCCATACTTGTCTCCGGATGTACGTCGTTTCCCTCTCCCGAAGGTTCGTCTTACGGTACTGAGGATCCAGCAGGGATCGTTTCAGGTCCCACCCGAACACCACCTTCCAGTCCACCCAGAAGGCCTCCCCACTCCATTTCAGTGGTCGACAGGACCTCTAGCTCGTTGACAGTCGCATGGGCTGCTCCTGCCCCTAGTGCGACCTTATACGAGTTGCATCGAAGCTCTTCCGAGCGTGGCGACTATTCCGTCGTGGCCTCTGACATAGCGTCTGCCAAATTTGTGGACCAGAATCTCGAGCCGGAAAGCGTCTACTACTACGTGGTCAGAGCGTGTAACAAGCTCGGCTGTTCAGATGCGTCAGACGAGATAGCGGCCGGAGTCACGGAGTCCGCCAGTGCAGTCAATGCCCCAGAAACCCCGCCATTCATTGAATCCATGAGGAAAGGGTTAAGTTGGACGGGAGTGAAGGGAGCAACCTACTATGAAGTGTATGGAGGCGGGAACCTATTGGCCACGGTGAGTGCGCCTAAGACGCGTAGCGCGCATGGCGCGGGTCAAACTGACTTTCTGGGCCTTTTTGATCTTTCCGGGAGCAGCGGCGGTTACCAGGTTAGGGCCTGCAACAAGGCAGGGTGTTCTGCTGGGACCGAGACGTCTTACCGTAGCCCACTTGATATTTCATTACCTGAGATGATGGCAGGTGTCTGCGAACACGGGCTGATACTGAAGCCAGGAGAGGCATGCCAGCTTAAGGACGACGACACTATCGCACACGTTAAGGCCGACGCAAATGGCTTTGGCGAACACGCCATTTGCGTCGGAACAGTCTCTGAGCGCCTTCGGTGTGACAATTGGGGGGCGCAGATCAATGAAGGGCTGTTCGCGTCGCAATCGGAATCCGGGAAGGAGTGGGTGGTCATAAGAATCAGATAGGACGGGTTTCTCTCGCCTCGGTTGACGCTGGCCATTCGCACACCTGCGGGGTGAGGGGCGACGGCTCCGTCGCCTGTTGGGGTACATATGCCCGCGGGGTGACCGCACCGCCGGGGGGATGACGGAGATGACCAATCCAAGTATCGTATTTGTCGTTTGCTCCGTACGATTTACGCTGGCGAGGGCTGCTTTTCGAGCGGCAAGCCTTGTCATGGGCGTCGATAATCCCAGGCAAACATACGACGTTGGGCGAGAGGTGCGAAATGTCAAAGTCCATCGCAAGCAGTGTGCTGCTCGCGGGCGCGATATTCCTCGCCATACTCATGCCCGGATGTTCCGATGAGCCGACCCCTTCACCGGTGACCAAGATTCTTCCTAGCTCCACTGCCACACCTACACCCACTGCCGTACCAACACCAACGCCGACTGCCACTCTAACACCCGCGCCGACGACGGTCGCGGTGGCGCCGGCCGTGGCCTCCATTATGAGCCGCAGACAGCCCCTCATGACAGGGCAAGGCATAGACAAATGCCTATAGACACTATGGTTGATACGCCCTTGCTGCCTTCTTCTCATTGGACTAAATTCTAAGCAAATAGATGAGCGCTGGACGGGTATTTCCACCTGGCCGGTTTGCCTACTTAGACCCTCTCATTTCGAGGCCGAGCCACCGCTCCGGGCAGAGGGGCATATCGCATTCCAGCCGCGATCTGCCGTAATCCAACCTGACGGAGACGAGTCCTGAATCCAGTGAGAACAGCGGCCCACGCGCTTCCAGCCTTCCTGCGGAGCTTCGACCTGCCGGAGCCGGGCGAGCTGCGCCGCGTGGCCAGGGTCTATGTCTGGGGACGCTGGTTCGTGTTGTCTATTGCCACCTTCGCCTGGCTGTACCCGCTCAATGTCGACGAGGTGGTGTACGCGCCGAACGTCGCCCTTGCAATCCTTCTGTTCGCCACCAACGGATACCTGCACTACCGGCTCGCCACGGAGAGGACCGTGTCCTGGCGGTGGATGCTCGCGCTGAGCGCCCTGGACCTGGCGATGCTGAGCGGCGGCGTTGCGGCCCACCGGGGGTACGAGTCCCCCTTCTTCGTGGGGTACTACCCGTCCCTCGCCATGTTCGCCGTGGTCTTCGGGTCGGTCAGGCTCACCCTCGCCTGGGTCACGATGGCGGCGGCCGTCTACGCAGCGCTCTGCCTCGCGGTCGAGCCCGGGGTGGACTTCTCAGCCAATGACGAGGAGATACTGCTCATAAGGGTTGCCGGGATGTACACGGTGGTGGTCGTCGTCAACCTGATCTCCAGGGTGGAGCGCATACGGAGGATGGAGGCGGTGGAGAGGGAGCGGGCGCTTCAGAGGGAGCGCATCGAGCTCTCCCACGCCATCCACAACACGATGGCCCAGTCCGCCTACCTGATCGGGGTGGGCATCGAGAGGGCGAAGGAGCTTGCCGACAGGTCGAACGAGGAGCTGATGTCCACGCTCGAAGAGACCTCGGCCCTGTCGAGGTCTGCGATGTGGGAGATGAGGCACCCGATGGAGATCGGGGAGATCTTCGAGGGGATGGAGCTTGGCGGGGTGCTGGAGTCGCTGGCGGCGACCTTCTCGACCATCTCCTCCATACCCGCCGAGATGGTGCAGTCGGGCGTCGAGCCGCCCCTGCCAATCGCAACGCGGGGCGCGCTGTTCTCCATCGCCTTCAACGCCCTGACCAACGCGCTCCGCCACTCCCATGCGAGTCACGTCCGCGTCGGCCTGGACTTCGAGCGCGACGGCCTGCGGATGTCGATTGCCGACGACGGTACCGGCCTCCCCGACGACTACGCCACGCGCGGCCAGGGCTTCAGGAACATGAGGGAGGACGCCGAGCGTCTGGGCGGCAGGCTCGTCGTGGAGACGAGCGGGTCCGGGTGGAGCACCGCGGTGACCTGCGAGCTTCCCTACAGGCATATGAGAGGAGGGAGCTGAAATGGCTTCGACACCGACCAGAGTATTGCTGGTGGATGACCACCCGGTGATGCGCGACGGTCTCCAGCAGTTGCTGGAGCGGACCGGCGAGTTCGAGGTGGTGGGACACGCCGGAGACGGCGAGGAGGCGGAGCGGGTGGCGAAGGAGGTTGTCCCGGACCTCATCATCATGGACGTGCTGATGCCGGGCAGGGACGGGATAGATGCGTGCCGGGAGATCATAGACGCGCTGGAGGACGTCAGGGTGCTCATGCTGACCGCTTCCACCGAGAAGGACGCCGTCATAGAGGCGGTGGCCGCCGGCGCCGACGGATACCTTCAGAAGTTCACCGGGACGGAGCAGCTGTTGGCCATGGTCAGGGACGTAGCCCGAGGCGAATACCGGATGCCGCGTGACGTGATGAGACGGGTGTTCAGGCGGCTGCGCCACCTGCCGGAGGATATCGATTCGCCACGGCGGAAGGAGCTGACATCGAGGGAGAAGGAGATACTCGCACAGTTCGCGCAGGGGATGTCGTACGCCGCCATCGCCGAGTCCAGGGGCAACCGCTCTTCGACGGTCCGCAACACCATCTACCACATACAGGACAAGCTGGGATTCGGCAGCAAGCAGGAGATCGTCGTCTGGGCCGTGCGAAACGGGCTGGTGGACCGAGAGCTCGGCTGAGTTTCTCCCGCACCAACTCCCCATGACTCGATAGCGCCTCCACCGCCCGCCCAACGTCTCACGGCAAGGCAGACCCGCAGCGTTCGCGCCGCAATCCTCCTGCCTTGCCCCGCCGTCGGCCCGCCGGGAACCGACGGAGCAGGCCGACAGATAACGTACCTGGCATCTACGAGGCCCCTGCTGTAACGGCGGGGGCCTCCGGCTTGTTCCAGACCGCCGCAGCGATTCCGACAGTCATTCCCACGTCCCGCGCGCTCCCGGCCATTTCCCGGCCTTCAGCCAATGGGAGTCCCGTTGAGCGTCCACGCCGCTTCCTGAACACGCTGGGCTGAGACCTGCCGCGACATGGGCATAGGCCCCTGAGGGCATTTGCCTACGAATCTCTATAGACAAATGTCTAGATAAATGCCTAGAGCAAAATAGACATTTGCTCCTTATATCCGGCTTGGAGGCTCGCTACGATTTATGTTGACGATGGCTGCTTTTCGGGCGGCAAGCCTTGTCATGGGCCACGAAAAATCCAGGCAAGCATGCGACGTTAGGAAAGAGGAGCAATGACCCGCACCGGTAGACGAGGAAGGCCAATCCTCGACGGAGCAGAGACGGCGGTCGCAGCGGCCCGTGTTGCCGTTAGCTCCGCGGCCCGGTCCGCTTTCCGTTACATGACAAGGTCAAGTGATGAGGAGCCAACAAGCATCAAGTTAGGGAAGTTAAGGACGTGAAAGCAATGTCGAAGTCAATCATTGGTCTGGTGCTGAGCATCGCGGTTCTCGCCATCCTGCTAACCGGGTGTTCCGATGAGGCAGATCCCAATCCTTCGAACGGGACCGATTCTAGCACCACTACCTCATCGGAGCAGGGGGGCAATCCTGAGCCAACACATGCTCCCACATCGGCTGTGACAAACACCGCCGCACCGGAAGCGGCAACTCCCACACCTGCCGCTCTCCCGACCGCCACGGCAACGCCCGCAGCCACGGCGACTGCCGCCGCACCGGAAGCGGCAACTCCCACACCTGCCGCTCTCCCGACCGCCACTGCAACGCCCACAGCCACAGCGACTTCCGCCGCACCGGAAGCGGCAACTCCCACACCTGCCGCTCTCCCGACCGCCACGGCAACGCCCGCAGCCACGGCGACTGCCGCCGCACCGGAAGCGGCAACTCCCACACCTGCCGCTCTCCCGACCGCCACTGCAACGCCCACAGCCACAGCGACTTCCGCCGCACCAAAGACGAGGTCCGCCGAGGAATTCGCCTCGATCAGCGCCGGAAGGCTCCACACCTGCGGGATGAGGACCGACGGCTCCGTCGCCTGCTGGGGCGATGATGATGATGGCCAGGCCACGCCGCCGTCGGGAGAGTTCGCCTCGGTCAGTGCCGGGGGCTGGCACACCTGCGGGGTGAGGACCGACGGCTCCGTCGCCTGCTGGGGCCCTGACGGTCATGGCCAGGCCACGCCGCCGTCCGGGGAGTTCGCCTCGGTCAGCGCCGGATGGTTCCACACCTGCGGGGTGATGATAGACGGCGCCGTCGAATGCTGGGGACTCAACGAGGATGGCCAGGCCACGCCGCCGTCCGGGGAGTTCGCCTCGGTCAGCGCCGGGGGGCGCCACACCTGCGGGGTGAGGGCCGACGGCTCCGTCGAGTGTTGGGGCTCCAACATGGACAATATACAGGGCGGTGTTCTTGGTCAGGCCACGCCGCCGTCCGGGGAGTTCGCCTCGGTCAGCGCCGGATGGTTCCACACCTGCGGGGTGATGATAGACGGCGCCGTCGAATGCTGGGGACTCAACGAGGATGGCCAGGCCACGCCGCCGTCCGGGGAGTTCGCCTCGGTCAGCGCCGGGTATTGGCACACCTGCGGGGTGAGGCCCGACGGCGCCGTCGAATGCTGGGGCTTCAACGAGGATGAGGACGGCAATGTTCTTGGTCAGGCCACGCCGCCGTCCGGGGAGTTCGCGTCGGTCAGCGCCGGAGGGGGCCACACCTGCGGGGTGAGGCCCGACGGCGCCGTCGAGTGCTGGGGCTATGATGACTATGGCCAGGCCACGCCGCCGTCCGGGGAGTTCGCGTCGGTCAGCGCCGGGGGCCGGCACACCTGCGGGGTGAGGACCGACGGCTCCGTCGCCTGCTGGGGATTCAACGAGGATGGCCAGGCCACCCCGCCGTCCGGAGAGTTCGCCTCGGTCAGCGCCGGAGGGGGCCACACTTGCGGCGTGAGGCGCGATAGCTCCGTAGCCTGTTGGGGCAGCGATAGGTTGGGCCAGGCCACGCCGCCGTCGGGAGAGTTCGCCTCGGTCAGCGCCGGAGAAAGGGCCCACGCTTGCGGCGTGAGGCGCGATAGCTCCGTAGCCTGTTGGGGCAATGATGATTATGGCCAGGCCACGCCGCCGTCGGGAGAGTTCGCCTCGGTCAGCGCCGGGGCGGTCCACACCTGCGGGGTGAGGACCGACGGCTCCGTCGCCTGCTGGGGATTCAACCGGGATGGCCAGGCCACCCCGCCGTCCGGGGAGTTCGCCTCGGTCAGCGCCGGAGGGACCCACACCTGCGGGGTGAGGACCGACGGAGCGGTCGTATGCTGGGGTAATGATGGCCGTGGCCAGGCCACGCCGCCGTCCGGGGAGTTCGCCTCGGTCAGCGCCGGGAGCACATACACCTGCGGGGTGAGGCGGGACGGCTCTGTAGCCTGCTGGGGCTATGATGATGATGGCCGGGCCACGCCGCCGTCGGGAGAGTTCGCCTCGGTCAGCGCCGGGTCTGGCCACACCTGCGGAGTGAAGGCCGACGGCGGCGTGGTCTGCTGGGGACGACAGGCCCGCGGGTTGACCGCACCTGCGGAGTGAAGGCCGAAGCAGTGCAAGTAGAGTTCATTTCGGTCAGCGCCGGGTGGCTCCACACCTGCGGGGTGAGGACCGACGGCTCCATAGCCTGCTGGGGCAGTGATTTCGGCGGCCTGGCCCGGCCGCCGTCCGGAGAGTTCGCCTCGGTCAGCGCCGGCGAGGAGCACACCTGCGGGGTGATGATAGACGGCGCCGTCGAATGCTGGGGTGATGATGAATACGGCAAGGCCACGCCGCCGTCCGGGGAGTTCGCCTCCGTCAGCGCCGGATACAGCCACACCTGCGGGGTGAGGACCGACGGCTCCGTCCAATGCTGGGGCTCCAACAAGGATTGGAGGGACGATGTTGTTGGTCAAGCCACGCCACCGTCGGGGGAGTTCGCCTCCGTCAGCGCCAGCGAAGAGCACACCTGCGGGGTGAGGACCGACGGCTCAGTAGAATGCTGGGGCAACAACCGTGATGGGCGGGGCATTTTTGTTGGCCAGGCCACGCCGCCGTCTGGGGAGTTCGCCTCGGTCAGTGTCGGGGTCAGACACACCTGCGGGGTAAGGACCGACGGCGTCGTCGAATGCTGGGGCAGTGATGGGTATGGCCAAGCCACGCCGCCCTAAAAGAGGAGGCCGGAGGTCTACTCTCCAATGATAGCGACGCAGGACACTCTTAGCCATCCGCGGCAGGAGTCGAGGACAACTACTTCTGGCTGGTCGAGCACGACGGGCTGGTGTTCGGCTCCGGCTGGCACCCTGACGAGTCGGGGAGCTAATCTCGCAAGGGCTTCAAACAGCTCTTCCGACAACGAAAAAGCCCCGCAGAGATGGGCAGACGTACGGCGGGAGCGCCAGTCCCCCCCGCGTGCTACGCCGCAACGCCCATCGGCCCTGGCCCTTGCCAAACGGACAACCCTGGTCAGGCTCAGCCTGTGACACCATGCTGGTAGTCTCAACACATGGCAATCTCAGAACGACAGCTGCTCGACGCCCTCAGCCGGACGCCGTTCATCGACTCGGCGGAGCTGGCACGCATCCTGGGCGAGGCCCACGCGACCGTTCACCGAGCCCTGGCCGACCTGCTGGCAGATGGTATCGTCGGCAGGGTCAGCCACGGCACCGCACACCTGGCGTCGAGCCAGAGATACCACCTGACCGTCAACGGCATTCGCGAGACTGCCGGGTTTCTCGGCTTCGAGGCCCCCTCGGACTTCGTGCGGGCCTACCCCGCGTCCAGGGAGTGGCTGACGCTGCTCATCCGCAGGATGGACGCGGTGGCCGCCGTCTACCGTCTCGCCGCGTCACTCTCCCCCGGCATCGACGGGCTCCGGTCGCACGTGGAGTTCCACCGCAGGGGGCGGTTCGACGCCACCATCACGCTCCACGACGACCGCAGCTTCGGCGTGGTGCGCCAGGGCCTGGCCCTGCGTCGCCGGTCTCTCTACGACCGGTTGAGGGCCATAGCGCAGTACAGCCACGGGCGGCGTCCCGGCGCCGTCCTGATCCTTGTGCCCAGCGCATGGGAGCTTCGGCGGACGGCGAGGTTCTGCATCAACAACGACCTCCGTGACTGCTACGTTGCCGTGGAGTCCAGGGACGCCCTCGAAAGACGGGACCTGCGCATCTGGTGCGAACCCACGGGGCTGTTCGGACTCACGGACTACACGCTGGAGACGGTGAGCGCCTACGCCAGCCGCGGCGGAGGGCCTGGAGCCCAGTCGCCGGAGCGGAAGCGTGCGTCGCTGCCCCGTCCCGAGCGCATGGCGCAGTCTGCGCCGGCCTTCGGCGTCAGCCTGTCGGAGAAGCGGACGCTGGACCTCATCACCGACCACCCGATGATCCCCCGTGAGCACCTGGCCGCCTGGCTCGGCGTCTCCGAGGGACGGGTCAGCCAGATGATGCGCAGCCTCGTCGATACCTGGGGCCTGGTCGAACAGAGAGGAAAGCGCGGAGCCGTTCGCTACACCCTGTCCGCCGAGGGCATTCGCTACGTCACCCACAGGGACCGCGCCCAACTCCCCACCACGCAGGGCATATGGAGCACGGCACTCACCACCGACAAACAGGGCCGCAGGCGTCACGTGGGCCACCGCATCGAGACGTGGGCGAGGCAGACGAAGCACGCCGACGGCATCACCTGGTTCCTGTCTCAGCTTCAGGCCGAGGCCAGGGCCGACCCCGACAGCGAGCTAGTGTGGTCCGTCCCCACCGCCCGGTCCGACCGAACCTACAACTGGGGCGATTCCGCCATCGCACCCGACGCCGTGGGGCAGATGACCGCCCAGGGCCTTCGGATATCCTTCTACTTCGAGCACGAGCTTCGCGCCCGCCACCCCAGGGGAGTCATTGCCCGTCTGAGTCCATACGAGGACTACTACTGGTCGCCCGAGCATAAGGACGACCAGCCGCCGTACCCCGTCACCCTGTTCGTCGTGGACACCGAGGAGGTCGAGGACACCTACGTGCGCACCGCCGCCCACATGAGCCGGATGTCGCTGCCCATCTTCGTGTCGTGCATACCCGCTCTGTCCACCGCAGGAATACTCGGAAAGTCATGGCGTCCACTGTGGGAACCGGAGTCTCCCCGACTGCCCCTGTCCGCCCTTGCCAACTACCAGTGGGACAGTCTCTACCACCGGATGCGTCACCGTCCTGTAAGGGGGAATAGATAGGGCCGATACGTCCCTATCTGCCCTCCATGCTGGATGGGGGGTACAAAATGGCATCAGCGGCCCGATGTCCGGGGTCCACCGACCCCCAAATCACCCTGTTTTAGCTACGAAACGAGGGTGACGTGTCGTCTGACCGGTCAGGGTACAAAATGGGATGCCATGCTAAAATAGCTGGCGAGTCTGATGACAACTTGATTGCACTTTGGGAACCCTGACGTGTCAGCCGATAGGGAGGGAGAAACGATGGATGAGCACGTCCGCTGGGTGACGAAGGCGGAGGCTGCGGAGGAGCTGGAGGTCTCCCTCTCGACCCTGGACCGGAAGATCAGGCAGGGAGAGGTGGAGGTCCGCAGGGAGGGCCGCCGGGTGTTCGTGCGGATGGCGGGGGAGTACATCACCGACGAGGAGTTGCTGCGCCGGGCCGTCGCCAGGGAGCATGAGCTTGAGCGGACCGTGCGGGAGTTGGAGCAGAGCGTATCCGAGTTGAACATTCGGGCATCCGAGTTGGAGCGGGAGCGAGACGAGGCCAGGGAGGCCGCAGCCACCGCCAGAGGGCCGTATGTGAAGCTTGAGATGGCGCACCGGCAGGAGGTCTCCGACCACAAGGTGACGAAGGGCGTGCTCAACGTCGTCCACGCGATCGCCCTGGTGCTGCTCGTGCTGTTGATCGGCAGCGTTCTCCTGTGGTGGTTTGTGCTGAGGTAGAGGAAGCGCTGTCGGCCCGTCGACGTCCATGTTCCACTTTCCCCACTCGGTAGCTGAGGCTGCCCCTTGAGCGTGGAAGAACCCCCGAAACCAGTTGCTCGCCCCGGTGTAGCTGCCCCCGCAAGGTGGCCCCGTTGTGCATCGAGGGCCTCCGTTTGGCCGGAACCCGTCCTTTCAAAAAAGTGTTCACTGAAGTTGTCCGGCGCACCGCGAAATCATCCGGCGTGCGTAGCTGAGTGGCCCAGGATGTCCGCTTCTCCCCCAGGCCCCATTTTCGTGTACTCCCCCTCCACATCGACCGGCGGCCAACCGGATGGGCCAAACGGGGCCGCCAGCTGCGCCGGTTCGGAGTTCAGAGAGACCGGCGTCGGGACCCCGATCCGCCGCCAACGGACCCCGCCGCGCGGGTGACGTGTCACGGTGTCCACGACCCGGCCAGGGCTGCGTCAGCGCTCCTCACGAGGGACTGTGAGCGCCGTTTCCGCCGCGTCCTGCACCCCCACGTCCATCCCCTTCCGCGCCCCGTTTTCCGTCGCACCCGCCCTTTTGCTGCCGCGTCGTGCCCCCCACCATCCAACGAGTTTCGTTGGATTTGGCCTGAACGCACTCTTTCAACGAAGTGTTCACTTTTCCTCTCCTGTAGGGGGTGAATTGCCCCTGTTCCAGCTACGAAATCGCCCTTCCGTCACTTCCCTGTCAAACTCAATCTCCTGTACAGCCCCTTCACATGGTCCACACCGTTCCGTTTCGACGGAGCCTGGAAGGTGCATCACATGTAATGCACCCCACAGGAGATACGCGCTGGATCGCCAAGGGATGACCTGGGCATACTCCGTCGGGCCGTGTCCCCGGCATCCCGGCCGGGTGATCGCCAGCTCCGCCGGACCGTCACCCCGGTCTCCCGCCACGTTTTGGGGCACGTCATGCACCCCCACTTCAATCGCCTTTTCCGGGGCCAAATGTCATTGGGACGCCCCTCCCACGGTCCCGTAAATGTCATTCCCCACGTTTGGCGATGTCATTGCCGTCCGGAACGCGCCCTTTCTAAAAGTGTTCACTAGTTACGTCCTGTAGAGGGGCGATTTACCCCCGTTTCAGCTACGAAATCACGACTCTGGCCGCTCTGTTGCAAAACTCAAACTCCTGTACACCCTCGCTACTGCGTGGAAGGGGCCTAAAAAAAGAGAGCCTATAGCACCCCGCATCCCTGCGCGACCCTACCGGGGAGCGGGCCTATAAGGGCGCGCATCCCTGCGCAACCTTATGAGAGGTCTTATTCCGCGTTGCGATTGTGCACACTCTCCTGCGAGAACAGCGACCCGAAGAGTCGCGGTAGACCATCGACCAATCGCCGGGCGACGGCACACTCCGCCGAGCAGCGGGAGGCAGTGCGGCGTGGGCTGCGGATCCTCGCCCGGGGGTGCATATATGGGCGGGGGACATACATGCACCCCCTCATGGGAGGTTCCGAACGGCCATCTCGCCGTTCACACTGGAGGGAGGACGCCGAAACACGACGGCTCCGAAGACCGCACGGTTGGCGTCGGGAACCACGACTGGGAGCGGAATGAGAAGGGCCAACGGACGGAACCCATCAAGAGACCAACGGGCGATGGCGTACACCGCCGAGCAGCAGGAGACGCTGCGGCGCGGTCTGCGCATCCTGGCCCGGATGATCGCCCGCGCCCACCTTCGGCGTCAGGCGGCCCGGTCCGTGACCGCGCCCAGACCGCCCGCGGAGGACGAAGACGGAGACTGAGCGGCTCACGGAACCGTCTTCCGACGCTCCCCATGTCAGTGTTCCACTTTCCCCACTTCGTAGCTACCGCTGTCCCATCGCCCCCGAAAACGCCATGTTCCACTTTCCCCATTTCGTAGCTGCGACTGCCCCATGACCGTGGAAGGAGCACCGGAATCGGATTGCTCGCCCCGATTTAGCAGGCTGCCTCGTTCATCCCGATTCCAGCTACGGAACCGCCCGAGCTGCAACTTGCCGCCCCGTGCATTCTCCTGTACACGGGCATGACGCCGCCGACGTTCCCTCGAATCTCGCGCCCTGTGAGGGGGCTGTGCGCGTGCCCTGCTTGGCCCGTGTTCTCGCCGAAATCGGCCATTCCCCCTTGCGTTCTAGGTATCCTGTGGCCTACAATAGGGTGATGGTCGAGATTCGCCAGACCGACGCCTATGCCCGCTGGTTCAGACGGCTTCGGGACAGGCAGGCCAGGGTGAGAATCGACAACCGCATCAGGCGGCTGTCACTGGGCAACCCCGGCGACGTGAGGCCGGTGGGCGAAGGGGTTTCGGAGATTCGAATCGACTACGGACCCGGCTACCGGGTGTACTTCGCGCAGATGGGGGAAGCCCTGGTCGTCCTTCTGGCCGGAGGCGACAAGGACAGCCAGGAGCGGGACATACGAAGGGCGCTGGAGCTGGCGAGAGGACTGTAGGGAGGCAGCTATGGCAAAGACGCAGACAAGGCCGTGGGACCCGGCGGAGCACCTTGAGACCGAGGAGGACATGGCGGCATACCTGAACGTCGCGCTGGAGGAGGGCGACCTTGGCCTTATCTTGGCGACCCTCGGAGACATCGCCCGCGCCAGGAGAATGGCGATGGTGGCGCAGGAGACGGGGCTGGGCAGAGAGAGCCTGTACAAGTCTCTGTCCGCCGACGGGAACCCGGAGTTCGCCACCGTGCTGAAGGTGGTGCGCGCACTGGGACTCAGACTTCAGGCCGCCGCAGGGCCTGGAGCGAACGACGCCGCTTGAGGGCGTCGCAGGATTGGACGACACGACCGAGAGACAGACGATTGCAGAGGAGGACAGCAATGAAGAAGAATCACCTACAGCCGCTCACGCCGGCGGCGCTCTACGCCAGGGTGTCCAGCGACCGGCAGGACGTGGACCTGTCCGTGTCCGCACAGTTGCGGGCGCTCAAGGAGTACGCCAAGGCCAACGACTACTCCGTGGCCCGCGAGTACGTGGACGAGGCCGAGAGCGGCCGCGTCGCCGACCGGCCCCAGTTCAGGGAGATGATCGAGGAGGGCGGCAAGCCGAAGGCCCCCTTCGACGTGATCCTCGTATGGAAATTCAGCCGCTTCACCCGCAAGCGCGAGCACGCCGTAGCGTTCAAGTCCCAGCTCCGGCGCAAGGGCATCCGCGTGGTGTCCATCACCGAGCAGGCCGAGGACAACGCCACCGGCAGGCTGCTTGAGGGCATCATCGAGAGCGTGGACGAATATTACAGCGAGAATCTTGCCCAGGAGGTCGTCCGGGGAATGAGGGAGGCCGCGTCGAGAGGCTTCTTCCTCGGCTCCAACGCCCCCTTCGGCTACAGGAAGATCAAGGTCAGCGACGGGGCGAAGGAGCGCCCCACCCTGGAGGTTGACCCGGCAACCGCCCCGGTGGTGAGGGAGCTATTCGAGAAGTCCCTGCGGGGCAGCGGCCTCAAGGAGATATGCAAGGAGCTGAACGACCGGGGCATCACCAACCGGGGCAAGCGCTGGTACAAGGGAACGCTCCACTACGTGCTGAGAAACGAGGCGTACACCGGAACCGCCGTCTGGGGGAAAGCCAGCAAGGGACAGGAGGCCGCAGACCCTGTAAGGGTCGAGGGAGCGTGGCCCGCCCTGGTGTCGAGGGAGCTGTTCGACGACGTGCAGCAGGCGATGAGCGACCGCGCCCCGAAGGTGCAGAGGCCCGGTAGAGTGGGGAGCAAGTTCCTGCTGAGCGGTCTGCTCAAGTGCGGGGTGTGCGGCAGGCCCTACTCGGCCCAGGGAGCCAAGAGCGGCCAGTTCGCCTACTACATCTGCGGCACCCTGTTCAGGGAGGGAGCGGGGACGTGTAGCGCCCGCTACCTGAACGCCCCCAGGCTGGAGACATTCGTGGTGGAGAAGATAAGGGAGCGGATACTGAACGAGGAGACCATCGTGGCGCTGGTGACGCTGGTGGCCGAGGAGATCGACGCGATGGCCGGGGAGCTGTCCGGCAGGCTGGAGGTCGTCGAGGCGGAGCTAGGGGACGTGAGGAAGCGTCTTGAGAAGCTCTACGAGGCCATTGAGACGAGCGAGTTGACCCTTGAGGTCCTGTCGCCCCGCATCATGTCTCTGAGGCACCGTGAGGAGCAGCTGGAGGCTGCGAGAGAGGACGCCGAGACCCAGCTTGAGCAGAGGAGAGTGGAGCTGCCCAACACCGAGGAGATAGTGCGGTACGTTGCGGACTTCCGAAACTTCTTGCAGGAGGGGACGATCCCCGAGCGCAAGGCGCTCATCCGCAACTTCGTGGAGGGCATCGAGGTGATGGGAGACGAGGCGACGCTGACGTACACGGTCCCCATGCCCAGCGACGGGGTGATGTCGGAATCGGCCTCGGTTCTTGATTTCGTCAAGTCCAGCCCACTTTTTGCGACCTTGCGGGAGACTGAATTCATAACTCTCCGGCCCGTATGGTCGTTGTTCATCGGTGGACGATTACGGCCAAGTGGACGAATCGTTACTTGTTCAGTGGAATGCGAATAGTCACGGTGGTGCTATGTCTAGGCCCTTCGCTTTCTGCGGTTATCGTGCCGCCATGCGCCTCGACTATGGCGCGAGTTATGGCCAATCCCAGACCCGTGCCGCCTATCCCACGACTGCGAGCCTGGTCGGTACGATAGAAGCGGTCGAAGACATGGGGAAGGTCTTTGGCATGGATGCCGATCCCGTCGTCGGTGACCGAGACAAACAGCGCCTCGTCAGTATCCAGCCCGACCCGAATGACGATGTTCCCGCCGGGCTCGGTGCAATTGATGGCGTTGCTGATAACGTTTCCCAACGCCTGGTTCATGCGCATCCGGTCGAGGCCCATGTCCGGGAGGTCGTCGTATAACTCCAGCGAAAGTCCCACGTGTCGGGCCTGGGATTGCGGTTGCCAGCGGTCCACCTCCGCGGAGAGCATCTCGCGGACCGAGCAAGCTTCTTGGGTGAGACTAAACTCGCCGCTATCGGTCTCAGCAAGCCAGTCCAGGTCGGTCGCGAGGCTAGCTAGCCTGTCCACCTCCTGGATGATGTGATCGGAGGCGCTCTCGGGATTCTGGAGTCCATCGCGCAGCCCCTTCGCCTCCAGCTTGATGACACTTAACGGCGTATTCAACTCGTGGGAGACATCGTTTATCAGAAGCCTGCGGAGCTCTCGCTGGGTTTCCAGGGCGGAGGTCATTCGGTTGAACGCCGCGGTCATCCGCCCCAACTCGTCCGAGGATCTGACCGGTAGCCGGGACGAGTCCCCCTGAGCGATCGCCTGGGTTGCCTCGGTCAATGCCTTCACGGGCGCTGTGATCCGCTTGGACAGCCAGGCGGCCAGCAGGATGGCGACGCCGGCAGTCAGCGCTCCGCCAATCAGGACGATGAAAAGGAGCGTCCTGAGAAACCCGTGGGACTCGGTGGACAGGAACTCTTGGTTCACGTCCACGTAGACGTGGCCCACAGTCCGGTTCGAAGCCAAATCCGATACGGTCTCGCGATGACCTTCCAAATTGGGTGCTGTGGCTCCAGATAACAGCTCAGACAGGTTGTCCTTCACCACACGTCCATCGGCGCCGACTATGACGACTCGCACCTGGTCTTGGTGAAACGCCCCGGAGTGCTCTCCCTCGCCTTCTTCCGACCGCTCCCTCTCGGGGACTTCGTCGTAGGTGTATCCGGCCTCAGACAGCGCCCTGTCCACAGTCTGCCAGCCACCGGCATCCGTGTACTCCCGGCTCAGATTCCGGGCCACTTGGAGCGCCTCTTCACCCCCTATCCGGTCCACGAAAACGCCCAGGCGAGACTGGGTGGCGTAGTAGCCCACGCCGACACTGGTCAGGACAGTGAGTACGACGACGAGGACGGTCGATGCCATGATTCGCCAGCACAGTGACATCAAACGTCCTCCACCACGAACCTGTATCCCGCGCCGTAGACCGTCTGAATGGGCTGTCTGCCGTTCCTGGTGATCTGCTTACGCAGGCGGGCTACCTGGTTGTCGATAGCGCGGTCGAACCCGTCGAATTCGTCGTTGAGGGTCAACGAGATGAGTTGGTCGCGGCTGAGCACCTGGTTGGGGTGATGCATGAACGTCGACAGCAGACCGATCTGGGCCTGAGTCAACGCTATCGGCTCTTCATCGACCGTCACCATTGCTGTGGTCTCATTCAATGTGATGTTGCCGTGTGTCAGCACCTGCTGGATTCTGCCCTTGACGCGGCGCAGCACGGCCTCGGCACGCGCAATGAGCTCATCCGGGTCGAAGGGCTTGACGACGTAATCATCGGCTCCGCTGTCTAGGCCCATGACCCGCTCGGCGGGGGCTTCCTTGGCCGTCAACATGATTATCGGAACGTCCGACTCCCGGCGCAGGATTCTGCACAGCTCCACGCCGTCGAGACGGGGAAGCATCAGGTCGAGGATTATCAGGTCCGGGTCCAGGTTACGGGCCAGGGCCAGACCGGACTCGCCGTCATGGGCAACCTCGGCGGGGAATCCGGCGCGCTCGAAGTACACCTTCACCCAGTTTGCGATCCTAGTATCGTCTTCGATTATCAATACTGTGCGGCTCATCGCCAGCCCTCTAAGGAGATAACTCTAGAGGCAGTGCCCTTGTGAGGCACCGCCTCTATTCCCGGTTACGACACTGGTCGGATTATCTCACCTGGAGCCAGGTTTCGGCATCTCCCATCGGTCGATTCCGATTGGCTCTAGCCGCCGCCCCGGCGCTCGCCGCCGCTGCCGTGTTCGCCACCGGACTCGCCGCCACCTTCACCACCGCTTCCGCCGTGCTCGCCGGACTCCCCTCCGCTACTGCCATTCTCACCACCACCTTCGCCGCCCGACTGGCTCCCTTCGCTACCGGAACCAACCTCGGCGTGGGCCACCCATCCGGTGAACGACGCCTGCGTCGCAGGGAGGGTGACCGTCACGATTTCGCCGGGAGCCAGGGCCTGCGGAGTCGTCGGACCAAGCTCCGCACCGTTGGAGAGGTGCACTTCGATCCGCACCCGGTCCAGGACGCCGTTGGTCGTGTTCTCCACCGTGCCCTTGAAGGAGTTGCTCGGAGCGTCGTAGCTCAGGATCAGCCGGGCGCCGCCGCGAACCGCATCGAAGGTCTCGTCCGGCGCCAGCATATTCACTGCGCCGCTGCCTTCTTCGCTGCCCCCGCTGGACTCGCTGCCGGACTCGGCGCCGCTTTCGCCGCTGCCGGATTCAGTGCTCGCTCCTCCTGTGTGAGGTACGGGGCCGGAGCCGGCGCAGTCGAACACTTCCAGGTGAACTACGTATCCGTCGAACGAAACTCCGGCAAGATTCGGTTCACTGGCCACTGACACGCTGGACGTTGCTTCCTGTCCGGGGCTCAGATGCCCCAGAACGTCGGGACCAAGCTCCCCAACCGTCGTCGTTCCCGACTTCAGGTGGGGTTCGGCCTGCACGTAGCAGAGAACCTGCGGGAGCGTGTTCTGCACCGTTGACTGGACGGACTGCGTTGCCGCATCGTACCGGGCGGAGACGGCCAGCCCGCCCAGAACGCCGTTCCACGTCTGGTCGAGGGGCGTGATGGGGCTGGACATGGCGGCTTCCATCGCGGCTTCATTGCTGGCTCCGCCACTCTCGGCGCCTTCGGGACCGTCGGGGCCGCTTTCGCCGCTCCCTGCACCGCTCCTTGCACCGCCTGCCTGGCCCGCCTCGCCTCCACCAACCTCGGCATGAGGCGTCCATCCGGTGAACGATGCCGCCGTCGCAGGCATGTCTATCGATACCACCTCGCCGGGGGCCATGTCTATGGGGGTCGTCGGTCCCAGCTCCACTCCGTTGGAGAGGTGCACTTCGATCCTGACCTGGCGCAGGATGTTGGTTGTCGTGTTCTCCACCGTGCCCTTGAAGGAGTTGCTCGGGGCGTCGTAGCCCAGGATCAGCCGGGCGCCGCCGCGCACCATGTCGAAGGTCTCGTCCGTCGCCAGCATGTTGGTGCTGGCCTCTTCACCGCCGCCGGAGCCTTCACTACCGCTCTCACCGCCGCCTCGAGCGCCCTCTCCCCCGGATTCGCTGCCTTCGCCTCCGCTGCCGTGCTCACCCCCGGATTCGCCGCCACCTCCCTCGGAGACGCTCTGGCTGGCCGTGGGGCGTTCACCATCGCGGCTGCCTTCGGTTCCCGTGTTGTCGGTGCACCCGATGACGAGCGCTGCGGAGAGCAAGGCCCCCACGAGCGCCCCCACCAGAAACGTCTTGGTCATCAGCTTCTTGAGCTTCCTGCGTATCATCGTTTCACCTCCTTGTGAGTGTTCCTGACGCTACCCACGATAGCGGTGAAATGTCGCAGAAATATGTCATCGGTGGCCGTAGAGTACAATCGTCCTGATGAAGGCGAAAAACAGAAGAGGGGACGATGACCTACTGGGTATATGAGGACGGTCCCACCAACAGGGCGCGTGTCCACAGGGCGACGTGCAACCGCTGCAACGATGGCAAGGGAGTGAAGGGCTCGCGTCTTCCCGACAATCGGTGGCACGGCCCATTCGGAACAGAACAGGAAGCCATTGACCGTGCCCTGAGCACAGGCCGTCTGGACGCCAGGGGGTGCTGGTTCTGTCTTCGAGGCATGGGAAGTCTTCGATAGCGGCCCAGCCCATCATCACGCCGCCGGATTCCACTTGCCCCTATAGGGGCGCAACGAAGATAATGGGGCCTGGTGTTGGGGCGTAGTGGCAGAGTTGAGGATGGCGGGCTGCGCCGGTCTTGCCTTACAAAGAACGAGCCTCCAACCCAGGTGGGCCGGAGGCTCGTGGGGCTAGGCCGGGGGGTTCTCGACCTGCTCCTTATATCAGGACCTCCCAGCGGAAAGTTCGCAATTCGGTACGTGCAGGCCCACCAACTTTCTTTTCTGTTATGAAATCATCCTCAGAATTTTTGGGTATTGATGCGGTGCTTGGTGGGGTATTTGCAAAAATGCCGTCCAGACCCCAATATGTGACCAGGCGTTACCGGTAGGAGGTGTCGTGGCATGAAACTAGAGTTGCGGCGGCAAGCAAAATCCCACTCGCAAAAGGATTCAACCACAAAAGGTCGTGTCACGGCCGCCGAAATGTACCAAGTGCAAGATTCGTACGTTCGGTTCAATCAGAGAGACCATATGGGCTCGCAGATGGTTTGGGATGCCCAGGTCAAAGCCGAACGAGACAAACTCAAGGTCAAGCAGCGTCAGCTTACCGAGAAGGGACGCGCCGGATTCGAGGCCACTGCGTGGGGCCTTGACGCCGCAGCGGATTCCCTGCTGACTGTTATGAACTTCTCAAAGAATCAGGCGGATACGAGAGCTACCGCCTGGCAAACCAAAGTGGAGCCCGCGCCGACCGGCCGGCCGACAACTACCCCTAAAGAGGCCTCCCAGATTGTGCGCAAGGCCGCCCAAGTGTTGGGAGCGGACCAAGTTGGCTTTGCTGAGTTGGACCGTCGCTGGGTGTATTCCCATTACTTCGATGAGGAGACGAAGAAGGACTACCCCATCAAGTTCTCCGATGACCCCGGTTACGAGCAGTACGACCAGCCCATTCGCCTTGACGATGGGACGCGGGTCATCCCGAAAGAGATGAAATACGTGGTGGTGTTGCTCCACGAGTGGGGTAAGGATATCGATGGCACGGAGCACGCGCCGGCCCTTCTTACTGAGGGACTAAGTACGCTGGCATATGCCCGAATGGCCCCGACCCTGTGGATGGTGGCTGAGTTTATACGAGGGCTGGGGTACAACGCCATCCCCGCGGCCAATGACACAGCCCTGAGCATCCCGTTGGCTGTCGACGCGGGCCTCGGTCAGCTGGGTAGACACGGACTGTTGATCAACCCCAAGGTGGGTGCGCGCTGCCGTATTTCCAAGATATTCACCGACCTCCCGCTGGAGGCCGCTGGCGCCGTCGACTCCGGCATCACTGAGTTCTGCAACGCATGTCTGAAATGTGTCCCGAAGTGCGGTACGGGAGCCATCACCAAGGGCGACCGGAGTTTCGAGCCCTTGGGCCAGAGTAATTCACCGGCGGTACTTTCGTGGAAGGTGGATGCAACGAAGTGCATGACCTTCCAGAACCGCGTCGGGACCACCTGTAGCACCTGCGTCCGCAGGTGCGCTTGGACGAAGCCGCCCCACAAAGCATATGCGATACCGCGCTTCTTTATCAGGAACTTCCGGTGGCGGTGGTTAAACAAGTCCTGGGTGTGGCTCGACGATCGTGCGGGAAATGGAAAGTTTGACAAGAAGGCTAATGACTTCTGGCTGGGGGACCGTTAACAGTTCCACCGCACGCTGAGGAGCAACCTGCGCGTCCGTAGCACACCGCTAGCTCGCGTTTTAGATATCGATCAACTCTCCACCACCCGCAAAATAGACACCCCGGCTCAGAGAGCCGGGGTGCCTTGCATTTGACACTCGCACTATTGTTACGAATCACTTGAATGTGTGAGGAAATTGCCAAATAGGGGTGGGGCTGACCCTTTAGACGATATCAACATTCGCCGTACAGTCCCCTTGAGCCCACCCTTGACGGCCTGCGTGTCTGTTAGGCAGAGCCGCGACACGGAGACCGGGTCCCGGCTCCGCCCAATTGCCGGGCTACTCGCTCGTGCCAGGCGACCAGTTGTATATCTTCTGGAGTGTTCCGCCCATGAGTTCGGACCGCTCCGCGTCCGAGAGTTGGTCGGTAACCCGGAATGCCTCAACCCCCTGCTCGAAGTTCAACAGCCTCACCGCCCGGGTCCAGTCGGTACCCCACATACATCGGTCGAAGCCGAACGCGTCGAATACCTGCCCTAGCGGCTCCCAGATGTCCGGGTAAGGAAAGGGCTGATGGGACAGGGTGCAGGCCCCGGAAATCTTGATGGCCACGTTGTCGCATTCTGCCAGCGAGAGCACGTTGGCCAGATCGGCAAACGGTTCCGGCGGCGCCGGCGGCTGGAAGGGCTGAGCAAGACCCACGTGATCGATCACCACCTGGGTGTCCGGATGGCGGCGGGCCAGCTCACGTAAAAGAGGCAGCTTGCCCGAAGCCATGACATTTACCGGAACGCCGGCTTGGGCGCCAGCGGCGAGTATCGCATTAAGACCCGGGTCGTCCGCTTCGAATGGCTGGGCCACAAGCATGACGCGGGCTCCGACGACACCCGGCGTCCCAGTCCACTCAGCCATGTCGTCAGCGATCGTTTCCGACTGGGGATCAAACGGCCTGATCAGTCCGAACCGGCCCGGATGTTGCGCGTATACCTCTAGGGCATAGCTGGCATCGTAGCCATACAAAGAGAACGGCGAAATCAGCAAAGCGCCGTCGACCCCGACTGCGTCCATCGCTGCCACCATATCGTCGCCCGTGACCTCATCAGGACCTTCCAAAAACGCTCTCCAAGGACGTTCAGGATGGTTTCGCTCGTAGGCATGTACTTGTACGTCAATTGTGGGAGTCCGAATAGCCATCGTCATTCTCCTTGTTTACCTGCTTCCGGTAGTTGTACCATCAGTTATGTAACTCCGACAAGCTCCTGGACCTGGTTATCGGGCGACATGTCCGCCGGCGGCACTATCGGCGGTGCCGCCCTCCTCAGTAACCAGCTTACGTATGTATTCCAAACCCTGTCTCTGTCGCGACAGGTTTTCCCTAAATGGCCCGCAGGCCGTGTCCCAATCGAAGGGTTGAAGGGTAGATGATGGAACCTATCGATTTTGGCGCAATTTTCCCCAACGGGCTGAATATAGATGATGCTTTTGATTTGCTGTGGCCTGCGGCGACCTATGTCCTCGGCATCGCCGTGTACGCCCTTTTTGTTTTCAAGTTCTATCGGTTCGTTGCCTCCCGGGACATGTTCGAGTTGGACCTGTCCAAGTATGAAGAGTCGCGCCACCAGTGGGTGCGGGGCTTCCTCCAGGTCGTCATGTACGGCGCGAAATACGTTATCTTATTTCCGGCGTTCGCCTTTTTCTGGTTCGCAGTCCTCACGTTAATCTTGACTTTCCTCTCGAGAGGCCAGCCGTTTGCGGATATTCTGCTGATAGCCTTGGCCACGGTCAGCGCCATTCGTGTGACCGCATACTACAACGAAGACCTGTCCCGGGACCTAGCCAAGATTCTGCCCTTCGCGGTACTGGCGATTTTCCTGATTGATGCGTCCTTCTTCAAGATTGACGAGTCCATAGAGGTACTGAAGGAGGCCAATGACAACCGGGAGGGCATCTTCTACTATTTACTGCTTCTCATCGCGGTGGAGTTTGTGTTGCGGTTCATCTTGGCGGTTGTTGCGTTCCTCGTTTCACTGAGAAAACGCATCTTCAACGGTCGTTCAGCCGGCGGCGACGATGATGCGCCCCAGGCCCCGCCGGACGGAGAACCATCGCCAGAAGAAGAGGACCAAGCCCCGCCGGAAGGAGGACCGTCGCAAGAAGAAACAGACCAAGCCGACGACGCCGATGATGCGCCCCCGTCCTCGCCGGAAGGAGAACCGTCGCAAGAAGAAGCGGACCAAGCCGACGACGCCGATGATGCGCCCCCGTCCTCGCCGGAAGGAGAACCGTCGCAAGAAGAAGCGGACCAAGCCGACGGCGACGATGATGAGCCCCCACCATCCGAGGAAGGGGACCTAGACGCTGCGGATTCAACCCATCACTGACGTTACGCCCCGTGATGCCGGCCATGATTAAGTCGCCGCTTGGAGAATTATTCACCCCAACACTGCATTGCGATCATCCATTTGTTCACACAGTAAGCGAGGCGACCACTACGTATTATAAAAATCTCCGCGCTCTCTGCGGTTAATCTAACTCCGGTTATGTTGACATCAAGATTGCCGTCCGGCACAATCGCCGGTATCCGTAGCAATGTCCCGATAGGAGTTCAGTTATGTTGAAAACGGGCCACGTCGTGGTGCGGCCGGGCCGCAGATACGGAGACGACCCGGTGGAAATACCGGTGCCGGAGGAATTGGAAACCGTTCCCGGCATCCCAATGGTCAGAAAGGACATCGATTTTTACAGCCGCGAGTACCCTCTGCAACGCCAACAGGTGGAACACGCCGCCGACACCGAGTGGGCGCCCGACGTGGGCACCGAAGCCATGAAGGCCTACAAGGTCGAGCACGACACGGTTATGGAGGAGTTCTATCCGCTGATGAACCGCACCGGCGAACTTGAGCCCACGGGCGTTTCCACCGGCAAGGACGTTACCGAGTTGGTCCGTCAGCGGGCCCGGGAGATGGGCTACCTCGAGGTCGGTTTCACCGCTCACGATCTCCGATATGTCTACGAGGACCGCCGGGCCCACGTGAAATACCCCAACGCCATATGTCTGGCCTTGGAACAGGACTTCGAGGAAACCCAGTCCGCCCCCAGCATGGCTGCCGAGCACGGCCACTACGGCACCTACGAGATCCAGGCTCCGATGGGCTTGGAGTTATGCGATTACATCCGCTCCTTGGGTTACCATGCCCAAGTCCACGGCCCCAGCAACCACAGCGCGGCCACCATTCCGATGTTCGTCGCCGCCGGGCTGGGCCAGTTGGGCGCCAACGGCCAGTTACTCACCCCCCACGCCGGGGCCCGATGCCGCCTCCAGATCATTACCACCGATGCCCCGGTCACATTCGACGAGCCAGTGGACTACGGCTTCCACGCCTTCTGCCAAGTCTGCCAGGTGTGCGTCAACCGGTGCCCCGGCCGCGCGTTGATGCGGGAGAAGATATGGTGGCGCGGCGTGGAAAAAAACAAACTCGTGTACAAGCGCTGTCGTCCGGTTATGTCAAGGTACGAGGGCTGCGCCATTTGCATGAAGGTCTGCCCCATCAACAAGTACGGCGCCAAGTCCGTGATGGAGCACTACATCCAGACCGGTCTGGTCTTGGGCAAAGGGACCCATGACCTGGAAGGCTATACTCTCAACGAAGAGAGCACCGGCTCCTACGCCACCGGCTACTTCGGCCCCGGCGAGTTGCCAACCTTCAACGCCGAGTTCTTCAAGATTCCCACCGGGACCCGGGAGGCGGCGGCCCTGGACGGGTTCATCGACTACATTAAGGAAAACAAGGACGTGCTCGACCGGCCAGAGGACGACCAAGCCCTGTTCGATTTCCGCGACCGGATGCGGAAGATCGTCTGGGGCGTTGACGTTAGCGACAGCACGATGTTCTAAACTTAACCCGGAGTTGGCAACCGGAGCGAGGGAGCAAGACGGCGATCTTGCTCCCTCGTTTCATAACTGAGCCAAGTATGGAAAAGACCGACAAACCGCACGACAAACGACCCGATAGCCAGACTTGGTGGGCTGAGGGAGACCTGTTCGAAGGGTGCAACTGCAACCTGCTGTGTCCCTGCCACGTTACCTTTCGCCAGCCCCCCACCAATCCCTATTGCGAGGCTATCTGGGGCCTCACCATAGAACGGGGCCGGTTCGGGAATACCGGTCTGGCCGGCCTGAGCGCCGTGGTGTTCGTACACTCCCCGGGGCCGACCATGGCCGATGGCGACTGGACGGCGGTGCTGTACATCGACGACCAAGCCAACGAAGAACAATTCGACGCCCTCCAATCAATATTCAACGGAGAGGCCGGCGGCCCTTGGGGGCGATTGGCCCAGTTCTTTCATGGCGGGCGTTATGCCGAGATCGGCCGGAAACCGCTGGAAATTACCATCGACGCCAGATCGCGTTCTCTCAAGGTGTCGGAGCAGCTATTCCTAGAGGTGGAAGCGATCCGGGGCGGCGACCGGGAAGGCGTGGCAACGATCACCAACCTGCGCAACGTGGTCCACGGTCCGGAGCACGTTTTGGCCCGCTCCAACCAGAACGTGACTGGCGGCGGCCTGAACTGGGTGGCCGAGGGCAAGCACGGGCTCTACAGCCGCTTCTACTGGCAGGGATAGGACGTTCACCGCGGAGAACGTGGAGTTTTTTTGGCGCATGGCAGACGCTATCGAGGTGGTTTCTTAGGCGGCTCCGGCCAAGGAATCGTGATAGACCTGTCCCTCTTTTATCACCAACTGGATCCGGTGATTATCTTGGAGAATGGTGATGTCGGCCTGAGGGTCGCCGTCCACCACCACCAGGTCGGCCAGTTTGCCAGTCTCGATTGTGCCCAGTTCGGAGCCAAGCCCCAGGCAGCCGGCGGCCCAACTGGTCCCGGCTATCAGGGACTGCATAGGAGTCATTCCGGCAGCCACCAGCAACTCCAGCTCTTGGGCGTTGTTACCGTGGACCCAGCCCCCGGCGTCGGTGCCGGCCACTACCTTGACCCCGGCGTCGAGCGCTTTTTGCACCGTCTCCACATGATGGTGTTTGAAGGCCGCAGACTCCGCTTGGGCTACAGGGTTGCCCCTTGTCTCGTGAAAGGTGAACACGGCCAGGGTGGGCACCAAGTAGATATCCTGGTCGGCCATCATCTTCAACAGGTCAGGCTCTAGGTCGAGGTAGCACCCGTGCTCAATGGAATCGACCCCGGCTTCGACGGCGGTGCGCAGTCCTGGGCCGCCGATGGCGTGGCAGGCCACCTTGCGGCCTTGGGCGTGGGACTCCTCCACCAAGGCGCGCAACTCCTCCAGACTGTAGGCGGCGGTGGAGTCGCGATGTATCGCGTTGCCGAAACCGGTCTGGAAAACCTTGGTCACGTCGGCGCCCGCCCGCGCGTTTTCCCGCACGGCGGCCCGGACTCCGTCTACGCCGTCGGCGATGCCGTTGGGTATGTTTGGGTCGGGCGTGTCAGTCCGCCGGTAGCCCGATGGTGCGGGACGGTCAGCCACTCCGTGGGTCGGCGCCAAGGGTCCCGCGGCTACCAACAGCCGGGGCCCGGCTATCAATCCCTGTTCCACGGCTACCCGGAACCCGGCGTCCAGCCAGCCGCAGTCCCGGACCGTGGTGTAGCCGGTGCGAAGTGTGTCTTCCAACGCCCGGGCAATGCGCACGGTGCGGGTGCTGCGCGGCTCCGACAGCCCCCAACGGCTCGCCATGTCGTAGGTGAAGGAGGCAAGATGGTCATGGCAATCGATCAATCCGGGCAGGAGGGTCTTGCCGGTTATGTCCACTTGGGTATAGCCGTCCGGGACTGGGACGGCGGCCCGGGGCCCGACAGCCTCGATGCGATGTTGGTCACCAACCAAAACTGTGGAGTCGGGTATGGGGTTGCGGCCGGCGCCGTCGATCAGCGTTCCACCAACTAACGCTAACATTCACTTACCTCCAAGAGCGGCCAACCCTGAGGGGCCCGACTGGCGGGGCCGTCGGGACTGCCGGACTAAAGTTGGGTATTAGTTGCTATCATATCCCAGACCGGCGATATGCTAAAGCCGGTATATTCGCCAAGGAGTTTGCCCATGACCCGCCAATTTATCAACCCGCCGGACTTGGCCGCCCCTCCTGCCCAGCTTTACAACCATGTTGTCAAGGTTGGCAAAACCGTCTATATCGCGGGACAGTTGTCCCGCGGCTTGGACGGCAAGACTTTGTATCCCGGCGATCCCGCGGCCCAGATACGCCAAGTGTGGGCGAACCTGGAAATCGCCGTGAGGGCGGCCGGCGGAACCCTGCAGGACATCGTCAAGACCAACACCTACGTGGTTGGCGCCGAGAACTTGGCCCCAATCCGCGAGGTGCGCCAATCGTTGCTGCCCGCCGAGGGGCGCCCCACCAGCACCACGGTGGTGGTGGCCGGCTTGGCCGACCCAGCCTGCTTGGTAGAGGTTGAAGCGGTGGCTGAATTGCGCTGACGGGACCCGGTCTTGGACGCTTCCGGTGTTCCGGGGTTCTTGGTGGGCTGGCCGCTTCATGCGGGCCGTTCGGGGTTCTGCAGCCTCACTTCCACCCCGGAGCGCTCTTCTTGCAACGTGAGAACGATGGAACTGTCCCGGTCTCCCCAACCGCGCTCCATGGCTTGGATGTAGAGATCGCGGCACACTTCAGCCAGAGGCATGGGCACACCGAATGCATCGGCCAGCTCGGCGCCGAGCCCCAGGTCTTTCTGAGCAATGCGAAGCGCAAACCGGGGGTTGAAATCGCCGCGGAAGAAAGTGTCGGGCAGCCGCGTGCTCAGATTGCTCATCCGGCCGATGGCGCCGTTTCGGAACACATCGACTATGGTATCGGGCGGCACCCCCGATTTTATCGCCAGCGTCCAACATTCGTTCATGGCCATATCGGCGCAAAACACGGCGGTGTTGTGCATGATCTTGCAAATGCAGCCATTGCCGATGCCTCCGGTGTGCTTGACCCGTTCCCCGATTGCTTCCAAGACCGGGAGGCATCGTTGGAACGTTTCTTCGTCGCCGCCGACCATGACCAGCAGATCGCGGACCATGGCTCCCTCGACTCCTCCGCTGACCGGGGCGTCCAGCATGGCCACACTCTTCTCCGCGAATGCTTGGTGGACCCGCCGGACCAAGAGGGGTGAGTTGGTGGTGTGGTCGATGTAGACCGATCCCTCCTTAGCCCCTTCCAGGATGCCGCCGGGGCCGAGGGTCACCGGTTCCATTTCCGCCGGTCCAGGCAGACAGGAGCAAATTACGCCGCACTGGGCGGCCAACTCTTGGGGCGAATCGGCCCAATGAGCGCCTTGGCCGATTAGCGGTTCGGCCTTTTCTTTGACAATGTCATGGACCACCAGCTCGAACCCGGCGTTGAGGATGTTGGCGGCCATGGGGGCGCCGATGTTGCCGGTGCCAATAAACCCGACGCGCATCACTTTCCTCCGGCGGTAATGTGAAGGTGGAGAATACGTAGGGAGGCAAAGACGGGATCGGTCCGCTCTTTGCCTCCCTCTTGTTCCGCGGCGGCCGCAGCGTTTGATCTATTTCAGGCTAGCTGATACAGCCTGGCGGGGTTATCCCAGAGAATGCGGCGCTTGCTTTCGTCGGAAAGGGGCAGCTTCAGGAAAGTATCGATGGTGTGAGGGTATTTGGCGTCGCCGTGGGGATAGTCGCTGGTGGTGAGCAGGCGCTCGTCGCCGGCCGCTTCCACCACATGGGAGACGAACGCCTCTTCGCACTCGACGGCGGCGTAGCCCTGCCGGTTAAAGTACTCGGACGGCAGCATCTTCAGCTGCTCCATTTCTCCGTAAGGGCTTCTCCACTCGTAGTGTTCATCCATGCGGCCCAGCCAGAAAGGCAGCCAACCGCATTGGCCTTCCAGGAAGGCGAACTGCAACCGTGGGAATCGTTCCATTACGCCGCCCATGATGATGTCCATGCAGCACATCATCTGCTCAATGGAGTGGGTGGCGATGTGAGCGATGCCCAGGTCGTCGGGGAACCGGTCGGCGCCGGCGGCGGGCATACGGGAGCCAGTGGTCTCGTGGAAGCCGACCGGAACGCCCAAGTCTTGCACGGTGGCCCACAGCGGATCGTAATGAGGGTCGTGCCAGGAACGCCCGTTGTACATGTTTGGCCGCAGGAACACTGCCTTGAAGCCGAGGTCCCGGACGCAGCGTTGGGCTTCGAGAACAGCCGTTTCCACGTCGTGGGGCGAGAGGGCCGCCACGCCGAACATCCGGCTGGGGCCACCCTCCTGGATGTAATCGTAGAGCCAATTGTTGTAGGCTCGGCAGGCGGCTTCGGCGAAGCGGGGGTCCATTCCGTTACGGGCGGTGATGTACATGCCAGACGTGGGGTAAAGCACCGCTAGATCCAGCCCCTCCCTGTCCATCGCTCGAATCTGAGAAGCCGGGTCAAAGTTGACGGCGATTTCTTCGGCGTACCGCTCCGCCAGGGTGTCTTCCTCCTCGTTGCTTCGGGCCGGCCAGTTGTAGTCGCTCATGCTGGCCATCACGTCGCCTTCGACGACGGTGCGTATGTCCCAGCGACGTTCGTTGAGCCGACGGGGAGCCCGGTCTTTGAACTCCGGGTCAATGTATTTCTCCCACAGGTCCACTGGTTCCATAACGTGTAGTTCGGCGTCGATTATCTTGAACCCATTCTTGGCCATGATTAATACTCCTACAGCGCTTGCCAGTAACGGCGATTTTCGGTACGGACGATCCGGCCGAACCCGGGGGCGGCCATGTGGACGGCGGCGACTGGGATGCCGTCTCGCTCCAAGCGGTCCATTATGTCGCGGCGGGTGATGCGGGTCTGCTCGGGGTCGATGTCGGCCCGGGAAACCCAGTCTGTGTTCTCGATCTGGACGGTGTTGTGAAGCACGTCGCCCAACACCAACCCCTGCTCACCCTGGGAGGCAATCATCAGGCTCATGTGCCCCGGCGTGTGGCCCGGCGTGGGGAGAGTGGTGATTTCGCCGGTCAGTTGGGTTTCACCATCCATGAGCTCCAACACCCCCAGCCCCTCCAAGGGCCAGACACAATCTGGGGCGTTGGGGAAGCGGGCCTCGATGAGCTCCGGGTCGTGGCACGCCTCCCAATCGAGGGCGCTCACGTAGTAACGGGCGTTGGGGAAGGTGGGCGCATAACCCCCGTCCAGTGATGTCAGATTCCAACCAATGTGGTCCCGGTGGGCATGGGTCATCACCACCATGTCCACCTCCTCCGGGGCTACCCCTTGAGCAGCAAAGTTATCCAGCAGTTCGCCCCAAGGCGTCTCCGGCCCCTGCTTGGGGCCCATGCCGGTGTCCACGGCGATGGTGCGGCCCTCGGACCTGATCAAGAAGCAGGCCAAGTTGAAGCGGACGTTGCCCTCCGCGGTCAAATGGTGTTCGTGGCCATGCCAGTCCTCGCTGGGAATGGCAGGAAAAAAGTTGCAGAGGTCGAACTCCAAGAGCCCGTCGGACAATGAGGTGATTTCAACGTTGCCGATATTGAGTTTATCTCCAGGCAAAACTGGCCTCCTTCAGTGGCGAGCGCCGGCGGGTCAGGCTCATGCCGATCCCAGTTGTTGGCGCCAGTATAAAACGCGGATTAGAGGCTGGCAAACCGGCTCGTCTGGTCCCCACCGGGCATCTGCCGCCACTTTGGGCCCGCTTCAGGCGATTTCGGACGGTAATATCAGGTCGTGGCCACTAAACGTGGGTACTCGTGGGTACTATAGAGGGCGGTGGTCAGCTACCAGCCGCCCCTCTTTGAATACCAGCAGCAGTTGGCGGAGGTTCTGAATATCGTCCAAGGGATTGGCGCCGACCACGATGAGGTCGGCCAGCTTGCCGGTTTCCACGGTGCCCAACTCTGAGCCCATGCCGCACAGCTCGGCGGCGTTCTTGGTGGCGGCGGCGAGGGCCTGCATGGGCGTGGCGCCATTCTTGACCCAGAGGCCCAATTCCAGCAACGCCGAGTCCCGCAAAGGGAAGACGTCCGAACCCAGGGCCATCTTGACCCCGGCGTCCAGAGCGGTCCGGAACCACTGCTGATGTTCTTCGGCCGCGGCGTCGGCGCGGAATACCAGGTCGGGGGGCAAGGCCTTGCGTTCCACGTAGTCTTGTTCCCAACTGGTCAGGGCTTGGCCGGGCGTGAGGTGGGTGATGGCCAAGGTGGGAACGTACCAGGTCCCGCTGTCGATGAACGCTTGGACGCACTCGTCGTCCATGACGTAGCCGTGTTCCACGGTGTGGGCACCCAAGCGGATGGCCGATTTGACCGCGTCGGGGTTGGTGGCGTGGGCCATTACCTTGAAACCGCGTTGACGGGAGATTGCGAACGCCGCCTCCAATTCGGCGGTAAGCAGGAACGAGTCCAAGTGCCGGTCCCAGAAGGGGCCCATGATGCCGCCGGACAAGTTCAACTTGATATGGTCGACCCCGTTTTTGATCTGTTCCCGGATGGCTTCAACAAAACCGTAAGGACCGTCACATTCACGGGCGTGGCCGGAGGTCAGGAAGTGGCCGCCCGTCGTGGTCAGGAAGTTACCGGCAGCGAAAACCCGAGGGCCTGCCGGGCCCGGACCGTGGGTGGAGGCTTCGAAGGCCCGCTTCCAGGCCACGTCCATGAAGTGGCCGGCGCCGGCGCAACGAACTGCAGTCACTCCCGCGTCGGTCAATCCGCGGATAAGATTCTGACCGAACCAAGCCGTAAGTTGGGCCACGGTGGTACCGGGCGGGTTCGGGTACTCGGGGTGAATGTGAACGTCCCACAGCCCAGGCAAAAGATAGGCGCCGTCAAGGTCTATGACCCGGCCCGCCGGACTGGCGACCTGCGGCGCGCCGCTCACAATACTCTCAATCCGGCCGTTGGCAATAACCACGGTCGACTGCGGCTTGGGGGCGGGGTCAACGCAATCGATCAGGGTGCAGTTGGTGAGGACCGTCCGGTCGTGAGTTTCCATCATGGCGCCATAATAGGCGGGGCGGAAACCCATTAGCAACAGCATTACTTAGGAAGCTGGTCAGCAACAACACTATGCCAGTCTGGGTAAGAACGAAATCCATCTCGGAGTCCATGGGGCGAGCCGCGGAACTAATGCCTGTCCTCAAAGAGCGGGCGACTTGGTTGGGATGTCAAAGTGAGTCGTTAAGGTCAGTCACGCTTTCGTAGGAGCACGTATACCGCAAATGCTCGGCGGTCTTTGATTCGGCAACGGTTGAAATTGCGTATTACGCGCTCGGCGTCGGCGATGTTCCTGATCACGTTGGATTTCGTAAATACAGCGTCCGGGTTGTAATCGGCGCGTTCCCGCAGCCGTTGCCCTATTGAGAACCTTTGCGCAAAGTCCTGGATGTCTGGTGGGAAGTTCAGTTTGGATGCTGAATTGCATCGGTCACGGGCGGGGTGGTGTTCTAAAGAACGGTAGACTTGGGTCCATGCTCTGTCGCTCCTGTCGGAGCTGGAACCACCTACCAAGGTGTCAGCGCATGCGTTGGCCAAACATGTAAACAGGGCGTAGTAAGTCGTACTTACCGCCCGGCGCAAGTTGGTGTCCACCGGGCGGCCTGCCGACCTTGTTGCGGCTAGTAGCTTCGCTGTTTGAATGAAACTAAGGGGTCTCACGGTTCAGGTCTGGGTGTAGTCTACGTAAATCGTCAAATGCACTTAGCCATTCCGACTTCTCAATGAATGAGGGAATTGGGACCTGCCACGCACCTGCTTCGATGAGTTGTGGCCGGATGTGCCTGATGAACCCCGATGTCCAACCGGGATCTAGGCGTTCCGGGTCACCATCGAATACGATAAAAATCTCAATGTACTCCTGTTCGTCATCGATAAATTCATCGATGTCCTCGACCACGGCTATGGGCTCGAATGTGAACTCGTCTTTGAACTTCCCGTTGAGGGTTTCGCGTACGATGGCGCTCACCCTGTCTTTAAGTTCGTTGTCCATGTCTTTCTCTCGTCCCGTGGTGTGCTGTTGTTCCCTTGATGGTACTGTAACTCTATCGGTCCGCTCATGCCGGTTGGAATCGAGAGTCCGTCACTGATATCCAACGACCAGATAGAGGGACCAGTCAAGGGTGTCGTTAGCGTAACGTTGTGGCTATGGGTTGTCCACTGGCGCCGTTCGCTCCAGCGGTTTGAATGGGGGGCGGCTACGCAGCCTTCGGAATCTGTCGGGCCTGTTGAACGTCGACTGCATCCAAACCAACCGCCCACAAGTTCGGAATAGTTCCTCGAAATTGCCCAACCTACTGGTAAGGGGATTGGGGAAAACGTCGAAAAGACGTTCGGGACTAACTCGACGGGGCGGTGGCGAGGTCGCTCAGGTCTTTGACCTGGATGTTGGAAACCAGCAGGATCAGCTCGTCCAAGCGGCGTACCTCGAACTCCAGGAAGTCGTCTTCCACCACCATGTAGCGAGATACTACCTGCCAGATTTCACGTTTCATAGCTTCCATTTTTTCCGGCGCCAACTCGATCCGGTCTTGGATTAAGACAAGACGCAGGCGGTTCCGCGCCGTGTCTTTGGAGTTCTCGTCCCGGAGGCCTACTAACCAACGCAATAGCTCACGCATGGGAATAGGCCCTCCCGTTGGCTCCCACCAACTCCCGAATTTTGTTCAGCAAGCCGGCTTTGGGGGTTACGTCCACCAGCGGCAGGTCGTCGCCGTCGATCCGGGCTGCGATGCGACCGAAGGCGGCGCCTGCCGGAGACCGGGAATCGTGGACCACCGGGACGCCCCGGTTGGCGGCGACCACCGTGCGTTCGTCGGCTGGAACCAAGCCCACCACCTCGACTGCTAACAGCTCGGTTACGTCTTTCTGGTCCATCATGTCGCCGCGGCGCACCATGTCGGCGGCGATCCGGTTGATGATCAGCTTGGGACGGTGCAAGCCGGCGGCCTCCAAGAGCCCGATCACCCGGTCAGCGTCGCGGATGGCCGCAACCTCGGGAGTCGTTACGATAACGGCCTCTTGGGCCGCGGTGGTGGCGTTCTTGAACCCTTGCTCGATGCCTGCCGGACAGTCGATCAGCACGTAGTCGAAATCCTGTTCCAGTTCGACGCACATTTCCCGTAGCTGTTCGGCGTCGATGCTGTCCTTGTCCCGGGTCTGAGCGGCTGGAATCAAGTACAGCTCCAAGTCGTGCTTGTCCTTGATCATTGCTTGGCGCAGCTTGCAGCGCCCTTCGATGACGTTGACCAAGTCGTAGACGATACGATTCTCCAAGCCCATGATGACATCTAGGTTCCTGAGCCCGATGTCGGTGTCGACCACCACCACTTTATGGCCGCGCATGGCCAAAGCGGTGCCGATGTTGGCGGTCGCGGTGGTCTTGCCCACCCCGCCTTTGCCCGATGTCAGGACGATTGTCCTACCCTTCATAAGGTACTCCTTTGGTGTATCTCGCGAACCGGCCCACAAAGGGAGCCACGTAGATGGAACGCCGACGTACGTAGGCGATTTTTGGGCGGGACGCGGGTGATTTGGACCTGGAGTTGCGCGGCGGCGGCGCGATGGAATCGTAGGGCCCGATTTGCACCCGGGGTGATGCCAACTCCATGGCGATGATCACCGCCTTGGTATCGCCTGACGCCCCGGCATGGACCAGCCCTTTTAACGCGCCCAGCACGACGATGTCGCCATCGGCATGGATCTCGGAGCCCGGGTTGACGTCGGCCATCACTACCACGTCGCCCGGATGGTGAACGATCTCACCAGAGCGGAAGGTGGCCTTGATCAACAGGGCTTCGGTCCGGTTGCGGCTAGGTCCTTCGGCCGGCTTCTCTGCTGCCATTGCCGCGGATGGGGGGTTGTAGCCAGCAGCGCCGGGTCCGAAGAAAGGCTCCAGCGGGAGCGCATCAACGGCGGTCATGTCCGCCTGAACTAGTGGCGGGGCGGGCGTTTCCAAGGACACCGGCTCACAATGGACCGGCTCCTGATTGTGAGAAGCCCCATCCAAAGCATCCGGGGAACACCAGAACCGGGTAACGGTGAGTCCCGACCGGCTCTCAATTATTTGGCGAATACGCCCCAACTCGCCGGGGGACATCAAGCGCCGGCCAGCGTCTACGCTGACGTTTCCCTTGGAGAACAGGCGGACGTTTGCCGCCAGATTGGACCGCAGTTCTTCGGCTACCTGGTCGAAGGGGGCTTCGCTGTCGATAACGAAAGAAATATCGGAGCCGCGGGCAGAGAGCTGCACCGCGCGGGCTTTCAACGATTCGCCGGGCCGGACAATCGACTGAGAAACAGCCACTCCCCTCACCACATCCACTACCGTCACGTAGCGTTATATCAACCAACAACCGGCCGGTTCAACCTTTTCGCAGGTGTATTTTAAGACAAAAATCAGATTATGTATAGCCACCCGCAAAAAGAGCTATCAGCGGAATCGTTATGCAACGGGGTTAGGCCCCGGTCGGGCTGCCCCGCTAGTCGCGGGTCCCAAACATTGCTACCGAGCAGGTGAAGGAGCCCGGACGGCCGCCCAGGTTGTGGGTCAGGCCGAGGTCCGCCTTCTTTAGCTGGCGGTCACCGGCTTTACCCTGTAGCTGCTTGTAGACCTCGTAGATCATGCGGATGCCGCTGGCCCCTATGGGATGCCCGAAACATTTCAGGCCACCGTCGGTATTGACCGGAAGGTCGCCTTCCAGGGTGAACGTGCCCGCAGCAACATCGGCGCTGGCTCGGCCTCGGGGGCTGAACCCCAAGTCTTCGTAAATGATCAGCTCGGTGATAGTAAAGCAGTCGTGGACCATTGCCAGGTCTATTTCCGTGCGAGGGTCCCCGATTCCGGCTTCTTGGTAGCAGGCTTGGCTGGCCCGAACCGATTCCGGGAAATGGGTAAAGTCCCAGTCATCGTTCATGATGCCGAAGGCGCCGACCGAAAGCCCCAGCCCCTTCACCAAGATGTAGTCGTCTCGGAAGGTCTTGGCAATTTCAGGGGTGGTTATAATCGCCGCCGCCGCGCCGTCGCTCACTCCGCAACAGTCGAACAACCCCAGCGGCCACGCAACCATTGGCGCATTTACCACTTGGTCGGTGCTAACCTCCCGCTGGAAGTGGGCCTTGGGGCTCATGGTGCCGTTGTGGTGGTTCTTGGCCGCAATCTGGGCCAACGTGCGCTTCCCCTCTTCAAAGGGAATGTTGTACTCGTGGAAATAGCGCGTGGCGGCCAAGGCAAATTGAGAAGGAGGCGGTACCGGCGGCGCGACATCGGAACCGGGCGATTCGCCGATGGCGAGGCCGGAATAGCCGGAGTCCTTCAGCTTTTCCACCCCCATCGCCAGAACGATGTCGTAGATTCCGGCGGCCACGGCGTAGCAAGCGTTCCGAAAGGCGTCGGTGGCGGTGGCGCAGGCGTTTTCGACACGGGAAATTGGGATGTAGTCCAGCTTCAACGCCGCGGCCAAAGGCTGCCCGGTGCGGAAGGATGAGACTGTTCCCAGCCAAGCGGCCTGAATGTCTTTGCCTTCGACGCCGGCATCGGCGTAAGCCTCGTAGGCTGCCTCCACCATAAGGTCGGCTGCGTCGGCGTCCCACCGTTCGCCGAACTTGGTGCATCCCATGCCAATAATCGCCACACGGTCTTTGATTCCAGCCATCGGTCCCTCCTTACCGGTCCCTCACGGGTTCTCTGTTGGGCGTCGAATGCGGGTCTGACGGACTACGGCGCCGGCCGCCGGGGTATGGCTTTCCAATAGTAGTTGTGGATGCCGTTCACGACCCGCAGCTTTCGGAAACTCATTTCTACGGGAAGATCAACCCTGACTTCGCCCAACTCCCGGTCGGTGATCATGCACAACACCCGGCCCCCCTCTTCGAAATCGACGACGGCGATGACCAGAGGCGTATCGGTGGTGCCAGCCAGGTAGTCCAGCGAGTAGGTGAATACCCGGCCTAGCTGATCGCTTAGACGGACCGGCGTGGCGTCGTCCCGGGTCTGGCATTTAACGCAGACCCGCTGCGGCGGGTATTGCCGGTAGCCGCAATGGTTGCAGGAAGCGCCGTAGAAGCGAATATTACGGTCGCCCTCACGCCACAAGGCCGAAACCGAGGGCGACTGCGCTTGGGGCCGCCGGGACGCGGCGTCCGTAATCCAAACATCCCGCCACCGTGCGTAGGTCTCGTAGCTGTCCAGCACCTGTTTGGCGGCCAAGTAGCCGCTTACTCCGGCGGCGGAACGGTGGTTGGCCGCATTGGAAGTAACCCGGAACCCCAGTACGTCGCTGCCATCCCCATAGGAGGCCGTGACGATCAACTGGCCGGTAACGGCGGTCTCCAAGGCACCGGCCAGCAGCATCAGGGGGAATGCGGAGCCCGTGTTGCCCAACTGGCCGAACAGAGGGTCTTGCACCTGTTCAGCAGCGAAGCCCATCTGGCGGACCAATTGGGCATGGCGGCGGCCGTCGGGGGCGTATAGGGCCAGTTTGGCGATGTCTTTAACCGAGATTCCTTGTTTCTCCAGGTAACCGGTTATCGCGTCCCCCAGGATGCGTTCCAGCCCTTCTTCGATGCTAAAACGGTCCTCCCAAGAGCGGACGAAGAAGTCGCCGGCACTGCGCCAAGTGTCCATCATGTTCTCGGTGATGGTGTAGAAGCCATCCAGTTCGGCGACTACGTCCTCCCGCGAAACCACGAAAGCAGCGGCGCCGTCCCCGGAATTTCGCTCGGCGTCGCCCTTCGGCGGGCCTTGGCGATTATCGCTGGCGATTACCAGGACGTTACTGGCCGAGCCGGCGGTCACTGAGTCTAAGGCCGATTTGAGGGCGGTGGTCCCGGCCCGCAGCACGTCGGTGATATCGGCGGAGAAAATGTCCCGCCGCAGGTCCAAGGCATTGGCGATGATGGACGCGCACTGCTTCTCGGCGTAGGGGGGCGTAGTGGTGGCGAACAGAAGGCCATCGATCTCTTGACGGTCTCGACCTTTCAAGCAATCGATGCCGGCCGCCACTGCCATGCTCACGCTGTCCTCGTCGAAGTTGGCGATGGAGCGTTCAACGGAAGAATTCCAGCCTTCGGTTGCAGCGCCCAAGCGGTACCGGGGCACATAGCCACCAAAAGACGAAATTCCTGGCAAGAATAACCTTCCTGTACCGCAAACGGGGCGTCGGAGGGCAGTGGCTGGATTCGGCCATGCTAGCAGTTTGACAATTTGAGTGTCAACGAGCCTGCCTTCGTGGCTCTGTCGATTCCGAAGGGATACCAAGACCCCTATGTTACAATTGTGGGCCAAGTTTCGGGCGCGACTAAACCGTTAACCACGGCGTTTCGCCCTGCCCGGCGATTAGGAGGCCGTTGTTGCTCAGGTCAATCTTCCACCCTGCCAACCCGGTCTGGTTTTTCGTGGCCGTGGTGGCGGCCGTCGCCATGGCCTGTTCCGGAGGGGGAGGCGGCCGTGACGGGGCTCAGGATTCCCCGTCTCCGGGGCAGGATACCCAAACGAATGTTACCCAAGCCAATGTTCCAATAGAAGGGCTCCCGCCGGAATTCGCCCGGCTGGCAGAAGTTTGGGCGCTGCTGCAACGGGAGCACATCGACCGGGAGAGCATCGATCCTTTAATCATAAGCGACGGCGCGATCCGCGGAATGCTGGCCGCGTTGGATGATCCATACGCTGCCTTCTTGGACCGGGAACGGGCCCCCTTGGAACGCCAGGACATCCAAGGCTTTTTCGAAGGAATCGGAGCGGAAGTGGGATTACGAGATGGCGCTATTACTATCTTGGCGCCCATGCCGGACACGCCGGCGGAAAAAGCCGGGCTCAAGCCGGGGGACGTGATCCTGGAGGTGAACGGAGAAGGAATCGAAGGTCTGAGTTTGCTGGAGGTCGTGGGACTGATCCGGGGCGAAAAAGGTACGATCGTGCGGCTTTTGGTACGGAAACGCAATTCGGGTGAACTGGCGGAGTTGGACATCGAACGTGGCGTCATCCAGCTAACCAGCGTAAACCTCTTGATGCAGGTGGGGCGTATCGGCCATCTCCGGCTCAGCGGGTTTAGCGGGACCACCAACGACGAATTGCAACGCGCGCTGGAGCGATTCGAGCGCTCCCAGGGCGTGGGACTGGTGGTGGACCTTCGCAACAACCCCGGCGGCTTGGTATCGTCGGTGGTGGACGTTACCGGTCAATTCATCGACGGCGGCTTGGTGCTCTACCAAATCGACGCTCAGGGCAACCGGAAGGAGTGGAAGGCCGAGTCCGGCGGCATGGCCCTTAACACCCCGGTTGTAGTGTTGGTCAACGAGTTCAGCGCCAGCGCCAGCGAGGTGTTTGCCGGGGCCATCATGGACTACGGCCGGGCCCCGGTAATCGGCACCACCACCTTCGGTAAGGGAAGCGTGAACAACCTCTGGGCCCTGTCCGACGGGTCGGGCGTCAATTTCACAACGGCCCGGTGGTACACTCCCAATGGCACCCTTATCGAGGGTGAGGGGATTGATCCAGACATCATCGAAGAAGAATCGGAAGACGAGGACGAAGACCCGCAATTGGACCGCGCTATAGAGGTCCTGAAAGAGCAGATTGCGGAGGCTAGCTAACCGCTATGGTAAAGACAAAACAAGGGACAAAAAGCAAAACTGCCAAGCCCGCCGGCAACCGCAAGGATGGGGATGGGTTCCGCACGGCCGCCACCAACCGCCGGGCGTTCTTCGATTACGAAATAATGGAGCGCTACGAGGCCGGCTTGGTTCTGACCGGCACTGAGATCAAGTCCATCCGGGCGGGCAAAGTGGACCTGAGCGACGGCTACGCGAGGACCCGGGACGGCGAGATGTGGCTGCTGAATACCTACATTGCTCCCTACGACCCGGCGAGCCAGTTCAATCACGACCCGCGGCGCCCTCGCAAGCTATTGTTGCACCGCGGGGAGATAAAGGAACTGGACAGCGCCGTCGCCGAGAAGGGACTGACCGTAGTGGCGCTCCGAGTCTACATCAAACGCCATGTGGCCAAGGTGGCCCTAGGTCTGGCCCGCGGCAAGCGGCAATACGACAAGCGCCGCGCCATAATCAACCGCGACATGGACCGTGAGGCCCGCCGGGCTATCGGAGCCGTCCGCTAACCGGGATCGGTTAAGGAATTTCCGGGCGAGCCGCCAGTCCGGTAGGTTTGCAACAATTAGGAGGAATAGCTTGATTCGAACCCTCAACGGCGTCACTCCCCGGGTCGCTGAAACCGCCTGGGTGAGCGAATTCGCCTACGTGGTCGGAAACGTGGAGATTGGCGAGTATGCCAGCATCTGGCCCGGCGTTACCGTTCGCGGCGACGGCGATAACTCCATCAAGATCGGCGATTATGTAAATGTACAGGAAGGATCGGTGGTCCACGGCGACGGGCTGGTCATCGAAGACCACGTGTCGGTGGGGCACAGCGTGGTGTTGCACTGCGACCGGGTGGGCAGCGGCTCCTTGCTGGGCAACAACTGCACCATACTCAATAGGGTCACCCTGGGCCAACAATGCTTGGTGGCGGCCAACTCGGCGGTGCTGTCTGGCGCCGACATCCCGGCCCGTTCCTTCGTTACCGGCGCGCCGGGGCAGGTGAAGCGGGAGGTCTCCGAGTCCCAATTGGCCGCCATGCGCCACACCACCGAGGAACTGGTAAAAAGGGCCAAGGCATTCCGCGACAGCGGCCTCTAGCCCGTCCGGCGGCTGGCAACGCGATTCGGAATGATCGAAGGAAAGCGGGTATTATTTAACCCAGCAAAAATTGAAGTTGCCTCCTGATCCCTACCCCAGCCGCCGGGCAACCGGCAATACCCTGTCAGCCAAGTGCTCCATTACCCGAACGCAATCGTCCAACTCGTCTACCCGGAAGTCGTAGGTCAGTTGGTCGATGCCGATTTCCTGGCAGGCATACAGGTCGTCGATAACGCTTTGGGTGGTGGTGACCAATGCCCCGCCGCTACGAATCGCTTCCGCTTCACCGAGGCCTATGTCGGTGAAGTGAAGGCTTCGTTTCAAAGAAATGCTCACGCTGGCCGGGTCCCTTCCCTCCCCCTCCAGTCGCCGTTTCAGGTAGGGCAGGCGCTCAGCCACGAACTCCGGCGTCTGCCGCGTGGTGTGCCAGCAATCCCCGAATTTGGCGGTGCGACGGAGAGCGGCATTGGTGTGGCCACCCACCCAGATGGGAATGTGGGGCTTTTGCACCGGCTTGGGGTAGAACTGGATGCCTTCGATATCGAAGTACTTGCCATGGTGCACCGGGTCCGGCTCCGTCCATAGGACCCGGAATATCTCCAGGAACTCGTCGGTGATGGCGCCACGATCGGTGTAGTCCACGCCCAGGGTATCGAATTCCTTCTCCAACCAGCCTACACCCACCCCGCAAATCATGCGGCCGCCGGTCAAAACGTCAAGGGAGGCGAACATCTTGGCCTGCACCACCGGGTTCCGGTAGGGAAGAATCACAACTGTGCTGCCCAATTTGATGCGGTCGGTACAGGCGGCGAGGTAGCCCAGCAGCGTCATCGTTTCGAGGAACGGTTCATCGGCGGGTCGGGAAAAGCTTCCCGTGGCAGTGTAGGGGTATTGGTTGGTGCCGCCGGTGGGCAGCACGATGTGGTCTCCGGCCAGCACCGACTCGAACCTCAGGTCCTCGGCCGCTCGCACAAAATTCTTGAGCCCGGGCCCGTCGGGCAACCTGGGAATGGCCACTCCGATTTCCAATGCGGTCCGCCTCCTTTCGCTCTTTAAACGGCGTTAACGTTACGGCCCACGGCTTAGACTTCGTGCCCCATAATCAGCGGCAGCAGATCCAACTACATACGATCGGCCCGTATCTTCGGGTCGGTGCCGCAAACGCCGATGTTGCCCACCTGGACCAGCGCATCGTGGGGAGCGATCTCCGGCGTCGGGACGTCTTCATCAACAGAGGTCCGTCGACCTTTTCCAAGCCCAATGCGCGCATACGGCACCCCCTTTCAGCTAGCCCAAAACTGCGAATTCCAAGGTTGGAGTATACCGGCGACGACCCGGCGCAAGCAAAACCGGAGCGGATAACGGTTCCGGCAGGTCATCAGCATCCGGGAGGGTAGCTGGCCGTCGCTACTTGGTTACCCCGGACGTCGATAAGGGCCGCGGTGTCCGGATCAGAGTTATTCCAGATGGACCGGCCCGACTCGAAACTGAGGCCAGCCCACTCGGGGTGGACCTCGTTGGTGTATACCCGAAGCCGAACTCCGGGGCCCAGGATAAGGGCCGGAAAGACGAAGCTGGGCCGACCGTCGGCTGAGTCGACGAGCACCCAGCCGGCCAGGTTCACCGCCTCGGCGCCGGAGTTGATGATCTGCACGTACTCATCGGACTCGGTAGACCGTACCTCGCCGTCGTAAAATATACATTCGATTCTGACGTCTCCCGTTGTAGCCACTGCCGGACGGGTCGGAGTCGGCGATGGCATAGGCGTAGACGTTGGAAAGGGTGTTGGAGTTGCCGCCGGTGTTGGTGTCGGCGTGGATTTCGCCGTCGGCGTAGGGAGAGGTGTTGGAGTTGCTGCCGGTGCTGGAGTTGGGGTGGGCTCCGCCGTCGGCGTCGGCATGGGCGTTGGGGTTGGCGTCGGCGTCGGCACTGGAAGGGGCGTTGGAGTTGCCGCCGGTGTTGGTGTTGGTGTCGGCGTGGGCGTCGGCGCGGGGAGCGGCGTTGGAGTTGCCGCCGGTGCCGGTGTCGGTGTAGGCGCCGCCGTCGGCGCGGGGAGGAGCGCTGGAGTTGGCGCCGGTGTTGGTGTTGTGGTGGGCTCCCGCGTTAGAGCGACCGTAGTCACCACAACCCCGGGCACCGTCGCCTGCTGAGTTGGCAATGCCCGTTGTTGGCTAACGGCCGGAGAGGGAGACGGCGCCAGCAGCGGAGGGGGCTCTGAATCCTGGCAGCCTAACAACAGTAATAACACGATGGCCAATAATGCCGCCCGATCCGCCCGCTTGGTTCCAGCTTTCATCCGATTGTCAACGTCCTGTAGGAGATTTTGAAAACGATTCTTGGTGGTTGTAGGCTCTAAGAAGCAGAGGGTCCGGATGTCTGAGAATGTCTTGGAGTGGCTAGCCGCAGTGGTACCAGGCGGCCCGCGCTTTGCGGGTTTGGGTTATCGTGCTATAATCTCCACCAGTAGCGAAAACGGCGTATCGACGCCGTTTCCTGAGTCAAACACCAATTTTAGAAAGTCGATATGTCAGGAGGTCGACAGTGGAAAAGGGTAACACAACAATCAGTCTGGGTCCCATCGAGGTAGCGATGAGCTACCGGGCTGAAATCATGGACGACCAAGGCCTTTGCGTCCAGGTTTACTCGGTGGTCGACGGCACCGACACCGAGATCCTGCGGTTCGACTGCTTCGACCAAGCCCCCCATTACCACTACGGTCCGGAGAACCACAACGTCCGTATCCACATGGACAAGACCACCGCGGGTCATCCTTTCGCTTGGACGATTACCAATCTCCGCAGCCGGTTGCAGGCCATGATCCGGCGGTCCGGTTATGAAGCCCTCGCCACAACCCTGGACTCCAACCCGGTCTCCCAAGAACAGTTGGACGGAGTCGAGGCCGAAGGTTGGAAGATGACCCGTGAGGGCCGTCGCACGGTCCACCACATGATGCCCGAGATGCTGGATGGCGACAAAGTCGAGGTCGGTAACCTGCACTTCGGCTTGGAATACCGCCACCTCCCGCAGATCAACGACGAAGGGATGGCTATCCACGTCCTCGCTGACGTGGCCGACCAGGAAGTGGAGCTCCTAGCGTTCGACTGCTTCGAGAACGGCCCCCATTATCACTATGGCCCGCGCAACCAGGACATCCGGGTCTATTGGGATGTCACCACCTCAGGCGAGACCCTGCGGTGGACCCTGGACCAGTTCAAGGCCGGTAAGATCCGCGACATGATAGAGCGGGCCGGCTACCCGACCATCGCCGCCGGCGTAGACGAAAGCCTCCTCCAGTCGAAGCTCCCCGCCATTGAAGACCGGTGCTGGGAACTGGTAGCTGAGAACCTGGCGAAGAAGAACGCCCCCAAGGACGAGCGGAAGACCAAGGCCCAGTTGATCGAGGAGCTCGAAGCCCTGCGAGAGAAGGTCGCCGCGCTCTAGCCGGAAACCCACTCCGCCCCCGCCGCTCAAAACAAACGGCCCGGAATAGTCCGGGCCGTTTGTTTTTTCCTGTTCCTCGCGGTGCGGCGCTCACATCATCGAATATCCGCCGCTGACGCTCAACGTCTGGCCGGTAATAAAGCTGGCGGCATCGGAGGCCAGGAATACCACGGCGTTGGCCACCTCGTCGGCTGTCCCCAGGCGGCGGAGCGCATAGTTGCGTTGTGCTCTCTCCCGTACCTCGTCGGTGAAAATATCCCGCATCTGGTTCCACATGCTTTCGCTGCTTATCGCCTCCTCCGGGGGCGGGACGGTGACTCCGGGGCAGACCACGTTCAAGCGCAGGCCGTAACGGCCGGTTTCCCGGGCGATGGACTTGCTGAGCGCGATGACCCCGGCCTTGCAGGCCGAATAGACCGCCTCACGGTATTCTCCGATCCGGCCGGCGTCGGAACTGATGCAGACGATGGCTCCGCCTTGGTTTTCGACCATTCCCTGGGCAACGGCGTGAATGCAGTTGATGGCGCCCCACAGGTTCACCTGGACTTCCTTCTCCCATTCGGAGCGGGGCTTTTCCAGAAAGAGGCGGTCGATGGTCCAACCGACGTTATTGATCAGAACGTTCACCGGGCCGAAGGCGTCAACCGCTTGTTCCACCATGTCCGCGACGTTCTCGGCGTTGGTGACGTCGGTCGTCACTACCTTGACCCGGCTGCCGGTACCCAAGGCCGCGACCTCGGCGGCCACCCGCTCGCCTTGGGCATGGTCCAATTCCGCTATGACGATGTTGGAACCCTCGGCGGCGAAGGCGTGGACGATCGCCCGCCCGATGTTAGAGCCTCCACCGGTGACGATAACGTTTTTGCCGCTCAACCCTAATTCCATGCCCGGCCCGGTTATATCCTTATTGTCGTCTCGGCCATTCTTCTTCTTGTCGTTGTGAGGAACGCGGTGATTAAGAACCTGGTTGAGGTTCCAATTAAGAGTACGATTAAGAGTTTCGGGGGGGTAGCTTTGGCACTCCGCCAAGGCGCAGTCTCAAGAGCCCCTTGATGTCCTCGGCTGCCGTTTTGGCTACGTTTACGGTGCTGGTCGGGTCGTCCCGCCAGCTCACCGGGACCACTTTGATTCGGTAACCCCGCTTCGCCGCGATGATCAACAGCTCGGTATCGAAGAACCAATTGTTATTTTGGATCCTGGGTACGATGGCGTCGGCCGCCGAGCGAGTCATTGCTTTGAAGCCGCACTGAGCGTCGTCGAATCCGGTGAAGAACATCGACCGGACCAAGAGGTTGTAGGCCCTGGAGATAAACTCCCGTTTCAAGCCCCGGGTAACCGCCGAACCCCGGCTCAAACGGCTGCCGATGGCCACGTCGTACCCCGATTCCAAGGGTCCTAGCAGTTCCGGCAAATGGGTAATATCGGTCGAAAGGTCGACGTCCATGTAACAGACGATGTCGGCGGCGCTGTCCAACCAAGCGGTCCGCAACGCCCGGCCCCGGCCCTTCTGGGGGAGATGCAGGTAATGGACGCCGGGGTAACGTTCGCAAAGAGCTTTCGATACAGGCGCGGTGCCGTCGGTGGAGGCGTTATCGGCGATGACGATTCGCCACGGATTGGACAGGTTCTCTCCAAGGTACTCGGAGAGAGTCCTGATAGTGTCGGGCAGGGCCTGCTCTTCGTTGTAGACCGGAATGACTATGTCGACTGTGGCGTTCATTAAACCGACTACTCGTGGGACCGACTACTCGTGGCTGCGAAGACTTATTTTGGGGATGAATTTTAATGGCGGAAGTGTCGAACACCGGTGAAGACCATAGCCAGACCATGTTTGTCGGCGGCGGCAATTACCTCTTCGTCCCGGATGGAGCCGCCCGGTTGCACTATCGCCGTCACCCCCGCTTCGGCCGCCAGATCGATGTTGTCAGCGAAAGGGAAGAAGGCGTCTGAAGCGAGTACCGAACCCTTGGACTTCTCCCCGGCGATGCGTTGCGAGAGGTGAACGCTTACCACCCGGTTGGGCTGCCCGGCGCCCATTCCAGTGAGAGTCCGGTCCTTGGCCAACACTATAGCGTTGGACTTGATATGCTTTGCCGCTTTCCAGGCAAAGACCAAGTCGACCATTTCCGCTTCGCCGGGCGCGCGTTCGGTCACCGTCTGCCAAGCGGTCGGGTCTTCGGCGATGACATCCGGGGCTTGAACCAGCATACCCCCGTTGATGGGGCGGAGGTCGTAGGCGGCCCCGCCGCCGTCGGCGGCCCCGGCATCCACTTCAAGTATTCTAAGATTACGCTTTTGTTGCAGGACCTCCAGCGCGGCCGGGTCGTAACCTGGGGCCACGACCACCTCGTAAAACACTGGGCCCATGGCCGCGGCGGCATCCGCGGTTACCGGGCGATTGAAGGCGACGATTCCGCCGAAAGCGCTAATCGTGTCGCCCTCGTAGGCTTGGCGATAAGCCTCGGCGACGTCGTCCCGGCTGGCCAACCCGCAGGGATTATTGTGTTTGACAACGGCCGCCGTGGGCGTGTCGAAATCGGCTACGGTGCGCCACGCGGCGTCGGCATCCATCAGGTTGTTGTAAGAAAGCTCCCGGCCGTGAAGTTGGCGGGCTCCCGCCACCCCGGTTGCCAGCCCGGCGCCGACGGCGTAAAGACCTCCGGTCTGATGAGGGTTCTCGCCGTACCTGAGGCCCGCGATTTTTTGCAGATTTATGTTAACTAAGACCGGTAGCCCAGCCGCTGAGTCTTCCGGCCCGGCAACGTGGCCGGTTAGATAGCCGGTTACCGCAGCGTCGTATACCGAGACGTGGCGGAACGCCTTGGCCGCTAGGTTGCGACGGTCGTCGTGGCTTAGTCCGCCGCCAGCCAGTTTGTCGGCCACCCAGCCGTAATCGGCCGGGTCGACGACCACCGCGACGGACGGGAAATTCTTGGCTGCGGCCCGCAGCATGGTGGGCCCGCCGATGTCGATGTTTTCCAAGGCATCATCCAGGGTCACGTCCGGGTTGCTTACGGTGGCTACGAAGGGGTATAGGTTCACCGCCACCAAGTCGATCGCTTCAATGCCGTGATCCGCCAGTTCCGCCAAGTGCCCGGCCGAGTCCCGGCGGGCCAGCAGGCCGGCGTGTATCACTGGGTGGAGGGTTTTCACCCTGCCTTCCAGGATTTCCGGAGAACCCGTGACTTCGGCCACCTGCGTCACCCTTAGGCCGCCATCTTCGGTCAATGAACGATGGGTGCCCCCGGTGCTGATGAGGTCAAAGCCGGCTGCGGTGAGCCTACGGGAGAATTCGACAACGCCGGTCTTGTCGTAAACGCTGATTAACGCTTTCAAATCATTTCTCCAGCAGCACCTGCGATTCACCGGAGCGTCGAATCACCCGGCCGACGATCATCGTCTCGTCCAACCTGTCCCGCACCGCGCCGACGTTCGCTTCGGGACAGGCGGCCACCATGCCCAAGCCCATGTTGAAGACCCGGTACATCTCCTCGTCAGTGAGGCGCCCTTCCTGTTGCACCAGTTGGAATATGGGGGGGATTGGCCATGAGCCGAGCGTCAGTTGGGCCGCCAGGTCATCGGGAAGTATCGCAGGCAGTTTGCCGGGAAGCCCGCCCCCGGTGATGTGGGCCAAACCGCTGATCAGACCCAAGACCGGTTCAAGAAGCGGGTAATAGGAGCGATGCCGTACCAGCAGTTCTTCGCCCAATTGGTTGCGCAGGCCCTCGAACCGGCGGTATAGGACGGCCGGGTCGGCATCGGTGTTGAATACTCTCCGCACCAACGAGAACCCGTTGGTGTGCAGCCCGCTGGACCGGAACCCCAGTAGGTAGTCGCCCTCCTGTATGTTCCGGGGCTCCAATAGCCGGTCCCGTTCTACGGCCCCCACCACGAACCCTGCCAAGTCCAAGTCGCCTGTGGAATACACCTGCGGCATCTGCGCCGTTTCGCCGCCGATCAGGGCGCAGTTGGTCTCGCGACACCCCCAAGCCACCCCTCGCAGCAGGGAATCCAACGATTGGGGGTCCATCTCGCTAAAAGAAACATAGTCCAAGAAGAATAAGGGCCTAGCCCCCTTGGTCAGGATGTCATTGACGTTCAGGGTGACCAGGTCTTGGCCGATGGACTCGAAATGCCCCAACTGAGAGGCAATCTTTGACTTGGTGCCTACGCCGTCGGTACTGGCAACCAGCACTGCTTGTTTGAAGCCGGAAAATTGGTAGAGTCCCGCGAATCCGCCGGTGCTGTCCAGCACCTCGGGTCCGTGGGTTGTGGCGGCAAACCCCTTGATGCGCTCCTTGAGGCCGTCCATCCAGTCCAAGTCAACCCCCGCCTCCCGGTACGCCTCACTGGTCAATCGCGCCGACCTCCCTAACGGGCCGTTGGCTTGTGGCATTGGGAGCGAGCACCAGCTTGGTGAGCTCGAGCTGAACCGGGACCGGGTAGTTCCCGGTAAAGCAGGCGTCGCAGAAGCCGCCGGACGTGCCGCCGACCACTTTCATCAGTCCCTTGACGCTGAGGTAACCCAGGGTATCGGCGTCGATTATGGTCTGAATCTCAGGAATAGTCTTGTTGGCGGCCAGCAGTTCTTGGCGCGACGCCATGTCCACCCCCATGAAACACGGGTGCTGAATGGGCGGGGCGCACACCCGCATGTGGACCTCTTTGGCGCCGCTTCGCCGCAACAATCTGACCACGTGGGGTGTCGTGGTCCCCCGGACGATGCTGTCGTCTACAACGACCAATCGTTTGCCCTCGATAACCTGGGCCAGGGTATTGAATTTTTGCTGGACCGCCAAGTCCCGAAGCCGTTGATCAGGCTCGATGAAGGTGCGGCCAACGTAGCGGTTCTTGATCAACCCCTCGCTAAAGGGAATACCCGATTCTTGAGCGTAGCCCACCGCCGCGGCGGTGGAAGAGTCCGGAATAGCGATAACCAAGTCTGCGTCAACGGGATGTTCCCTGGCCAGTTGGGCGCCCAGTTCCTGGCGGACTGAGTGGACCAAGCCGCCCCCGATTACGCTATCGGGCCGGGCGAAATAGATCAGCTCGAACACGCACATCGCCCGGCGAGCAGGCAGGTCCTGGCTCGGGGGCCTAGGGAACGAATGCAGCCCGCTTTTGTCGATCCGGATAACCTCCCCGGGTTCGATCTCGCGAATAAACTCTGCGCCCAGATGGTCCAAGGCGCAGGACTCTGAGGCCACCACCCAGCCGCGGTCCAGCCTCCCCAAGCAGAGAGGCCGGATACCCAGGGGGTCACGTACCGCGAGCATCGTGTCCTTGGTGAGAGCCACGATGGAATAGGCGCCCTCCAGTTGGCGCATACACTGGATGAAGCGGTCTTCCCAAGTGGGACCCGAGGTGTTGGCCAACATCAGGCCGATGACCTCGGTGTCGGTGGTGGAGTTAAAGGCGCAGTTCCTTTGGGCCACGAGTTGGTCTTTCAGTTGAGGGGAATTGATTATGTTGCCGTTGTTGGCCAGCGCCAATTGCCCGTTCAAGCCCCCCACCAACATGGGCTGGGCGTTGCAAAGCTCACTGCCGCCAGTGGTGGAGTAGCGGGTGTGCCCGATGGCCATGTCCCCGGCCAGCGGATAGAAATCGCCCTCCCGGAAGACTTGGGCAACCAACCCCATGTCTGAGTGGACCTTGACCGACTCTCCATTGGCGGCGGCGATGCCCGCGCTCTCCTGTCCCCGGTGCTGCAGGGCAAACAGGCCCATGAAGGCTAAACGACTGGCTTCCTCGTCCGGGGCGAACACGCCGATCACCCCGCATTCTTCTTTTGGGTGATCGAATGGAGGCAGTCCAGTGGGAAGGTGATGGTACGGGATATGCACGGCGGACAAGTCGTCGTTACTACTCACGGCTCTCCTCTTTGACCCCCTACCCGAACGGTCAACTCGGTCCGTGGTTCCGGTCCCTTATTGGTTAACCCGGCGGCTCGCTGTTGTCAAACGGCCCAATGGAAAAACCACCGCCGAGTTATGTTATCGCAAATGCCGGTGTTTGTCCGTCTAAATGCGACCGATTCTAGCCCGTCATTAACGGTGGAATAAATTTAACGCCGAACCCAAGCGGAACCAATCGAGCTGGGAGCCGCCATAGGAGTGATTAAGTTGGAGGGTCTCGGTTGAGCCGTCAGAGTGTCGCACCAAGCATTCCACCGTCTTGCCGGGCTCCAACTCATCAAGGCCGGTCAGGCTGATGCGGTCGTCCTCCCTAATCCGGTCGTAGTCCGCCGGGTCGGGGAAGGTCAAGGCCAGCAGGCCCTGCTTCTTCAAGTTGCTCTCGTGAATCCGCGCAAAGCTCCGGGCGATTACGGCGGCGCCGCCCAGAAGCCGGGGCGACAGCGCCGCGTGCTCCCGGCTGCTGCCCTCGCCGTAGTTGCTGTCGCCGACCACGACCCATTTAACCGACTTGGCCTTGTAGTCCCTGGCAATTCGGGAGATGCCTATGCTCTCTTCCCCGGTGAGGACGTTCTTGCCCTTGCCTGCCTCCCCGGTGTAGGCGTTGATCGCGCCCATGAACATATTGTCGCTGAACTTGTCCAGGTGCCCGCGGAACCGCAACCAGACGCCGGCGGGAGATATGGAATCGGTGGTGGTCTTGCCTTGGGCCTTTAGCAAGACCGGCATGTCTTCGAAATCGTTGCCGTCCCAGGCGGGCCAGGGTTGGAGAAGTTGGAGGCGTTCGCTGGTAGGGGAAACGGTGAGCTCTATGCCGCTGCCGTCGTCCGGGGGCGCCTCGTAGGATGAGTGGCCTTGTTCGAAGTCGCCTTCCGGCACTTCCGGCGCCTGCTGCGGCGGGTCTAGGACGAACTGGCTACCGTCGGCGGCTGTGAGCGAGTCGGTCAAGGGGTTGAACGACAACCGTCCGGCCAAGGCCAAGGCGGTAACGATTTCCGGGCTGCCGATCAGGTTCATGGTTGCCGCTTGGCCGTCGTTTCGGGCCGGGAAGTTGCGGTTGTAGGAAGTGACTATGGTGTTGGGTTGGCCCACTTCCTCACCAGCCCGGCGCCACTGTCCGATACAGGGTCCGCAGGCGTTGGCCAACACGGTGGCGTCGATGTCTTGGAGGGACTGCATCTGTCCGTCCCGTTCTATGGTTGCCCGGACTTGCTCGGAGCCCGGAGTTACCATGAAAGGTACGGCAGCCTTTAGGCCGCGGGCTTTAGCTTGCTCGGCAACGTCGGCGGAACGGCTCATGTCTTCGTAGGACGAGTTGGTGCAACTGCCGATGAGGGCCGACGAAATTTCGTCGACCAAGCCGCTGTCCTGTTGCAACTCGACGGCCATGACCGAGATAGGCCTAGCCCGGTCCGGCGAATGGGGTCCCACCAGATGCGGTTCCAACCGGGACAGGTCAATCTCAACGACCCGGTCGTAGTATTTTTCCGCCTCCGCTTCACACTCAGGGTCAGCCGCCAGCAGGTGCTTGTATTGTTCGGCAAGCTCGGCTAGGTCGCCGCGCCGGGTAGCTCTCAAGTACCGGGCCATCCGTTCGTCGTAGGGAAATACGGACGTGGTTGCGCCAAGCTCGGCGCCCATGTTGGTGATCGTTGCCTTGCCGGTGGCGCTAATGGACTGGGTACCGGGGCCGAAGTACTCGATGATGGCGTTGGTGCCACCGGAAACGGTAAGCTCACCGGCCAGGAACAAAATAATGTCTTTCGGGGCGGTCCAACCACTCATTTCCCCGGTGAGGCGGACCCCGATGAATCTGGGGTACAGCACTTCCCAGGGCAACCCGGCCATAACCTCCACGGCGTCGGCGCCGCCCACCCCGACAGATATGGAGCCGAGTCCGCCGCCCATGGGGGTGTGGGAGTCGGTGCCGATCATCAGTTCGCCGGGATAAGCGTAATTCTCGAACGCCACTTGGTGAATAATTCCGGCTCCTGGGCCCCAGAATCCGACGCCGTATTTCGCCGAAGCGGTCCGAAGGAAGTTGTACACTTCATCATTCTCAGCCAAGGATTCGCGTAGGTCGGCAGAACCTTCCACCCGGGCTTGTATCAAGTGGTCGCAATGCACCGAAGTCGGCACGGCGGTGGTGCTGCGCCGGGTCTGCATGAACTGCAGCATGGCCGTCTGGCCCAGCACGTCTTGCAGAATTACCCGGTCAGGCCGCAATTGGACGTAGGTCTGTCCGCGGACCAGACCTGTGGTGTTGGGGTCGTCCAGGTGGGAAAGCAGTATTTTTTCGGCCAAGCCCAATGGCCGTCCCGAGTTGGCCCGCACTACTTGCAGGTTTTTGTCCAGGTCCTGGTAAACCTTGGAAACCACTTCGCGAGTCGGTTCAATGGCTATCAAAACTCGACCCTCCTCAACTATTGAGTCCCTATTTTAAAGATAACGATAACAATGAAAGAACGCGAACGGCAACCGGCGAACCGCGGGCTGGGCGCCCTAATTCTCTCGTTTGGGCATTACCATTACTTTGCGGTTTTCGCCCTCGCCGGTGCTTTCCGTTGTAACCCCCGGGTGGTCGGACAAAGATGTGTGGACGATTCTCCGGTCGGCCGGCGGCATGGGCTCCAAGGTTATGCTTCGGCTGGTCTGGACCACCCGGCTGGCAACCTTGACCGCCATGTCGCGCAACGAACTCTCTCGCCGTTGGCGGTAATTCTCCACATCCAACACCACGCGCACGTCCTCGCCCAACTCCTTCCGGACGATGAGGTTGACCAGGTATTGTAGCGCTTGCAGGGTCTGCCCCCGGCGTCCGATGAGCAACCCGGAGTCTTCCCCGGCCAAGTCGATCACCGGCCCGCCCACCTCCGGGTCGTGGGCGGAGCGCAGGGTACGGCTAACGTTGACCCCGGCGGTCTGCAAAATGCGGCTCACCGTGGCGGTGGCAATGCTGGCGGCGTTGCGGTCCGGGGAAATCCGGGTAACCCGTACCCGGGCCATCTCGGCGCCGATGCCAAGGAACCCCGACTTTCCCCTACTTAGTACTTCTACCTCGGCCTCGTCGCGGTCGGCGTCTAGTTCTTTCAGCGCCAGTTCGATAGCTTCTTCTACGGTTCGGGCGGTCATGACGAGAGGCTCCATCAATTTCAACCTCCTGGGGGTCTCCGACTCCTGATGATTGGGGCTGGGATGCTCCGACAGGTTCCGGTTCGGCTTTGGGAAAGAGCGGAAATATCGGCTGCCAACCGGTAACGAAGTACTGGATACCGATGCCGATAACGTTGGACGCTATCCAATAAAGGGACAGACCGCTGGGAAGCGTGAAGGCGAAAAAGGCGATCATCAGCGGCATTAACCAAAGCATCATCGTTTGGTTGGTGCTCTGCCTGGGATCTACCGAGGGGGTCATGGTCATCTTTTGCTGGAGCCAAGTGGATACGAACACCAATACCGGCATGACCAGGTTGGTCGGGTCCGGTTTGGCTAGGTCCAGCCAGAGGAAGTTCGCGTTCAGGGGTGCAGCCGAGTAGATCGAGACCACCGGGATCCAGGTGTACAGCTTCTCCGACAGGCCGACCAAGTTGTCGGGCCGGGAGAACAGGGTCTGGATCAACACCCGAAATAGCCCAAACAATATGGGCATTTGGATGACGAACGGCCCCAGGCAGCCGATGGGGTTGACCCCGGCTTCCCGGTACATCCGCATGGTCTCCTGGGATATTCGCGCCCGGTCCCGTCCGTAGCGTGCCTGTATCTCGCGGAGCCGCGGCTGCAGGTTGTTCATGGCCCGCATCTGCCGGAGTTGCTTGATGGTCAAAGGCAACGTGACCAAGCGGACGATTACGGTGAACAGGATGATGGCGATTCCCATTTGGCCGAAGCAAATGGTGTAAAGGACCACCAGGCTGTTCAGTAGCGGCCTGATTATTATTTCGCGCCAGAGGTCACTAAATTCCAAAGGAGTCCTGCCTTAACGGTTGCGGGCCATCGCTGAGTTTGGGCGTCCAAAAAGCCCGCCAGACCAGCGGATGAGCGCGGCGGGTGGGCGGCTTCAGTTGCATTGGCCTTCCTTGGTATGGGTACACCACATTACTGTCTGACCGCCTTTTATTTCCACGCGGCGCAGCGAACTGTCTTGAGACCCCACGTATACCGACTCCCCAGCCACCCACATCGGCGCCTTAATTTCGGCGTCGCCTAGCGTCAATATAAATTGCTCGCGGTTCCCGGCGTTGGGTCTCACGTCCAACAGCATCAACTTGCCTATCTTGGCGGCGACCACCAATCCCCGGGGTACCAACACCGGGGGCGCCACTATGGATGAGCCGACGTGGTGTTTCCACTCCAAGCCGCCGTTCCGGTCCAAGGCGTATATGTGGCCGTCCATAGAGGGAGCGAAGATGGTCTGACCGTTGCTAACCGCCCCGGCCCAGAACCAGTTTTCGGCCTCAAATTCCCACAACATCCTGCCGTCGGAGGCATCGAGGGCGTAAAGCTTTTTGTCGAAGGAGCCGGCTATCACCATGTCGCCCAGAAGCAGAGGCCGGCCCGCCACCACCCCACCCGTCGTATAGCTCCAGATTTCTTCGCCAGTGGTTACAGACACGGCGTACACTTTATGGTCGTGAGAGCCGAAATAGGCCACGGAATCCCGGACCACGGGTGTCGACCAGATTTTATCGCCGGTAACAAAAGAACCCCAACTCGCTGGAGCACCGGATTCGGCGTCATAGCCATACAGCCTTCCATCCTCGGACCCTACTACGATCAGCCGGGTGACCGGGTCGTACGCCGGGCCGCCGACGAACGGCTGCCGGTTGGGCGGTTCTCCTTGGGGGCGCCGCCAGCCCCGCTGGCTTGTGGTCCCACTCTCTTTGTCCAAGGCGTACAGGAAACCGTCTTGGGCGGCCACATAAAGGAGACCGCCGACAATCAGCGGTGTGCTGTAAACGCCCTCCAAGTCGATGGACCCGTCACCGGTGGGAAAGGTCCAATTGGGCCGTACCCCCTCGAATCCGTGATCGATATAAGACTTGACCTGCCCCTCTTTTGTGCCGACGTAGACCACCTCGCCCTCGCTGACCGGAGGATTCCAGCCGGTTCCAACACCGCCGATATCACGGCCGGTGCAGGCCGACAGCAACGGCAGGACCATTAGGGCCAGGAGCGCCGCCAATCGCCAAGAAACCGGTCCTCGTTGCGGAATACCGGCGCTGGTCACTGGCAATTTCCCGGCCTCATTTTCAGACCGGCTGAAGAGTTGGAGCAAATTACGTTCTGATACAAACGACGACGAATTCTCAAGGAACCGGGTCAAAGCCTCTGCCACCCAGGGGGTGACAGCGCGCGAGGCGTCTGGCGCCGAGCCAGCCCCCTTTGAACACGCCGTACCTCTGTACCGCTTCATGGGAATAGTGGGAGCAGCTCGGAAGGTACCGGCAGGAAGACGGGAGAATTGGCGACAAAGTCATTTGGTAAACGCGAATACCGAGGAGAAAGACATGCTTCATTGAGTCGATTCCATCCGTGACCCCGGCTCGCTGTTCCGGGCTGCCCGGTCAACCAGTTGAGTCCGCCGCAACAGGCTTCCCGCCGCCCCTTTCAGTTGCTGGTAGGTGGCTCTTTCAGTACCCCGCCGGGCGATAAACACCGCATCCCAACCCATTTTTACCGGGTATTGTCTGACCGCTTCCCGGAGGCGACGTTTCACCCGGTTTCTGACTACGGCGTTGCCGATCCTTTTACTGACTACGAAGCCGAATCGAGGCCAGTCAAGGCCGTTGGCCAGAAATCGTACCACCAAAAGGCGGTTGGCTGCACTGGCGCCGTCCCTATGGATCTCAGCAAAACGCTTGCTTCCGGTTAGCCGGAGCCTGCGTTGCATTACCGGGCGCCGATGGTTAAACGGTCAGCTTCCGGCGACCTTTGAATCGCCGTCGTCGAAGCACGGCCCGGCCGTCGGAGGTACTGGAGCGGGCCCGGAAACCGTGAACTCTAGCGCGGCGTCGTTTCTTGGGTTGATATGTTCGTTTGGGCACTGGTAAAGAACCTTCCTTCGGCGATTATAGGGTGTGCGAAAATCGCCCGTCAAGCCGATGCGCCGATTTAGCCACGGCCTGAAGCAATCCCGGGGCGTTGCTCAGCGGTCCGGCACATGGTCTCGGATTCCAACGGCGCAGTTCAAAATTGCGCTTTCGTATCGGGCAGAATCGTCAGCTGCTGAGCGGAATCAGTGTATTCAAACCGCGCTACCTTCGAATTAGCCAGGCGTCCAAGTGACGGAATGGTAACGGAATGTTAGATGTACCAATCTCCAAAGTGGGTGGGATTAGGTTCGAATAGTCTCCGGGAAGCTAGTGGGGTGGTGGCGCTATGACAGCCTGATCAGCTAGGCGGTCCTTGTCCCTCTGTGGGTACATGCCGACGTTCCTTTCCTCGACTCCGGCGGTTGTGCGCAGGATGGGTTGGTTAGCCCGAGTCGGTTGCGACCTCAGCCTGCTAATCTGAACTCAACTAAATCCCGTGGCCGCTCAAATCGATTTCAACTCTGATAATACTCCTGCGAGGCGACTCGTTAATAGGTCGATGTGATGCGCCGCGGAATCATAATCAACGGACCACGCGGCGACCCCTTTGCTCGAGGCATCTATCGTGAAAGTATCGTCGCGGAAACTGTCTACCCACCGCTGAAGGATGGTTCGTATCTCCTCCGCTGGCGGTGGATTATAGTCGAGTATGCCTACCCCAAAAGTAAAGTCTCTGGTTCGCATCCACCCCGCCCGAGCCTTAGAGGGAGGGTAAAGCCAGGCAACAGTGATTGGCTGTTCCCAGCGCGAGCATCTCCCACGGATGCTAACACCGCTAGGACCCCATTCGAAGGTGGAGCCGGACTCTTGGGCTATGTCGAGGAGCCGCGCTGCGGCATTCCGAGCTTCGTTACTCGTAAACTCGTCTAAGAGGGTGTCTAATAAGTTGGAGCCCGGGCCAAACGGCGCAACATGAGTCCGGTCATGGCGGTGTAGACCCAAGCCTCCGTAGTTTCCGGCAAACCCTCATAATCCTTGCTCAAACGCCGTTGCAAGTTCAGCCAGCCGAAGGTGCGTTCCACCACCCAGCGCCGGGGCAGTACCTGGAAAGTACGTAGCTGCCGGGGCCGGCGCACCAGTTCCGGACTCCAGCCACCCACTTCCTTGGCCCACTGCACCAGCTTGCCGCCGTAGGCCCCATCGGCCCAAATTACCTTTAACCAGGGATATTGCCCCAGCATACGCTCCAACACCAGCTTGGCGCCGTCCCGATCCTGTATGTTGGCCGGATGCACCGCCACTGCCAGCAACAGTCCCAAGGTATCGACCACTATGTGGCGCTTGCGCCCCTTCACCTTCTTGCCTGCGTCGAAACCCCTTGGCCCCCCTTTTCGGCAGTCTTTACCGATTGGCTGTCGATGATCGCTGCGCTGGGGCTGGCCCGGCGGCCCTCGGACTGACGGGTCAGGGACCGCAAGGTCTCATGGGCTCTCTGCCAGGTTCCATCCCGGCGCCAAGTGCGGAAGTAATGGAAGGCAGTACGCCAGGGTGGCAGGTCATGAGGCAGCATCCGCCACGGGCATCCGGTGCGCAGCACATAGCGGATGGCGTTCACCACCTCCCGGCGCGGGTACTTGACGGGACGGCCGCCGGGTTTGGGCGGAGGCAGCAACAGTTCCAACAGTTGCCACTCCCGGTCGTTCAGGTCGGTGGGGTAAGTTGATCGGTTCATACCCCAAGACTAAGCCATCCCGCCCCTTCCTCGCCTTCTTGCCACTATGCAAGGTTTTACCTTTTTAGACACCCTCTAATACTACAGTTGCAGATCAGGAGAGGGTAGAATTTCAGGCAACCGAGGAGTGTTGAGGTGAGGCGGTGGTTGTTGGGAGAGAAGAGGTGGCGGAGGTCGCGCGGTGGGCGGAGGGTATCGTGCGGGTACACGAGTGCATCGCTGGCAGGTTCCGGCGACCGGAGCCGCGTAAGCGGGCGCTTGAGTATCTGAAAGGGTTGCTCAGCCCGGTAGAACGGAAAAACGGATGGCAACTGGCGGAGCAGGCCGGGGACGCCACACCCTATGGGGTGCAGCATCTACTGTCAACCTACATCTGGGACGCGGACCTGGTTCGCGATGATCTCAGGGACTACGTGGTGGAGCACTTGGGCGACGCCAACGGGGTGTTGGTGGTGGATGAAACCGGGTTTCTCAAGAAGGGGAACAAGTCCGCAGGGGTGCAGCGCCAGTACAGCGGCACGGCGGGGCGGATCGAGAACTCTCAGGTTGGCGTGTTCCTGGCCTATGCCTCGGACAATGGCAGGACGCTGCTGGACCGGGAGTTGTACCTGCCCCAGGTGTGGGTCGATGACCAGGAACGTAGGGAGGAGGCCGGGGTGCCGGAGGACGCGGTATTCCGGACCAAGCCGCAACTGGCGCAGTTGATGCTGGGTAGGGCGTTGGCATCGGGAGTCCCCTTTGCCTGGTTCACCGGGGACGAGGTTTACGGCAGCGACCGGAGGTTGCGGTTGTGGCTGGAGCGTCAGGAGATTCCGCATGTGATGGCTGTAAAGAGCAACGAGAAGCTGTGGGCATTGACGGACAGGGGACCGCTGCAGGTGAGGGCCGACCGGTTGGCGTCAGGGGTCGCGGAATCCGCCTGGGTGCGGTGCAGCGCCGGTAATGGCGCCAAGGGGCCGCGGGTCTATGATTGGGCCGCGGTGGACATACGGCCCCTGAGGGAACCGGGCAAGGGACACTGGCTGTTGGCCCGGCGCAGCATTGCCAGACCTGGTGAGTTGGCCTACTACGTATGCTACGGCCCTGCGGACACGACCCTGGGGGAACTGGTGCGGGTGGCCGGGACCCGGTGGGCCATCGAGGAATGCTTCGAGGAGGCCAAGGGACAGGTGGGACTGGACCAATACGAGGTGCGCCGGTGGGACGGTTGGTACCGGCACATCACCCTGGCGATGCTGGCCCACGCCTACCTGGCGGTGGTACGGCACCAGGTATCGGTGCAGGGGCATCAGGGAGAAAAGGGGGCTGCCCCAGCTTGGACGAAAGGCTGATACCGCTGACGGTGCCCGAGGTGCGGCGGTTGCTCTACCGGCTGATATGGAGACACCACCCTACCGACGAATCAGTGCTGCAGTGGTCAAGGTGGCGCCGTCGCCACCAAGCAACAGCCCAGCGCTGCCATTACCGCCGCCGCCTGAAACTCCTCATCACATATCTGCGACTGTAGTACTAAGAACGATTCTCGTGTTAGTCTCCGGCGTGAACTGGCCGGGCCGTGAGTGGATGCGTTCGCGATTCTCCCGAGTACGCGTGGAACGAGCGTCTGGGTCTGCTCACCTCGGAACTGTTTGATCTCGACCGCAAGCACCTCAATGATAGGCATCTCTGCGTTCAGGAACTCTACAACACGCTCGAGGGGGTCCGGTATCTCATCAGCGACGAACAGGAGACGCATACGTCTCGCAGAGAGGTTTGTGGCCACGTTCTCCCAGAATCCGTTAGTATCCAGTTCTCTGTCCGTCCCCAGCAGTATTCCGAGCTCCTCACCTGGATCGTGGCCGTCGGCGCTGGCCGATTCCTCGAAAGTACGGCGTAGCTCGTCCGCAGTCCAGGTCCCCGCGGCGTGCGCCGCATACTCAAGCACCTGCCCGACTATGGTGCGCCTTATCTCGGGGTTCAACCCTCGCTTCACCTCGACCAGTGTCGGCACCGCGTCCTGATCGACGATTAGATGATCAACAGCCCACCGAGCGCCTGAGTCCGGGGTTTCGGCGATTCCTTTTTCACGAGTGATAAGGAGCCACCGCCGGGGATCGCCTGGCCGTATCTGCTCGCCGTCGAGCAGCTCTGGGTGCTGGGCAATCAGCGACTGGAGCTCGTCCTCGGTTGAAAATGGCTCCTCTTCGAGCGGCTCAAGTCCTCCCTGCTCACCCCTGGTGTATATGCGCTCTGCCATTCACGACTCCTAAGGGACCATCTAAACAAGTCCGTGGATTCTGGCATTGTATACAATCGTTGAGAACCAGACGATGTTAGCGCCGTGGGGATGATGGCCGTTAAAGCCGATGGAACAACGTACCTTCGCGGACCTGGAACGCGACGGCAAGAGGTACGACGATCCGCCGGGAGATGCGTCTCCAACGCGCGGATGGGCTGGTCCCGTGGGAGCCGCTGGAGCGACAGGTACGGCCCTTCTACCCCAAGGCGGGCCGCGGACGCCGTCCGTACGGACTGCCTGCTCATTGCGTGTAGTTGTTCTACAACCTCAGTGACCGGGGCCCGGAGGCCCTCAGCTTTCACTTGGGGCAGGCTCTGCTCTACGTCCGGCCCAGCTCCTGGGACTGCCCAATTTGTTGACGGCCGAGCCTCGCTTTGCGGCTGAGGGGGGAGGAGTATGCGCAAGTCAACTCTGGGGCCGCTGGCAGAGCCAGTCCAAGCCCGCCACAGGCCTCACGGAAGAACAGTCGCAGGGCCGGACGGGGAGAAGGCTGAAAGGCCACCACAAACCCCCTCCATAAACACCAGCCGGCAAGAGCCCGCTCGTTCAGGGCTTCCTTAGAGGGTGTGTGAGAAATAGAGGTCAGGCTGGTTTGAGTCTCTTGAGCATCAGGTGGACCATCGCTATATGAACCCATGCCTCGCTGGTTTCCGGCAGTTCCTCGAAATCCTTGCTGAGCCGTCGGCAGCGGCTCAACCACGCCAAGGTGCGCTCCACCACCCACCGGCGAGGCAGTACCTCGAAGCGATGGCTGTCTGGATTGCGCCGCACCACGCTCAATATCCATCCCCCAGCGGCCCAAGCCCACTCCACCAGTCGGCCAGCATAGGCGGCATCGGCCCAGATCAACTGGAGCCTGGGGAACCGGGTCAGCAGCTTGCTCAGCACCAACTTGGCGCCGTCCCGGTCCTGGATGTTGGCCGCATGTACCACTACGGCCAAGAGCAGGCCGGTCGTATCCACTACGATGTGGCGTTTGCGCCCAGATACCTTCTTGCCTGCGTCGTAGCCCCGAGGCCCCCCTTTTCCGTGGTCTTCACCGACTGGCTGTCAATGATGGCAGCGCTGGGTGTAGCATCACGTCCTTCCCTCTCACGGACCTGGCTCCGCAGCGCCTCCTCAACCCGCTCCCATGTGCCATCGGCCCGCCACTTTCGGAAGTACCACCACACTGTGCCCCAGGGGGGCAGGTCATGGGGCACCATTCGCCACGGTATGCCGCCTCGCAATACGTACAGTATGCCGTTTACTACCTCCTTCAGTTCCACTGTCCGTCGCCGCCCTCTGGCCGGCGCGGGAGGCAACAAAGCCTCCAAATGCTCCCAGTGGGAATACGTCAAATCACTGGGATATGCTCTCCGATTCATATCCCCAAGTTACACTCCGACCCCCAGCTTGCACCAAGCTACTTCTTGGCGACTTTACTATAATTCTCACACACCCTCATAGATTGTTGAGCCTTCAGATGGGACCTTATTTCCGGGGCGCCCCACCCACCACCCCAACCACCGCCACCTGACCCACAGCCACAACCGCCACTCCCACGCCAACCGAGACGCCAACCTCCACGGCCGAGCCAACCGCCGAACCGTCGCCAATCCCTCCCGTGGGGACGCAGCCGCGAGAAGCGCTGCAAATGCCAATGCCAAGTACAACCGGGTGCCTATTCCACGCCATCTGTCAATTAGAAAACCCGTAGCGGAAACAACTTCTGGACGATTGGGGCGCGCCTATACATAATTGGCCTGGGGAAACCTGTTCCGTGCGGTAGGATAGCACATAGTGAATCGCCGGCGGCCAGGTCCTTTTGAGTTTGGAACGCAGGGCCGGCATCGGGTGCCGGAGTGGGTCTGCTGATTACTATATGGCGGGTTGGAGCAGGGTTCGGTATTGGGTGACCCTGTGTCAGCCCTCTGGGCAACGATGCCGATGCGGGAGTTAGCAGGACTAACGCGAAGCGGCTTGGTAACGTCCAGTCGCTACTATGTCCGCCGCGGGTGAGATTCCAGCATGAACGGACGGGATGAATGGAGGAAGATGACCTGCATATCCTGTCCGTTCCTGCTAATTTTGGGTGGAGGTTTGCTATGAAAGCGGTTGCAGTTACGCCGGGAATTGCCCATTCGCTGGCCCTGCGAGAAATGCCCGAGCCGGAACCGGGCGACGGTGAAGTTTTGGTGCAGGTGTTGAGAGTCGGCGTATGCGGCACCGACCAGGAAATTGTCCGGGGATTGTACGGCAAGGCCCCTATCAGCAGCGACTTCCTGGTAATCGGCCACGAAGGTCTTGGCCGGGTGGTTGCCGTTGGCAGTCAGGCCGATGGGCTGGCCGCCGGCGATTATGTGGCGGCCACGGTGCGCCGTGCTTGCCCTCACACCCATTGCCGTCCCTGCCGCAGGGGTCACAACGATATGTGCCGCACCGGAGATTTCACTGAGCGGGGTATCGGAGGCCGCCACGGATTCCTGTCCGAATACTACGTTGAAGATCCTCGGTTCCTAACCCCGGTACCCGCGGCATTGGCCCCGGCCGGAGTGCTGCTGGAGCCGCTGGCCGTAGCGGAAAAGGCCCTGCGCCAATGCTTGAAAATCCAGGAACGCCTGCCCTGGGCACTGGAAAATGCGGTGGTCCTGGGTGCAGGGGCCATCGGCCTATTGGCCGCCATGCTGCTCAGGCTCCGGGGAATCAACACCTGGGTGTTCGACCTTTCCTCGCCTGATGGAAGCAAGGCCCGGATTGTCGGGCAAATCGGCGCCCGCTTTGCCAACACCGGGGAAACACCCGTTTCCGCCATTGCCGAGACCATCGGCGGGGTGGACCTGATTGTGGAAGCCACCGGGTACGCGCCCCTCATTTTTGATGCCTACCAGCAACTGGGAAACAACGGTGTCCTCTGCCTGCTGGGCGTAGCGGGACACACCAACCTTGTCTCCGTTGACGCCGGCCACTTCAACAACCGGCTGGTCTTAGGTAACCGCGTTGTGTTTGGCTCGGTAAACGCCAACGCCGCCGATTTCCGGCAGGGCGTGGAACACTTGGCGCAGGTTGAGGAGCGGTGGCCTGGCGCAACCACCGGTTTGTTGACCCGCCAAGTCACCATCGCAGGCTTTCAGTCTGCCTTCGAGCGGCAACCTGAGGATATAAAAGTGACTGTGGAGTTAGAAGAGGAATCCGCAAATGGCCACAAATAGTTACTGTTCAATGTAGCCCGATGTCCTATTCAATGCCCCGGCAGGACGAATGCCAGCTCCGAATCAGAACATATGCGGGTGGACTGTGGTGGCGATCGTTAGCTCAATGTCATGGATCGCCTGCGTCATAGCTTGGCCAATAAGGTCTAGCTTGCGCACCTGCTCGATGCGTACAGACGCCCTGTCTAGCTCCTGCTTGGACAGCAGTCCCCTGAAGATGCCGCATGCGTCGGCTAGACAGATGATCACCACGTCGCGCGGGTGCGGAATCTCGTCGCTGAACAGCGCTCCCATAATGCGCAGTTTCACCTCGCGCTCGGCCTGACCGTCGATGGCCGGGTATCTTCTGGACCGGAACACCCACAGGAAGCGGTCGTCCCGGGGCTCCAGGATACCTTGAGAGACCAGCCGGGAAAGCGCCTCCTCCCGGATCGCTTGGGCGCGGTTTCCGGTGCGTTCCACCCAGAACCGGGCATCGCGCTCCGCCCCGGCTTCAATTTCGGCCAGCGTCGGGTCGAGCAGGGAGTCTCCGACAGGGGTGGAGTCGAGGAGAACCAACTTTTCCAGGTCGGTGTCTATGCGGTTTTCTAGCGCTAGGTCCATCAGCACACCGCCGGCTAGGGCGTACTTCAGTGACCACTCCGGCACATGCACAAACCCCCCATCTTCGTCGTTGAGCAGGAGCAGGACGATTTCCTCGGCAAATCTCAGCATGATGCGCGTCCTCCCAGTGGAAACGATGTTCATTAACAAATATAGGCCATAGAAGGCCGGACTGCATCTATTTTTGGACTGGGTAACGCCTCAGAGTGGGCCGAGATGGGGTTTGGCATGAATGGAGCGTAGGACTTGGTAGAGGTTGCGTTCTTGCATGCCCCAAGCGCCGAACGAGGAAGCCAAGATGCTCTTGGTCTCGCTTCCTCCAGATCGCTGTCCGCGCTCGAGGGTCGATTGACGGTAAACCGATGTAGAGAGCGGAGAGTGGCAAAGCCGATGACTTACTGTGTTGGGCAGACGACACGCGGTGCATAATTCTCAAGATATGAGGTGTTACCGGATGGCAAGAATCGCAGCTTTGTTTCTGGTCTTGATTGGTTTTGCCAGTCTAGCAGCCGGGTGTGGAAGTGGAGAGAGTCAGGAAGAAATCGCGACCGGAGTAGCAAGGGCATGGGTTGATGAGAGTATCGAGGAAGTATCCCACGCGGTAATTGAGTTAGTCGCCGTCGAGGCGTCCGTTGTGACCCAGATGGTTGGAGAAGTCCTTGCCGAGCAGGTCCGTAGTAACCTGGATTGGACATATTCAGCGCCTAGACGTGACAGTGAAGCCAGATACCAGATGACTGCGACGGCGGCTGTTCGCGTTACCATCGAAATACCCCTTTTGGAGGACAAGACTTACGCTGTGTTTCTGCCGTTCAGTCTAGAAATCGACACCGATGCTCGCCGTGTCGTGCGCTGGTCGCCTGATATTCTCTCTGCAACAGTAGAAGTAGAGAGCTAGAGACACTCTGGACTAGCGGGCTTCGCCGCGCTTCGGCCCCTGCACCCACATTCACGGAATTATTGTCCTGGGTAAATCCGTAGGGGCGCCCCTACGGAGGGACGCAGATTCGTATTGTGAAACGTGACCGGAGCGTACAAATCCTTGAGCACCGTGGAATATGTGATGGGTGTAACCGCGATAAATTGGCCCCCGTTCGATGGAAGGTTGTGGCAGCGGAATTATTACGAGCGTATTGTGCGTGACGACGAGTCACTTCAAAGAGTCCGCCAATATATTCTCGACAACCCGCAGCAATGGACTGTCGATTCCGAAAACCCTATGGCGGTAGCCCCAAAGCCGGATAGACCATGATTACCCTCACCGAGGACGATGCCCGAGCCGCTGCCCTTCGCGGGCGCGTTGCCCACTGGCCGGATCCTTCAGCGCTTGTCGCCAGCCAACGATATGGTCCATACTAGACCATCATAATTTTACAAGGGAGCGCCAATAGTGCCTGACTCCAGACCACAACGCGTGTGGACCGTGGCCGAGGCCAAGTCGCGGCTATCTGAAATCTTGCGTCTCGCCGAAGAGGAGGGGCCGCAGCGCATCGGAGCCCGCAAGCCTTTTGTCGTAGTACCGGCACACGTTTGGGACGCGCAGGAGACGCCGACCCGGAAACCGCTAGGCCAGTGGATCATCGAAAACATGCCGCGCGGCATAGAGCTCGAAATTCCGAGTCGCCGGGAAAGAGGACGAGAGATACCGTTCCTCGCCGAAGCAGACGAATGACCGCTTATCTCCTGGATACAAATGTCGTTTCGGAGATTTCGAAACAGAGCCCTCACCCAACCGTCGTAAGTTTCCTGGGCGTTCAGGATGACCTTTGGCTATCAGTGATCGTCATTGAAGAGCTTGAATTGGGTGTTCAACTCCTACCGGAGGGCCGCCGGCGCGATAGATTAGGTGACTGGATATCCCAACTCATGGCGGACTTTGGCCAACGTGTATTGCCCATAGAGAGTCGAGAAGCCAAGTGGGCCGCTACGTTTCGGGCACGTGTGCATCGGGATGGTAGGGTGCTGCAGCTAGGCGACGCGCTAATCGCGGGAACAGCAAAAGCGAACAATTTGTCGGTAGCAACACGCAACGTTAGCGATTTTGGTGGTTTGGACGTCGGTATTTTCAACCCCTGGCAAACGCCATGATTACCTTCACCGAGGACGATGTCAGAGCCGTGCCCTCCGTTGGCGCCAACAGGGCCTAGGCTGCCAGCGACCCCATCGGGTCCCACGGGGGTAGCACCACCGGCTCCAGTTCCAGGGCTTGCCGCAGGTCTTCGGGGAGGTAGCTCTTGGGGGCGGCTATTTCGAACATATACTCGGCGAACCAGGAATCGTTCATCAGGAAGAACCCCTTGTCTCCCACCTTGTCGTCCCAACTGTTTTCCACCCGCCAGCGGCGCGGCCTGCCGTCCACCAGGTCCACGCCGGTGAAAAGCATGGCATGAGTCATGGCCGTCTGATGGTAGTCCAGCCTTTCTTCCTTGTTCATGGAAAACTCGGCGTTATAGACACCGGCGTAGTCGAACAGCCCGGCGTCCCACAGTCCCTTGTCCCGGTGCATCTGCTTGCCCGTGTCGCAGCCCATCCAGACCGGCTGGCCGTCCTGGAGCATTCGCATGGCAATGTCTTTCATTAACTCGATGTCGACATTCAGGTACTTGATTCTGGCCCCATCCACCACGTTGCCCAAATATTGGACGGTATAGGTGCGCCCCGGCGGGTTGGACCGGCGCGGGTCGTGGACCAAACAGGCGTATTCCTCCATAGGAGTAGCAATATACTTTTCGGCGAACTCCAAGGGAGTCGTTCTGCCGTCCCGGTGGAACTCCCCGTCCTTGTCCTTCCACTGCCAGTCAAAGTCGGCCGGCGGGTTCCCCAAGTGGATGCAGAGGATTTGGTAGACGGAGCGGAGAGTCTCTTCCTTCACCCGGCGGATCGCAACGGCGCCGCCTTCCTCCGAGTAGAGCCGGCGGATATTCCGCGCTCCTTGGCGGACTTGGTAATTGAGGCTGGAATTCATCCGCGCCGAGTTCCCGGAGCTTTCGGTTTCGGGCATGACGGTCTTGGGGACCACCCCGTGCTTTCTGACCAAGCTGACAAACATGTCCCACTGGCCGCCGTCTCCCAAGGGTTGTTGTAGCAGCCAAGCCACCACTCGGTCGTCAACCGGACGGTCGGCGGTCTCGATAACCGCTTCTAGAATGTAGTTGGCCCGTTCCATCTTGTCCCAGAACATCACATAGTTCTGGCTGAACTCGAACTCCTTGACGTTGAGCAGGTTTTTGGTTTCCGCTCGAAACAGGTTCAGGCCAGCAAACATCCAGCAACGACCGGAGCGGGCTTGGTTGGTGACGCCCCAATCGTCCAGGACGGTCGAAAAGGTGTGGGCCGCTTCGGCGACGATTTTGCGGTCCAATGCCACGTCGTTCACGTCGTGCTGGGTTACCACGTTTTGCATCAGTTGGTGGGCAGGCTGCGACTCGAAGGCCTTTTGAAAACCGGCCAGGGTTGTAGAATCCAGCGCTCCGGGGTTGGTCTGTGCGGTCATATTCTTCCTGTCCTTAAGGTTGTCTACACGAATTTATGCGAGTGATCGATTGGGGAACATGCCTTAACTTCTCTGTGTTCCAGGACCCCTGTGGTTCAGTTCGCCGCCGAGGGAAGAGGGGACAGGGCACCGACCACTTCTTTTATTTCAGCCAGCGCCCGGTCGATCTCCTCTTCAGTCGTGAAGCGGCCCACCGAAAAACGGAGCGTACCCATCGCGTATTTTGTGGGAACGTTCATCGCCGTCAGCACGTGGGACACTTCTGCCCGGTCGCTGTGGCAAGCTGCGCCCGCCGACGCCGCCACGGTGCTGAGGTTCGCCAGTATCCGGTCGGCTTCTAGTCCCTTGAAACTGATGCTGGAGGTGTTGGGCAGCCGCCGGTTCGGGGGACCGTTTACCCGAAGGTCGTTACCGGATGCCAGCAGGCCCTGTTCCAGCCGGCAGCGCATTTCCTTCATGTGTTGAGCATACCGGGTCAGGTTTTGCTCGATCAGTTGGCAGGCCTTGCCCAGTCCCACCATTTGGATGACGTTCTCCGTACCGGCGCGGCGATCTTGTTCGTGGTTGGCGCCGTGCATCAGCTTTTCCAACTGGACCCCGGGGCGTATGTAGAGGGCGTCGATTCCCTTGGGGGCATAGAGTTTATGGCCGGCGATGGAGAGCAGATCAACTCCCAGATCGTCCACCCGTACCGGGATTTTACCGACGGACTGGGCGCAATCGCTGTGCATCAACGCCCCGTGATGGTGGGCGATTTCGGCAATCTCCGCGATGGGTTGAATGGCGCCGACCTCGTTGTTGGCGTGCATTATGGTAACCAGCAGCGTTTCGGAAGTGATGGCTTCCTTAACTTGCTGTGGGTCAACGACGCCGTATTGGTCCACCGGCAGGCAAGTAATCGCAAAGCCTTGGCGTTCCAGGTAGCGGCAGACTTCGGTCACCGCCGGGTGCTCCACTGCCGAGGTGATAATGTGATTGCCTCGGTGACGGTAGGCGCCAGCGACTCCCTTGATCGCGTGGTTATTGGCCTCGGTGCCGCCACTGGTGAATATCAAGTCGTTTTCGTAGCAACCTAGCAGCCCGGCTACCTGCTGCCGGGCCAAGTCAACACCCTGCCGCGCCGCCAAGCCGAAAGGGTGGCCGCTGGAGGGATTGCCGAAAAGCCCGTGGACGTAAGGGAGCATCACTTCGGCAACCTGGGGGTCGATAGGAGTGGTGGCGTTGTAGTCCAGGTAGATGTCGCTCATTTCGGGCTCCAGGGTACGAGACGAAGATCCGTTCGGCCAATTATAGCCGCAAACGGGTAGCTCAGTTCTCCCATATCGACTAAGTCCGGTTGTCACTTCGGGCCGCGGCCGTGCGGTCCGGACAAACGTGTGCTGATAAAATGAGCCGGAGGGCCATCATCCCCGTTTACACGGGTCTTGTCCAGCGTGCTCAAGAATACGGTGAAGTTGGGTATTAGGAGCTCCTGGGTCTATAATGGATGGGCGTCGACCTATCGGCTAGGACCCCGGCGGTGCAGTGGGCTTGGCTGAAGTTGGAAAGGCGCGGAATAGAAACCACGCACCAGCAGTCGGGCCCGGTCCCGGTGGTTGGGTTGCCAATTGCCTTTGTCAGGCCGTTTTGACATACGTGGAGGAGTCGGGACAATTAGAACGGCTAGGAATGTCAAATTAGGGGCTGAAAAGGTTCATATTGGTACCTGTGCCGAAGTGGCGGAATGGTAGACGCGCCGGTCTCAAAAACCGGTGGGGGTGACCCCGTGTCAGTTCGACTCTGACCTTCGGCACCACTTTAGTCCGGTTCAGGTCCCCCTCATCAATGCCACGTTCCGGCCCGTTGGAAGTTAACTAAAGAAGGGAGTTTTACGATGGCTTCGCCAGAACTGGACAAAGCAATTAATTTGTTCCGGGCCGCGAAGACTGAGGCCCAAGCGTTCTCCACCGTTGAGGACTTTCGGGTCTGGTACGAGGGTTTCATGGGCCAGTTCCCGGTACCCGACGATGCTACCTTCGAACAGGTGGGAGCCGGCGGCGTCTCCGCGGAATGGATTTCCGTTCCCGAGGCCTCGGACGATAGGGTGGTCATTTACCTCCACGGCGGGGGGTACATGATCGGCTCCATGCGGACCCACCGGGTGCCGTTGTCCTACTTGTCCAGGGTGTCCGGAGCGCGGGTACTGGGCCTGAATTACCGGCTGGCCCCGGAGCACCCGTTCCCAGCCGCAGTCGAAGACTCGGTGGCCGCCTACCGTTGGCTCTTGTCCGAAGGTGTCCCGCCGCAACGGATAGTAATCGGCGGCGACTCCTGTGGCGGCGGCCTGACCCTTGCAACCCTGGTTGCCCTGCGTTACTCGGGCGACCCGCTCCCCGCCGCCGGGATATCGCATTCCGGTTGGACCGATTTGGCCAACACCGGCGAGTCCTTCGTAACTAACGCCGAATCAGACCCGTTGATCGACAGAGAGATGGTCGACAACATGGCGGCGACCTACCTGGGAGACCGGAGCCGCACCACTCCCTTGGCCTCTCCATTTTACGCCGACCTACGGGGACTGCCTCCGCTGCTGCTTCAAGTTGGCGGGGCCGAAGTCCTTTTGGACGATTCCATACGGTTCGCCGAACGGGCCAAAGAAGCCGGCGTCGACGTTACACTGAAGGTCTGGGACGACATGCCGCACATCTGGCAGTGCTTCGCATCGTTCCTTCCCGAAGCCCGGCAGGCACTGGACCAGTGCGGCGAATTTGTGAAGAAGCACACCGGCTAGAGCGAAACGTGACGCCCGGGGCCCGCGAGGCGGACTAGCGCGGGCTCCGGGCCGTGAATTCGGCCCGGGCGGCGGCAAGTAACTGCGGGTCCTCCAGCAGATCACAGGCGGTCAGGCTAAGAGCTTGGGCCACGGTCAAGGCGTTGGAGGAGGCGAATTCCGTGGCGGCGGTCTCCGTCATTTCCCTGGTATGGGAGGGCACCGGCGTTTCGCTCACGGCATAGCGCAGTTCGAATGCCGGGATGGCTTGGCTGACGTTGCCGAAATCGGTGGAAGCGGCGCTGCCCTGACGCCCCGGCAACGGCTCGTCCAAGTTGAGCCCGGACTGCACGGCGTTGGCCCGCAGTGCCTTGGCTACAGCCGCATTGGGCCGGACGTTCTCGTAGAAGGGATAGAACTCTTGGACTTCCAGCCGGGCCCCGGTCATGGACGCCGCCCCCTCGGCGGCTTGCCGTACCCGGCCGACCACCACGTCGCTCAGGTAGTTGCGGTCGCGGCAACGCAACATGAAGTTGGCGGCGGCGTACTCCGGGACTACGTTGGGCGCCTTGCCGCCGTCGGTGATGATCCCGTGAATGCGAACGTCGTCGCGCAGGTGTTGGCGCATGGCGTCGATACCCGTAAAGAGATGTATCACGGCGTTCAAGGCGTTGATTCCCGCCTCGGGCGCGGCGGCGGCGTGGGATGCCTTTCCGTGAAAGATGTATCGATAGCCGACCATGGCCAAGCTCCAGCTTTCGCCCAGAGGGGTTTCCACCGGAATGACCGTGCGGTTGGAGGACGGATGGGACGAAAGGGCTACGTCGACCCCGTCGAACACGCCTGCCTCTAGCAGACGTATCTTCCCGCCGCCTCCTTCCTCTGCCGGCGTGCCCAGGACCACGACGCGCCCCGGCAGAGAGCCGATGTTGGCTTGTAGACCCAGACCGGCGCCAAGGGCGGCCATCGCGATCAGGTTGTGTCCGCAGCCGTGGCCGATCTCCGGGAGGGCGTCGTATTCGGCGAGTATGGCCACCGTAGGGCCGTCTCCCGCTCCGCCTTGAAGCGAGGCCCGGAAGGCGGTCTCCACCCCGCCAACGCCGCGCTCCACGGAAAACCCGTGTTGTTCCAAGGCGCCGGATAGCAGAGCGGCGGCATAGTGTTCCTCGTAGTTGAGTTCCGGACGGGCGTGGATGTCCAAGGCGATTCTCACCAGCTCGTCGCGAGCGGCGTCGATGGCTCCACCGGAAAGGGTTTCTTTGGAAAGAGTCTTTTGGGACGGATCGTCGCGGCGTGTCATGGCAACCTCAACATATCGCTTATAATGGCCCTTTCGGAGGAGCGTCCTCCCAGAGAAAGCCTACAATGCTTGGACCCGGAGCGAATCGTTCCGAAGGGCCCACTCTGGCGCGGCTCCGGCCCATATCCTGGGGCCGGACCAGATCGATAAATTCGAGGTGAGCCTTTCCCCCGCCGGCTGATTACCGGCGGTGTTCTGGGTTTAATTGCCGTGGCAGCGTTTGTATTTCTTGCCACTGCCGCAGGGGCACTTCTCGTTGCGGCTGATCTTGGGGAGGGTATTCCGAATGGCCCTCTTCTCGGTACAGACGGCGCAAGTGCAGGCTGGCGGGTGTTTGCTGTGCCACGAGGTGCGGGTGGTCATTGGCCCAGTATACACCCGGCAGCTATACCGATGGGTCAGGAGACGGATTAAGAGATGGACCAAAGAAAAGCCGGATTCCTGCTGAAGCCCTATCGGGTCTTGGATTTGACCGAAGAGCGGGGCCTGCTCTGCGGGAAGATTCTAGCCGACCTGGGAGCTGAGGTCACCCAGGTGGAACCCCCCGGCGGCAGCGGGGCCCGCACTATCGGCCCGTTCTACGGCGGCGACCCGGCGCCCGACAAGAGTCTGTTTTGGTGGGCTTACACCGCCAACAAACGCGGAATTACCCTGGACCTGGAACACAGTGACGGCCGCCGGATGTTGGAGCGGCTGGCCGCCAACACCGATTTCCTCATTGAATCGTTTTCACCGGACTTTCTGGCTGGCATTGGCCTCGGTTACGAGCGTTTGGCCGAAATCAATCCACGGCTTGTCATGGTCTCCATCACGGCGTTCGGCCAAGATGGACCCTACGCCGGGTATCAAGACTCTGACATCGTGGGAATGGCGCTGGGAGGCTTCGTTTACCTCACCGGAGACCCCGACAGGCCACCGTTGCGGGTCAGCTTCCCCCAATTCTACCTCCACGGTTCAGCGGCTGGCGCAACGGGGGCGATGTTGGCCCACACCCACCGGGCGCTCACCGGCAAGGGCCAGCACGTAGACGTTTCCTGCCAGCAGGCCGTGGCCAAGACCTTGGCCCACGCTCCCCAAGTTTGGGACATCGAGGGGGCCGTCCTGCAGCGCATGGGCGCCTACCGGCAGACCTCCGGCGACAACCGGGTCCGCATCAACTGGCCCTGCAAAGACGGTTATGTTAACTACATGCTCCAAGGCGGCGGTGTCGCGACGAGCACCCGTGCCCTTTTCGACTGGATGGCAGAGGACGGCATGGACGTTGAAGCCTTTCAGTCAGTGAAATGGGAGGAACTGGGCTACGGCGTTATTTCTTCGGACTTGATGGAAAGCGTCGCTGGCCCGTTGGAAGACTTCTTCACTCGGTATACCCGGGAGGAATTGACCAAGCAAAGCCTGGCTCGCCGGATTCTGCTGTTCCCCGTAGCCACGCCCAGCGAGTTGACCCGCCACCCTCAACTGAAGGCACGGGGGTATTTTGCCGATGTCCTGCACCCCGAAATCGGAGTCTCGGTCCCCTACCCCGGCGCATTCGTGAAATCGGGCGACGGCAGAGACGTAGTCGACTTCCGGCGGCGCCCGCCGTTGGTTGGCGAACACAACCTGGAGGTCTATCAGGGGGAGCTTGGTCTGACGCCGGAAGAATTAGACGCCCTGCGCCAGCGCGGAGCCATCTGATGATTAACAAAGGCGACGGCGAAGACAATCGCGGCGGCAATGGCCCTCGGCCCTTGGAAGGGGTCAACGTATTGGATTTCTGCTGGGTTGCAGTAGGGCCGATGACCACCAAGTACCTGGCCGAGTTCGGGGCCACCGTGGTACGGATGGAGTCGGCCAAGCGGCCCGGCGCGCTGCGCGGCGCCGCCCCGTTCAAAGACGGGGTACCAGGCATCAACCGCAGCGCCTATTTCGCCAGCTACAACGCCAACAAATTGGGTGTGGCCATAGACATGCGGCATCCCAGGGCCCGCGACCTGATGCTGCGCATGGCCGGCTGGGCCAATCTGGTCACCGAGAATTTCACTCCCGGCACCATGGAAAGCTGGGGACTGGGGTTCGATGCTTGGCAACATGTCAACCCGGCAGTGGTTATGTTCAGCACGTCGATGATGGGCCGGGGCGGCCCCATGGAACGGCAACCGGGTTTCGGACCAGTGCTATCGTCGCTGGCTGGGCTGACCAATCTGACCGGTTGGCCCGACCGGATGCCCGTGAATCCCTACGGGGCCTATACCGACTTCATCGTACCCCGCTTTGCGGTGGCTGCCATATTGGCCGGACTGGACCACGCCCGGCGCACCGGAGAGGGTCTCCACTTGGAGATGTCCCAATTGGAAGCCTCGTTGCACTTTTCGGCCCCGCTGTTGTTGGACTACGCCGTGAACGGCCGGGAGCAGGGCCGAATGGGCAACCGGGACCCGGCAGCTGCGCCACACGGGGTTTACCCATGCCTTGGCGAGGACCGCTGGATAGCCATCGCCTGTGGTACCGGTCGACAATGGGCCGCCTTGGCGGAGATGATCGCCGCTGAGGGCGCTGCTTGGCCCGGGGAAGCCAGGTTCTCCACACTGCTGGGGCGCAAGGAGCATGAGGACGACTTGGACCGGCTCATCGGGCAATGGACGATTGGTTTTCAGGCCGGAGATTTGATGGAAAGTTTGCAGACGGCCGGGGTTCCGGCCGGAGTGGTCAACGATAGCCGTGACCTGTTCGACGACCCGCAACTCCAACACCGGGGCCATTTTCAGTGGTTGGACCACTCCGAAATCGGCCCATACGCCACCGACCGTAGTGAGCTAAACCTCTCATTAACCCCCGGCAGCTTGGACACACCGGCTCCGTTGTTGGGCGAACACACTGAATACGTCCTGCGGAAACTCATCGGCCTCTCCGCCGAAGAATTCCGTTCCTTGGAGGAGGACGGAACGTTGGTGTAGGGTGTCCGACGCCGGTGTCTATGGCGGTATCGATCGACGGATGCCGCCGGACGTTGTCTGGCTAGTCTCCCGGCGCCGTGGCCGGGGCTGCAGAAGGCCCGCGGCCGAAGCTCAACGTGGAGCCGGCCACTATAAGCGTCACGGGAATGAAGCACATGACGAACAGCGCCAACTTCAGGTCTCCGGTCAGTTCCTGCAAGTACCCGGTGATTAACGGGCCTACCCCGATCCCGAATGAGATTAACATCATCGTGAACGAGAAAGCGACGGCCAGTTCCCTGGGCTGGATGCCCCGGAGGTTGAACGGGACCGTGATGAGAATCGGGAAAAATGCCCACGCCAGCCCGTTCAGTGTCCCGAAAACGAAAATGGCCGGTAGCCAACCGGTCTGGATCATCCCCACGCTGGAGCCGATCATCAACGCTCCGAGCACTTGAAGGAACCGGCCCTCCATGCGGGTGGCGGCGGCAGCGTAGGCGACCCCCAATCCGACTATGCCGCCGACGATGACGTCCACGGCCAAGACCGCGCCGCTCATTTTCAACGATACGTCATACTCGTGGAGCATCAGGGTGGGATAGAAAGCCAGGAACGCTCCGAAGGACATGGTGGCGCCGCAGAAGCAGGTTGCGCAAATCCATAAGTCCCGGTGACGAAGGGCGCTCCGCAGGACCGCCTTGACCCCAAAACTATCGGAGACGTTGCGTTCCTGGATCGGCCGGTCTCGGGCCAACACCAGCCAAGCTAACGAGATGGCGCCGTAAAAGATTCCGAGTACCCGGAGCGTCGTTCGCCAATCGTTGTCGGCGAGACTCAGTATGATCGGCGCCAAGGCCAGTCCACCGCCCACAACGATTCCGAAGAATACGTTGGACAGGCCGTTGACGAGAACGATTTCCTGAAGCCGGAACCATTGGCGGGTTAGCAATGCCCGAGCTGGTTGCTGGGCGATATTGGTGATGCCGAAGAGCAACCGTCCCGCCAACAGTACGCCGAATACCGGGGCCCAACTCTGCATAAAGAGGCACAAAGTCCCCCCGGCTAGCGTGGCGAACGTGAGCCACTTGGGGGACATCCTGGAGCCAGCCCAACCCACCGGAATGGCCAGTATTACCGGCGCCCAATACGACACCGAGCCCAATAACCCCTGCTCCCCCGGCGATAACGAAAGGTCGGAGGAGATGGCAGGCAACAGGATCCCTATCGTGACCATCACCATTTGCGAGGAAACGTTGCCGAGGTGGCAGAGCGAGATGACGACCCACCGGTAGGCGGGGTCTTTGGCTATTGGCGCCGGGATAGATTGTTGCAAACGGTGTGTCTCGACAAGTAGATTGGAGCTATCTAGGCGCGCCGCAGGTTATGGAATATCATAGACCCTCTAAGGCGGTGTTCGCCAATACGCCGAACGTTGGGCCTTGATGTCCGCGTTACGGGAGTTTACTAATGGAACGTACCGGGATAGGTTTTTCGGGTGGTATTTCGCCCACGGACCTCGTGGAATGCGTCCAACTGGCTGAAGAACTCGGCTACGAGTCTGCCTGGGTCGCCGAAGGGCACGGCGGCGACCAGTTCTCGATTCTTACCGCCTGCGCCGTGGCCACCAGCCGTATCAAGCTGGGCACATGCATCACCAGTGTATTCGTTCGGACGGCTCCCACCATTGCCATGGCGGCTGCCTCGGTCGATTACTTTTCCGGAGGCCGGTTCATCCTCGGGCTCGGCACCAGCCACAAGGTGCAGGTCGAACCCGAACACGGGCTCACCTTTACCCGGCCGGTACCACGGCTCCGGGAATGTATCGACATCGTACGCGCCATTTTGCGCGACTCCGACGTGTCCTACCACGGCGAAGTTTACGATATCGACCGTTTCGACCTTTGGTTCGAGCCGGTGCGCCGGGAAATGCAGATATACGTGGCGGGCGTGTTTCCGAAAATGTTGGAAATCTGCGGGGAAATCGCAGACGGCGCCATGCTTACTTGGTGCACCTTGGAGCACGCCGAGACGGCCGCCCGGCACGTGGCCTTGGGGGCCGAACGAGCCGGACGCGCCGCGAGTGAAGTGGACCTGTCCACACTGTTGGCTTGCGCCGTGGCCGACGACCGCGACGATGCCCGGAATATGATGCGCGAGGCCATCGCCATGTACGTCGTCCGTTTTCCCCGGTACCGTAGGCTGATGGCCGACGCCGGGTTCGCCGAGGAGATAGAGGACGTACGGTCCGCTTGGCGGCAGGGCCGTACCAAAGAGGCGCTGGAGCTGGTGCCTGTCGACCTGATCGACAAGATAGGCTTGACCGGGACCGCTGCCGAATGCCGGGAAAGCCTGGCCCTCTACCGTCAGGCTGGCATTACCCTGCCCATCATATTCCCTCGCTTGACGGGCAGCCGCGCCAAGGAGCAGGCCATGGAGGCCATCCGGGCCTGCGCTCCGGCCTAGCCGTCATCCCTCGTAATCATTCCGGCGGCGCGATCGCATCAGGAATCCGGTCCTCGGCGGAGGTGGAACAGGATGGACCTGGAATTTACACCTGCACAGCTTGCATTTCGGGAAGAATTGCGCGAATTTCTCGCTGAAGAAGTACCGCCGGACCGGCAGGAAATATTTGGTTTCCAGACCGAGGATGATTACCAGTTCGGCAGGGCGATATCCCTAAAGCTGGCCGAACGCCGCTGGTTGGCCGTCGGCTGGCCCGAGGAACACGGCGGCGGTGGCAAAGGGTTCATAGAGCAGGGAATCATGGCTGAGGAGATGGGGTACCGGCACGTTCCCAGTGTCGGCTACATCGGCCTCAACATCGTGGGGCCAGCGCTAATGGTGTTTGGGACGCCGGAGCAGAGGGCCCAACACTTGCCGGCCATTGCCGCGGGCGAGGTGGAGTATTGCCAAGGGTTCAGCGAACCCAACGCCGGCTCCGACCTGGGTTCTCTGGAGTTGCGTGCCGAACGGGACGGCGACGATTACATCCTGAACGGCTCCAAGATGTTCACCAGCTACGCCTTCCACTCCGACTACATGTACCTGTTGGCCCGTACCGACCCCCAAGCCCCCAAGCACCGGGGCATCAGCCTCTTCATCGCCGAGATGGACACGCCTGGAATCACCCTGCGCCCGCTGCCCTACATCAACGGTGAAATGGCGGCCCAGACGTTCTTCGACGATGTCCGGCTGCCCGTATCATGTCTCATCGGCGAGGAGAACCGCGGCTGGTACCATGCAATGACTACCTTGGACTATGAACGTTCCGGGCTGTTGCGCTACGCTTTCACCCGGCGCCTTTTCGACGACTTCGTAGATTTCTGCAAGGTCTCCGCCAACGGCGGTCGGCCCTTGACGGACCAACCCGCCGTCCGACGGCAACTGGCCGAGCGTCGGTTGGGCATGGAGGTATGGCGGTTGCTCTGCTGGAGCGTGGCCGGTCTCCAGGACGCCGGCGCCGTGCCCAACGCCGAAGCCTCGGTCGCGTTTTTGTTCGGGACCGACGAACGAGTCCGCTTGGCCCAGATGGCCACCGAGGTCCTAGGGCCCTACGCGACCCTCCGGCACGGTTCGAAGTGGGCGCCCCTGTTGGGCAACATCGAAGGTCTCTACCGGGAGAGCCTGCACATGCACGGAGCCGGCACCACCGAAGTTCACCGCAACATCATCGCCCAGCGTGGACTGGGTCTTCCCCGCTAGTGACGGTTATGGACTTCAGACTCAACGAACGACAAGAACTGTTCCGCCGGACCGCCCGAGATTTTCTGGAGGCCGAATGCTCCACTGCCGTGGTCCGGGAAGTGGAGGAGAGTGGTCTGGGCTACTCGCCGGACCTGTGGCGCCGCGTCGCCGGGTTGGGGTGGATGGGACTAGGCATCCCCGAAGAGTACGGCGGGGAAGGGGACGACATGGACGTCCACCTAGCGCTTTTCGAAGAATTGGGCCGGGCCCTCTTCCCCGGCCCGGTGCTCGTCTCTTCGGTAGTGGCGGCCCAAGTGTTGCTGACCGGCGGTAACGACGACCTGAGACGGCGGACCGTCCCGGCCATCGCTGCGGGTACGGTCATCGCTACCTTAGCCGAAGACGGCGACGCTCGCTCTTCCTCATTGACCGCCGAAACCGTCCGCGATGGCTGCCGTCTGAACGGGACGGCGCTATTCGTGCCCTTCGCCAACGTCGCCGACAGTGTCATCTGCCTTGCCCGAGACGCGGGCATCCAAGATGAGGGTGATAACCAAAGTCTGTTCTGGTTGGAACTGGACTCGCCGGGCATCATCAAGACCCGGATGGACTCGGTGGCCAACTACCCGAATTATGCCTTGGAGTTACGGGACGTGGTTGTGCCAAACGACGCCCTGCTCGGGCCCAGGGGCGGGGCCGCCGCGATAATGGACGGTGTCTTGAGCCGCGCCGCCGTACTACAGTGCGCTGAGACGGTGGGCAGGACCGAGAAGGTACTGGAGATGGTGGTGGACTACGGCCGCAACCGGGTACAGTTCGGCCGCCCCATCGGCAGCTTCCAAGCGGTACAGCACCGGTGCGCCGACCTGAAGGTAGCGGTGGACGGGAGCCGCCTGTTGACCTATCAGGCGGCCTGGAAGCTGGGCCGCGGTGAGGACTGCGCCGCCGAAATATCGATGGCCCGGGCCCACGCCGGGGCCGCCAGCCGGGAAGCCACCATCGCAGGCCATTCGATATTCGCCGGCATTTCCTTCACTCTGGAACACGATATGCAACTCTACAGCGCCCGGGCTAAGCTGGCCGAAGTCGACCTGGGTGATACTACCCGACACTTGGAACGCTTGGCCGCCACGATGGGGCTTCAAGGCATTTAGAAAACGCCAAAATCCGCTCTCCTGCTGGACCCGGCGAACTTGACTGGGAGTCACGCTGGGAGCCTCTACAATCCCCTCTCCCGCTGGGAGAGGATTGGGGCGAGGGCCGCAGAGGTTTAGAATGACTGAAATTTCGAAGGACACCCTGGAGACTCTCAGGCAAATCCCCACCCAAACGTTGATCGACGGGCTATGGGTTATGGGCTGGCCGATGAGCTTCATCCACGGCGCCAAGCCGCTGCAACCCGGCCAACACATGGCGGGCCGGGCCGTCACCCTGCGCTTTGTCCCACACCGCCCGGATTTGGCCGCCGACAAACCGAAAGGAGACCAGTCGGCGGAATACGTGGCCATCGAGCTCTGCGGCCCCGGGGAGATATTGGTCATCGATGCCATGGGGTGGGAATACAGTTCTATAGGCGGGGATATAAAGTTCATGCGCCTGATGCAACGAGAGGCCGGGGGGCTGGTTACGGACGGCGCGGTGCGGGACAGTAACACTCTGAAGGGGTATGGGTTCCCGGTTTACTCCGCCAACACCACTGCGAAACAGGGCCCCGCCGAGTTCTGGCCTTGGCAGGTCAACGAGGTTATACAATGTGGCCGCGTATTGGTGCGTCCCGGTGACGCCGTCGTAGGCGACGACGATGGCGCCGTGGTGGTTCCCCGTACTGCCGTCGACGAGGTTATCCGCATCGCCCACGAGCGGGAAGAAGTGGAAGAAGTAATCAAGGCCCAGTTGGAAAACGAGCGTTGCTCCCCTGGCAAATACTATCCTTTCAACGACCGGACCTGGGAGTTGTTCGAAGCCAAGACCGGCAAATAGCGTCACGGCTGATCCGTTTCGGAGTTAGTCGGGTCTTGCGCCGTTCACCGGCGCTTTCGTTTGGCAACATCTTCCAACTGCGTTCCCGGGTCTGTCTGCATAATCCCTTAAAATTCGCCGCTTAGGATTCGTTTATGAGTCACCGGAACGCAGGCCGGTGCCGGCATGAATCCGCTACTTCCCTTCGCTCCGTAGAAACCTACTGGGGAAATGGGGAATGGGAGCGAGTTATCCATGCGGCTATTTGATGCGTTTTCCTTGATCCGGACGAAGCTACGGTTATTCTTGGTAGCCGGTGGGTTTATTCTCCTTGCGGCGATCGCCTGCGGCGGTGGTGACAATATGGCGCCGGGAACCGGTGCTACACCTCCTGCCGGTACGATCCAGGTAATCCACTCCGGCGAGGTGATTCACACCGGTGAGGTAATTCACACTGGTCAGGTAACTCACACCAGCGCGGCGGTTGACGACGAACAGTCAACCGCCGGGGTCATTGAACGCGACGCATCGCCCACGGCGGAAAGCGACAGAACCGCGTCCGTCTCCGGCCGTCCTGCTGCTGCGCCGACCGCGGCGCCCACTCCCCCGACAACCCGGCCCCAGGTAACCGCTCTTGACCCATCACCCGAAGAGGTGGTGGCAGCCCAGGAGACTCTGCTGGCCGGAATTTACGAGAGAGTATTGCCTTCCGTGGTCTACATCCAGGTGAACCAAACGCAGGGGGGAGCCGTAAGCGGGCCACCCGGGCTACCCAACGATTTCTTCAGGCAGGGTGAAGGCACCGGGTTCGTTTGGGACGCGGAGGGACATATCGTCACCAACCACCACGTGGTTGACGGGGCCGTCAAATTGGTCGTCGGTTTCGCCGATGGGACCGAGTTAGAGGCCACGGTATTGGGAAGCGATCCTGACTCCGACTTGGCGGTATTGCGGCTCGAGGATTTCTCCGGGCCGGTCACCCCGATTAGCTTAGGGGACAGCGACTTGGTGCGGGTTGGCCATTTGGCGGTGGCCATCGGTGACCCCTTCGGTCAGGAATTCACCATGACCACCGGCATTGTCAGCGCCATCGGCCGCACCATTCGCAGCAGCGCCAGCACCTTTACCGTACCAGGCGGTATACAGACCGACGCCGCCCTCAACCCCGGTAACTCCGGCGGGCCGCTTCTGGACCGGCGGGGCCAAGTCGTCGGCATCAACACTCAAATCATCAGCCGCACCGGCAGCAACTCCGGCATAGGTATGGCCGTGCCCATCAACACGGCCCGTCGCGTGGTCCCGGCCCTGATCGAAGACGGCGAATACAACCACTCCTGGCTGGGAATCTCCGGTACTGAATTAACCGGTGAGTTGGCCCCCATTATGGGGTTCCCCGACGATGCTCGCGGCGCCCTGGTTCTGATGGTCATTCAGGATAGCCCGGCAGACCGGGCAGGTCTTCGGGGCAGCGATAGGACGAATACGGTTGACAGAGTAGAATACGAGTTAGGCGGCGACTTGATCATCGGGGTTGATGGACGTGAGGTCCAGGACATGACCGATCTGATCGCCTACCTTTCGGGCGACACCCGTCCCGGTGACGTGATCTCGCTGTCGATTATTCGAGACGGCGGTGAGCGGCTGGAGTTGTCGGTAACCTTGGGGACCCGGCCCCAGTAGTGACCGGGCCGATGCGGTGCGCGCCCATGCTGCGGCCACCTGAAATTACGCGGGACCGGGCCAAAGATTTGGGGGCGAATGAGAACAGTCGCGGGAATCTACACCGCGCCGGTCAAGTCGCTGGCGTTAAGGCAGCCAACCTCTGTGGAGGTAGGCCGCTCGGGAATTGCGGACGACCGGCGCTTCCACCTCATCGACGGCAGCGGCCGGCTCCTAACGCAGCGACAGCGGCCCCGGCTAGCTCTGGTGGCGGCCGAGTACGACCACGATAAAGAGACGCTAAGCGTTGCCTTCCCCAGCGGGCCCCGGTTGGAGGGTCCGGTAGTCCCGGGTGAGGCTGTTGTCACCCAGGTATGGGGCCGCCGGACTCCGGGCACAGTTGTGGAAGGGCCATGGAACGCCGCTCTCTCCGAGTTTTGCCGGGGACCGGTGCGGCTGGTGAAGACCGACCACTTCGGCCAGAGCTACGACGAATACCCCATCTCTCTTCTCTCCCAGGCCTCCATCGATTTGCTGGGGCGGAGGGCGGCTGGGGTCATGGAGTTTGAGGCCAAGCGGTTCCGGCCCAATTTTCTCATGGACGGCTGCTCGCCCCACGAGGAGGACTTTTGGCTGGGCGGGGTCATCCGCATCGGCCCGGACCTGCGGTTGCGGGTAGTGGCCCCCGACCCACGCTGCGCCATTACCACGGTGAACCCCGACACGGGCGAACGGGACTTCGACACACCGCGTTTGATGCTCAGCTACCGCCCGTCGTTCCGCGCTCCCTACTTCGGTGTCTACGGGACGGTGGAGTCCACAGGCGCCGTCTCGGTAGGCGACACGGTAGAGGTGGTAACGCCCTCTCCCCACCTGTAGGGGCCAAACGCAGGGTGGCCCGTGGAGCCACCGGGGAGAGCAGCCCGAGGGGCAAAACGTTTATAATCCCCTTCGTTCCCAGTGTGCTCCTTGTTTATTCGAGTTCGGAGGAAGGCCAAATGAAGGAGAACCGGGTCAAACGGGTAATGCGGGAAGGGGGTTTGGCCATCGTAAGCCATATTGGGTTCGCTGACCCGGCCGTCGTGGAAATTATCGCCATGGCCGGGTTCGATGGCGCCTTCATCGACATGGAGCACTCGGCCTTCGATATGCAAACGGTGGGCGAGATGATTCGCGTCGCCGACCTGACCGGCGTCACCCCCATCGTCCGGGTGCCGGAAAACAACCCCAAGACCATACTGCGTCTGTTGGACATGGGGGCGCAAGGCATCCAGGTGCCCCACGTCGAGGGCGAAGAAGGGGCCAAACGGGCCGTGAACGCCGTCCGTTATCCACCGGCCGGGGAACGCGGCGGCGCCGGAAGCACCCGGGCTGCCGGGTACGGCTCGACGCCGTGGACCGAGCACATGCGGACCTCCAACGAGGAAATCTTGCTGACCGTCATGACCGAGGACCAGCGCGGTCTGGACGAGATAGAGTTAATCGCGGCGGTGGAGGGAGTCGACCTGATTGCCTTGGGGCCCACGGACATCTCCACGGCCCTGGGATACACCGACCCCAACGACCCAGGGTTGCGCGAAACCTTTGAGGGCCTAGTGGCCCGGGTCAAGAGCGTGGGCAAGGCCGGGGTTTACGTGCCGGTCAACCACTCAGCCCTGCGGTTTTCGGCCCGGGACCTGCTGGACATGGGAGTAAACTATACCTCGGTGGCGCCAGCGCCGCCGACCATAGTGCTGAACGCGCTGCGAGAATCGGCCAATCGAATCCGGGAAGAGTCCGCTAGGGCATAGACCGCGACTTGGCTGCTCAGAGGCGTCCGAATAATCACGCGCCCAGTTAACGGCAAGGCTGGCGCCGGTCCACCGGGCAATCTATACTAGGTTGCCGGTGCATCCCGGTAATTCGGGTCCCGGCCTTCGCCGGGACCACGCATATAACGGAGGCGGCGTTATAGCTGTTCGAACAATAAGCGGCCGGGTTGCCGGTGTAGTAGATGTGAACCGGGACCTCCTAGACACGGCGATGGAAGATTCGGTGCGCCGGGAGGGAGACAAAGAGTACCTTCAACTGAGGCGCATGGTGGCGGAACGAGGCCTGCTCGACCGCCAGTACCTTTATTATGGAGGCAGGATCTCCGCCCATTTGGCCCTGTTAGGGGCCAGTATCGCGGTCTTAGTCTTGGTGAACAGCTTCTGGATTCAGATCCTGAACGCCGTCTTTCTTTCGCTGGTGTTCACCCAGTTCGGTTTTCTAGGCCATGACGCCGGGCACCGCCAGATATTCCGGTCGGCCAAACGGAACGACATCGTTTTTATGCTGTGCGGTTTCGTGACCGGGCTGACGCCAAGCTGGTGGCAAGACAAGCACAACAACCACCACGTAAGCCCCAACCGGATCGGCAGCGATGGAGACATCCAGGTCTCCACCTTCGCCTTTACCCCGGAACAAGCGCTGGCAACCCGTGGCGTGCAACGGTTCCTGATTGCGTACCAAGCCTTCTTCTTTTACCCGGTGCTGTTGCTGACGTCGCTTAGCCTGTTCTTCGGCGGCATCGCCTACCAGATACGCAGGGAGCGGGTGAAGTACCCGCTGGCGGAGCCCGTAGCCGTCTTGACCGGTGTCGCCCTTTACCTGGGGCTGATCTTCTTCTTTCTGCCGCCGTGGCAGGGCGCCCTGTTTATCGTGGTGCACCGGGCGTTGGCGGGCCTTCACATGGGATCGGTGTTTGCTCCGAACCACAAGGGGATGCCTGTCTTGGAAGAGGGCTGCAAGCTTGACTACCTGCGGTTGCAGGCGCTAACCGCCCGTGACGTGCGCCCCAACCCGGTGGTCGATTATATGTACGGCGGCCTCAACTACCAAATCGAGCACCACCTCTTCCCCAACATGCCCCAAAACCGGCTCAGAAAATCCAAGGAAGTGGTCAAAGAGTTCTGCGAGGCCCGGGGCATCCCCTACCATGAGACCGGCGTCTGGCGTTCCATCAAGGAAATCCTCGGCTACATGCACGAGGTCAGCGCGCCTCTGCGCCGAGGTTAACGACTACCCGACGGCGCAGCTTTGGCGAGTGCCCGGGCCCGGTGCGAAGGCGGGCCTAATCCGGATTCAGGTCGGCGAAACGGGGCATTACCTCGTTGGCGAACAGCCGCATCGACTTCTCCCACCCTTCCTGGTTGTCCATGTTGTCGTAGATCAAACACAGCAGAGTGCCGAACCCGCCGCACATTTCGTACAGGCTGAGCAGCCGTTTCTCCACCGTGTCCGGAGAGCCGATTAGCCACACGTGGTCTGCCATGTACTCCGGGGTGACCTGGGAATCAGGCACGCTGGAGTCGTGCTTGATGGTTTCCAGCAAACCGAATGTGCTGAACAACGGTAGGAGGTATTCGCCCCAGACCCGGCCCAGCATACCGTTCAGGCATTTGTCGTACGCTTCGTCGTCGGACTCGGCGACGTACATGTCCCGGGTAATGCGCCAGTCCCGTCGGCTGGGGACCAGGCCGCTGCGGCTGGCCCCTTCAAGGACGGCGTCCCAATGGCTGATAACGTATTCGTGATTCAGGGCGAGGCTCATGGGGATGAACCCCCGCTCGCCGGCGATCTTCAACGTTTCGGAGCCCACGCTAACCGAGGCGACACCGATGGGCGGGTGCGGCGTCTGGTAAGGATTCCTGAAGTAGCGTAGGGTGCCGAGCTGTGGTTCCGGATAGTTGACGTTCCAGAACTCTCCTTTGTATTCGAAGGGACCGTCGCTCTGCCAGAGTTTGAGGATTATGTCAATCGACTCCCGCGTCATCTGCCGGTGCTGTCCGTTGATGCCATCTACGTTGAACAGCTCGTAGTCGGTGGGCAGACCGCCCGAGCCGATGCCGAACATGAATCTCCCTTGGGCCATGTGGTCCAGGTAGGCCACCCGGTGGGCTAGTTCGGCGGGGTGGTGGTAGGGCAGCAAGTGTACTCCGGTGCATAGCTTGATATTCTTGGTGCGCATCAATGCTTGAGCAATCATCAGGTCCGGGGCCGGCACCGGCTCCCAGGGCGACGTGTAATGCTCGCCGATCCAGGCCTCGGAGAAGCCGAGTTCGTCGGCCAAGGTCAGGCAGTCAAGGTCCCACTGGTGAGCGGAGTAAACCTCTCGTTCCGGCGGGTGTGATGGCATCATGAACATACCGTATTGCATCTAGTCCTCCGTTGCGATTATTGTGCTCGCCTGTCGGCGGTTGTCGGCCACGGTCCCGTAGGCGAGCGCCTCTAATCTAGCACGTTCCGGGCTGTTTGCGAAACGTGTCCCCCGGTCTTCACCTAACCGCAACAATCCGCCAACGAACCGTCCTTGTAACTAGAGGTATCCGCGATTATGATATATCGGTACCTATAATATAGCCAATCGTTTTGATAGACGTTCGGCTTACCTCGAGGAACCGCCGCCTTGGCCCGACACCCCAGCATAGGAAACCCTTTGTTCAGAGCGAACAACCTCTACTACGGTTGGTGGTTGTCGGGGCTGGCCGGATTGCTCATGGTGCTGACCTCGGTCCCGGTGTTTCACGCCATGACAGTCTGGGCCGTGGCCTTGGAGGCCCAATTCGGCTGGTCCCGTACCCAATTGGGCTTGGCCCTGACTTTCACCCGGGTGGAAGGCGGCCTGATGGGTCCGGCGGAGGGCTACCTCGTCGACCGGTTCGGAGCCAGGCGGATGGTCATGGTGGGCCTAGTAGTGATGGCCGGAGGGTTCGTTATCTTCGCGGGTGTCCAGAACCTGTGGATGTTCTACCTTACATTCGTGGTCTTGTCCCTGGGGCAGGGTTTGGGTGGTTGGATCCCGTTGATGACCCTCTTGAACCACTGGTTCCGGCGGCGCGTCGGCACCTCCATGGGTATCTCCATGATGGGAATGGGCGCCGGCGCGTTGGTGGTGGTGCCGCTGATCGCCTTTGCCATCGACCCCGTCCAAGACCGGCTGGGGTGGCGTGAGACGGCGATTGTACTGGCCTGCGTGGCGATGGCCGGGGCTGTGATCTTACCTCGCTTCATTTTCAACAGGCCCCAAGACAAGGGCCTGCTTCCCGACGGGGACCGGCCGGAAGATGCGGCCGCCGATTCAACCCAATCATCGGCGTCGGCGACACCGCCAGTCGCCGAGGAGGTCGAATTCACCGTCCGGCAGGCTCTGAAAACCCAGGGATTTTGGTGTATCTCCTTCGGCCACGGCATGGGTTCCATGGTGATCTTGGCAATCATGTCCCATCTCGGACTCCTGATGAAAGACCTTGGGTATAGCATTCAAGATACCGCCTGGCTGGTCATCGTATACACGGCGGTTTCCATCGTCTTCCAATTGGCCGGCGGGTACATAGGCGACCGCATACCCAAGAACGTGGCGCTGTTTTTCTTCACCGGTCTGCAGGCGGGGTCTGTGGTGCTGATCACCGTCTCCACCAACCTGTCGGTCTTCTACGTCTTCGCGGTGTTATTCGGGATCGGGTTCGGCGGGCGCACCCCGCTGACCACTGCGATCAGGGGTGAGTACTTCGGGCGGGCGTCCTTCGGCAAGATTCTTGGTATTTCGACCGTCCCGATGAACATTTTGTTGTTGATATCGGGTCCCATGGCCGGCTACATGCGAGACCAACAGGGCGATTACAACATGGCCTTCCTCATCCTGGCGATTCTAAACGGCGTCGGCGCCGTGTTATTTCTGATCGCCCGGAAGCCCCGGCTGCCCGCGAGTAATTCGGTGGCCGCCCCGTCGCAACCCGTCTTTAGCAAGTAGCTTCCGTGAACAAGCTGCAGGGAATTTTCTACGGCTGGGTCTTGGTGGGAATATCCGCCTTCATCATGGCCGTTGGCACCGTGCCGTTATTCCAGGGTATGTCGGTCTGGTTCGTGGTGTTGGAAGGCCAATTCGGTTGGACCCGCACCCAATTGTCCCTGGCCTTTTCGCTCACCAGGGTCGAAGGGTCCATCATGGGCCCCATCAGTGGCTACCTCATCGACCGGGTGGGTCCGCGCCGACTGGTCTTGGTCGGCCTGCTGATCTCCGGGTGCGGATTCATACTAATGAGCCGGATGCAGGAACTCTGGCATTTCTACGCCTCCTTCATCGTGATCAGCGTGGGCGTAGGCCTGGGTACTTGGATGCCGATGATGACCGTGTTGAACAACTGGTTCAACCGGCGCCGTTCGATTGCGATGTCCCTGGCGATGGAGGGCTTCCTCTTCGGGGGGGTGCTGCTGGTGCCGTTGCTGGCCTGGGCCATCGACCCCGACTTCCCGGGCCGGCTGGGCTGGCGAAATACCGCCCTGGTCCTAGGTATCTTCATGCTGGCCGTGGCCCTGCCGGTCTCCAAGCTGGTGCGCAATACTCCCGAGGAGTATGGCCAGCACCCCGATGGTCTGCCGCCCCGCCCGACCGCTGGTAGAGGCGCGGACGAGCTAAGCTACACTTGGCAGGAAGCCGTTCGCACCAAGACCTTCTGGTTGATGACTATAGGCCACGCCTGCTCGTCGATCGTAATCGTCACGATGATGGTCCACTTGGGGCCCATGCTTCATGACCGGGGCCTCCCGTTGGAAACGGTGGGTTGGGTATTGGCGGTCTACATTGGGGTTGGGGGCGCCTTTACCCTGATTGGCGGCTATATAGGAGACCGGGTACCGATCCGGTGGCCTATATTCGCTTTCTCGATAATCCAATCGGGCGCGATAGCGCTGTTGTTGCTCACCAACGATCTGGCGATGACCTACGTATTCGGGGTGCTGTTGGGAATGGGCTTCGGAGGACGCACTTCGTTGACCACGGCTATCCGGGGTGTTTACTTCGGACGGAAAGCCTTCGCCAGCATCACCGGGATTTCGATGATACCGATGAACATCCTGTTGCTGGTGGCGCCGCCCTTCGCCGGATTCATGTTTGACCGGACGGGAAGCTACATGATCCCAATGGCCACCATCGGCGCCGTCAACCTCTTTGGGTCCAGCCTGTTCCTTTTCCTGGGCCCCCCTGGAGCGGGCGCTCCCGTCACAAGGGAGCCGGCCGCGGCCCAGGCCGCGCCATCAGAGAGTGGAAGGACCCGGAGCCCGGCTTAAGCCAGGCTCTTGGCCAGCAGTTCCCTGATCTCCCGGATGGTTTCCTCGATCCAATAACCGGCACGGGCGCCGGTCCTGGCCCGCCGTTCCCGGCCGAAAGCCTGGTCGTCGATGCCGGGGTTTTCGGCCCGGATATCCACTTCCATCTGGTGCATCTCGATCTCGGCAATCTCCGGCCGTTCGATCCAGTGGCAGATGTACTCGTGGTCGCCGGTGTAAAACACGGCTACCGGGATGGACATGTACTCGCCGTTCTTCAGGAACTCGTTCATGATGTCGTGGTGCTGGTCCCGCGGGAAGATGCTCATCTCCATGCCGGACGCTTCGGCAATGCGGGATAGCACGGGCAAGCCTCGGATAACGTCCCCGCACCAGTCTTCGCCGAGCACCAGCATCTTCTTGGGACCGTTGGCTTGAGCGACCAGTTCCTTTAAGGTCTCGGCATCTTCGCCGGTCAGTTGGCAGCCGTCATAGAAGCCTTGGAACCGCGCCTTGTTGACGTTAATCTGGTCTATGTACGCCGGATAGCTGAAACCCTCGGTAAACCGCTGTGGAGTTACTACGCTGGTCTCTCGAACCATGTCGCCTCCGGGAATATCGGATTTTGGCGTGTTGCCGGGGTGATTCCGCCGTGCGGCGGGAGTGAAGCGGGCCGACGGCCCGTTAACCGATTTCTCAACCGGTCATTCCCTCGAAGCCCACTTGGACCTTGCCGTCGGGGTACACGATAATGGGAACCGTATCGGCCAAGTCGAGGGCCTCGTCCAGTGTGTCTTGGCTTTGGTCCACCCGCCGCTCCTCGTAATTGATGCCTTGGCGCTTCCATGACGCCCGCAAGGCGTCGCAGGCGGGACAAACGGTAAGGGTGTAAACCACGGGCATATCGGCCATAAAACGGCCCCCTCGACAGAGAATGGTTCCGGGCATTGATCCAGGCAAAGCCATTTTACAACGGGCCGGATAAGGTGTCATCCAGACCGCGTTTCCGGGTCCGACTCCATGCACGATGGTATAGTGTATCGTAATAGGCGCAGGTACGGAAAAAGCAATGTTGGTGGAAGAACACGTCCAGACCGCCAGGGTGTTTCTAGACGAATCAGACACCCTGTTCGGTGAAGGCGACGTGCTTCAGGGGTCGGAGAAGGTTTGGGGCGCGGCGGCCCACGCGGTGATGGCGATCGCCCAGCAACGGGGTTGGGCCTACGATAGTCATCGCAATATGAAGAACGCGGTCGTCCGCTTGTCCCAAGAGCAGGGCGACCAGTCCATACAGCTTGCGTTTGCGGTGGCGGAGAAGTTCCACATCAACTTCTATCACCATGGGATGGAAGACTTCCAGTTGGACGTTGACCGTCCTTCAGTTCGTGCTCTGGTCGAGCGGCTGTTGACCTTGTATATTGGAAACGACGGCTAATTTGTGAAGGGAGGAGCCATGTTCACACTGTTCGTAACCGTTAAGATCAAACCGGGACACCGCGAGGAGTTCATTGAGGCCACCAAGGGCGATGCCCAGGGTTCCAACACTGCGGAGCCGGGATGCCTGCGCTTCGACGTTTTGGCGGACAACAATGACCCCAACACCGTATACCTCTACGAGGTTTACGAAAATCGGGAAGCGTGGGAAGTAACCCACCGCTCTATGCCGCACTACGCCCAGTGGCGGGAAAGCGTGGCAGATTGGTTCGACGGCGACCCGGTACGCATCGAGACCACGCCCTTATTCCGCAAAGAAGACTTCTAGCCAGCCGGGCCGCCGGGACCGTTAGCCGCGCCTTGCCAGCACCCGTCGGAAGGCGTTAACGAAAGAGTCGGCCTCCGCTTCGCCCAGCGCGGTAGAGATGGCGCCCACTAAATTGGGCGCCATTAATATTCCCTCGTTCATCAGACCGAGGAAGACTTGGTGGCGAAACGCCGGGTCCTCCGTTGCAATGTCCCGGTACCCAACGATGTTCTCTTTGCTGAAGTGGATACCGAATAGCGAACCCAGTCCGGTTACCTGCACCGGTATCTCCAGTTCCTCGCCCACGCCCGTTATCCCCTGCCGGAGGTAATCCGTTACCTCGGCCAGCCGCCGGTAGACCTCCGGGGTCAGCTGTTCCATGGTAACCGCCCCGGCCAACATGGTAGCGGGATTAGCATTGAAGGTGCCGGCGTGGGCCACGGTGGGGCCGCCGGTGGGATCGTAGAGGTCCATGATGTCTTTGCGCCCGCCGAAAGCGCCGATGGGAAAGCCGCCGCCGATAATTTTGCCCAAAGACGTCATGTCTGGGGTAATTCCGTAGTATTCTTGGGCGCCGCCGGGGGCGACTCGGAAGCTGATTACCTCGTCGAAAATCAGGACGACGCCGTTTTCCCGGGTGAACTCCCGCAGCATGGTCAGGAATTCCTTGGCGCCCGGCAGCATACCTACCGACCCCAGCATCGGTTCGATGATTACTGCGGCTAGCTGGTCTTTGTGTTCCTCCAAGATGCGGCGGGCGGGTACCGTCTCATTGAAGGGCAACACCAGCACCGAATCCAACACCCCGTCGGCCAGACCGTCGGTAGCGGCGACGGCGTCGGGTCTGGCCCTCTCTCCCGCCGCTGCCGGGTCCACGCGAACGCTGACGCTCACCGTGTCGTGGCTGCCGTGATAGCCTCCCTCGACCTTGGCGATGAGGCTCTTGCCGGTAACGGCCCGGGCCGCCCGGATGGTGTTAAGCGTGGCCTCGGTCCCGGAGTTGGTGAACCGCACCAGCTCATAACTTGGGATACGGTCGCAGAGGATTTTTGCCAAGCGTATCTGGTGCCGGTTGGGCGCGTTGTAAACCACGCCCCGTTCCAACTGCTCCCGCACCGCCTCAACCACCGGCGCCGGGGAATGACCCAGAATCAAAGTGGTCATGGTGCCAATGAAGTCCAAGCGGTCGACGCCGTCGGCATCGATAACGTGAGCCCCTGACGCCCGCTCCACAAATACGGGGTAGGGGTCCCAGAAAATGGAGTTACGGCTGTCCCCGCCGGGCAGATATTCTTTGGCCTCTTCCCACACGGCGCGGGAGTTGGGAGTCAAAGCCAGGTAGCGTTCGGTCTCGTCATTGTAGTTCGTCATCGGTTTCCCTCCGGCCAGCGTTGGGTTAGTGTGGTGCCACGTAATCCGGGTGTCACGTATTCCGGGCCTCAGGCGGCGGCCGCCGCGGGGCTGGGGAAATAGATGCGGCGCAGGGCGCCGCTGCCAAGACTAAGAACAATGGTCCCCATGAAAAGGAGCCCGCCGATGGTGATCACCACCGGGGCGTTGAAAACGTCGGACAGGCCGGCATAGGCCATGTTGGCCAACGCCATGCTGCCGCCCACGTGCACCGAATAGACTCCGGCAACCCGGCCCCTGACCTCATCGTCGGTCAACGTCTGGATTATCGTGTGGGAAATGGTCATGAAACCGGCTTGGTTGGCGCCCATGATGACGGCGGCAGCGATGGAAATTGCCGGACTGTTGGAGTAGGCCAATAATATCGGACCCACACCGCTCATCAGACCGTACAACAAGAATAGGCGGCCACGGTTGACCTGGCTGCGTACACCGGCCAAGAAGATTGACGCCACCAAGGCGCCGGCGCCCACCCCTCCCAAGAGGTAGCTTACCCCCACCGAACCGGCCCCCAGCTTTTCGTCGGAGATAACCGGAAGGATAGACTCGTAGGACATGGTCAAGGCGCAATGCGCCAGCACCAACAGGACCATTGCCAGGATCTGGGGCCGGGAGTAGACATACTTAAACCCGGCGGCCATGTTGAACCAGAAGCCCTGGGACTCGTCGAGCTTGCCGGTGGACTTGATCCCCACCCGGCCCATCGCCAGCAGCCCAACGGCATAGAAGGCGCTGCACAGCCAGAAGGCCATGTCGATACTGACAAAGCCCATCAGGGGCAATATGGCCAAGGCCCCAACCATCCGGGAGCCCTGTTGCGTCGCTTGGTTCAGCGCCATGGCGTTCAGCAGGTGTTGCCTGGGGACCAGGTTGGGGATCAGGGCGCTGGCGACGGTCATCTGGCTGGCCCGGAGGGTGCCGTTGAACAAGGCCAAGACCATTAAGGTCCAGGTGCCGGCCATGTCGTTCATGACCAGGAAGCTCAGAATGACGTTGTGTACCAGGTTCAGCGCGAAGATCCACTGGAGAAGGGTTTTCCGGTCAAAGCGGTCGGCCAGGTATCCCACGATTGGAGTGCTGAACACGCGGGGCGCCATGGCGGCGAAGGTGATGATGCCCACCCAGAGCGAATTTTCGGTAATCTCGTAGGCCAGCCAGCCCCTGGCGACTATCAGTGCCCAAGCCGCCGCGCCGGAGCAGGTGGTGGCGACCCACAAGTCCCGGTAGTCGGAATACTGGAGGGCGAGCAGGAAACGGTCTCTGGTCGCTGCGAGGAACATTTAGCCGAACATCAACTTGGAATGCGGACTTAAACGATTCCGGGCCCGACGAGCCCGGAAAACCCGCCTGATTATAACAGCCGTTCGGGGCAAAGATGCCCCACACCGCTCGTTGGAACCGGATCGTGTTGCTTCAGACGTCAACGGCGAAGTCACGCTGGAGGACGCCGTTGCACGGGCGCGACGCCGGGCAAACTGCTGCGCCACGCCCGCGGCTAAGAGCTTTTCAACCGAGCGAGTGAAAATCCGGCCCGAGGTCTGCTAGGGCCCGATTTTTGCTATCCGTGCGCCTGGACACTAAAATAGCGAAATGCGCGATGACGCTTTTCGGCTTCGGAGGTTTCTTCTATGACCACGGTCAAATCCAGGCAGGAAGCCCTGCTCATGGCCCATCTGCTTCGAAGAGCCGGCTTTGGAGCCACCCCTTCCGAGATGGATAAGGCTCTTGATTCAGGTTATGACAGTATGCTAGAAGAGTTGCTTAACCCAGACCATCCTGACGTTATTCCAGATGATTTGATCCGTAGATATCACGTCGACCAGTCTGATTTGAGAGGTTCAGGAGGACCCCATTGGATTTACAGACTGGTAATGACCGATACACCGCTACGGGAAAAGATGTGCCTGTTTTGGCACAGAGTGTTTGCGACGGGCTCCACGAAACTGATCCAAAGCAGAGTTGTGACTAACCAGATAAACATGTTTCGTAAGCATGGCATGGGAAACTTCGACAATTTGTTGATAGAGCTTTCCAAGGACCCGGCGATGATCATGTGGCTAGATAATCAGGACAATCATGGGACCAACATCAACGAGAATTACGGAAGAGAAATTTTAGAGCTCTTCTCCATGGGCGTGGGGAACTATTCAGAAGAAGACATCAAAGAAACTGCCAGAGCGTTCACCGGCTGGAGCGTTGTTAACCCTGACTATATGTCTATCAAGATGCGGAATAACACCGCCCGGCCCTATGGTTATATTTCGTGGCAATTTGAATATGACGATGATGATCATGACGACGGGGAAAAGATCATACTGGGGGAAAAAGGCAATTGGAACGGCGAAGACGCAGTAAGGATAATCTGTAAACAGCAGGCGACCGCCCGGTTTTTGGCACGTCATTTATATCATTTCTTCGTCGCTGATGAACTGCCGGTTCCACAGTGGCCTCATGAAGACCCCAGAGACCCTGAAGCGATCGATGTGTTGTGTAAATCCTATTTCGACAGCGGTCACGAATTAAGGGCCATGTTGAAGACTTTGTTCCAATCAGACTTTTTCAAAGATGCGTCCTCGAGACATGCCAGAATAAAGAGCCCCGCTGAAATGGTTGTCGGCGCGATGCGGCTGGCAGGCCCGATAACGCTTCCTTCAGAAGAAACCTATATGGCGGACTCAGCATGCGCCAATATGGGTCAAGCATTGATGCGGCCTCCTAGTGTTGAGGGGTGGCAAGGCGGCTCTGAATGGATTAATACGGGCGCTTATGTGGAGAGGGTCAATTTTTCGGGTAGGATTTTAAACGACGCGAACAAGGTTGGGGTGAGGGACATCATAGATAGAATCAAGTCGGTGGCTGATGGCGATACTATGACGCCTGACCAGTTGGTCGATGGTTGTTTGGATGTGTTGGGGCCGTTGGAAGTATTGGACAGTACGAGATCGGGAATAAAGGACTGAGGTGGACCCCATCGGTTGGACAGGATTAAGCCACAATTAAGTGGGACTCCTGCACTCCTCCGTATGATACCAAGACCGGTTGGTCCGGGCACCTCCTTTCCTTCGGCTCCTCTTCTACAGGCTCGCCGTGGAAGATCTCCGCCGGCGTACGGTAGCCCAGGGCCTGATGCGGCCTCCGGTGGTTGTAGAACCGGAAGTACTCTCGCAGCCCTCGGCGGGCCTCAAGGCCGTTAGCGTAGGCCTTCAGGTAGACCTCCTCGTACTTCACCGTCCTCCATAGCCGCTCGACAAGTATGTTGTCCTGGTACCTGCCCCTGCCATCCATGCTGATCTTCACCCCGCGGTCCCGGAGTATCTGCGTGAACTCGCGGCTGGTGAACTGGCTTCCCTGGTCGGTGTTGAATACGTCGGGCCTTCCTTGGCCGAGGGCCTCGGTCAGGGCCTCGGCACAAAAGCCGGTCTCCAGAGTGTTGGACAATCCCCAGGCCACCACGTACCGGCTGTGCCAGTCCATGATGGCCACCAAGTACAAGAACCCCCGGGCCATGGGCAGGTAGGTGATGTCGGCCGCCCACACCTGGTTCGCCCGGGTGATCGTCAGATCCCTCAGCAGGTAGGGATAGACCCAGCGTCCCGCCGCTGGTTGGCTGGTGCGAGGCTGCCGGTAGATAGCCCGCAGTCCCATCAGTCTCATGAGTCGCTGCACCCGCTTCCGGCTTACCGTCATCCCCTGCCGGTCCAGCGAGGCCTTCATCCGCCTGGAACCGTAGAAAGGGGTTTCCAGGTACTGGCGGTCCATGGCCTGCATCAGGGACAGGTCCCCCGGAGGTGTCCCCTTGGGACGGTAGTAGAGGCTGGAGCGGCTGACACCCATCAGCTGGCACTGCCGCACTATGGACAGGTGCCGATGTTGCCGGTCGGTCAGCTCACGCCGCTGTGCTGGGGTCATGGACCGGACCTTTCCTCCAAGAAATCCCGCTCCACCTTGAGCTGGCCGATCTGCTGGTACAGGCGAGCCACCAAGGCGTCGTTGTTCTTGTTCTTCTGCTCCTTGCCCTTACTGGTTCGGTCGCCCTGGTCGAATATAGCGGCCGCGCCATCCACTAAGGCCTTCTTCCAAGTCTGAATCTGGTTGGGGTGGACCTCGAACCGGGCGGCCAACTCGGCCACCGTCTGCTCACCCTTCATTGCCTCCAGTGCAACTTTAACCTTGAAGGCCGGGCTGTGCTTTCTCCGCTCTCTGGACATTTCCCGCTCCTCATCAACAGCTCTCGCTGTCCGTAGTTTAGGAGCAGGATTCCCACTTAACCAGCTGTCCAGTTTTCCGGGTCCACCTCAGACTATGCATCCAAATTCGGACCACTGTCACGTTCTGGTGGAGATTCGAAAGATTTTGATTCAGCGGCCATAGCCGTGATCCAACTTGTAGTGTCCAGCCAGGAATACCAAACGGCCTAGTTTGGAGAGAGCCTGATTTGGAGAGAGCCTAATTCGGAGAGAGATCGAGAGGCTTAACGAATGACAACCACAGCGTTTCGACTGAGATATGCGACCAATGTCGGTTTTTGCGCCGACTTCGGAGGTAGGGGATTCCAGCTCCCAACTTCCCTGGCAATCAGATCAGACGGCATTATATTCGTGGCGAGCCATGGGAGAGCTTCGACCTCAAAGCTCGCGACCGGTATCCAAATGGTTACGAGGGACCATGATTTCTTGGGGCAAATTGGCTCTTACGGATCGGAATTAGGCGCCATGATGTCGCCGACCTGCATCGTATTCGATTCAAATGACAACTTGTACCTCGCCGACGAACATCATCACAGGATTACAATCTTTGACCGCGAAGGGCACCCGGTCTCGAAATGGGGTGAAAAAGGGGCTGCTGAAGGGCAGTTCAATCTGCCCAGCGGACTGCTGGTAAAGGGCAATGAAATTTACGTCGTGGATTCCGGGAATCATCGGATACAAAAATACACTTTAGACGGTGACTTTATCAGCCAGTGGGGCTCCCAGGGAGACCGGGACGGTGAGTTCAATTTGCCTTGGGGTATCTGCGAGGACTCCGAAGAGCAATTGTATGTAGCCGACTGGCGGAATGACCGGATCCAAAAATTCAATGCCGGCGGCGAACACGTCATGAGCATTGGTGGTCCCGGCGGCGCCACTAAACTCAATCGCCCTGCTGATGTCGCGGTGGATTCCGAGGGGAATATTTACGTTGCGGACTGGGGGAGTCAGCAACTTCTGGTCTTGGATTCCCGAGGCAGTCTTTTGGAAATCAAAAGAGGTGAGGCGGACTTAAATCCCTGGTCGCTGGAATACCTTGCATCTCAGAGTGATGAGAGAAAGGCCAGGGAATCCTTCGTCCCGGTTTATGAAGCGGACACAGATGACCCATCCGAAGTTTCAGCACGTATGGAACCTTATTTTTGGGACCCCGTGTCAGTCGAGTTAGACGCCCAAGGAAGAGTTTATGTGCTGGAAACCGGAAGGTACAGGTTCCAAATATTTGAAAGAGTATAGACCGTTTAATCGGTCTTCTTAATCGATCTTCGGGCAAAGGAGTATTGCTATGAACGATAAGAAAATAGTTGTTGCCCAACTGTCGGGTGGTAACGACTATCTGAATTGCGTAATCCCTTATGACTGAGGTGGACCCCATCGGTTGGACAGGATTAAGCCACAATTAAGTGGGACTCCTGCACTCCTCCGTATGATACCAAGACCGGTTGGTCCGGGCACCTCCTTTCCTTCGGCTCCTCTTCTACAGGCTCGCCGTGGAAGATCTCCGCCGGCGTACGGTAGCCCAGGGCCTGATGCGGCCTCCGGTGGTTGTAGAACCGGAAGTACTCTCGCAGCCCTCGGCGGGCCTCAAGGCCGTTAGCGTAGGCCTTCAGGTAGACCTCCTCGTACTTCACCGTCCTCCATAGCCGCTCGACAAGTATGTTGTCCTGGTACCTGCCCCTGCCATCCATGCTGATCTTCACCCCGCGGTCCCGGAGTATCTGCGTGAACTCGCGGCTGGTGAACTGGCTTCCCTGGTCGGTGTTGAATACGTCGGGCCTTCCTTGGCCGAGGGCCTCGGTCAGGGCCTCGGCACAAAAGCCGGTCTCCAGAGTGTTGGACAATCCCCAGGCCACCACGTACCGGCTGTGCCAGTCCATGATGGCCACCAAGTACAAGAACCCCCGGGCCATGGGCAGGTAGGTGATGTCGGCCGCCCACACCTGGTTCGCCCGGGTGATCGTCAGATCCCTCAGCAGGTAGGGATAGACCCAGCGTCCCGCCGCTGGTTGGCTGGTGCGAGGCTGCCGGTAGATAGCCCGCAGTCCCATCAGTCTCATGAGTCGCTGCACCCGCTTCCGGCTTACCGTCATCCCCTGCCGGTCCAGCGAGGCCTTCATCCGCCTGGAACCGTAGAAAGGGGTTTCCAGGTACTGGCGGTCCATGGCCTGCATCAGGGACAGGTCCCCCGGAGGTGTCCCCTTGGGACGGTAGTAGAGGCTGGAGCGGCTGACACCCATCAGCTGGCACTGCCGCACTATGGACAGGTGCCGATGTTGCCGGTCGGTCAGCTCACGCCGCTGTGCTGGGGTCATGGACCGGACCTTTCCTCCAAGAAATCCCGCTCCACCTTGAGCTGGCCGATCTGCTGGTACAGGCGAGCCACCAAGGCGTCGTTGTTCTTGTTCTTCTGCTCCTTGCCCTTACTGGTTCGGTCGCCCTGGTCGAATATAGCGGCCGCGCCATCCACTAAGGCCTTCTTCCAAGTCTGAATCTGGTTGGGGTGGACCTCGAACCGGGCGGCCAACTCGGCCACCGTCTGCTCACCCTTCATTGCCTCCAGTGCAACTTTAACCTTGAAGGCCGGGCTGTGCTTTCTCCGCTCTCTGGACATTTCCCGCTCCTCATCAACAGCTCTCGCTGTCCGTAGTTTAGGAGCAGGATTCCCACTTAACCAGCTGTCCAGTTTTCCGGGTCCACCTCAGACAATCCCCATTACATAGATAACAGGCCGAACGTTCGAATCACCGAAGATAGAGTTATACCGATTGGCGACGGCCTGGGGTTTCACCCGGCGATGAGTCCAATCAAGGAACTATATGACCAAGGGAAAGTCGCGATTATCCACGGCGTGGGATACCCCGTTCCGAACCGGTCCCACTTTCGCTCTATGGATATTTGGCATACAGCTGAACCGGCCAAAGTCGGAAACGAGGGTTGGTTGGGATATGCCATAAATCAAATGTATCCCCAGCACGACAATGTAGTGGCCGGCGTAAATTTTGGCGCGGCTTTGCCTCGTGCGTTGGTGTCGCTTGGAGCGCCGGTTGCGTGTGTAACGGACTTGAATACCTATGGTCTTATGAACCATATGGGCGAATCTACCCAACGTGACGAAGCTCTGCAGGTTTTCAAAGATATGTACTCGCAGGCGATCGGAACGGGTCCCGTCATGGACTACCTCAGTCAGACCGGGCTCGACGCTTTGAGAGGAGCAGAAATACTCGGAAGCGTCACAGAAAAATACTCTTCGGATATAGAGTATGCAGACAATTCTTTTGCCAAGGCAATGAAAGGAGCTGCCCAGGTCTTCCAGGCCGATATTGGAACTCGCGTATGTTACGCCCAGCACGGCAGTTTTGACGCACATACCAATGGCCTTGGGCTCCAAGAAGGCTTGCTGGCAGATGTGTCTGGCGGTCTTTACGATTTTTATGAGGATATGAAGAGAGCCAACAAAAGCGACGACGTAATTATCTTTGTATTCACAGAGTTCGGGCGCAGGGTCAAGGATAACGGAAACGGGACTGATCACGGTTCAGGCGGGGTAGCGTTTGTGATTGGTGACCAAGTCGAAGGGGGACAATACAGCGACTATCCTTCGCTGGAAGCTGACAAATTATTGGAAGGCGATCTCGTGTTCAATCTGGACTTCAGGAGTATCTACACGGAGATCCTGGAAGATTGGCTGGAGATCGATGCAAGACCTGTTGTGAAGAGTGAATATGAGAGGGTTGGATTCCTGAAGAGCTAGTTATACCGGAAGGGAACGGAAGGCAGGCCAAAGACAATAGGGACGATAATAATCGTCCCTATTTTTTATGCTGAGACGAGGGGTTGAAAACCAGCGCTTATGTTTACGGCTTTGATCCAGCTTCCAGGTTTTTGGATACCGTCTAACGAATTCCCGTCGAGCCACATACCCAATTCGCACCTTGACGGTTTCTCAGCCGCTGCTCTAAAATCGCCAACGCTATGCCCTTGCAACCGCCGCATGAAGACGCCCTTCTCCCGCCCTATCGCGTATTGGACTTGACCGGGCCGGAAGGAGTTTATTGCGGGAAACTGCTTGCCGACTACGGGGCGGATGTCGTTCGAGTCGAACCTCCTTCCGGAGATCCAGGCCGCTCGATGGCCCCCTTCGCCGAGGACCGGCCTCACCCGGAGCGCAGCCTTTATTTTCTGTTCTACAATACCAACAAGCGGTCGGTAACCCTCGATTTATCGTCCCAGAAGGGCCGCGGTCTATTCCTGCTTCTTGCCGCCCAATCCGATGTCGTGCTGGAGAGCTTTCCGGTGGGCTACCTGGACTCTTTGGGTCTGGGTTACGAGGCGCTCCGAAGTGTGAATCCCGGAATCGTGATGGCCTCGATCACTCCCTTCGGACAGACCGGTCCGTGGAAGGACTACAAGTCGACGGACCTGATTGCTTTGGCCGCCAGCGGCTTTATGCAGATTACCGGCGACCCCGACGGGCCGCCTCTGCGCCAAGGCAACGACCAGTCGCATTTCCCGGCCGCCCAGTTCGCCGCCGCCTCGGTGCTGGCCGCTCTCTACTATCGTGACATGAACGGCGGCGAAGGCCAATACATTGACGTTTCATCCCAGGAAGCGCTCATCACCTATTACACCGACGCCCATCCGGCCTTGGCTTGGATGCAAATGGAGCAAAACGTCACTCGTGTCGGCCACAACTCGAACCTGGTAATTCCGCTGGGGGCTTATCCAAGCCAGGACGGTTGGATATCCGCCGGGATTATCACTCCAAGGGAGTGGGATTCCCTGGCCCAGTGGATTTACGAGGCCACCGGCAACGAGGAAGTGCTCAATGAGGCCTACAAGGGCGGCAACCAGGACCGGGCCCCCCACTCCGACATCATCACGGCGTTGGTAATCGACTTTACCACCAAGTTCACCAGCGAGTACCTGTTTCACGAAGGCCAGCGGCGCAACCTCGTCGTCCTCCCGGTAAATACGGTGTCCGACCTGCTGGCAGATCCCCAGCTGGAAGCCAGCAATTTCTGGTTCGGACTCGACCACCCCGAAACCGGCCCCATGCAGTACCCGCTGGGAGTGTACGACAGCGAGGAGTTCTCCCCCGGCGGCAACCCGGCGCCGGAAATGGGGGCCGACAACGACGCCATCTACGGCGGGGAGTTGGGCTTGAGTTCGGAAGAAATGGCGTCGCTCCGGGCGACGGGCGTGATCTGAGAGAGAACGATGGTCAAAAAAGCGCTGGAAGGGGTCAGAGTCTTGGAGTTGGGGCCCTACGTGGCCCTGCCCCTCACCGGGCGCATCCTGGCTTCTCTGGGGGCCGAGGTAATCAAGGTTGAGACCAACAAGGCGTTGGACGAGATGGCGTTCATCCCGGCTTGGTCCAGGGGCGCCGGGCAGCCCGACTTCCAACGCATCAAGAAACGGGTCAGCCTGGACGTCCGCACCCCCGAGGGGCTGGGATTGTTCAAAGAGTTGGTGAAAGTAAGCGACGTCTTCATGACCAACTTCCGGCGCAACATTCTAGACCGGTGGGGCATCGACTTTCCGGAATTGCGGCAGCTGCGGCCGGACATCATCCTAATGTGGCAGACCGGTTTGGGCGGCACCGGGCCCTATTACACCTACAAGTCCTACGGGATTCTGGTCCAGCACATGGGCGGCGTATCGTTGATGACCGGTGACGAAGCTACTCCGCCGGCCGCTATCAACACCTCCTATTCCGACTACCACACCGGTGTGTTGCAACCTTCCGCCATCATGGGCGCCTTGATGCGGCGGCGGTTGACCGGAGAGCCGGCCACCATGGAGTCGTCCATCTTCAAGTCGGGCGCCGTAACGGCGGGCCCGGCAATCCTCGACTACCAAGCTAACGACCGCCTGCCGCCCCGCATTGCCAACCGCCACCCGGTCTATGCCCCCCACGGCGTCTATCCCTGCATCGGCGAAGACCGTTGGTGCGCCATCGCGGTCCAAGACGAAGAGCAGTGGCAGTCGTTCTGCTCCGCGTTGGGAAACCCCGGATGGTGTAGCGAACCGGTCTTCGCGTCTATGGCGGACCGCCGGGCCAACCAGGACCGTCTGGATGAGCTAATCGGCCAGTGGACGGTCTCCCGCACCGCAGAAGAGGCGATGGAATCGTTGCAGCAGGCGGGTGTTCCAGCCAGCATCGTGTCCCAAGGCCAAGACCTCTACCACAGCCCCCATCTGGCCGCCAGGGGATTCTACCGCCCCTCTCCTTATTACGTGGCCCAGCGGGGAACGCCGGCCTGGGAATGGGAACGCGGCCAGAGCGTCGCATGGACCAGTCCGGTCCGAATGTCCGAGACTCCCATGGAATTCGGCCCCTACAGCAACATCGGCGAAGACAACGACTACGTATTCCAAGAAATACTTGGTATGCCCGAGCAGGAAGTACGCCGCTTGGAAGAGACGGGCGCGCTGTACTAGCGATGCCGGAGGACGGAGAGATGGTCGATTACAGCGGATACCGGGACCTGGTCATCGAAAAACAAGACGGAGTGGCGCTGCTCACTATGAACCGGCCGGAGGTGTTCAACGCCACCGGCTTCACCCTGCACAAAGAGTTGAGCCGGGTGTGGCTGGACTTGGGCCAAGATCCGGAAGTCCGGGTGGCCGTCATTACCGGCGCGGGCAATGCCTTCTCGGCCGGTGGCGACTTCGACATGCTCGAGCAGACCATCGGCAACGCCGAGGTGATCGCCGTCGAGATGCAGGAAGCCCGGGACATGGTCCACGGCATGATCAATCTGGACAAGCCGGTTATCTCCGCCATCAACGGGGTTGCCGTCGGCGCCGGGTTGGCCGTCGCGCTGTTGGCCGATATATCCATCGCGTCGGAACGCGCCCGTTTCACCGACGGTCACGTCCGCTTGGGCGTGGCGGCCGGTGACCACGCCGCCGCCATCTGGCCAATGCTAATCGGGATGGCCAAGGCCAAGTATTATCTGCTGACCTGCGAGTTCTTGGACGGGACCGAGGCCGAACGATTGGGTCTGGTCAGCATGGTAACGCCCCATGACGAGTTGATGGAACGGGCTATGGGCGTGGCCCGAAAGCTGGCGTCAAGCTCCCAACCGGCGCTTCGCTATACCAAGCGCTCTCTGAACCAGTGGCTGCGGATGGCGGAGCACACCGCCTTCGACTATTCCCTGGCCTTGGAAATGCTTACTTTCTTCGGCCCCGACGTGCGCGAGGGGCTGGACTCCGTTCGCCAAAAGCGCGAACCGAATTTCCCTTCGGCGGCTTAGGGCCGGGTCATCATCACCGCTAGGACGACGACGGCCACGACCAGTACCAAGTTTATCCGGGCGGCCATCAATACAAACACCCGCGCCGGTCCCCTGGGCGGCGGCTGACCGGACTGCCGGGCCGCTTCCAAACGGTCCATCATCATCGGGCCCAGCAAGAAGTCGTGGGCCAAGCTGATCAGGACCGCCACCAAGAACAGCGCGGTCTTGATTTGAAGAATTTGGATGAAGTGGATATCGCCGCTGAAGAAGTCTTTGACCCCAATGCTCCAATGATCGAAGGCTAGGTAGGCGCCGGTTAGAGCCAAGACTATCATCGAGACCCAGGCCACGGGCACGAACCGCTCCGCCACCGGACGCAGCGCAGCAAATCCTTGGCCGCCGGCCCCGGCGTCCCTTCGGGCCAGCGGGACCATCACCATTGCAAGAAACAGCATTCCGCCCAGCCAGGTGACGGCCGCGATAACATGGATGGCAACCATGGCTTGGTACAACAGCTAACCTCCCCGCCGGGCGTCTAGCCCAACCACGGTATCTCTCCAGGCATGTAGTGGGTGGCCCGGAACACCCGGTTCACCTGCATACCCTCAACGTCCACATGGAAGTGAGGGTTTACGTACTCCCACACGACATCGCCCGCAGGGGTTACCTGAAACATCCGGCCGAACATCCCCTCGGTGATCAGCGTGTTGCCGTTGCCCAAGCGGCGTGCGCCCGAGATAAACGGGCTGAAAAAGTTATAGGGAGGACTGTCGCGGTACTCCCAGACGATCTCATTGGATGCCGGATCGACCTCTATGACCCTGGAGAAGGGCAATGAGTTGTCTCGGCGATGGGCGCCGTTGTCGAAGACCAACACGTTGCCGTTGGGCAACATACTGGGGTCGTGCTGCTGGGCCAGAATATCGTAGCCCAACTGCCAAATAATTTCGCCGGTGGCCTTCTCGATGATGCCGATGGTCGAAATGTTGCGGAAGCTGAACAACACCCGCCCGCCGGGCAAAGGACCAACCGTGTTGGCGTGGCTCCACTCGTCCCGGGAGTCGTTGAACGTGATGACGTGGGTGTCGGGGTCCAAATGCTCGTAAGCGTGCCACTCCCAGACGCGATTGCCGGCGGCGTCGACCTCGACGATAACGTCGGCCCACATTCCTTCCGGGGCTGAGCCGGCGATTCCTCCCCGGACTCTGGCGGCCAAGTCCGCCGGCATCAGCTCCACGTTAAGGTAGACGGCGCCGCCCGAATCAGTGCGTCGGGCGTCATGGTGGTGGTCCGGGTCGCGGTGCTCCCATATCACGTTGCCCTCGGGGTCGGCCTCCAGCATAACGCCGCTCTTGAACCGCTTCCACGACGGGAACCGGTCCCAGGTTTCGTCGGTGAGTTTGCCGCCGTAGAACATGTTTCCGTTGGGCAACAGGTAGCCGTAAAGGCCCGGCGGATAGGGCATCGACCAATGATGGACCTCGACCCCGTTGACGTCGATCAAATAGACGTCCCCGGGGCTGCTCATCGGGGAGTACAGGACGTGGCCCGGGCAGGCCTGAGACTCATCCAGTGCGGTCAGGCCGGTACGGGTCGTCCTGCGGCGGGTCTGTGCGTCTACTGGCATAATCCTAACTACCTTCAAGTATGGTACGGATTGATGTGGCCGATGCTACTGCGCCACGTAGCCGCCGTCTGCCACCATGCTATGGCCGGTGACGAAGGAGGCGGCGTCTGAAGACAGCCAGACCACCGTCGCGGCGATCTCTTGGGGCCGGCCCAAGCGTCCCACCGGGTGCCGGGCAACGACCCGTTCCTCAAATCCTTCGTTGGCGGCGAGGGTCGGTTGCAACAGCGGGGTGTCGATGTAGCCGGGACACACGGCGTTGACCCGGATGTTGTCACTCGCATACTCCAGGGCGGCGGCCTTGGTTAGGCCGACCACGCCGTGCTTGGCCGCAATGTAGGCCACCGAGCCCGGGGCGGCGATGAGCCCCATGATAGACGCCGTATTGACGATGGCGCCCCCGCCTTGGGCCAGCATCTGAGGTATCTCGGCCTTCATCGAAAGCCATACGCCTTTCAGGTTGATCCTGATCACCCGGTCCCAGTCCTCCTCGGTGTACTCGGCGGTGAGGCGCCGTTCCCGGCCCCCGGAAACCCCGGCGTTGTTGAAGGCGCAGTCCAACCGGCCGAAGCTCTCGACTGTCTTGGCCACCATCTCCCGGGCGCCGGAACTGGTGGCGACGTCGGCGTGGACCAATATGGCTTCGCCGCCGGCCTCTTTGATCATTTGGACCGTCTCCTCCCCGCCCTCGACGTTAACGTCGGCCACCGTCACCCGTGCGCCTTCCTTGCAATAGCCAAGGGACGCGGCGCGGCCGATGCCGGAGCCGCCGCCGGTCACCAAAGCTACCTTGCCATCCAACGTTCCGGTCATTATGTTAACTCTCCTCAGTCGAGTAATGCCTCGACCGGTATTATACCCACGCCTTCGTCGTCGCGGTACTTTCTTTCGGACAGGAAGGGTTGCGTGTAGAATAATCGGTAATTGACGGCCATAAAGAGCATGGCGACCGAATAATCTCGGCCCGGATAACTCGATAGACAACGGAGGACCCATGACGGATGTGGCTCCCAACATGCCGGACTACGAAGCCTCGTATCGCAATGACCGCTTGGAAGTGCCGGAGTACTTCAATTTCGGCTTCGACGTGGCCGACAAATGGGCTGAGGACCACACCAAGCTGGCGCTAGTGTCCGCCGACCCCAGCGGCGAAATCGCCCGGCGCCACACGTTTTGGGACTTGAAGTTCCTGTCCAACAAGTACGCCAATTCCCTCCGGCGGTTGGGCATCAAGAAAGGAGACCGGGTACTCATCATACTGCCCCGCATTCCCGAGTGGTACGTGGCCGTGTTGGGACTGTTCAAGCTGGGCGCCCTTCCCATGCCGGGCACCCCGTTGCTCACCCCCAGGGACATTGAATACCGGATCAATCAGGCCGAGGCCGTGATGGCGCTCACCGACGGCGATAATGTCGCCAAGGTCGAAGAGGCGGCCGCCGGCTGCCCGACCCTCAAGTACCTGTCGGTCGTTGGCGAAGAAAAGCGGGGCTGGGTTTCCTTCCAGTCCCAGTTGGAAGGCGCTTCGCCGCATTTTGAGGCCGAGGAGCAGACGCGAAGCGATGATCCGTTGTTGATATATTTCACCTCGGGCACCGTGGGGTACCCGAAGATGGTGCTCCACACACAGGCCTCCTGCGCCATCGGCCACACGCTAACTGCCAAGTATTGGCACGACCTGAAGAGCACCGACCTCCACTGGACCCTGTCCGACACCGGTTGGGCCAAGGCCGCCTATGGGAAGCTCTTCGGCCAATGGGCGTTGGGCGCCGCCGTGATGCAACACGACGCCCGGGGCCGGTTCGACGCGGACCTTACCCTGCGGATGTTGGAAACCTACGGGGTGACCTCTTTCTGCGCCCCGCCTACCGCCTACCGTATGATGGTGCTGGAAGACCTGACGAAATACGATCTGAGCAACCTGCGCCACTGCACCGGGGCCGGCGAGCCGCTCAATCCGGAGGTGATGAAGCAATGGGAGGACGGCACCGGTCTGACCATCTACGACGGCTACGGCCAGACCGAGACCGTGTTGCTGGTGGGTAACTACCGTTGTCTGCCGGTGCGTCCCGGTTCCATGGGCAAGCCGGTCCCTGGGTTCGATATTGGGGTGGTCGACGAAGAGGGCCGGGAGGTCCCGGCGGGGGAGGAGGGCCAGATCGCGGTGAAGATCAAACCGGAACGGCCAGTGGGCCTTTTCCAAGAATATTGGAGGGACGACGAGGCCATGGAGCGCTCGTTCCTCGGCGACTGGTACCTGACCGGCGACAAGGCCTACAAGGACGAAGACGGCTATTTTTGGTTCGTGGGCCGGGCCGACGACGTAATCATCTCGGCGGGCTACCGTATCGGTCCCTTTGAGGTGGAGAGCGCCCTGATCGAACACCCGGCGGTTGCGGAGTCGGCGGTGGTGGCGAGCCCCGACCCGGTGCGGGGCGACATCGTCAAGGCATTCGTAATCCTGGCCCCGGATTACGTGCCTTCAGACGAGTTGGTGGTGAGTATCCAAGAGCATGTGCGGGTTGCCACGGCTCCCTACAAGTACCCCCGGGCCGTGGAGTTCGTTACCGAGCTGCCCAAGACGGTCAGCGGCAAAATCCGCCGGGTGGAGCTACGCGAGATGGAATTGGCCCGGTCTCAGTCCACGACCTGATAGACAGGATGTGATGGGAAGCATGGAGAGCTTTAGCGAACAACTGCGGAACGAAGCGGCGCCCATCTGGCGGGAGATTTTTGACCATCCATTCCTGAAGGAGATCAAGGATGGCACGCTGCCGTTGGAGACCTTCCAGTATTATCTGACCCAGGACTCCCGCTACCTGGAAGGGTTTGCCCGTACGGCGGCCATAGCCTTGGCCAAGGCGCCCAGCTCGGAGTTATTGGAGGACCTGGCCCACCGGCTCCTGACTCCAATCGAACGCCCGTTGCACCATCGGCTGGTGGCGGCTGCAGGAATGACAGCAGAAGACCTTGACCGGGCCGTGACCTCGCCCACCAACGCCGGTTACGTGAACCACATGCTCACCACCGCCTTCCAGTACGGCTTGGGTCCCACAGCCGCCGCGATGCTCCCCTGCCCATGGACCTATCACCTCCTCAGGGAAGAGGTGGGGCAGTCGGAACATCCCCTCTATGGTCAGTGGACCGACTTCTACGTGTCGGGTATTCTGGAGGACAGCGTGGCCGCGTGGCGGGGATTTGTCGACCAGACGGCCCGGAACGCCAACTCTGCGGAGATCGACGTCATGCGGCAAATTTTCATTACCAGCAGCCGCTACGAGTGGATGTTCTGGGACGCCGCCTACCGCCGCGAGGGATGGCCGGTCTAGCCCAAGTCCGGATTTTGAGGAAAGAGCGCCAGCCCAATTACCAGCCCAACCAGATAACGGGTAGATAAAAAGAGGAGGCCCATAATGCCCAAGGCTGCGATTAACGGTATCGAATTGTATTACGAGTCACACGGCTCCGGGCCGGCCATTGTCTTCGCCCATGGCCGCGGCGGCAACCATCTGAGCTGGTGGCAGCAAGTCGCCAGGTTCTCCGGAGAGTACCGTTGCGTGACGTTCGATCACCGCGGTTGGGGCCAGTCGCTGGCGCCCTTTGGTTCGCCGCTCCGGGAAAACTTCGGCACGGACCTGACCGAGTTGCTGGACTACCTGGGCATCGGCCAAGCCTTCTTGGTCGCCCAATCGATGGGCGGTTTCTGCTGCCTGGAGTTCGCGCTGGCCCACCCGGACCGGACTCTGGGACTGGTGCTGGCCGATACCACCGGAGGAGTGGCAAGCCCCGGGGTGCTGGACGCCATTCATCAGACCCCGCCCCCGCCGGAGGGTCCGGCCCGCTCCTTGGCGGCCAGCTTCATCCGGGAGCAACCCGGTCTGACTTTTCTCTACCAGCAGATCGGCGATCTTAACCCGGAACGCGGAGAGGACGGCGTCATCCCGGGATTCCGCCGCGAGGACGGTCCGGGAGAAGCCGCGTTCGCAGACTGGCGAGTGCCCACGCTCTTGGTTGTGGGAGAAGAGGACGCAATCTTTCCGCCCAACGTCATCCACGAAACCCACAAGGTGATACCTGGCTCACGCATGGAGGTTGTTCCGGGGTCGGCCCACTCAGCCCACTTCGAACAGGCCGAGGCCTTCAACGCGCTCTTGGCCGAGTTCTGTAGCCAAGCCCTAGCCGCCCAACCCGCAGGTGCGACGGCGGACTAGCCGTTCCCAAAGTAGATGTATCAATACCTAGCCGGGCTGGTCCCAGGAAAGTGGGGGTTAACGTCCCACAGAGTTAGGTTTCAGCCTGGCGGAATAACCGGCAGCACTATATGGGAGGGGCGCGAATCGTCGTGGTATACGGTCTGCTCCGCCACCAGTAGTTCGGTATCGGTCCCCTGTTCGTTCCCGGTATTCGAGTTGCGGTCGAACATCGGGAAACTGCTGCTGGTCAGGTGGACGCAGATGCGGTGACGCTGCTTGAATACGTTGCTGGTGGGCAGCAATTCCAGGCCGTATTCGTAGATTTCCCCCGGTTCCAACAGCTTGGGCTCCTCCCAGATGGATTCCCGGAAACGGGCGCGGATAATCCCTTCGGTCAGGTTGAACGCGGTCCCGTCCGGGTACAAGTCGATCAGCCTCGCGATAAAATCGGTATCCCGGCCCGACGTGGCAGCCCAGAACTTGACCGTTATCGGTCCGGTAACCTCCGTGTCTTCGGTCATCGGGGCGCTGGTGAACACCAAAACGTCGTCCCGTTCCGCCACCGGGCGCTGGTCAACCGGTCCCACGCGTATGATCTCGGGGTTCTCCTCCGGGGAGGAGTGGTTGCCGCCCAATGTGGGAACCGGATCATCGGGGTCGTAGGTGTAACGACTGGGGGGTTCCTCTCCCGGCGGTTCGGTGTCCAATCTTCCGGCGCCGGTATCGTCACTACGGAAGTAATAGTTGGTGAACGTGGTACGAAGCAGCGGCCATTCCCACTCCGTCCGCCAGGTGTTGGAACCCATTACGAAAATGCTGACCGGGGGATCGTCCACAACCCCGTTTTCTTCGCCCTTGAGCACGTGGTCCAGCCATCGGATGGTCAACTGAAGCTCGTCTTTGGCTGCGTCGTCGCCAAAATCTCGGTCGCCCACCACGATGTTGTAGTGGTTGGTTGGGTTGACCACGATACGAACATGAGGGGTGGCGTCCAGCTCCCGTAGAGCTTGAAACGCAGTGAAGGCCGCCCCGGTGTAGTAGTCGTACCACCCGCCCATGATGAAAACCGGGATGGTCACTCGGTCGTACTTCCCCCGAACGGAGATAGCCTTCCAATAGTCGTCGTAGGTGGAGTGGGAGACGTACTCCCGCCACAACCGGTTCGGAGCGCCGGTAAGGGCCACGTCTAGGTCGATCAGCGGGAGGTGACGGTAGAAGCCGTCCCAGCCTCCGAACTCATTGATCAACTCCATATTGTCGAACTCGGTCGCTTGGTGGGTGTTATCGGTAGCAACCGTCCTATAGATGCGGCGGGCGGTATGGGCCAAGGCCAAGGCGCCGTGGTCCCGGTACGCGCGCTCCCAGGGATCGGGATTGAAGTTTTGAGGAACTATCGCCTTCAGGTTGGGGTGCTGTTCCGGGGCCGTCAGCCACTGCGTCCCGGCGTGAAAAGAGCGGCCATACATGGCGATTTCACCGTTGCACCAAGGCTGTTGGCCAACCCATTCCAAGCAATCGTAGCCGTCTTGGGCGTCGGGGAAGAACATGTTGCCGTTGAGGTCTCCCCGAGCCTTTTGACCCACGTAGGCGTAGCCTGCGGCCAAGAAGGCGTAAGCGTTTTCCTCGATGCCCGGCACGTACCCTCGTTCCAGGACCACCGGGTAGAGGCCATGGGGATGGGGCAGATACACATGGGTTGCAAGCGTCGTTCCGTCACGCATCGCAACGGAGACATTGCGGTAGACGGCAGCGCCCTCCGGTGAAATTACACCGCGTTGGCGTTCCATATCGCCTTGGCGCCTGAGCTAAAGCTGCCGCAGCTTGGGGTCCAAGCGGTCGCGAAGCCAGTCGCCCAACAGGTTGAAACCAAACACCGTCAGCAAAATCGCCAAGCCGGGCCACAGCGCCACCCACCACGCCCGGATGATAATCTCCCGGCCGTCCGCCACCATTAGTCCCCAAGCCGGCGTAGGCCGGCTAAGACCAACGCCCAAGAAACTGAGGCCGGCCTCGAGAAGAATGACCAAGCCCACTTGGAGCGTGGCCAACACGATCAGAGTGTTGGTAATGTTGGGCAGTATGTGCTTCGTCATGATCCGGATGTGGCCTGCCCCGGAAACACGGGCCCGCGCGATGTAGTCCTGTTGGCGTACGGCGAGGGTATCCCCTCGGACCTGGCGGCAATAGATCGACCACAATAACGCACCGACGACAATTATCACGGTCTTGAAGCTGGGCGACAACGCGGTCGCCAACGATAAAGCCAGGAGCACAGGAGGTATCGACAGCGATACGTCGACTAGGCGCATGATCACCGCGTCTACCCTGCCGCCGAAATACCCGGAGATAATTCCCAGGGTAATGCCAATGGACCCGGCGATTGCGATTCCGATCACCGAAATAGTGATTGAGACCCGTGACCCGTACAAGACGCGGCTCAACATGTCCCGGCCTGTCTTATCCGTGCCCAAAACGTGGTCCCAGGAGCCGCCCGCAAAGACCGGCGGCTGCAATCTCGCTCTAATACCGCCCGGCGCCTCCAGAGGGTCGTAGGGAGCCACCACCTCGGCGAAAATAGCGGGAATTACCAGGACGATGAGCAGCAAAAACGTGGGAAACTTTGGCAGGTAACGCGCCCGTCCGGCGAACCGCAACACTGGCATCACCCTAGCCAAGGTTATTGAGGAATCTATTGATGTCGTTCCGAAGGCCATCGCCCAGACCGCCCAGTTTGTTTGATTATTTTGCTGATTTTAGGAGTACCGGATCCGCGGGTCCAGATAAGCGTACAGTATATCAACGCAGAAGCTGGAGAAGATGAAAAGTCCGGAGAATACCAGCACCAGCGCCTGAATTAGCTCGAAGTCCCGGGACAGGACCGATTGGAACGCCAACAGGCCGGTGCCAGGCCAAGAGAATACTGTCTCAGTGGTCACCGAACCGGTCAACGTTATTGCCGCGATAATCCCGAAGTAGGTGAGCGGCGTCAATGCCGCGTTGCGCAGGCAGTGCTTCCAAAGCACTTTCCACTCAGCAATACCCTTGATCCGGGCCAGCTTGACGTATTCGCTGTCGAGAGTTTCCAGCATCGAAGACCGGACCAGCCGGGTGATCGCCGCGATTTGGAACGACCCCAGAGTAATGGCGGGCATGATGAAATTCTTGTACCCGCCGGTGCCGCTGGTCGGCAGCCAGCCAAGGTTGACCGCGAAAAGCCACATCATCATCAGGCCCAGCCAGAAGTTGGGCACCGACTGACCCAATAGAGCAAAGACTTTAGACGAGGTGTCGAAAGGAGTGTCCCGTTTCACCGCGCTCAACACTCCCAGGGGTATGCCAATGCCGACGGCCAAGGCCAAGGAAACTCCAGCCAGATACAGGGTAGCGGGCAGGCGTTTTATGACCGCGCCGCCGGCGCCGAGCTCAGGGTATTTAATGGACGAGCCGAGATCGCCCTGCAGGAGATTCCCCATGTAGATGCCGTATTGGACCACAATGGGTTTGTCCAGCCCCAAGCGTATTTTTAAGGCCGCATAGTCTGCGGCCGTGGCATCCATACCAAGAATGATGGTCGAAGGGTCCCCTGTTACCCGGCCCAAGCCAAAGACAATCATCGTCACTATTAAAAGGGCGAAGAGACCCTGAGCAAATCGTATGACGATGTAACGTTGCATTTTAAGCGCCGTCAGCTACTGCGTTACCACGAGCGGAAACCGGACCAATCTCCGGTTCCCGCCAATCAAGATCAGTTACCAGAACGGGGTTCAAGTGCACGGATTGGGTTAGTCACACCGGTCCGTACCCACCGGGCAGGCCTTGATGTTGTGAACGTGGGTTGGGTGGGCCGAACCAACGCCAGGGTAGACCCATCCGGAAATGAATTCCGGGTCGATAACCATGTCGAACGTGGTCTGGAACAACGGCAAGGTCAGATAGTCGTCGAACATGTAGTCGCCGGCGTCCCTAGCGCATTGCTCACGTTGGTCGGTATCCAACGAGATTTCGAGGCAATCGTAATGTGTGTTGATTATGTCATCCTCCCAGCCGAAGAGGAAGCCATCGGGCGCGGAAACCCAGAAGACTCGCAGCCCTTCCTGTGTGGTCCTGATCGGAGTGTTCCGCAGAATTGTGAAGGTCTCGTGGATGTCGTGGTCTCTGACTGTTTCCAACCAGGTGCCCGTTTCCATGTCGGTAATGCTGGTGTTGACGCCAATCGCCTCCCACATGGTGGAGAGGATCTCGATGAGTTGCGGTATCTCCGGGTTGCCGGGGATTACCGTCGACAACATCCCGATGGAGATGTCGCCGGAGTCGTACCCTTCGCTAGCCAGCAGTTCGACAGCGCGCTCTGGATCGTAGCCGTACTTGTCGTCGAACTCGGTGACCCACCGGTCGCTCCAACCCTCGGTGAACGGAGCGTAGACCGGAACGTAGACCGAACTAGCGTTTCCGAAATAGACCTCGTCGATGATGGCCTGGCGGTCTACAGCGATGTTGAAAGCTTCCCGGACCACGGGGTTGTGCCAGGGTTCTTCTCCGGTGTAATGCGGGTGACCGTCGGGCCACGGCTCCAGGTTGCTGTCTATGGTGCTCAGGTAAGTGCCGCCGAAGAAGCCGTAGGACTGGTTGTTTTCGTTGTTAGACGAAACCACCTTCATGCCTTGGTCCTTGGCGTCCACCTGCACCTCCCGTGACAGATCGGCGCCTTGTACCTCGCCAGCGAGGAGAGACGCCAGCCGGGTGAACTGTTCGATGGCGAAGATCCATTCCAGTTCCTGGAAATCCGGGTTCTCGCCGGCCCAGTGGTCGCCTGCGATTTTTTCGTACCAAACATTCTCGCCGGCGGTCCGTCCGCCGTACTGGTAGGAACCGGTGCCAGCGGGTCGCTCGTCATAGGCACTGGGATCGCCGCCGGCCTCGTCCCATTGGGCCTTGCTTTGGATTACCAGATCGCCTTGGAGACGGGAGAACAGCCGTCCGCCGGTCAACTGAGGCTTGTCGAAATGGAAGGAGATGCTGTAGTCGTCGTGTATTTCCGGCGTCGCAGTTTCCCAGGTTGCTCTGAAATTGCTGTTACTGTCGTCGCGTACATATAATCCCCAGGTGTGGGCCACGTCGGCGGCGGTGAACTCGCCGTAGCCGAAATGCCAGGGAACGCCTTCCACCAACTGGAAGGTCCAAGTCTCGAACGCATCGTCCACGGTCCAACTCTTGGCTAGAGCCGGGACCGGTTCGGAGGTAATATCGTCGTTTTCGATGAGAGTCTCGCCGTAAGGGTCGTGCTGCAACAGGATCGACCACGCGGCGGACCAGATCCGGTTATTCTGGGTTAAGGGAGGCGGGTTAGCCATTCTGACTCGCGTGATCTTGGCCTCTACCGACGCGGCCGGGGCTGCAGGCACCGCAGTGGCTACCGGGACCGGAGTCGGCGTGGCGTCGATTTGCGGCCGCGTTTCCGGCGCCCGCGTAGTCGCCAAGGGGGCAGCAGTGGCTTGGGGCTCGGCCATGGCGGTCGCCGCTGGGGCGGCAGTAGCCGGAACGGCAGCCGCTGTGGCGGCGACCGTTGGGGCCGGGGCCTGGGCTGTTGGTTCCTCTTCGTCGGCAGACCCACAGCCAACGATAACGACAGCCAAAGCGACCATCGTGGTTAATGCGAAGATAGGCCAAGACTTATGCCAGTGGAAAAACCTCATGCATCACGTTCCCTAATAAAATTCCCCTTTCGCAGGGCTGCGTCATTCTATCTACGGGGATAGAAGGGTGTCAAGTAGCCGGGCCAGCGACATATTCGAAACGATTAGAAGCATGAACGCCGAAAGCGGAAACCAGATGGCCGGTTTCCGCTTTCGAGGGTAACGCGCCCTCCTTTATCGGAGCCGGGCAAGGGTCATTCGCACCGGTCGGTCCCGACGGGGCACGCCCTGATCAGGTGAACGTGGGTCGGGTGGGCGGAGCCAACACCTGGGTATTGCCACTCCGAGATGAATTCGGGGTCTATGGTCATGTCGAAGGTGATCTGGAACATCGGGATTGAGGCGTAATTGTCGAAGATAAAGTCACCGGCCTCACGGGCACAAGCCTCCCTTTCGTCCGCGTCCACCGAGTCCCGGAGACAGGCGAACTTCTCGTTGGTGTAGTCGTGCTCAAACCCGTGGAAGAAGCCGTCGGGGTCCGATGCGAAGAAGATGCGGAGTCCTTCCTGCGTCGTCCGGATCGGCGTGTTCCTGGTGATGGAGAACTGGTTGTGTGTATCGTGCTCGATCCACTTGTTCAACCAGGTGCCCACCTCGAAATCGGTAATCGACGTTTGGACGCCAATCGCTTCCCACATGGTCGCCAGAGTCTCGATCAACAGCGGGACCTCCGGGTTTCCCGGGATGACCGTTGACAACAGTTGGAGCTGAATTTCCCCGGGCTCGTAGCCAGCGTCGGCCACCAATTGCCTGGCCATTTCCGGATCGTACCCGTATTCGGCGTCAAACTCGTCGACCCAACGGTCGCTCCAACCCTCGGTAAACGGAGCGAACACCGGGACGACCACCGGGGTGGCCCTGCCGAAGTAGACTGCGTCCTTGATGGCCTCGCGGTCTATCGCCCGGTTCATTGCTTCCCGCACCCTGACGTCATGCCAAGGCAATTCACCCTGGTAGTGTTCGTTGCCGGCGTTGAGGAAGCTTCCTCCAAAAAAGCCGAAGGACTGGTTGTTTTCGTTGTTTGAAGAAACGACGGTCATTCCGGCGTCGAAAGCATCAATTTGCACGTCCCGCGCCAAGTCGGAACCTTGGACCTCACCCGCCAACAATAAGGACAGGCGGGTGAACTGCTCGGACGCCCAGACCCACTCCAATTCCTCGAAGTCGGGGTTCTCTCCGTTCCAGTGGTCTCCCTCGATCTTTTCGTACCATATGGTTTCTCCCAACCGGCGGCCGCCGTATTGGTAAGATCCCGTTCCGGCGGGCTGGTCGTCGTACGCCGAGGGATTGCCGCCGGCTTCGTCCCATTGGGCCTTGCTTTGAACCAGGAAGTCGCCTGCCAAGCGGGAGAACAGGCGCAGCCCGTCCACCATTGGCGGGTCGAAATGGAAGACGATGTTGTAATCGTCGACGATAGTAGGCGGCTCTGCACTCTCCCACAGGGTCTTGAAATTGCCTAGGGCATCTTCTTGGACGTGAAGATCCCAGGTGTGGGCTACGTCGGCCGAGGTCAATTCGCCGTAGCCGAAGTGCCAGGGCACGCCCTGCTTCAACTCGAACGTCCAAGTCTTGAACCCGTTGGACATCTCCCAATCCGCGGCCAGTTGGAGCGTCGGCTCGGAAGTCACCGGGTCGTTATCCAGTAACGATTCCCCGTATGGGTCATGCTGCAACAATATCGACCAAGCGGCCGACCATATACGGTTGTTCTCGGTAAGAGGAGGCGGGTTGGCCATGCTGACCCGTTGGATTTTGGCGATTGCCGGCGGCGGCGTCGCGGTCGGGACCGCGGTCGCGGCCGGTACCGGCGTTGGAGTCGCATCGGACACGGGCCTTACGGCCGGCGCCCTGGTAGTCGGCGTCACTGCGGGTTCTGCCGCCGGGGCGGTTGGGGCAGGGGCAGCGGCAGCGGCCGTAGGCGCGGCCGGGGCGGCCGTGGGAGCCGGGGCTGCGGTAGGGGCGGTGGCGGCCGGGGCAGCCCCTTCGTCTTCGTCGCCGCCGCAGGCTACGATAACCATCGCGAATGCGGCCACAACGCCCAACACCAATAGCCAGATTAGTGAATTTCGCCTATTTGATTTCATACACCAACCTTTCCTGTAGTGAATTGGCCCAGGGGAGCCCGATAATTTTAGGAAAGGAGCAAGACCGTGTCAAGGCGTCGGCCGAAAACAAGAAAAGCGGGGACCGGCTTGGTCGGTCCCCGCTCCTCTAAGGAACGTCGATGGTCCGCGAAGCTAATTGCCGTTTAGTCGCACCGGTCGGTCCCGACGGGGCACGCCCTGATCAGGTGAACGTGGGTCGGGTGGGCGGAGCCAACACCTGGATATTGCCACTCCGAGATGAATTCCGGGTCGATGGTCATGTCGAAGGTGATCTGGAACATGGGTATCGACGCGTAATTGTCGAATATCCAGTCTCCGGCCTCGCGGGCGCACTGTTCCCGTTCGTCGGCATCCACCGAGTCGCGCAGGCAGACGAACTTCTCGTCGGTGTAGTCGTGCTCAAACCCGTGGAAGAAGCCGTTAGGGTCGGATGCGAAGAAGATCCTAAGTCCTTCCTGCGTCGTCCGGATCGGCGTATTCCTCGTAATAGAGAACTGGTTGTGAGTATCGTGCTCGATCCACTTGTTGAGCCAAGTACCTACCTCGTAGTCGGTGATGGATGTGTCGATACCGATCGCTTCCCACATTGTAGACAGGGTCTCGATCAATTGCGGAATCTCCGGGTTGCCTGGGATTACCGTCGAGAGCAATTCGAGTTCGATGTCCCCGGGGCCGTAGCCAGCCTCCGCCAGCAGTGCGATGGCGCGGTCCGGGTCATAGCCATATTCCGCGTCGAAGTCGTTGACCCATCGGTCATTCCAGCCTTCCGTGAAGGGAGCGAACGCCGGAACAACCACCGGTGTGGCCCGGCTGAAATAGACCGCGTCCTGGATGGCGTCCCGGTCTATCGCCCGGTTCATTGCTTCCCGCACCCTAACGTCATGCCAAGGCAACTCACCTTCATAGTATGGGTTGCCGGTGCTGAGGAAGCTTCCTCCAAAGAAGCCGAAGGACTGGTTGTTTTCGTTGTTCGAAGAGACGACCGTCATTCCGGCGTCGAAAGCATCGACTTGCACGTCCCGCGCCAAGTCGGAACCTTGGACCTCACCCGCCAACAATAAGGACAGGCGGGTGAATTGCTCCGTTCCCCAGACCCATTCCAATTCCTCGAAGTCGGGGTTCTCTCCGTTCCAGTGGTCGTCGACCTTTTCGTACCAGACGGTCTCCCCCAACTGGCGGCCACCATACTGGTAGGAGCCGGTGCCGGCGGGCCGTTCGTCATAGGCCGAGAGAGCGCCGCCTGCTTCATCCCACTGGGCCTTGCTGTGAACTAAGAAGTCACCAGCCAAACGGGAGAACAGCCTCAGACCGTCCACCATCGGTGGGTCGAAATGGAAGACGATGTTGTAATCATCGGTGATGGTGGGTGGTTCCGCACCCTCCCACAGAGTCTTGCGGCCGCCTAGAGCTTCCTCCATGACCAGAAGCTCCCAGGTGTGGGCCACGTCGGCCGCGGTCAATTCGCCGTAGCCGAAGTGCCAGGGCACTCCCTCTTTCAACTCGAAAGCCCAAGTCTTGAACCCGTTGGACATTTCCCAGCTTTTGGCCAACTGGAGCGTCGGCTCGGAAGTCACCGGGTCATTGCCCAGTAGGGTTTCAGCGTATGGGTCATGCTGCAACAGGATGGACCAAGAGGCCGACCAGATACGGTTGTTCTCGGTGAGGGGCGGTGGATTGGCCATACGGACCCGTTGTATTTTGGCCTCCGCCGCAGGTGTAGTTGGAGCCGGGACTGCTGTGGCGACCGGGGCCGGGGTAGCAGTCGCCTGAGTGACTGGCCGGGCGGCCGGGGCCCTGGTGGTCGGTGCCACCGTGGGTTGTGCCTCAGGTGCGGCTGCAACTGCAACTGCGGTTGGGGCAGGGGCCGCAGCGGCGGCAGTGGGCGCCGGGGCCGCAGCCGCGGCAGTGGGCGCCGGAGCCGCGGTTGTTGGGGCTATCTCCTCTTCTTCACCACCGCCGCAGGCTACGGCAATCGCCGGCAACACGACGAATATAGTCATTATCAGTAATAAATACAATGAGATACGTCTAATTGATTTCATGAGCTTGATTATCCTGTCGTGAATACAAATTCCTTGGCTACGGGATTGTAGGCATGGAGGTTGGGGGTGTCAAGGAATCTATGGACCGGTCTGGAGAAATAGGAAAAGCGGGGGACCGGTACGGTCCCCCGCTTCTGGTAAAGCCTCCTTGGCTATTCTCCTATTTCATCGGATGGCGCTTGGGTGATAGCGCTGTTTGGTCAGTCGCAACGGTCGGTGCCCACCGGGCAGGCCCTGATGTTGTGGGAGTGGGTCGGGTGCGCGGAACCTACACCGGGGAACTGCCACTCTGAGATGAATTCCGGATCGATCGTCATGTCGAAGGTGATTTGGAAGAGCGGCATCATCGCGTAGTTGTCGAAGATAAAGTCGCCGGCCTTCCTGGCGCACGCTTCCCGTTCGTCAGCGTCCACCGATTCGGTCTGGAGAAATAGGAAAAGCGGGGGACCGGTACGGTCCCCCGCTTCTGGTAAAGCCTCCTTGGCTATTCTCCTATTTCATCGGATGGCGCTTGGGTGATAGCGCTGTTTGGTCAGTCGCAACGGTCGGTGCCCACCGGGCAGGCCCTGATGTTGTGGGAGTGGGTCGGGTGCGCGGAACCTACACCGGGGAACTGCCACTCTGAGATGAATTCCGGATCGATCGTCATGTCGAAGGTGATTTGGAAGAGCGGCATCATCGCGTAGTTGTCGAAGATAAAGTCGCCGGCCTTCCTGGCGCACGCTTCCCGTTCGTCAGCGTCCACCGATTCCCGCAGGCAGACGTAGTTTTCGTTGATGAAATCATGTTCGTAGCCGTAGGCGAAACCATAGGGTTCCGACGCGAAGAAAATGCGGAGCCCTTCCTGCGTTGTACGGATCGGTGTGTTCCGGCCTATGACAAATTTTTCGTAGATACCGTGCTCCGTGATAGTCTCGAGCCAGGTTCCGAATTCCACGTCCTTGACCGAGGTGCTTATACCCACCGCTTCCCACATGATGGAAAGGGTGTCGATCAGTTGGGGTATCTCCGGGTTGCCGGGAATTACCGTGGACCAGCTTTCGATATGGACATCGCCGGGCCCGTAGCCGGCGTCGGCCAGCAATTGGACGGCCAATTCCGGGTCGTAGCCGTATTTCTCGTCGAACTCCTCGACCCAGCGGTCGTTCCAGCCCTCCGTGAAGGGAGCATACACCGGGGTAGCTACCAGTGTGGCCCGGCCCTGATAGAGGGTATCGATTATCGCCTGACGGTCGACGGCGCGGTTCATGGCCTCCCGCACCCGTACGTCGTGCCAGGGAATTTCGCCCTGGTAATGCGGGTTATCGGTGCTGAGGTAGTTGCCGCCAAGGAAACCATAGACCTGGTTGTTCTCGTTATTGGACGAAATGATCTTCATGCCAGCGTTCAAAGCATCGACCTGGACTTCCCGTGCCAAGTCGGAACCTTGGACCTCCTTGGAGAGAAGCAGGGCTAACCGAGTGAACTGTTCGGCGGCCCAGACCCATTCCAGTTCTTGGAAGTCGGGATTCTCGCCGTTCCAGTGTTCCCCTTCGGCCTTTTCGTACCAGATGCTCTCGGCCAGCTTGCGGCCTCCGTACTGGTAAGAGCCGGTGCCGGTGGGCCTTTCGTTATAGGCCGCGGGGACCCCGCCGCCTTCGTCCCATTGGGCCTTGCTCTGGATTACCATGTCGCCGGCCAGCCGTGAAAACAGGCGCAGGCCGTCTACCATCGGCGGATCGAAATCGAACCTGATCCGGTGGTCGTCGATGATCGTCGGTGTCGCGGTCTTCCAAAGGCCGGCGAAATTGCCGTTGGAGTCTTCACGGGCCAAGAGTTCCCAGGTGTGGGCCACGTCGGCCGAGGTGAATTCACCGTAGCCGAAATGCCAGGGGACCCCTTCCTCTAATTCGAATGCCCAAGTCTTGAACCCGTTGGACATCTCCCACGCCTTAGCAAGCATGGGTCTGGGTTCCGATGTCACCGGATGGTTCTCCAACAAACTTTCGCCGTAGGGTTCGTGTTGCAGCAGAATGGGCCAAGCCGCCGTCCAAATCCAGTTGTTTTCGGTCAGGGGAGGCGGGTTGGCCATTCTGACCCGTTGGATTTTGGCGACTGCCGGAGGCGTCGTTGGAGTCGGCACCGCTGTCACGGCCGGTACCGGCGTTGGAGTTGCGTCTGAGACTGGCCTAGCGGCCGGCGCCCTCGTAGTCGGCGTCACCGCGGGTTGCGCCGTAGGGGCGGCGGCGGTTGTTGGGGCAGGGGCGGCGGCCGTAGGCGCGGCTGGGGCGGCCGTAGGCGCGGCCGGAGCGGCCGTGGGAGCAGCCACCGGAGCAGCCGCATCTTCGTCCTCACCACCGCAGGCTACGGTTATAGCCGGTATTACGACCAAGAGGCCAATAATTAGCAACCAGAACAATGATTGTCGTCTAATAGATTTCATGTATTCGATCATCCTATAGTCAAATACGTATCCGGGATTCCGGGGGATTGTAGGCGTGGCGTTTGGAGGTGTCAAGGAATTGATAGAATTGAAAATTCAGGTGATAGACGCAAGAAGCGGGGACCGGTCTGACCGGTCCCCGCTGTCCGTAAAACCGCCGCAGTGATTATCGAAGAAAGCGCCTGCCGTTTAGCAGCGCTGGCCCTTTAGTCGCACCGGTCGGTCCCCACCGGGCAGGCCTTGATATTGTGAACGTGGGTCGGGTGAGCCGAGCCGACGCCGGGGAACTGCCACTCCGAGATGAATTCAGGGTCTATGGTCATGTCGAAGGTAGTTTGGAACATCGGGATTGTGGCGTAATTGTAGAACATAAAGTCACCGGCCTCTCGGGCGCACTGCTCCCGTTCGTCGGCATCCACCGAGTCGCGCAAGCAGACGAATTTTTCGTTGGTGTAGTCGTGCTCAAAACCGTGGAAGAAGCCGTCGGGGTCCGATACGAAGAAGGTGCGGAGTCCTTCTTGCGTCGTCCGGATCGGAGTATTCCTCGTAATAGAGAACTGGTTGTGGGTATCGTGCTCGATCCACTTGCTCACCCAGGCGCCCACCTCGAAATCGGTAATCGACGTTCGGATGCCAATCGCCTCCCACATGGTCGCTAGGGTCTCTATTAACAGCGGGATTTCGGGGTTTCCTGGTATGACCGTTGACAATAATTCAATCTGGATTTCCCCGGGCTCGTAGCCCGCCTCGGCCAGCAATCGCCTGGCCGTTTCCGGATCGTACCCGTATTCGGCGTCAAACTCGTCGACCCAACGGTCGCTCCAACCCTCAGTTAACGGAATGAACACCGGGACGACCACCGGGGTGGCCTTACCGAAGTAGACTGCGTCTTTGATGGCCTCCCGGTCTATCGCCCGGTTCATTGCTGCCCGCACCCTGATGTCATGCCAGGGCAATTCACCCTGGTAGTATTCGTTGCCGGTGTTGAGGAAACTTCCTCCAAAGACGCCGAAGGTCTGGTTGGTTTCGTTATTGGACGAAATTACCTTAAAGTCCCTGGCCTCGGCGTCCACTTGGAGGAAGCTTCGGGAAAGGTCGGCGCCTTGGACCTTCTGGGAGAGGATCAGGGCCAACCGGGTGAGAGTTTCCCCGACCCAGAGCCATTCCAATTCTTCGAAATCGGGGTTCTCTCCGTTCCAGTGCTCTCCCTCGATCTTCTCGTACCAGATGGATTCCCCCAATCGACGGCCGCCGTATTGGTAAGAACCGGTGCCGGTGGGCCTTTCGTCGTAGGCCGCCGGGAGTCCTCCGCCTTCGTCCCATTGGGCCTTGCTCTGGACCACCATGTCGCCGGCAAGCCGAGAAAACAGGCGCGGCCCATCTACCATCGGCGGGTCGAAATCAAACCTGATCCGGTGGTTGTCGATGATAGCCGGTGTCGCAGTTTTCCACTGGGCCTGGAAAACACCCAGGGCATCCTCTCCGGCCAGAAGTTCCCAGGTGTGGGCTACGTCGGCCGAGGTCAATTCACCGTAGCGGAAGTGCCAGGGCACTCCTTCCTCTAGGTCGAATGTCCAGGTCTTGAACCCGTTGGACATTTCCCAGGCCTTTGCCAGCATTGGTCTGGGTTCCGACGTCACGGGATCGTTCTCCAACAAACTTTCGCCGTAGGGTTCGTGTTGTAACAGGATCGTCCAAGCCGCCGACCATATACGATTGCTCTCTGTAAGGGGAAGCGGGTTGGCAATGCGGACCCGTTGGATTTTGGCGGCTGCCGAAGGCGGCGCCTTGGGAACGGGCGTCGGCGTTGGCCGTGGCGTTGCAGTGGAGCCGGGCGTCGGGGTTGGCCTTGGCGTTGCAGTTGGGCCGGGGACCGATGTTGGCCTTGGCGTTGCAGTGGGAGTGAGACCGGGGGTCGGGGCTGGCGTTGACGTTGCAGTGGGGACGGGGGCCGGGGTTGAGGTTGGCTGGGGCGTGGCGGTGGGTGCGGCGGCTTGCGTGGCGGCGGCTCTGGCCTCTATCGTCACCTCTATCCAAGCCGCTGCTTCCTGGGTGCCGCGGATTCCTGCTTCAATCGTCGCCTCTATCCCGGCCTCTGCTTGTTGGGTGCCCCAAATTCCTGCTTCGACCGTAGCGGCTATGTTGGGTGTGGGCGAAGAGGTTGGGGTGGACTCCGGTGTGGATCGTGTCTTGTCATCCGTACAGGCAACAACCGCCGCCGTGGCGATCGCCAGGAGAATCAACACAACTAATTTCATTTAAGCCGCCGTAGAGCAGGCGCCACCCCTTTCACATACCGCACCTCCACCAAGGGATGCTCTGAATCAGTATGCGGTTTGTGGCATAGTATACCGGCATCTAGAACCGGACGATGATGGCGTCATGTGTTCTGCAACCGGAGGGGCCCGGGCAGGTTCGTCCAATCGATTTAATGCCTTCGATAGTCCTGTAGTAAGATACCCATCCGGGATTCCGGGGAAGTGTAGGCGGGGCGTTTGCGGGTGTCAAGGAATTGATAGAATCGAAAATTCAGGCGAAAGGCGCAAGAAGCGGGGACCGGTCTGGCCGGTCCCCGCTTCTCAGTAAACCACCGCGGTTATTCTCGTGATAACGCCGGCCCTTTAGTCGCACCGGTCGGTCCCCACCGGGCAGGCCTTGATATTGTGAACGTGGGTGGGGTGGGCCGAGCCAACGCCGAGGTACACCCATCCCGAAATGAACTCGGGGTCGATGGTCATGTCGAAGGTAATTTGGAACATCGGGATCGAGGCGTAGTTGTAGAACATGAAGTCACCGGCCTCGCGGGCGCAAATATCCCTTTCGTAGATATCCACCGAGTCACGCAAACAGGCGAACTTCTCGTTGGTGTAGTCGTGCTCGAAACCGTAGAACAAACCGTCGGGCTCCGATACGAAGAAGGTGCGGAGTCCTTCTTGCGTCGTCCGGATCGGAGTATTGCTCATAATAGAGAACTGGTTGTGGGTATCGTGCTCGAACCACTTGTTCACCCAGGCGCCCACCTCGAAATCGGTAATCGACGTTCGGATGCCAATCGCTTCCCACATGGTCGCCAGGGTCTCGATCAACAGCGGGATCTCCGGGTTTCCTGGTATGACCGTTGACAACAATTCGATCTGGATTTCCCCGGGCTCGTAGCCGGCTTCGGCCAGCAATCGCCTGGCCGTTTCCGGGTCGTACCCGTAGTCAGCGTCGAACTCGTCGACCCAACGGTCGCTCCAACCCTCGGTTAACGGAGTGAACACCGGGACGACCACCCGGGTGGCCTTACCGAAGTAGACTGCGTCATTGATGGCCTCCCGGTCTATCGCCCGGTTCATTGCTGCCCGCACCCTGATGTCATGCCAGGGCAATTCACCCTGGTAGTATTCGTTGCCGGTGTTGAGGAAGCTTCCTCCAAAGACGCCGAAGGACTGGTTGGTCTCGTTATTGGACGAAATGACCTTCAAGTCCCTGGCCTTGGCGTCCACTTGGAACCCTCGGGACAGGTCGGCGCCTTGGACCTTCTGGGAGACAATCAGGGCCAACTGGGTGAGAGGGTCCCCGGCCCAGCGCCACTCCAATTCTTGGAAGTCGGGGCTCTCTCCATGCCAATGGTCTCCCTCGATCTTCTCGTACCAGATGAATTCCCCCAATCGACGGCCGCCGTATTGGTAAGAACCGGTGCCGGTGGGCCTTTCGTCGTAGGCCGTCGGGAGTCCTCCGCCTTCGTCCCATTGAGCCTTGCTCTGGATTACGAAGTCTCCTTGGAGGCGGGAGAAGACCCGCCCGCCGGTCAACTGAAGGTTCTCGAAATTGAAGGAGATGCTGTAGTCGTTATGTATTTCGGGAGTGGCGGAGTTCCAGATTGATTTGAAGGTGCTGTTGCTGTCCTCGCGGACCATCAAATCCCAGGTGTGGGCTACGTCGGCCGCCGTGAATTCTCCGTAACCGAAATGCCAGGGAATACCTTGGTTCAACCCAAAGGACCAGGTCTTAAACCCGGCGTCCACTTCCCAACTCTTGGCGAGGGCCGGTATCGGCTCGGAAGTGACTTCATGGTTTTCGATGAGAGTCTCACCGTAAGGGTCGTTCTGTACCAGGTTGGGCCAGCCGCCGATCCAAGTGCGGTTGCTCTCGGTAAGGGGAGGCGGGTTGGCAATACGGACCCGTTGGATTTTGGCGGCTGCCGAAGGCGGCGCCTTGGGAACGGGCGTCGGGGTTGGCCTTGGCGTTGCAGTGGGGCCGGGGGTTGGCCTTGGCGTTGCAGTGGGGCCGGGGGTTGGCCTTGGCGTTGCAGTGGGGCCGGGGGTTGGCCTTGGCGTTGCAGTGGAGCCGGGCGTCGGGGTTGCCCTTGGCGTTGCAGTGGGGACGGGCGTCGGCGTTGGCCGTGGCGTTGCAGTGGAGCCGGGCGTCGGGGTTGCCCTTGGCGTTGCAGTGGGGACGGGCGTCGGCGTTGGCCTTGGCGTTGCAGTGGGGACGGGGGCCGGGGTTGAAGTTGGCTGGGGCGTGGCGGTGGGTGCGGCGGCTTGCGTGGCAGCGGCCCTGGCCGCTACCGTCGCCTCTATCCAAGCCGTTGCTTCCTGGGTGCCGCGGATTCCTGCTTCAACCGTCGCCTCTATCCCGGCCTCTGCTTGTTGGGTGCCCCAAATTCCTGCTTCGACCGTAGCGGCTATGTTGGGTGTGGGCGAAGAGGTTGGGGTGGACTCCGGTGTGGATCGTGTCTTGTCATCCGTACAGGCAACAACCGCCGCCGTGGCGATCGCCAGGAGAATCAACACAACTAATTTCATTTAAGCCGCCGTAGAGCAGGCGCCACCCCTTTCACATACCGCACCTCCACCAAGGGATGCTCTGAATCAGTATGCGGTTTGTGGCATAGTATACCGGCATCTAGAACCGGACGATGATGGCGTCATGTGTTCTGCAACCGGAGGGGCCCGGGCAGGTTCGTCCAATCGATTTAATGCCTTCGATAGTCCTGTAGTAAGATACCCATCCGGGATTCCGGGGAAGTGTAGGCGGGGCGTTTGCGGGTGTCAAGGAATTGATAGAATCGAAAATTCAGGCGAAAGGCGCAAGAAGCGGGGACCGGTCTGGCCGGTCCCCGCTTCTCAGTAAACCACCGCGGTTATTCTCGTGATAACGCCGGGCGTTTAGTCACAGCGGTCGGTGCCGACCGGGCAGGCCTTGATGTTGTGAACGTGGGTGGGGTGGGCCGAGCCGACACCGGGGTAGACCCATCCGGAGATAAACTCAGGGTCGATGGTCATGTCGAAGGTGACCTGGAACAACGGCAAAGTCAGGTAGTCGTCGAACATGTAGTCGCCGGCGTCCCTAGCGCATTGCTCCCGTTCGGCCACGTCCAACGACCTTTCGAGGCAATCGTACTGTTCGTTGATGATGTCGTCTTCCCAGCCGTAGAGCAGACCGTCGGGTGCGGAGACCCAGAAGACTCGCAGACCTTCCTGGGTGGTCCTGATGGGCGTGTTCCGAAGAATGACAAACGTTTCGTGGATGTCGTGGTCGAAGAGAGTTTCCGCCCAAGCGCCGAATTCCACGTCCGTGATGGTAGTGTCGATGCCGATGGCTTCCCACATCGTCGAAAGTATTTCGATCAGTTGCGGAATCTCAGGGTTGCCTGGAATCACTGTCGACGACATGTCGATGGATATGTCTCCGGGCCCGTAGCCGGCGTCGGCCAGCAATTGGATGGCCCGGTCGGGGTCATAAGCATATTTTTCGTCGAATTCGGTAACCCACCGCTCGCTCCAGCCTTCAGTGAACGGAGCGAATACAGGAACGTAAACGGAACTGGCATTGCCGAAGTAGACCGTTTCGATGATCGCCTGACGGTCGACCGCCCGGTTGAAGGCTTCCCGTACCACTGGGTCGTGCCAGGGTTCTTCGCCCAGGTAGTGCGGGTGGCGTCCATCGGGCCACGGCTCCAGGTTGCTGTCGACGGTGCTCAGGTAGGTCCCGCCGAAGAAGCCGTAGGACTGGTTGTTCTCATTGTTGGACGAAACGACCTTCATCCCCCTGGCCTTGGCATCCACCTGTACTTCCCGGGACAGGTCGGCGCCTTGGACCTCGCCAGCTAGTAGGGCCGATAGGCGGGTGAACTGTTCGGCGGCCCAGACCCACTCCAGTTCCTGGAAGTCCGGGTTTTCGCCAGCCCAGTGCTCCCCTTCAATCTTTTCGAACCACTGGGTTTCGCCCAATTTCCGGCCGCCGTACTGGTAGGATCCGGTCCCGGTGGGTCTCTCATCATAGGCGGATGGCTCGCCGCCGGCTTCGTCCCATTGAGCCTTGCTCTGGATTACGAAGTCTCCTTGGAGGCGGGAGAAGACCCGCCCGCCGGTCAACTGAGGGTTCTCGAAATTGAAGGAGATGCTGTAGTCGTTATGTATTTCGGGAGTGGCGGAGTTCCAGATTGATTTGAAGGTGCTGTTGCTGTCCTCACGGACCATCAAATCCCAGGTGTGGGATACGTCGGCCGCCGTGAATTCTCCGTAGCCGAAATGCCAGGGAATACCCTCGTTCAACTCAAAGGTCCAGGTCTTAAACCCGGCGGCCACTTCCCAACTCTTGGCGAGGGCCGGTATCGGCTCGGAAGTGACTTCATGATTCTCGATGAGAGTCTCACCGTAAGGGTCGTTCTGTACCAAGTTGGGCCAGCCGCCGATCCAAGTGCGGTTGCTCTCGTTGAGCGGCACCGTGTTGGACATTCTGACCCGGGTGATTTTGGCCATCACCGCCGGGGCCGGGGCGGTCGGTTCGGCGGTTGCCACCGGGACTGGCGTCGGTGTGGCGTCGAGTTGCGGCCGCGTTTCCGGCGCCCGGGTCGTCGCCAGTGGAGTGGCGGTAGGCTCAGGCTCATCCGCCATAGCAGTAGGAGCTGGGGCCGCCGTGGGGGCCGCCGCGGCGGGGGCGGCAGTGGGCGCGGGCGCGGCCACCGTCGCCGAAGGGGCTTCTTCTTCCCCACCGCCGCAAGCAACTGCTATCGCCGGTATAATTACTAATACCGCCAGAATTAATAGCCATTGAAGTGACATACGTCTAATAGACTTGACCATCTTAGTTATCCTATTAGTGAAATACCCTTCCCTGATTCCGGGCATTGTAGGAGCCGGAGTTAAGGGTGTCAAGAAGAAAAGAAAGGGAGCGTTTCGCAGGCTCACTATGCGTCGTCGTTGCGGGCAGAATGCAAGCGGCGTCCTTGGGTTATACTCCTCATGGGCCCAACGAGAATATTCTTCCGTCAGTGGAGTGCGCATGGCCGCCAACCTACTTCCTGAATGGGTGATCTTCCCGGGGGATGATTGGGACTCTATTTCGCCGTCGGAGGCCGGCCTGGATGCAGGGCGGTGGGAGCGGTTTGTCAACGACGGCGAGGTTTATGGGCCGGAGCCTTCGGAAGAGTCCAACGACAAACAACACCGGTGGGGAGCGGTTTTCACCAGGGGCGGCTACTTGGTCCGTTCCTGGGGCGATCCGGCGTACCCGGGGCAAACGGCGTCGGTGGGCAAGGCGTTGACTTGGGCCATTTTTGGTCTGGCAGTGGAAGACGGATTGGTGAGTCCCGACGACCTGGTCCGCGATACCTGGACCGGTGAGGACCAACTATCGCACCCCCACAAGCGGTTGGACCGCGGCCATCACCGGACGCTTACCTGGCGGCACTTGCTGGGCGACCAAGACATCTACGGCCACTTGGGCGGCTTCCCGGTTACCAACGGGTATTACTGGCGAAACGCCACCCCGGTGGACCAACAGAGGTCGATTTCGGTCGGTCTGTTTGGCCCGTCCCATGCGCCGGAATGGTCGAAATGGACCGGGGACCCTTTTTACGACAACTATTCCCATGCGCCGCCGGGGAAGCATCGAATCTATAGCAGCGGCGGAATCTGGCGCCTGTCCCAGGCGCTGACCAGCCTGCTGGATTCCGATCTGAAGGACGTGGCCGACCAGCGGCTCTTCGGCCCAATGGGGATACCGCCCGACCGCTGGCGCTGGACTCCTGGCCGGGAGGTCTTCGAGGACGAGAACTGGTACCCGGAACAGCCCGGCTACGGCGCTTTCATCGACCCTCCCTACACAGTCAACGGCCACGTCGTGCGGGGCGGTCCCGGATGGCTGGTGATCAGCGCCTACGACCTGGCCCGATTCGGCCATTTGATAGCCACCGGGGGAATCTGGAAAAAGGACCGCCTCGTGGGGCCGGAATGGCTGCGCGGCCACCACGGCGCCGACAGTAACCAAGTCGGTGGGGAAAGCGCCTATTTCACCGCCATGGCCAGGGTATCGGCCCTGGGAATCGACCACCCGCTGCCGGGCGAATTGTTTGCCGGCCCGGTGGCGCTGGCCCCCCGTCAGTAGAGTAGAGCCAAAACCATATGTTACTGGAAGTAGAGGTAGTGAGCGGAGCGAACAGTCCGTTGGACTTGCACCGCATGTTCGACCTGCTTTCGCCGCCCGCCGAAGTCCGCAGAGTATGGGCTACCAGTCCCTCCGGGGAAGACGGTTGGTGCGAAATTACCGGCTGGGGCGAGGACGGGCCCTGCCCGGCGATGGCAGCGCTGTCGGAAGACTCCGGTGAGGGCGTGGTGTTGCTGGTGTACGGGGGCGACGAGGGGGTCCGTCTCCGGCCGGCCGGGACCGCCGGAGAATGGGACATGATGAGTCCCATCCAGTGGGGCGAGGCCTGCTTGATGCTGGACAAGGACACCCTGTTCCAGTAGACGCCTCACAAGGGTAAGCGCCGGGAGCCCTCCTTGGTCGACCAGGGCATTTTTTCAGACATGCGACAGGCTTGGCGAGCTTAACGTTCCGACAGCGACAGGACCAGAGCGGACAGGGCCGCTTTAAACGCTGTCCCGTCTGACCAGCCTCTAAAATCCAATACCAGGCTCTTTTTTAAGCTGGAGCAGAGACGGTCGTCCCTTTGATAGAGGGTGTCGTCGGCCCCAAGGGTTATCAGGGAACCTCCGGAGTTGCGCCCGCTGCCCCGGACCAATTCGGCGAAATACCGGCTGGTCAGGGGGTTTTCCAGGGAACGGCTGGTGCCGAGCAACACCAGTCTATCGTAGTAAATCGTGTGGTCCAGGGTCGCCTCGCCAGACTGGAGCGCCGTTTCGTCGTCGGCCGACAAGCGCCAGTTGGGAATTTTGGCGAGGGCCAAGCCCGCGCTGATCTTGCAGGCCAACCGCCGGTCGTCGATAGAGCCCACCAATAGCGTCGTTGGGTATGCCCGGTTCGCGGCCCGGACCGGATCTTGGGCTGAAATCAGCGGTTCGGCTACCCCGGCTTGCTCCAAGAATTGCCTGGGTATCATGCCGTTCGACTTGGACAGAGTGTCCAGGGAAATCGTGCTGGGGCCGATATGGCGGACTGAGTCCAGCCCGATGGTTTGGCTCAGGTCGCAATTGGCCAGCAGGGTGATACCCATAGTGGCCCGGAAGAATATAACGCTGTCCAGCCCCGTTTTGTTAAACCTCGCTGCTCTCAGGTCCGCCTCGGTCAAATCGGCCAGCATGAGGCTAGTGGCGGTGAGGTTGGCTCCCTTGAGATTTGCCCGCGACAGGTTGGCCCAAGAGAGGTTAGCGTCGACCAGATTGGCGTCCGTCAGGTTGGCGCCTTCCAGATTCGCGTATTGCAAATCGGCATAGGAGAGGTCGGCGCCCCTTAGGTCTGCCAACTGCAGGGTAGAGCCGGACAAGTCCGACCGCCCCAGCGAGCAATTCAACAGGTGGGCTTCCGTCAGATTTGAGTTGGATAGGTTGGAACGGGAGAGGTGGGCCGCTTGTAGATTGGCCCCGGAGAGATCGGCCCGCCGCAGGTCTGTCCTGGTCAGGTCGGCGCCGTTCAGGTCGTCGTGAGATAGGTCGGCGCCCGGTAATTTGGCGCCGCTTAAGGAAGCGCCGGAAAGATCCAAGGCTGGCCGGCCGTAGACGAACTCCGGGGGAAACGTCTCCCCTGCGGCGCGGTCTTCCAAGCGGTAGTCCAAGCTGTAGCGGGTGAGCCGCTGGTTGGGGCTGCGAAAAGTAACTTCACGCCACCGGTTGATGGCGTTAACCCCGGACCGGGCCAACTTCAAGTGTTCAGGGTCGGCCAATAGCGGCTCACTCCCGCCCGGTTTGAGTTGTCTGGAGGACAGAAAGGCGTTTTATCATTGATGACGCTTGGATGATGCTTGCGGCTGCTCACGGGTGCTACTGTACCACGCCGCGCTGTTGAAGGTCCGAGGTCCGGGCGTCGCTAAACCCCAAGGCGGCCAGCACCTCGGCCGTATTCTCCCCGGTGACCGCTCCCAAGTGGCGCACCGCGCCGGGCGTTTCGGACAGGTGAATAGGGATGCCGACCTGTCGCACCTTGCCCTCCGGGACATTGGGGGCATCCACCTCCAAGATCATCCCTCGGTGAACGGCGTGGGGGTCGTCAAGAGCTTCGTCCAGTGAGTAGACTTTGCCCACCGATATGTTCCGGTCTTTCAGGAATTCAAACCACTCGTCCCGGGTCTTGGAACGAAAGGCCTCCTCTAAGACCTGGACGATTTCGTCCCTCTTGGAGCCGGTGGCTTCTTGGTGGGGTACCAAGTCCTCTCTGCCGATAGACTGGCACAGGTTTTCCCAGAACCACGGTTCGATGGCGGCGATGGACAAGTAACCCCCGTCCTTGGTCTGGTACACGTTGTAGTACGGTGCGCCGCCGTTGAGCATCGTGCCGCCGCGCTTTGGAGAGGACCCGCGGGCCAGCATGTCGGAAATCACACCCGCGAGCATATAGAGCACACCCTCGCTCATGGCGATGTCGAGGTACTGCCCGGCCCCGGTTTTTTCTCGTGCCATCAAAGCCGCGAGGATAGCCACTGCCCCGCATAGGCCGCCGCCGGCGTAATCGGCGGCCAGGTTCATAGGGATGGCCGGCTTGGTCTCGTCCGAGTCCCCCACCAGCCCCAGGAAGCCAGCGAAGGAGATGTAATTAATGTCGTGTCCCGCGATCCGGGAATAAGGGCCGTCCTGACCGTAGCCCGAGACGGAGCAGTAGACGGCCCTGGGATTGATTTCCCGCACCTGCCGGTACCCGGCCCCTAACCGGTCCATGACACCGGGGCGGAATCCTTCGACTACCACGTCGGTCGTTTCCGCCAGTTGCCGGAAGATTTCCAGGGCTTCGGGTTCTTTGAGGTTCAAGGCTACACTTCGTTTATTCCGGCGCAGGGCATTGAAGGAGGCGTGCCGTCGCTCGTCTTCCGGCCCCGTGATCCCAGACACAAGCCGTTCGTAAGCCGACCGTGTCTCGTCCATGGGGCGCTCCACCATCAGTACCTCTGCGCCAAGGTCGGCTAGGACCATGGTGCAGAACATTCCTGGAGCGTTTCGGCAGAAATCCAAGACCTTGATGCCTTCTAGGGCGAGCATAAGCATTCTCCTGGACCGCTTGGGGTAGCCTTCATAGCCGGGGGTATTCCAAGCGGTACCCGGTCCAATTATAGCTACACTCCGGCCGCCCGAGGGCCCGGTTGGTGCAAGGGAAGCGATCTGAGACTATAATCTCAATCGCTTCGCTGCGGGCATCTAGGCGCGAAGGACGGCACAGTTAGTCAGACACGGTTAGTAAGACGCGATAGGAGGCAACGATGGACCTGGGCCTGCAAGGACGAGTAGCAATGATCACCGGGGGCAGCCACGGCCTGGGAAAGCAGGCGGCTGGCGCCTTGGCGCGGGAGGGCTGCAAGATCGCGATCTGCGCCCGCGGACCAGAGCAACTGGAAGAGACCCGCAACGAATTCGCCAGCCTGGGTTATGAAGTCATCGCGGTCCAGGCCGACGTCACCAATCAGGACGACTTGGTCCGCTTTCACGGGGAGACCGTCGCCAATCTGGGCGAGTGCGATATTCTGGTGAACAACGTGGGCGGCCGCCGCGGCTCCGCCGACTTCATAGAAACCGGAATGGAACGATTCCGGGAGGGGTTGGAGGTCAACTTATTCAGCGCCGTGGAACTGGTCTCGCTGGTGTTGCCCCACATGCGCCAGCAACGTTGGGGCAGGGTTATCAGCATTTCGTCAATCTACGGGCGGGAGTACGGGGGCTCCGTCGATTACATGACCGGGAAAGCCGCCCTCATTGCCTTCTCCAAGCACTTGGCGCTGAACTTGGCGCCGGAGAACGTGTTGGTGAATTGCATTGCGCCCGGGTCTATCGACTTCCCAGGCAGCACCTGGGACCGCTTCCAGCAGAACAACACCCCCGAAGTGGTCGGCGATTTCATCTCCCGCAACCTGCCGGCCGGAAAGTTCGGGTGGCCTGAGCCAATCGGAGAAACGGTGGCCTTCCTGGCCTCAGACCGGGCCGATCTGATTACCGGGACGTGCCTGAACGTAGACGGCGGGCAATCCCGCTCTCTTTTCTAACCTCGCGTTGATTCCAGGGAAACTCTGAACAACCCTGCTCTTACCCAATTGTGTTTGTGGGGTGGTCAGAGCTGTTGACGGCGCTGCAACTCTTCTTCCATTTCGCGGACGCGGGCCTGGGCGGCGTCGCGTTCCGCTTCGGCCTGGATCCGGTGGGCTCGTTCGTCCTCGAACCTGGGGATGTGCAGCCCGGTTTCGGGGTCGATCCAGAGCAGTTTGCCCCGCTCCCAGCGCAGGTGGAGGTTGAGGACGGAGCTGTACCCTTGGTAAGTGTCGCTGTCGATCTGCTCGATGGCGATGGGCTGATAGGCCCCGTCGACCAGCCGTTCCCCGGCAAGCGGAACAAGGTAGTAGTCGCCGCCGGTGTGGTCGAAGCGCCAGTATTCGGGGACGCCGAAGGCGGCGTAGCCGGCCCGCTTTGGCCTGAGGTCCCGGTCGGCGGTGTGGGCCGAGGCGACCTCGAGGACGAAGTCCGGGGGCTTGCCTTGTTCAGCGATCACGTAGCCGTTGCTGGCGTCGTAATCCTCCGGGTCCACCCCGAAGGCGATGAGGAGGTCCGGCGCCATCGTTCCCAGCCGTTCGCCGGTGGGTTCCGGGCTGATGTACTTCTCGCCTCTGACGATGGTGGTGTCCGGGTTTCCGAAGTGCTGGGCTAGGTGGTGGGGGCTTCCCTGGGCGTGCAGGTGGTCGAAGCTGGTCATGTTCGGTTTCTCTGGGGGGTATGGAAGCCGGATACGGTTTTGGGATTCCGGCTTGACGACGGTCGGCTTGGTGGTCATGTCGGGCCTCGGTCGGGGAGTGAGGGACGCCGCCATTATAGACCATTGGGCCGTACCGCGGGACTGCTTGGTACGCGCTGGCCGAAACAGCGTCAAATTTGACGCTATGCCGGTGGCGCAGAGGTCGGCTAGGCAGCAGTCCCGGCACCGCGGCTCTCTCTTGGCACAGGTCTCTTTGCCGTGCCGGTCCAGAAGAGCGTGGAACTCGTTAAACAGCGGCGGGTCAGCCGGCAGGTTGTCGTGGAACAGTTCCTGGTAGTCCCGGTATTTCGGGTTTTTGCCGCCGGGCGCCAGTCCCATTCGATTGATTATGCGCCGGGTATATGCGTCGATCACGAAGGATGGCTTTCCAGCCGCATAAACCACGATGTCGTCGGCGGTCTCTTCTCCGACGCCATGGACCGAAAGCAGGTCTTCCCGGAGAGCGCCCGTCTCTTGGGCCAACAGCGCCGCCAAGTCGCCGTCGTGGTCTTCGACCACATGAGCGGCGAAGGCCTTCAGTTTTCTCGCCTTGGCGTTGAAGTACCCGGAAGGACGGACGATTTCAGCAAGTTGGGGCTCCGGGATCCGGTGAAGGGTATCGAAATCCCAGCAGGAAGCGGCCTTCATGTTTGCCAATGCCTTCTCCACGTTGGCCCAAGCCGCCGACTGGGTGAGAATGGCGCCCACTATTACCTCAAACGGTCCCTCGCCCGGCCACCAGTGCTGGGGACCGTAGGCCCGGTACAGCCGCTCGTAGATTTCCGGCAGCCGATCTGCGAGAGGAACAACGCGAGGGTCAGCCATCGGCCTCGCTCCAAGGGAACGGCACTATGGGCAGGGCTTGGTCCAAGCGGACCGAGGATTCCGTCACCCGGCAGTTGTAAGCATAGGCCTCCACGCCCTGGCTGCGAGCCCACCGGCAGGCTTGACCCAGCGCAGGGTCGGCCCGGTCGTTGGTGGCGAAGGCTGAGGCGTCAGAGCGTTGTACCACGAACACCACGGCGGCGCGGCTCCCGGCGCCTCTCGCAACGGTCAACGATTGCAAGTGTTTGACGCCGCGGATGGTGGGGGAATCGGGGAACAGACCCACCCCGCCTTCCACCAAGGTCGCTGATTTCGTCTCCACGTAGCAACGTCCGGACTCACCCTCCAGCATTATGTCCAACCGGCTTTCACCGAACGTTGCTTCCCGGAACAACTTCGGATAGCCGGCAAATTGCTCCAATTGCCCGGTCGTAATCGCCTCGGCAACCAAGGCATTGGGCAACCGGGCGTCGGTGGAGACCAAAGTAAAGACCAAATCCACCAAGGCCAAGTCGAACTTGGTTTTCCGGTGTGAGCCGGACTTGGGCCGGACCAATACTCTTACTCCGGGCAGGAACAACTCCTTCATCCGGCCCGAATTCGGGACATGGACATCCTCTTCCCGACCAGCGATTTGCACCCGGGCCAAGAACCGGTTGACCCGTTCCAGGAAGCGTCCTTCAATTAGGTCTGAGCCCAGTTCCAACGAAGCGTCCCGCAGCCGGCGCCGCTTGCGCCAAGCTGAAGTAATAGTAACAATAGTTAATGGTAACAATAGGGGTTTAGGCTGGGCAACGCGCCCTGGAAAACTATGGCAATCAACTACGGGAACCAGGGATATGGATGACTTTTTGACACGGCTGGAGCGGGCCTGCCAGACCCATGAGAGTCTGGTATGCGCCGGGCTGGACCCGGAACCGGAGCGTCTGCCGGTCGATGACGTCTTCGAGTTCAACCGGGCGATAGTCGACGCCACGGCCGACTTGGTATGCGCCTATAAACCCAACCTGGCGTTCTACGAGGCGCTGGGTGTTCCGGGTCTGGAGGCGTTGGCTCGAACCATCGACCACATTCGTTCGGTAGATTCCAATGTTCTGATCATCGGCGACGCTAAACGCGGCGACATCGGCCCGTCGGCCCAAGCATACGCCAAGGCTATGTTCCAAGTTTGGGGATTCGACGCGGTTACCGCGAACGCTTGGGGGGGCCTGGACTCCCTCGCCCCTTTCCTGGAATACCGGGAGCGCGGAGTGTTCGTTTGGTGCCGGGGTTCCAACCCCGGAGCGCAACAATTCCAAGACCTCGAGGTCGGGCTTGGCGAAGAGGCGGCCGTCCCCCTCTTCTTGGAGGTTGCCCGGTCCTGCCGCGAATGGAACGACCAGCGGAATATTGGCTTGGTCGCAGGGGCCACCGTGCCCGATCAATTGAAGCGGATCAGAGAGGCGTGCCCTGATATGCCGTTGCTGATACCCGGGGTGGGAGCTCAAGGGGGAAACATGGAGGCGGCCGTTCGGGCTGGCGCCGATTCCAACGGCCGGCTCGCCATCATCAACTCCTCTCGGGGCATTATTTACGCTTCGGCCGGGCGCGATTTCGACGTTGCGGCCCGTCAGGCCGCCGCCAACCTCAGAGACGGCATCAACCGTGTCTTGACCGAGGATGGGAACGCATGGTGCTAGGCCTGCGATTGGGAGACGTGGTCCGGATGAAAAAGGCCCACCCTTGCGGAGGGTCGCTCTGGAACGTGACTCGTTTGGGGGCCGACATCGGCATGGTGTGCCAGGAGTGCGGCCGTTACGTGATGCTGTCCCGGTCCCAGTTGGCTCGAAGGTTACGCGCCGTGATGCCCGGAGAGAATGCTCCCATGTCCGATGGCAAGTAGGGTAGCGCTCTAATCCTCGTCGGAGGCGATGGAAGCAAGTTTGGGCTCTTTGTCGTCGGTGTTCTCCCAGTCCCAAAGCTCAGGATGGTAGCCCCGGATTTGCTCCGACATAAGAGTGATGAAATTGCGCACCGCTTGGCCGGCAAACTTGCCCTTCAAGGTGCATACTCCGATAATCGAGCCGGAGAACAGGTGGTCGAGGCGTACTACGCCAAACCGGTCATGGTCTTCGTCGTGCACTGTGAAATCGCTGCCCACGGCCACGCCCATGCCGATTTCTACGTAGCGCTTGATCGACTCGGTGTCGTCCAAGGCCAGCACCACGTCTCCGGACAGGCCGCTGTTTTTGAGGGCTTGATCGACCCGCTGCCGGAGGAGACTCTCCTGTCCAGGGAGAATCAGGGGCGAGCTTACAATGTCTTCCAACGAGATCGGATGGCGGTGCAACAGTCGGTGGCCGCGAGGGGCCATTAAGACGACGTTGTAGCTGAACAACTCCTGGAAATCCAGGTTGGAGTCGTCGCTCGGTGGCGGCGAGCAAAAGGCCATGTCGATTTCGCCGGAGCGCACTAATTGAATAAGGGGGGTGTAGGGCCGCGCCAGCAACCGGATGCGCACCTCGGGGAATTGGTCGCGGAACCTCTGGATACCTCGCGGCAGGTGATGGGTTACTAGGTCGGGGTAGGCCCCCACCACGAATGAGCCCCGCCTTTCGGAGTAGTTCATCTGAGTCTTCAGAGCGTCTATTGAGGTGACGACCGGGGTGACCAGCTCCAGCAGCGTCTGGCCCTCCGAGGTCAACTGTATAGGCCGTTTGATCCGGTCGAACAGCGTGATGGCAAACTCGCCTTCCAGTTTTCGCAGGTGAGTGGTAACCGTGGGCTGCCCCAATTCCAGGGTCCGGGCCGCCTTGGAAACACTTCGCAAACGGGCCACGTGGTAGAAACTGATCAGTTCCCTAAGTTCCATCGGTCCGCTCCCGTGACCACCCTTATCGTTCGATATAATATATCATATAGTATCCCTTGACAAAATATCTGACCAAAATTGAGAATACGAAGGATTATCAATAGACTACCGACTGTTGGAATGGGTTCCCCCGCCCTGGTAATTCCAGCCACATGTGTCTCACGGGAACGGTATGTCGTACGTGATAACTGAGCCCTGCATCGGGGTAAAGGACGCCACGTGCATCGACGTTTGTCCGGTCGACTGCATCGCGAGCACGGACGAGGAACAGCAGTACTACATCGACCCTCGCACCTGCATCGACTGTTCCTACTGTGAAGCGGTCTGCCCGGTGACCGCGATCTTCGACGAATTCATCGTCCCCAGCCAATGGCGTCATTTCATAGCCAAAAACCGGGACTTCTACCGCAAATAACCAATAGGCGGCGTGGCCTCTCTACGTCGCTGTCCCCGGCGTCTTAGCCTGTCTCCACGGAGGAATCACTATCATGGCCTTGTTTTTGAGGGACGACGACGTGCGCCAATGCGTCACGATGGACTCGATGATGGATGCCATCGAGTCCATGCAGCGTCACTACGGCGCCGGCGAAGCTGTGAACCTTACCAGGCGCAAAATCATCGCCAGCACCGGTATGCTTTCGGTGATGGGTGGCGGCCTCTTCTACCAGGGGCTGCTGGGCGTCAAGACCTACACGGTGGTGAAGGGGCAATACTCATTCCAGGTCAGCCTATACGACGCCGAAACCGGCAAGTTGTTGCTGTATACCCAGGCCAACCGCTTGGGACAGCTACGTACCGGCGCCACATCGGCTGTAGCCGTTAAATACCTGGCCAATCCTGGCCCGGCCAATCTCTGCATCATCGGCTCCGGGGGGCAAGCCCCGACCCAACTGGAGGCGGTTTCCAAGGTCCGCGACCTGGCGACGGTTAAGGTTTACAGCAGGACCGCGGAGCGCCGGGAGGCCTTCGCCAGAACCATGACCGACACCATGGGCTTCGAGGTTAAGGCTGTGGCGTCCAACGAGGAAGCGGTCAGGGACTGCGACATCGTGGTCTGCATCGCCGCCACCATGGAACCGGTGGTGGAAGGAGACTGGGTGTCCGAGGGCGCCACGATAATCGGGGCCGGTCCCACCAGTTGGCGGGCCCGCGAGGTGGATGACGCCACATTCGCCCGTGCCGACAAGATTTTTGTGGACTCTGCAGACCAAGCCGCCATAGAAGCCGGCGATTTGGCCGGAGCCGCAGACAAGGGCCTGGTACAGTGGAGCCAGTTGCACGAATTGAGGCACGTAGTTGCCGGCGCCGTCAAAGGCAGAGACAATGATGGCCAAGTGGTCTACGCCAAACTCATGGGCACAGGGGTGGCCGACGTGGCTGCCGCCAAGCTCGCCTACGACCAAGCCAAGGCCCAAGGCCTGGGCGTCGAAATGGACTGGTAGATCACAGCGGTTGTCTACAGTCCGCGGGAAGCATAGGCAGCCGGGAGCCGATGTCTAGCCGGGGCGCAGGTACTCCCCGGTGGTGCCTATAGCGTAGTTGCCTTGGCCGGTCAGCAGGCTTTCGACCGCCGCCCTAGCGGTGTCCAGGGACGTGAAGCACGGAATCTGACGTTCCACGGCGGCGCGGCGTATGTTGAAACCGTCCCTCAGCACTTCGTTTACCCCGGATACGGTATTGACGACGGCGCTGACGCTGCCGTCGTTGATCACGTCCACAACGTTGGGGTGCCCTTCGCCAAGCTTTTTCGTGGTCATAGTTACTGGCATACCCATAGCGGCTATCATCGCTGCCGTTCCTTCCGTGGCGTAGAGCTGGCAGCCGGCGTTGCTTAAACCGTGGACCAACGCCACCGCCTCGGCCTTGTCCGGGTCGGCAATGCTGAGCAGCACCCCGGCGCCGCTCTTCAGTTCCAGATTGGCGGCCAACAGCGCCTTGTTCAGGGCGCTGGCGAAGTCCCGGTCAACGCCCATGACCTCGCCTGTCGATTTCATCTCGGGCCCCAAGTGCCAGTCGACGCCCACCAGCTTGGCCATTGAAAAGACCGGCGCTTTCACCCCCACCAAGTCCTGGCGGGGCCACAGGCCCCCGGCGTAACCCATTTCGGCCAGCGTCCGCCCCAGCATCACCCGGGTCGCCAGCCTGGCCACCGGTACGCCCGTCACCTTGGAGATGAAGGGGATGGTCCGGCTGCCCCGGGGGTTGACTTCCAGAACGTAGACGGTGGTTTCCCCGGAATCAGACTGAGGAACGCGAGGGCTTCGGTAGGCGGCTCCGCCATGAATTACGAACTGCACGTTCATCAGTCCACGTACCCCCAACCCCAAGCCGATTCGCTCAGTGTAGTCCACGATGGTGTTGACTTCCTCTTCGGTCAGGTTCAGGCCGGGATAGATCGCCATCGAGTCGCCGCTATGTACTCCGGCCCGCTCCACATGTTCCATCACCCCGGGGATCAACACCCGTTCGCCGTCGCAGATGGCGTCGACCTCGCATTCCTTCCCTTCCATGTACCGGTCAATCAGCACCGGCTTGTCGGGCGCAAGGTCGGTGGCGGCGGTGAGATAGCGGATCAAGTCGCTGGCGTTCTGAACGATTTCCATTGCCCTTCCGCCCAGCACGTAACTCGGCCGGACCACCGCCGGATACCCAATGTTCTGGGCGACTTGGAGGGCCTCCCGTACCGACGTGACGGCAGCGCCAGGAGGTTGGGGGATACCCAACCGGGACAGAAAGTCTTCGAATTTGTGCCGGTCTGAAGCGATGTCAATGGCCTCAGCGCTGGAGCCGAGGATGGGCAGACCGGCCATGGCAAGCACTTGTGAGAGGTCGATGGCGGTCTGGCCGCCGAACTGCACCACCGACGGCGGGGGGTCACCGTCGCCGGTCTCATTTTCTATGATGTCGCGGACCGACTCCTCGTCCAACGGCTCGAAGTAAAGCCGGTCGCTGGAATCGTAGTCCGTCGATACTGTTTCCGGGTTGGAATTGACCATGATGCTACGAACACCGGCTTCGGAAAGGGCCCAAGCGGCGTGAACGCTACAGTAATCGAACTCGATTCCTTGGCCGATGCGAATTGGCCCGCTGCCGATGACCAAGGCCTTGTCGCCGTCCAAGGGCAGGGCCTCGTTTTCTTCTTCGTAAGAGCTGTAGTAGTAAGGGGTGACGGCGTCGAACTCGGCGGCGCAGGTATCCACCGTCTTGTAAGCGGGACGCAGCCCCCACTGGTGTCGCAAATTGCGGACCTGCTCGGGCAACATGTCGGCCAGTGTGCCCACCTGATTGTCGGAAAAACCCATCCGCTTGGAGCGGTACAGCAGGTCCGGAGTCATCTCCTCCGCCAGTAGCCGGCGCTCCATCTGCACGATGCGTTGCAGGGCGGTCAGGAACCATGGTTCGACGAGAGTGTGGCGGGCCAACACGTCGACGTCCACTCCTCGGCGCAACGCCGCCATCAATGCCCACAGCCGCTGGTCGTTGGGCCACAGAGGCAGACTGTCTAAGGAGAACTCCCCATCGGACCGCCAAGCCGGATCTTCCCACAGCAGGGTCCGCCCCCCCAACTCCAGGGAGCGGGCTCCCTTTTGGATCGCCGCTTCAAAGGAGCGGTCGATGACCATGACCTCCCCGGTGGCCTTCATCTGGGTGGTGGTGCGGCGGTCGCCGTGGGGGAACTTATCGAAGGGCCAGCGGGGTATCTTCACCACGCAGTAGTCCAGCGCCGGCTCGAAGGCGGCCTTGGTGCGGCCGGTTACGGCGTTGTCGATTTCGTCCAAGCGCCGTCCCACGGCGATCTTGGCCGCCACCCGGGCAATGGGGTAGCCGGTGGCTTTGCTGGCCAATGCGGAGCTGCGGCTGACCCTGGGGTTAACCTCAATAACGTAGTAAGGGGATTCACGGAGCCATTCCAAGCCGATCGTCTCGGCCACCATGGGGTGCGGCTGTAGAGCGAATTGTACGTTGCAGCCTCCCTCAATCCCCAGGCCCCTAATTATTCTGAGACTGGCCGAACGCAGCATCTGGTACTCTTTGTCGGACAGTGTCTGGCTGGGCGCAACCACGATGCTGTCGCCGGTATGTACCCCCATAGGATCCAGGTTCTCCATGTTGCAAACTGTGATGCAGTTATCGGCCCCGTCTCGCATCACCTCGTATTCGATCTCTTTCCAGCCGACCAAGGACCGTTCCAGCAATATCTGGGAGATGGGGCTGGCCGAGAGACCGGAACGGGCGATGGCCTCGAATTCCTCTTCGGTATAGGCGATGCCGCCGCCGCTGCCCCCAAGGGTGTAGGCCGGACGGATCACCAAGGGCAGGCCGAGGTTGGCGGCGACTGCCCTCGCCTCTTCCATCGTGCTGACGGTGATGTTTTCCGGCTCAGGCTCGCCGATGTCATGGAGGAACTGCCGAAAGAAGTCCCGGTCCTCGGACCGGCGAATAGTCTCCAAGGGAGTGCCGAGCAACCGGACGTTGTGGCGTTCCAAGACACCTGCGTCGGCCAAGGCCACCGCCAGATTCAGACCGGTCTGCCCGCCGAGTGTCGGGAGAAGCCCATCGGGCCGCTCTCTTTCGATTATCCGGTCCAAGACTTCCACCGTCAGCGGCTCGATGTACACGTGGTCGGCGATGCCTTGGTCGGTCATGATCGTCGCCGGGTTGGAATTGACCAAGACCGTTTCAACACCCTCTTCGCGGAGGGCCTTGCAGGCTTGGGTTCCGGCGTAGTCGAACTCCGCCGCTTGGCCAATAACAATGGGCCCGGAACCGATTACCAGTACCTTTGCCGGTCTGCCCTTTATATCCGCCTCCCTGTATTTGTCAGGCCGCTCACCGGGGGACTGGCCCCCTGGCGGCCTCAGCGAATGGGCAAAACGCCCGGCAAGCTGATCATATTCTTTGACTGCAAGGAATTGAGCAACTGGAAGATGAATGAGCCGAACAAACGACCGTCCCAATCGGCCGCATCGATGCCAGGCACCGCTTGTTCGAAACGGGGCGGAACGCACAGGTGGACTTGGTCGTCCGAATTAGGCTCGACCTCGAAGCGTCCCAGCGAGAACAGAGGCTGGCCTTCCATCCCGGGGTCAGACGCGCTGACCAGGAAGGTCCAACGCTCTCCCAGTGTTCCTTTTCCGGCTAGCACCTTGTAAATGTAGTCGCCGCAGGAGAAACCGGCAACCTCTTGGTCCAATATAGTAGTCATTCCACTGAAGTCCACATCCACCTCCAAATCCAACCCCCCATCCAGCAGAACCATGGCAAAAGAAGACATTGATATGATTCCTCCGAAGAAATGCCCGCGTCAGTGGGGTGAGAATCCCAGGCATTCACCCTGCCGTAAGCCACGGTTTTACCTGGCGGTCCGTATTTGCATCGGCTCCTCCTGATTAAGAGTGGGGACTATTTCCAGAATTGGTCGACCATTTGCAATAGGTGGTCGAACAGGTATTCGTTGTCATTGGGGCCGGGCGCGGCTTCTGAGTGGTATTGAATCGAGAAAACAGGAATGCTGCTGTGGCGCAAGCCTTCCACGGTCCCGTCGTTGAGGTTGACGTGGGAAATTTCGAGACCTGAGGGGAGGGACTGGGCGTCCACAGCGTAGCCGTGGTTCTGGGCGGTTATGTAAACCCTCCCGTCGGTCAGGTCTTTAACGGGGTGGTTACCGCCCCGGTGTCCGTACTTTAACTTGAAAGTTTCTGCGCCCAACGCTCTCGCAATTATTTGGTGGCCCAGGCAGATGCCCATTACCGGCACCCTGCCCAGCAATTGGCGGGCGTTGTCAACCATGTAATCCAGCAACCTGGGGTCTCCCGGACCCGGTGACAACAACACGCCCGCCGGTCGGAGGGCCAACAGCTCTTCGGCTGTCGCCGTTGCGGGCGCCACCGTGACCTGGCAGCCCCGCCGACTCAATTGACGAAGGATATTGTATTTGAGGCCGCAATCGGTTACCACGATTCGACGGCCCACTTCTGAGGAGTTTCCGCCGGTCCGGTCCAAGCCGGCTTGGTCCCAGCCGGCTTGGTCCCATTCGTAGCCGGTCTTGGTGGTCACCACGCTGACGAAATCGTGGTCGTCGTAGCGCGGCGCCCGGTTCAAACGTTCCAAGGCTTGATCGGGAGCCCCCGTTGTAATGGTCCCCATCAACACGCCGTGGGTCCGCAAGCGCCGGGTCACGGCCCTGGTGTCGACGCCGCTGATCCCCGGGATGCCTTGGCTTTCGAGGAACTGGTGAAGGGTGCGATTGCTGCGGCCGTGGCTGGGAAGGTCGCAGTGTTCTCGAACGATGAGACCGGCAACCTGAATCTGGCTCGATTCGGAGTCCTCTTCATTTATCCCGTAATTGCCTACCAGCGGATAGGTGAGGGTGACCAACTGACCGGCGTAGGATGGGTCGGTCAGCACCTCCTGATAGCCGGTCATGGTGGTGTTGAAAACAACCTCGCCCACCCCTTCCTCTATCGCCCCGAAAGCGTAACCCCGGTGAACCGACCCGTCTTCCAGCACCAGGCTGGCCGCAGGGAACATCTAAGCGGCCCGCATTTTCAACTCGGGGGACTCGTAGACCAAGCGCCCTCCGGAGAAGGTGGCGATAACCAGCCCCTTGAGTGTGGTACCGTCCAGAGGCGTGTTCTTGCCTTTGGAAACGAAATTCATGCCGTCTACCGTCCATTCTTTGTCGGGGTCGAACAGCACGATGTCGGCCAGCGTTCCCGGTTCCAGGGAAGTGAGGCCGGAGTAACCGTCGCCCAGCACTTGGGCCGGGCCGTAGGTGAGCCGCGCCACCAAGTCGGCCAAGCTCATCCGCCCGTGGTGGACCAGTTGCAGGGCCGAACCCAAGGCAGTCTCCAAGACACTGATCCCGAACGCGGCGTCCTGGTAGGTGACCTGTTTACTGGTCGCCTCGTGGGGGGCATGGTCGGTGGCTATGGCGTCTATCACTCCCTCGGCCAGCGCCGCGACCATTGCGTCCACGTCCTGCTGGCGGCGCAAGGGCGGGTAGACCTTGGTGGAGGTCTCGTAGGCGTAGGGACTGGCCGATGCGCCACTGAGGTCCTGGTCGCCTCGGGAGCCGGTAACCCACTGGTCGGTGATGGTCAGATGATGGGGGCAAACCTCGGCGGTGACCCGCAGGCCGCGCTCCTTGGCTTGGCGTAACAGGGGAACGCTGCCCGCGGTGCTCAAGTGGGCAATGTGCAAACGCCCGCCGGTCATTTCGGCCAAGGAAATATCCCTGGCGATCATTGCTTCTTCCGCCGCTGCGGGTATACCGGGCAGCCCCAGCATGGTGGCCACCGCGCCTTCGGCCATCACTCCGTCGCAGGACAGCGACAGGTCTTGGCAATGGTTGATTATGGGCATTCCCAGGTCGTAGCCGTAGGTCAACGCCAAGCGCATCAGGTTGGCGTCGTCCACCGGGTCGCCGTCGTCGCTGAACGCCACCACGCCCGCACTGGCCAATTCTTCCATGTCGGCCAAGCGCCGGCCCTCTCTCCTCTTGGTTACGCACCCTATGGGTAGAATCCGCACCAAGGACTGCTCCCGGGCCCGTTGATTGATGAACCGTACCACGGATTCCGAATCTATCGGAGGATCGGTGTTGGGCATACAGCACAGGGTGGTGAATCCGCCGCGGGCCGCAGCCTGGGACCCGGTCGCGATGGTCTCTTTGTACTCGTAGCCGGGCTCGCGCAAATGGCAATGGAGATCAATGAACCCGGGGCTGACCACCATTCCCTGTCCGTCGATTACCCGGCAACCCTCCGACAATTGGTCACGTAGGACGTCCCCGGCGGCGATTATTTCCCCGTTGCCGAGCAACAGATCCCCCGTCCGGTCGAGCCGCCGGACCGGGTCTATAATCCGGGGCCCCTTGATGAGCGTTTGGTTCGAAGCCGTACCTCGCCCCTCCACGTTAAACTCCTCGCTCCATCACGCTCCGGTTAGGCCCGTGGTCCGGTGGTCAGTTGGTAGAGCACCGCCATGCGCACAGCCACGCCGTTGGTCACTTGCTCTTCGATAACCGAATTACCGCCGTGGGCGATGCTGGAGCTGATCTCGATACCTTCATTCATCGGCCCTGGGTGCATGACCATAACGCCGGGCTTGGCCCTGGCCAGACGGTCTTCGGTGACCTGCCAGCGGCGGATGTACTCTCGAAGACTGGGCAGATAGCCGGTGTTCTGGCGCTCGTCCTGTAGCCGGAGGGCCATAACCACGTCGGCGTCGGTCAAGGCCAGGTCAAGGTTGGTCTCGGTTTCAACCAGAGACGAGAGGGCGGAGACCCCGCTGTCACCGGCCCGGCCCAGGATTTCGTGGGGTATCAGAGTGCCGGGACCCGAGAGTACGACTTGCGCCCCCATTTTTGAGAAGCCCCAGATATTGGACCTAGCGACGCGGCTGTGCAGCACGTCGCCGACGATTACTACTTTACGGCCTTCCAGGTCCCCCATTTTGGATTGGACGGTATATAGGTCCAGCAGGGCCTGGGTGGGATGGGCGTGCAGACCGTCTCCGGCGTTTATTACGCTGACCCGGTCCAGGTTCCGGGCCAGGAAGTTGGGCGCGCCGGAATGGGAGTGCCGCACGATGAGCGTATCGACTCCCATCGCCTGCAAGGTGAGGCCGGTGTTTAGAAGCGATTCTCCTTTGTCGGCGCTGCTCCCGGAGGCGCTCATGTTGATCACCTCGGCGCTCAGTACCTTCCCCGCTTCTTCGAAGGAAATACGGGTACGGGTGCTGGACTCGTAGAAGAGGGTAACCACCACCTTGCCGCGCAGGGCCGGCGTCTTCTTGATGTCGCGCCGCAACACCTCCGCCATCCCGCGGGCTGCCTCCATCGTGGCCGCCAACTCCGACCGGGAATAGTCGTCCAAGTCCAAGACGTGCTTGCGGAGAGGCAGGTTGTCCGGCTGGGCCGAGGCGTCGACGGCCGTCGCCTCGATTGTCCTGGAAATTGTCATAGCCGTCCTTCCTCAAGCTTCTCGGCTTCCGTTACGAGGGGAAGGCCCAAGACCCTTTCGGTCAACACCACCTCGTCCCGGTTGTCGCATTCGGCCAGCCTGACCTTGACCAATTCGTCCCGGCGGGTCGGTAGATTGCGGCCCACGTAGTCGGCCCGGATGGGTAGTTCCCGGTGACCCCGGTCCACCAGGATGGCCAACTGCACCTGCCGCGGGCGGCCGAAATCGTTGAGGGCATCGAGGGCGGCCCGGATGGTCCGGCCAGTGAACAACACGTCGTCCACCAACACGACTTTCTTGTCCCTGATGCTGAACGGCATCTCGGTGGGACGCACCGACGGCCGGGAGCCTTCTTGGAGGTCGTCCCGGTAGAGGTTAATGTCCAATGAGGCGACAGGCGTCGCCGCGCCCTCGAATTCTGCGATGCGGGCGGCCAGCCGATGGGCCAGAGGCACACCGCGGGTGTGGATACCCACCAGCCGTACGTCGTCTGCGCCCCGGTTGCGCTCAAGTATCTCGTGAGCGATCCGGGCCAAGGCTCGGCTGATGCCGCTTTCGTCCATGATCTGTCGTTCATCCATATTCGGGACTCTACGCTGGCCGGTTCGCTGGCCGTATCGAAAGAAAAAACCCTTGCTCAAGAGGAGGCAAGGGTTTGTGTTCCGTACCGCAACGGCAGGGGTGGCGGCGAATGCGGGACTTCATACTTTGCCAGCCTCTCTGGACTGCCTTAAAAGTGCGCCCGTTAGTCTATGGAATTGTTGTTCAATCTTATCACTTGGCGCAACCGCGTGTCACGCCCGTTTACTTGAGGTCATGGTCATTTGTGCCGGTGTCCTAGCCGGTGTTGACATCCGTTGAGCGGCGCCAACTGATCGACGAGGGCTAATATTAGATAAAAGACCGGCGCCGGAGGCTGTGCAACCCCCGGCGCCGGTGTTCTGGGTCGATAAATAGACGAGCTTTAGCCCATGTCCGCTACTCCCGTACCCCTTCTATGTTGTGGAAGTGGGAGACGCCGGCCGACGTCAACCCCGTGAAGACGTACTCAGCGATGTATTCGGGGTCCACCGTCAAGTCGGAACGGATGTGGAACATCGGGATATTCGCGTAGTTATCGTAAAGCAGGTTGCCTATAGCCTGGGCGCACACCTCTCTTTTATCGCGGTCTGCCAACGTCTCGAGACAAGCAAAATTCTCTTGCAGGTCGGGGTGTGGATAGCCCCACATGAAGCCAGTGTTGGTGTAAGTGTTGCGAACGCCCTCATAGGTGGTTCTGATGGGAAGGTTTCTATTGGGCACTATGTGGTTAGTCAACTCGTGACTACGAATTCGCGATACATACCCCCCAACCTCAAGCCTTGTTATCTCCAGCTCCACCCCAACGTCGGCGAACATGATCCCAACGGCTTCGGTAACATCGTGCAGCTCAGGAGTCCCTGGGATCACCGTTGTTATCGCCTTAATCTTAATGGGGTTGTCCGGCCCGAATCCCTCTTCCGCCAGTATTCTCCTTGCCTCATCCGGGTCGTAGCCGTATTCCTCTTCCCACCTTTCCACCCACGCCGGGTTCCAGCCCTCGTTGATGGGGTGAAACGCTTCCAAGTAATTGGGGGTGGCCCTGCCCAAGTAAATCTCGGTGTTGATGATATCCCGATCTATGGCCTTGTTCAGGGCTTTTCTAACGTTTACGTTTTCCAACGGCAGGTTAGGAGTGTAAATATCGGGATACTTTTCCGTATCTCCCTCGGTGCCGTAGTTCCCCTCTCCATACCATAGGTCGGTCCCGGACCCGTACAAACCGCCAAAGGCGAAATAGGTTTGTGCGGCTTCCTGCGTACCCTGAATAACCCTCAAGCCCCGGGCCTCGGCATCGGGTTGCAGCGTTCTCTCGATCTGGGAGATATGCACCTCCTTAGCTAAGAGCAACGCCATCCGGGTTAGACTTTCCGCCGCCCAGACAAACTCGAACTGCTCAAAGTCAACGTCATACGCCCAGTGACCCTCCGGCACCTTTTCGTAAGTAAGAGTCGCCCCCAATTTACGATCGAGTAGCTGGTAAGGGCCGGTGCCAGCCGTCTGTATATTGTCGAAAGCGTCCATTCCTTCGGCTTTGAACTGGGCATCGCTCACGATAATCAGGTCACCGGCATGCCGGGAGAATAGCCGTGTCCCGTCCAGATAAGGGTTCTGGAAGTGAAATTTGATGTTATGGTCGTCTACGATCTCAATGTTTGCCTGTGACCACGCCGATGCTTTCATGGTGGCCAGGCTGTCCTCTCGATTCAATAGGTTGTAGGTATGGAGCACGTCCTGCGCGGTAAACTCTCCCCAGCCAAAATGGAAGGGGACGTCCTCCCTCAACTTGAAAGACCACGTTTTGAAATCATCGGTCGTCTCCCAGCCCTCGGCGAGCAGGGGACCGGCTTCGGCAGTCAACGGGTCACCCCGCAACAGGGTCTCAGCGAACACGTCGTGCTGGGAAATGTAGTTCCAGCCTTGCACCCAGGTACGGTTGCTCTCCGCGGTAGGGAGGGGCATGCTGAAGAGTACTTTCTTGGCCTTGACCTCACCACCGGTTGGTGCGGGCTTGGTGGGTGCCGGTGCCGGGGTAGCGCGAGGGGCGGGGACCGTTGCCGTTGCCAGGGGCGCTGCCGTTGCTGCCGGCGCGGTAGTAGCCGCTGGCGCTGGAACTGCTGTTGCTGCCGGCGCGGTGGTAGCCGCTGGCGCCGGTTCTGTGGTGGCCTCACTCCCGCAGGATATGATCAACAACGTAAGACCAATCAACAAGGCCAGAGGAACCATGAGTCCGGGCCGGAGTGTCCGAACAACCTTAGCCATTTTTCCCTCCACTTGAACAAATTAGACGGACCGTTACAAATCAGAACGCGGGCACGCGGGCACGCGGGCAACGGTAAGGATATTAACATGAAGACAAGATATCGTATAGCTGTCCTAATCAATGGTAACAGTTCGAAATTGAGGGCCATCCCTGCCGATGGCCCGTCATTCCCGGGAAAGCGGGAATCCCGAAATGCCAAGTATAGGAAACTCTGTTTGGTTGCAAAGGCTATGAATTCCGGCTCAAGGCCGCAATGACGCTGGATGGCGCCAACAATGCATCGAGTCTGAACAGTTGCGGCCGGCCTCTTGCTACCACACCAGGCGCCGAAGGGGTACAATGGCCTTCCGTGGTCCACGACAAGGTCGATGGATGCAGGAAACACCCCCGGGTAAAGCACCAGCCTTGTTCATCGCTCCGGACAGCGCCCCAGCGATGCGGGCCATGTCGGCGGGGTTAGCGGCCAATGGATAAGGAGGATCTGCGCTGCCACAAATGTTTCACCGGCAAATTGCAACCTAGTTGGCATTAAACAATAAGGAGGGGTCGATCATGGCTAGCGAAAGCAACGGCGGACCGGCAACGATTCCGGGTCCCAGATTCGATATTGAACGGTTGGCCGGGGCGATGGAAGCCCGTGACATAGACGGTCTGGTGATTACCACACCTCTGAACGTGACCTATCTGTCGGGATACAACCCTACCGCGCCCAAAGCCGACGAGCCGCCGGGAGTCGCGGTGGTAATTTCGCGGCATGACTTGCAACATCCCATTCTGATTGGACCAGACATATTTCTCAGTCCTTTCCTGGATGCGCCCATCTGGATCGAAGACTTGCGTCCCCACCGAAGCGTCCTCGTATCGGTGAGCGCGGCCACCGAGCGGTCCGAGTTTTTCAAATTTATGCCGGCTTCCCGGCAGGACTCCGGCTGGGTAAAGGCCGCCGGCGACAAGTTTGCTGGCAGCTATATCGAGGCTGTTCGCGGAGCGATGCAGGACCTGGGTCTCGCCCATGGACGCATCGGGTACGATAACCTGAGAGTGGGGGCTAAACTGGCAGGCTCCTTAGCGGACGTAATCGACGCGTACAGCTTGATGATGTTCGTTCGGGAGGTGAAGAGCGCGCAAGAAATCGAATGGCTGCGGGAAGCTACCCGAGTGAACCAGGTGGCCATCGAGCGGACGGTGCAATCATGGAGTCGGGGTAAGACCTGGAAGGAACTGGTGGAAACTTATCATGCGGAAGTCACGGAGCTGGGCGGATGGGTTGCCGATCCAGGTGGAGTATTCTTCGCCAACCCGATGGACGGCGACCCCGCCGTCCGCCTGCGTATCCTCTCCGAAGACTTCGAGGTCCAGCCGGGCACCAACATTATGTTTGACTGCCATGGGACCAAGAACCAGTATTGCTGGGATGGCGGCAAGACCTGGATCGTGGAGGACCAGCGTTCGGGCATGTCCGATCGCATCGCCCGGGCTACTGCCGAAGCGATGAACGAGATTCACAATTCTATGCGCCCCGGAGTCAGGATCGGGGAACTGCAGGAAAAGAGCCGGCGCACCTTTCAACAGTTGGAAGTACCTCAACACGACTCCGTGCTCACCTACTTCCACGGCGTGGGACTCAGTCACGCGGACGTGCTGGCCTTGGTGGAGGACGGCGCCGATCCCAACTGGAAGCTGGAAGAGGGTATGGTGATAGCCGCCCACCTTCTGTGTCCGGGCGACGAGAAAGAACGCTGCTGGATCGAGGAAGTGTTCTTGGTCAAAGAAGGAGGACCGGAGCCCTTCTTCACCTGGGGCAACCACCCATTAACCAACGGCTGAGGACGACCTGGGCGCGGCTTAGTTTCCGCCTTTGGGGCAAAGGCGGATTTCAGGGAGAAAACCCCTGGACAAAAACCCGGCTAAGCCGCCACCCGTTTGCGGCGGTTGGTGAGGTAGTCTACCAGAACGAACTCCCCCAGGTTGGCGGCGCTGGTGTAGAAGGCACGGCCCCGGTTGATGCGTGTCATGCGGTCGATGAAATTCACCAGTTGGTAGTTGTTCTCCAGCATGAAAGTGTTGATTAGTATGTCTTCCTGGGTGCAGCGCCGCACCTCTTTCAGGGTTTCCTGTTCGGTGCGGTAGCTGGGGGGGTAGCTGAAGAAGGCCCGGTCGCCCTCCAAGTGAGCTGTCGGCTCCCCGTCGGTAATTACCAATATCTGGCGCGTTCCGCCCTTTTCCTTCGATAGCATCCTCCGGGAAAGCATCAGGGCGTGGTGCAGGTTGGTGCCGGATACCCAAGTGTTCCAACTCACTTTGGCTAGGTCTTCTTCATCTATCTCCCGGGCGTAGTCGGAGAACCCCACTATCTTTAGGGTATCCCTGGGGTATTGGGAACGGATCAGGGCCATCAGCGCCAGGGTAACTTTCTTGGCGGCCTGGAAATTGTTGAATAGGCCCATAGAACGGCTCTGGTCCAAGAGCACGATGGTGGCGGCTTTGGTCAGGTGTTCGGTGCGGTGTACCTCGAAGTCTTGGGGACTGAGCCGGACCGGCACCTCGGGCCCGCCCCGCAGCACGGCGTTCTTGACCGTCGCTTGCAAGTCCACCTGGAATGGGTCGCCGAACTCGTAGAGCTTGGTCTCCCCCAGCGGGTCGCCGTTGGCGCCTCGGGTATCCAACTGGTGGCCCCCCAACCGGTCCTTCTTAAGGTGGCTGAAAACCTCTTTCAGGGCTTTTTGCCCGATGCGGCGGATGCCCCGGGCGGTAAGTTCCGTCCGGTCGCCGCCGGTTATGTAGCCCGCCTCTTCCAGCAATTTCCGCAGCCGGTCCAGCTCCTCCCAGGCCCGGCGGGCTTCCTCGCCCAGCAATTCGGCCAGCTTGTCGGGGTCTATATCCCTTAAGTCGCCGGTGCGCATTGCGTCCTGTAAGGCCGCTTCCAGTTGGTCGAGCTGCTGAAGTTCGCGCATCATCTGCATCGCTTGCTCCATGGTGAGACTGTCGTCGCCCAGGAAGGGGTACTGGCGGCGCAGGTCGTCCATGGGCATGAGTTGTTCCATGAGGCTGCCGAACTGGGCCATCTCTTGGCGGGTTTCCGGGTCCAAGGCTTGAAGCAGAGCTTCCTCCATCTCCCGGCGGGCCTCGGGGGACATGCTTTCCAGCATCGATTGCATCTGGGCCAACTGTTCCTGGAGCATCTCCATTAGCTCGTCGAAGCTCTGGGGCGGATTGGGGCCGAACATTGCGCCCCACTGCCGCATGAAGCCGTCGAAGTCCGGTTCGCGTCCGTCTAGCCTGTCCCGCATCATCTGGTTTAGCTGGCGCATCATCTCCCGAGTGGCCGCCATGTCTTCTGGGCTCATGTTTTGGACTTGTTGTTGCATTTGCTGAGAGATGTTCTGGGCCATCTGGCTCTTCAGCATATCCAGCAATTCCTGGAATTTTTGCTGGGCCTCCGGGTCCATGAAATCGTATTCCATGAGTTCCCGGAGTTGGCTGCCCACCCCTTGCGGCAGGTTGTCCAAGCGTTCCAGGTTGCGGCCGGCCCGTTGTTCCAGGAGGTCCAGCAGGGACTGTTGTTGTGAGCGGTCCTCCGTCGACTGGCCGGGCGGAATCTCGTCGACCTGTTGCCGGGCCTCATCGAGGCGGCGGCGTATGCCCTGGCGTTCCGTACGGACGATGTCGTCCAAGCGTTCTTGCAGGTCGTCCAGCACCGAGTCCATATTGTGTTGCTGCATTTGCTGACGGCGGCGGTCCTTCAGTTGCTCCATCAGGTCGCGCAAACCCGGCATCTGCTGGCCGTCCCGGTCTTGCATTCCTTGGCGGAACAGATCCCGTAACGCCTGCATGACGTCGCCTTGGTTCAGCAGGTCTTCCGACAGCCGGTCCATCAACTCATCCGCGTCGATGTCGAAGATGCGCTGTGTGCCGTCCCATTGGGAGTAACGGAAGGTGCGGTAGAGCATATTGCCTCCCCCGCCTCGCCCGGCCCGACGCCGGGTGTCGCCGGCGAGTATTGGGCCATAATACCGGCTGGCTTCCGGCGTTAGCAACAACGAGAATGGCGGAGGGAACTAGAAACCATAGTACCGTGCTATAATCGGCAATCCAGACTTAGGGGTGGGCGTTGCAATGTTGAGCCCGTACAGAGTCCTGGATCTGACCGGCGGACACGGCGATTTCGCCAGCATGGTTTTGGGCGACATGGGCGCCCGGGTCATAAAAGTGGAGCCGCCGGCCGGTTCCGAAGGGCGACGGACCCCTCCGTTTATCGATGCCGCCCCCGACTTGGAACGCAGTCTTCATTTCCTCTGCTTTAACCGCAACAAGCAGGGTGTCACTCTGGACCTTTCCGGTCGAGCAGGCCGCGACGCGTTGCTGGCCTTGGTTGAACGGGCCGACTTCCTATTCGAGTCGGCCCAACCGGCGGACTTGGACTCGCTGGGCTTGGGCTTCGACGTCCTCAGTCCCCTTAATCCCCGTATCATTCATGTTACGATCTCCGCCTTCGGACGAGAAGGTCCCTACAGCGGTATGCCAGCCAGCGACCTGACCATCGCGGCAATGGGCGGCCCGGTCAGCTTGCAGGGCGATCCCGGGCGGGCCCCGGTGCGGCTCTCCGTCCCCCAAGCTTGGCTGCACGCCGGTGCGGAAGCCGCCACCGCCGCGCTGATTGCCCATGCCCGGATGGTCCAGACGGGCAAGGCCCAGTTCGTCGACGTATCGGCCCAGACCGCCATGGCCGCCACCATGCTCCAGGGTATCGGGGCCTACGAGGTACAGGGCTTCGACTATAACCGCGGCGGCTCGGCCCTCCAGTTGGGCGGCGCCACAATTCCCATCGTGTTCGACTGCGCCAACGGCTACGTGGTGCTGATCCCCAGCGGCCCCACTTTGGCGGGGATGGTGCCTTGGTTCATTGACGAGGGCGTGGTGCCCGCGGAATGGCTGGAAAACGAGGACTGGCCAACCTACCATTTCCGCCTCTTGCAAAACCAACCGATAGCCTACGGCCTGGACGAGGTTATGGCTGCCATCAGACAGTTCGTGGCGAGATACTCGAAGGAGGAATTACTAGACCGGGGACTGAAAGACGGGGTGACTCTGGCCCCGGTGAGCGACATGGAAGATCTGGCCAAATTCCGGCACCTGCAAGAGCGTAGCTACTGGCTGGAAGCTCCGCTGCCCGGCGGGAGCACGGCCAAAGTGCCCGGGTTCTTCGCCAAGTTGTCACGGACGCCGATGGCGATACAAGGGTGGGCGCCGCGGCTGGGAGAGCACAACCATGAGGTGTTGTGCGGACTGCTGGGCCTCAGCGCCGCTGAGATGGCCGCGGCCGCCGGCGCTTAGGAGCAATTATGTCCGATCCTCTGCCGTTCGAGGGCGTGAAAGTAGCTGATTTCTCTTGGGTCGTGGTCGGTCCCAACACGGCCCGCTACCTGGCCGACCACGGGGCCACGGTAGTGCGGGTTGAGACAGCCACGCCACTGGATATTTTGCGTACCGCCGGCCCGTTCAAAGACGGTGTTCCGGGCACTGACCGGACCCAGTTCTACGCTGAATTCAACGCCTCCAAATTGGGCCTATCGCTGGACCTGAAAACCACGGAAGGGCTGGCAATCGCCCGGCGGCTTTTGTCTTGGGCCGACGTGTGCCTGGAGAGCTTCACCCCCGGAACCGTCGACAACTTGGGCATTGGTTACGAGACTGCCAGGGAGTTGAACCCCTCTATCATCATGGCCAGCACCTGCCTCATGGGGCAGACGGGGCCGGCGGCCTCTTTCGGGGGTTACGGGTTCCACGCCGGGGCAATCGCCGGCTACTACGAAATCACCGGCTGGCCCGACCTGCCCCCCGACGGGCCATGGACCGCCTACACCGACGCCGTATCGCCTAGGATATTGGCGGCCATCATCATGGCGGCATTGGACCACCGGCGCCGAACCGGGGAGGGCCAGCACATAGACGCATCCCAGTTGGAGATGTCGTTGCATTTCCTCGGTCCCCAGGTGTTGGACTACGCGGTCAACGGCCGAAACGCGACCCGACGGGGCAACCGCTCTGAACACGCGGCGCCACAGGGCGTTTATCCCTGCGCGGGTGACGACCAATGGTGCGCCATCGCGGTGGAGACCGACGACCACTGGGACGCGCTACGCCGGGCCCTTGGAAGTCCATCGTGGACCGACGGCCACAGGTTCGATACGATCCCAGGAAGGCTGCTGCATCATGACGAAATCGACGGACACATCAACCGGTGGACCGCCGACAGACCTCCACGAGAGGTGATGGAGTTGCTGCTTTCCCAGGGCGTACCAACCGGCGTGGTGCAACGTAGTAGCGACCTGCTCCAAGACCCGCAGTTGGCCCACCGCAACTTCTTCCGCTACCTCGACCACCATGAAATGGGCCGTATCCCCTACGGAGGGCACCAGTTCCGGATTCAGGGCTACGACAGCGGGCCGCGTACCCCAGGCCCGGTGTTGGGCGAACATTCCGAACATGTACTGCGGGAGGTGTTGGGAATGACCGACGACGAGGTGACCGCCGCCGTGGTGTCCGGGGCCGTGGGCTGACGCGCCCTTTCCGTCAACCCTTACCGACGGGAGTGTCAGATTACGGTTGCCCCCAACACTCGTTGTAGGTGGGACAGGGCCCAGCGGTGGGCTTCCGGGTCCGGGCCGGAGACGCAGTCGGCATACACCTCCACCGGGTAGTCCCGGTTGCGGGCGTCCGAGGTGGTGTGTAGCACACAGACGTTGGTGGCGACGCCGCATATCATCAACTTGTCGGGGGCCAACCGCGTCAACCGGTCGGCCAGGTCGGTATTGAAGAAACCACTGTAACGTTTCTTCGGAATTACGTTGGTCGCGGTCACGAACTCCGACAGCTCCGGCACCACCTCGGTCTCATTGGTGCCGATCACGCAGTGGACCGGGAAAATTTGGAATTCCAGATCGTCCGGGTCGTGGTGGTCCGAGACGAACAGGATTTCGGAACCCGCCTCCCGCTCCTGGGAGACGAGCCTATGTACGTTGGGGATGATGTCCCGGGACTCGGCATGGTAAAGGTTGCAACCCGGCTCAAGGAATCCCCGCAGCATATCCACTACCAAGACAACGTTGCTCATAACTGCCTTCCTCGCTGTTCTGGGATTCCAAGGGAGAGTATGCTGTGGGCGGGCGCTAGGTTAGGAGCGAGGGCCGGATTCGCGGGCGATGATTCGGGCGATTTCCGGCGGTATCGTTACGCCACTCTTCTCCAACGCCTCCAGCCCCTGCTCAATGCGTTCGCGTTCCGCCTGTTGGCCTTCCTGGCGGCCCTTTGCCATCGCTTTCTTCTCGACTGCTTCTTTGGCTGCGAATATCATCTTTGCGACCCCGTAGATAATAAATGCCGAGGGGAACAGCAGCATCGATGCTACTATGATCACCCCGTCTTCTTTGTTGGTCAATTCACGGAGGAATGCTAGACCCCACAACCCGGCTATACCGGGTGAGATGTTGATTATCACCGCAAACAACGCAGCGGCGCTGATGGACGCCGAGCCGTCGGCCAATACCCAGGACTGGGGGCGATCGGCTCCAAGGTTCATTCTATCACCCCTGTCAGTTTGGTCCGGCTAAGAGCCGGTAATCTCGGCGCCACCAGTAACGGGCGTTGCTTTGCTCATAGCATTCCCACTAGGAGTCGTGGGTGAGAGCGCCGAAAGCGGCGCCAAGCGATAGTGCCGGGCCATTACCGGTACGATGCCATCCCTTTCCTCGTCCCGTCATTACGAAGGTGTCAAGGCAAGGCTGCTTTGAGGTTTGAGGACAGCGGCAATGGCGGTTGTGTGGGTCAGGAATCGGGGTTGAACGGCTTCCCGTCCACAAGTACTTCTTTGATGATGGCGTCGCCGTCGGCGTCGAGCTTGACCACTACTCTCACGCCCTGCGCGCTTTCTATGGCACGGCCAGACCCTTCAGGGACGAAGTAGGTGCCGATTCCGAAATTGAGATGCCCCGGACGGTCGACACGGCCCTTGATGAAGATTCTCGAAACCGAACGGCGGTTGACGGAATACCGTCCGGCTTCCCACACGTCCGGCCCCTCCAACAACTCGACGTAGGCCGTTTCGCCCACGGGCAGGCCTCTCAGGGACGGCGGCAGTCTGGCGATTTCGTAGTCCAGGATGGCGTAGTCGCCTTGGAGCAGCGACCGCGGGTCTACCGGGACCGTTTGCAGAACGACCTCGGTCCCGGTGTGGAGGGCGTATTCCTTGAAGCCGATGAACCCCGCCAAGAAGAGCACTTGGGCTGCCACCACCACCCAGAAAGCGCATTTGATCCGGCGGCTCAAGCTGCGCCTCGCGGTTGGCGTATTTGAGACAACACCCGGCGTCGTCCCCGCTCCAACAGGAAACCGCCCACGAGTAAGATGATTCCGGCGACCACGAATACCAACGAACGGTCGAAAAGGCTCCAGGAATACTCGAAATAACGGGTGAAGATGTCCAGCACTATAAACACGATGGCAAGGTTGATCAGGGCCTCATGGGACAGCATGTAACCGGCCACCAGCAGGGCAAGCAACGACAAGGCCAGCAGGCAATTGAAAACAACGGGGTAGACCCATTCACTCTCCGTTCTAAGAGATGCCACCAGCAGCGCGGCGGCCAGCAGCATTGCCGCCCATCCCAGTTCGCCGTAGTCCATGGGACGCCCCTCACCCCGGCGGCGGCGCAGGAACACCGCTGCCGCCAGCAAGACGGCCGCTAACCCCGTAAGCCCAGCGACGACGCCCCAATACTTGGGGTCGACACTGAAGGAAGAGTCCCAGTTGTCGTCGTAAAGATCACCGAAAGACAAAACGTACATGCCGAACAGGGCGGCGGCCAGTCCTACCAGCAGGTAAGTACCTGCCAAGGGTCGAAGCTCCGCAAATTCGTGCTTGACGCGGCTCACGGCAAAGAGGAAGAGGCCCAAAATCGAAATCAGGACAAATAACAATAAGACTGATTCCGTGTCTCGGCTCTCCTCAATCCACCGCCAGGATATGGTCCCAGCGGTCACCAGAAGGAGTCCCAGCGCCAACACCAAGACGGGCTGGGAACGTGTAACGTAAGCCATTGGTATAACGCCAAGGAACCAGAAAAGGAACAGATAAGGGTTGTTGACATCGATGTGGTAGGCCTGCCCGATGAGATGGACCGCAGCGCCGAAGGCGACCCCGGCCAGCAGCGCCATGGCCGTTCCCACCCGTTGGTACCCCTGCACCGCCCACAGGAAATAGGCGAGGCCGTGGGCGCCCAAGACGACGGCGCCTAGCAGAGCGAACTTGCCGCCCCGGGGTATTCCGTCCCAATTGGCGGCGAAGAAGAGTATGACCCCCAAGCCCACCAGCACGGCTCCGACGATGGCCAGCGCCTGCACCAGCCGTCCTTGGGCGAGTCGTCCGGGGGAGCCGGACCGGCCCGAAGGGTAACGGTCGAGGATGGCGCGGGCTTGTTCGTCCGTTATGGTCCCGTCATCCCGCCAATGACGGACCTCTTCGGTGAGGCGGTCCAAAAACTGCTCCGGGACCGGACCGCCTGACTGGTCAGCCATTTAACGAGGCGCCACTGCCGCTTGGTCCAAGGCGAATTGGGCGTCGACGGCCAACATTTGGGACAGCCCCACCGCTTCGAAGCATTCGTGAAGGGTGCCCATGTTCTCCAGCAGGTGCGCGGTGGTGCCTTTCTCCCGCAGTTCGTTCATCAACTGGCTAACCACCCTCGTCACCGACAGAATGGCGCTGGCAGGGAATATAACGATCTTGAAGCCGGCCCGCTCCAAGTCATACGTCGAAAGCAACGGCGATTTGCCGGTCTCCACGTAGTTATAGAGCAACGGAACATCCAGATTCTGCGCGGCCCGTTCCGCGTCATCCAAGCTGCGCAGCGCTTCGACGAATAAAACGTCGGCGCCGGCCTTGACGTATTCCTCGCACCGGCGCATTGAATCGTCCCAGCCGGTTACTGCGAGGGCATCGGTGCGTACGATAATCGTCAGGTCGTCGTCGGTGCGGGCGTCGACGGCGGCACGAATCTTTTGGACCATGTCGCCCACCGGTATAACCCGCTTGTCGTCCAAGTGGCCGCAGCGCTTGGGGAAATCTTGGTCTTCGATGTGGATAGCCGCCACCCCGGTCCGCTCGTACTGCCGCACCGTGCGGCGAACGTTTAACACGCCTCCGTAGCCGGTATCGGCGTCGGCGATTATCGGCACGTCCACTGCGTCGGCCATATAGCCGGCTTGGTCCAGCATCTCGGTCATGGTGGCCAGTCCCAGGTCGGGATAGCCCAACCGCGATACCGACATTCCGGCCCCGGTCATGTAGACCGCCCGGAAACCGGCGGCCTCGATGAGCCGGGCCGTGAGGCAGTCGTAAGCCCCCGGGGCGACGATAATGCCGGGTTCGTTGAGCAGTTCGCGGAATTTGGTGGTGGCACGCATCGCACTCTCCTGAATCAGGCGATCATTCCGCCGTCGATGGTCAGCACTTGGCCGGTGATGTAGCTGGCGCCGTCGCTGCACAGGAAGACCACCGCCTCGGCCACCTCTTCCGAGGTGCCGAACCGTCCCATGGGGATGCGGTCCAGAATGTGCCGGCGGGTTTCCTCGGAAAGGTCCTCCACCATGCTAGTGGTTATGTAGCCTGGCGCGAGGGCGTTTACCGTCACGTTACGGGAAGCCACCTCCCGGGCGACCGCCTTGGTGAACCCCACCAGTCCGGCTTTTGCGGCGGCATAGTTGGCTTGGCCGGGGTTCCCCGAGAGGCCGACCACCGAGGACATATTGATGATTCTACCGTGGCGTTGTTTGATGAGGTGTGGCATGACGTAGCGGGTGCAAAGAAAAGCGCCGCGAAGATTCACTTCAATTACCGAGTCGAAGTCCTCGGGTTTCATGCGCAATAGAAGCCTGTCGTGGGTGATCCCGGCATTGTTGACCAGGATGTCGATCGCGCCCCATTCCTCGACGACACTTTTGACGGCATGTTCGGCGGCGGCCGCGTCCGAAACGTCCCCGTCCGCCAACATTGCCGTGCCTCCGTCCGCCCCAATCGACGCTACGACCGCGGCGGCCGCTTCGGAGCTGGAACGGTAGTTGACAGCGACCTTGGCGCCGGCTTTAGCCAAGCGGCAGGCGATTGCAGCGCCTATCCCGCGGGAAGCCCCGGTAATCAGGGCGACCCGGCCTTCGAGATCTATTCCTGAAACGGGCATTATTTAGCTTGGCCCGAGCGTGAGCCGTTGAGGATGGCAAGTTCGTCTCGCATTATGTCAACGAGGCCAACCCGCACGTAGCGGACCGCGGTCCGCACCGCGCCCGCCACGCCGTCGGCCCGGCAGGAGCCGTGGCCCAGAATCACGGCGCCGTTCACGCCGAAAAGAGGCCCGCCGCCCACGGTGCGAGGCCGGTTGGTGGTCTCCCAGAGGTCGGAGGCGACCTTCCGCACCGCCTCGGGTTCCAAGACCGCGGAGAGGTTTTCATTGAGGTAGGCGGCCAATGCCCCTCCCAGGCCCTCGGTGAACTTGATCAGAATGTTGCCGACAAAGCCGTCGCAGATGATAACGTCGGCCTTGTTGGTGAAGAAGTCCATTCCCTCGACGTTGCCCACGAAATTGAGGTGGCTGTCGCGGAAGAGTTGGTAGCTCTCCTGCACCTGGCGGTTGCCCTTGGCCGCCTCGGCGCCGACGCTGAGCAGCCCCACCCTGGGGTTTTCGATACCCATGTAGGTGTGAGCGAACGCCACCCCAAGCGCACCAAAACTCAACAGCAGGCCGGGGCGGCAGTCCAGGTTGCTGCCTATGTCCACCAGCATGGTATTGGGCGCCAGTCCCAGGAACGGTCCGCCAAGACAGGGTCGTTCCAGGCCTTCCATGAGCCCCAACGCCAGAACGGCGCTGGCCATCGCGCCCCCGGTGGAACCCATGGACACGATAACGTCGGCTTGGCCTTGTTTGACCAATTGTGTGGCCACCACCACCGATGCCTTGGGTTTGGTGCGCATGGCCTGGATGGGGTGCTCGTCGTCGCCGATCTTTCCTTCCGACGGGACGACCGTAATAGGCCTGCCAGCGGTGTCGTATTTAGCGAGTTCAGCTTCGATTGCCGCGGGATCGCCCACGAAGACCAACTCGGCGTTGGTCGAGTCCAACGCTTGGATCGCGCCCTTTATTGTTTCTTGGGGCGCGAAATCGCCGCCCATAGCGTCAACGGCTACCCTGACCGCGGCCTCAGCTCCGTTTTGTGCCATTTGGTTGTCCTTTCTTCGTATCCCAACGCCGAGTCGAACTCGCGCCGGAACGAATTTCAAGCCGTAGTCAACTTGGCCGTGCCCGAAACCAACTCTTGCCCGGTATTGCTGTTGCGGACGCCCACGGCGTAGTTTCCGCCTTTGGCGGCGCTGCCCCAAGACTCCACCCGGTCGCCCAAGTAGGCCGCACCCTTGAATCGAACACGAAGCGAGCCCGCTTCCAGCCACGCGCGCCCCAAGGACGCCGTCATCATCCGGTCGACCAGGGCCAAGGTCAACATCCCGTGGGCGATGACGCCTCCGAATTGTGTCGTCGCAGCAAAATCGGCGTCGAGGTGCAACGGATTATAGTCGCCCGAAGCCTGGGAGTAATCGGTTAGTTGCTCTTGAGTAATCAGGCTGGTTACCACGGGCAACTCGCTGGCCCCCGACTCTACGCCGGTTCCCGGCGATGGCTGGGGCCGCCCCCGGACTTCCCCCGCCGGCGCGGTTTCCGTGAGCATTACGGTGGTCTTTGATGTCATGGCGGGCCAACCGCCGGATGTATGAAGCCCGCACGTCGCCGTGAGGAATTTCAGGCCCGCCCTTTGACGCGGACGTTCCAGGCTGGCGCTTGCTTGCAATTTCTCTCCGATGACGACGGGGGCCAAGACTTCGGTCTCTTGAAGGCTATGGACCGCGCCGGGGGGCATCGCCAACTCCCGCAACAAAAGGGCCAGCGAGGCCGCCGCCAGATAAAGAGGCGGGACAAGACCGGTCTGGCCGTAGACTGGAAGGTCGTTGCCAACGGCCCTCAGGTAGCGAGCCACCGCTCCCTCGGTTGCCTCTATGGAACCCAACTCCACGTTCAGGCCCGAATCGCCGATTGCTTCGGTCTCGATTAGCAAAGCCGGCCGACCTCCCTGTCACCAGCCTACCCCTCGGACGGGCGTCGGAGCACCGGACTACCGTTTCAGCAATCGTTTCCCGGTGACCGTAACAAGCTCTTCCGAAATCGTCTGCCCGATTATACCCAGCGGCGGCTTGGCCCAGCAACAAAACGGGGCGCCCCCCTCAGCGGTTCCGTGGGCCTTACCTACGACGGAGCTCCGAAGGCCTCCGCCGCTAGGTCTACGATGTACTCCCCGATAGCCAGTGAAGAGGTAGCCCCCGGTGACGGCGCGTTCAAGACGTGAATCGCCTCCCGTCCCCGGATGATGTTGAAGTCGTCCAGCAGGCTGCCGTCCTTGGCAACCGCTTGGGCCCGTACCCCGGAACCGCCGGAGGCCAGGTCGGTCTCCCGGATTTCGGGCAACAGGCGTTGCAGGTCGCGGAGGAACGTGCGCTTGCTGTAGGAGCGGTGTACCTCACCCAGTCCGATCTTCCAGTTCCGCAAAGTCATGCGCCAAAAGCCGCCGTAGGAAACGCTGCCCCAAGTCTCTCCCAGGTTGACGTCGCGTTTTCGATAGCCCTCGCGGCTGAAGGCCAAGACGGCGTTGGGGCCCGCTTCCACGCTGCCGGTGATGTTCCGGGTGTAGTGTACTCCCAGGAACGGGAACCGGGGGTCGGGCACCGGGTAGATCAGCCCGGAAACGAGGTGATGGCTTTCGGGCCGAAGGGTGTAATACTCCCCTCGAAATGGGATGATTCTCACGCCGACCGTTTCCCCGGTCATCTCGGCGATCCGGTCGGAATAGAGTCCAGCGCAGTTGATGATGTGTTTGGCCTGAACGGTGCCTTTGGGGGTTTCCAGTGACAACGAACCGCCGCGGCGGCGAATGTTCCGGACCGGCGCCTCGGTGAAAATATCGCCGCCCGCCTGCTGAAATCGCATGGCGTACGACCGGGCCACCTGTCCGTAGTCCACTATACCGGTCTCGGGAGACCATAACGCTTGAACGCCGGCGGCGTGGGGTTCGATTTCCCGCAGCCGCTCCGGGCCGACCATTTCCAGGCCCGCCACACCGTTGGCGACCCCGCGATCATAAAGGGCTTGCAACCTGCCCAACTCCGATTCGTCGGTGGCGACGATTACCTTGCCGCACTGTTGGTACTCGATCTCGTTTTCTTCGCAGAAACGGAGAAGCTTGCTGACCCCGGCGACGCAAAACTGGGACTTGAAGGAGCCCGGACGGTAGTATATCCCCGAGTGAATGACGCCGCTGTTGTGGCCGGTCTGGTGGGTGGCCAGCCCGCTCTCCTTCTCCAGCACCACAACGCGCCAGCGTGGAACTCGGGCCGAGAGATGCATAGCCGTGGATAGCCCAATGATCCCGCCGCCCACTATGGCAATGTCATATTCCTGTGATTCCATATCTCACCCCAGGTCCATTTAACCACAGAGCGCCTATAGTCCGCAGGGGAAATTGTATATGCCCTGTGCTCTCGGTGGTCTCTGTGGTTAAATAGCTTAGAATTCACCGGGTCTGGAGGAACAAATGCAGTTCGGAATATTCATGGAGTTCGGCAGCCGGACCGGCTTCGAAGAGCCCAAGGCCTTTCAAGAGGGCTTTCGCTTGGTGGACAACGCCGAAGCGATGGGACTGGACGGGGTGTGGTTGGCCGAACTGCACTTCAATCCGGCCCGTTCCGTTCTCTCCTCTCCCATCGTGGTCGCCAGTTCCATCGCTACCCGGACCAAGCGGCTGCGTATCGGGATGGCGGTCCACGTACTTCCGCTGAACAACCCCTTACGCATTGCCGAGGAGGTTGCCACCGTCGATCAAATCAGCGAAGGCAGGTTTGACTTCGGAGTCGGCCGCAGCGGGTTCGCCCGCTCCTACGACCTTTATGGTATCCCCTACGTCGAAAGCCGCGAACGATTCCGCGAGGCCCTCGACATTATTGTGGAGTCGTGGAAGGGCCAGCCCTTCTCCCACGAGGGGAAATACTATCAATTCCAAGACGCCACCGTTTCACCCACTCCTTACCAGGTCCCCCATCCGCCCATTCGCATTGCCGCCACCACCGCGGAGACCTTCCCTGTTCTGGGCAACGAAGGATACCCGATTTTCGTCGGTTTAAGGGGCATGGACATCCCGGAACTCAAAGCGAACCTCGATGAGTACCGCCGGGCTTGGCATGAAGCCGGGCACCCGGGCGACGGCGACGTTTCCCTCCGTATACCGGTTTACGCCGGTGAAACGGAAGAATCGGCTATCGAGGAGCCTTGGGACAGCATCAGCGCTTACTTCAGCCGCATGGGGGCTTTGTACCGCGAGTCGGCGGGCCAGACTGGAATCGAAGCCACCGAGCTGCGCCAAGGCCGGGCCGAGGCGCTGGCCGCCATGTCATACGAACAAATGCTGGAAACCAAGGTTGCTTTCGGCACTGGCGAGTCCCTGATTGACCGTTTCTCCCAAATGAAGGAAGAGCTGGGACTCGACGGAGTGGTGGCCGAGTTGAACGCCGGCGGTCTGATCCCAGAGGACCGGGTTGCCCGCAGCCTGCGAGTGCTCACTGAGCAGGTAATGCCTGCGTTTCGTTAACTTGACCGGAACTTGTCCGTTCCCCGGTCCCGGGGAGGCGCCTACACGGCGCCTACACTCGGATGCGCTACCGCAGTTGCGTTAGAAACCGTCACTCAGGAGTCAACGTTATGAAAATCGCAATCTTGGATGATTATCAAAACGTGGCCAAAGACATGGCCGATTGGTCACAGGCGCCTTCCGGCGCGGAGGTCGTCTATTTCAATGACCACCTGACCGACCAAGACGCCTTGGTGGAACGGCTCCGCGATTTCGACGTGGTGATGGGGATGCGGGAACGTACTCCATTCCAGCGTTCGTTGCTGGAACGGCTGCCCAACCTGCGGCTTCTGGTCACGACCGGGCGGCGCAACGCTTCCTTCGCCCTGGAGGCCGCCACCGAGCTTGGCATCCCGGTCTGCGGCACCGGCGGGGCGGGGGAGGGACCGGCGGAATTGACTTGGGGCCTGATTCTGGGCATCATCCGGCAAATTCCCCTGGAAGACCGGCTTTCCCGGCAAGGCTCTTGGGGAACAACCGTGGGGACGGGTCTCCAAGGCAAGACCCTCGGGCTACTGGGGCTGGGCCACATCGGCTCTCTGGTGGCCAGGGTGGGCATAGCCTTCGACATGAACATAATCGCTTGGAGCCAGAACCTCACCTCCGAACGCGCCCGGGAGTGCCAGGCCACGTTGGTGGACAAGGACACCCTGTTCCGCGACTCCGACATCGTGTCGATACACGTCGTCCTGAGCCAGCGTACCACGGGACTGGTTGCCGCCCGGGAGTTGGGGTTGATGAAGCCCACGGCCTACTTCATCAACATTTCCCGCGGTCCCATAGTGGACGAGGCAGCGCTGGTAGACGCGCTACAACGCAAGGCCATCGCCGGGGCCGCGCTGGACACCTTCGACGTTGAGCCCTTGCCAGAGGGCCACCCGTTGCTAAAACTGGACAACACCCTCATCTGCCCCCACCTGGGCTACGTTACCGACGACTCGTACCGCGCCTTCTACGCCGACGTGGTGGAGAATATCCGCGCCTTTGACAGCGGGGAGCCGGTGCGTATGATGAACGAGCAGGTGCTCTCCTCTCCCCAATTTCGCGGCTACCGCTAGACGGGGAATCGAGCTGACCGGAAATCGCCTGCGGGAAAAACCGGCTACTAATCGAGAGATAGAAACGCGGGAGTTTAAAACAGATGAAAGCAGTCCGCATTCACGAATTCGGTGGCCTTGACGTCCTGAACTGGGAGGACGCTCCCGAGCCGGAACCCAGGGCTCACCAAGTGTTGATCAAAGTAGATGCTGCCGGCGTGAACTACGCCGACCTGATGCGGCGCGGTGGCAACTATCCGGGCCCGGACCTCCCGTCGTCGCTGGGGCTGGAGGCCGCCGGCACCGTAACCCAGGTGGGCTCAGAGGTAACCGGCATCGCCGTTGGTCAGCGGGTGATGGCCATGGGGCCGGGAGGCCAGGCCGAATACGTAGCCGTTAACGCCAACTTCGCGTTCCCTTACCCCGAAACCGTCGACCCGGTGCAGGCCGGGGGTATGCCCATCGTCTTTCTGACCGCCTACCACCTGCTGAAGACTCGAGGGCAACTGGAGCCGGGGCATACCGTGCTGGTGCAAGCCGGGGCTTCGGGAGTAGGCACGGTCGCAATACAACTGGCCAAGGCCTGGGGCGCCAGGGTGATAGCCACCGCCTCGACCGCCGAGAAGCTGGACCTTTGCCGGACTCTGGGCGCCGACGTGACCATCAACTACACCGAGCAAGACTTCGAAGACGCCGTAGGCCAAGAGACCGGAGGCAACGGTGTGGAATTGGTCCTTGAGTGCGTCGGTGGTCCGGTGCTGGAGAAAAGCGTTCGCTGCATCGCTTCTTACGGCCGGCTGGTTACCTACGGCAACGCCTCGGGTACGCCGGCAAACCTGCCGGCGGTGGACATCTTTCCGGCCAACCGCAGCGTCATTGGCTTCAGCATCGGCCGCTCGCCCCAAGGGGTCTTGGACCATCAAGCGGCCATGTCCGAGATATTCCCCATGCTGGCCGACGGTAAAGCCAGACTGGTAGTGGACCGAGTGCTCCCCATGTCCGAAGTCGCCGACGCTCACCGGCATCTGGCCAACCGGGGCACCAAAGGAAAAGTCATTCTCACTCCTTAACCCGTGGAGACGCGGAATCGCCCGAGATTGTTCGCGCCGCGTAATTTACCCGCGGTACGGAGGTGTCCGTGAAAGTTCGAGCCAGTCTGATTTTCGTCCTGGCAACCGCCATCCTGTTCATCGGATTGGCCGCCTGTGGCGGCGACTTCGACGAGGAATCACGCGAATTTGCCGTCCAGACCGACTCTGCCGCCGCTGCCGCTACCGCCGCCCCCGCCGCTGCCGCTACCGCCGCTACCGCCGCCCCCGCCGCTGCCCCTACCGCCGCCCCCGCCGCTCGGAGGGCGCCAACCGCCGTACCCGCGATGGCCGGAAGCCCTGGGGAAGCGTCAGGGCAATTCTTCGAGACATCACCAATGGGTCACGCCCAGGCAGCCGCGCTGGCGCAAAGCCGTATCATCGTACGCACCGTCGACATCGTCTTGGTCGTTTCCGACGTCGCGGCTGCCGCCGACAGAATCGACGGCCTGGTCCGCGGGGTGAGCGGTTGGAAAGTCAGCTCGGACCGCACTCACAAACACTTGGCCACCATTGCCGTCCGGGTGCCTGCTGAGGTGTTGGACCAAGTCGTGCTGGAATTGAGAGGAATGGCCCTGGACGTAGAGAGCGAGACCTCCACCAGCCAGGACGTAACCGACGAGTACGTGGACACCGAGGCCCGGCTCAATGGGCTTCTCGCCACGGAAGCAAGGCTATTGGAGTTTCTCGACCGGGCGGGGGACGTGGAGGACGCGCTGAACGTCCAACTGGAAATCTCCCGGGTTCAAACGGAAAAAGAGACTATCCTGGGCAGATTGCGATTTCTTCAGGAAACGTCCGCCTACTCCCTGATGAACATCGTCCTGCAGGTCCCGCCGGACCGGATGAGAGTCGACGTGGGCCCGGACGCCACATTCAGCGCGGGACAATTCGCCAGCTTCCGGGCGACCTTCAGCCCACCCAGCGGCGTTGATGAATTCACCTTCTCCTGGGACTTCGGCGATGGCTCGGGGCCGGTTCACGGCAATAGCAGCGCGCCAACTACCAACCCCGGAGAGCGGGTCACAGCCACGGTAACCCACACGTACGACGATGAGCGCTATTCCCCGTACATCGTGCAGCTTGTGGTCAAAGGGTCTGGCGACGCCGGTTTAGCCGAGGGTTCGGACACCCTGGAGGCCACCGTTACCAGGGTACCCACCATCGAGGTTTTCGCCGGCGAGCACCGGACGGTCGACGAAGGCGAAGAGGTCGAGTACGGCGGCTCTTTCACCCGCCCCGAGGGTTTGTGGGACCTCCGGTACCGTTGGGACTTCGGCGACGGATCGGCTACCGTCATCGGCGTTCCCGAGGAAGGTCTTACCCGTTCCGAAGCATCCCACGTCTACCGGGACTACCGTCCCCAACCCTACCGGGTGACTCTCACCGTTACGGCCCAGAGCGAGGCCGGAGAAGTCGAGGACTCGGGCTCGTTCGAAGTCCGGGTAAACGAGTCCGAGGGGTTCGTAGTCGCCGGATGGAATGCCGGAGGCCACGCCAAGAGCGCCGTCCGGGCCCTTTCCGTGTTCGGGCAAGTCTTGGGCACCATTGCCATCTGGTTGGGCATTTTCAGTCCCGTTTGGATAATCGGAGGCTTCATCATCTTCTTCTTGCCGCGTCTCAGGCGGCGGGCTTCCCGGTCTCCGGGTGGCGGCGCCCCCGATCCTAACATCTTAACGGCCCGTGTTGGCCGCTGGCGTCGCGGCGGCATCCCGCCGCCCGAGCAGTCCGGCCCTCCCAACCCGGCGGACCAAGCCCCGACAATTCGAGAATAAGAACAGCCCATTTCAGGAGGCGTCCATCATGTCACACGCCCGTGAACGGTTTCGGGAGGTCCTCTCCCGTCCTTCCTGCACCCTGGCAGCCAATGTCTTCGACCCTCTGTCGGCCCGGATTGCTCACCTGGTGGGGTACGAGGTCTGCGTTCTCTCCGGCTCTGTGGGCAAGTCGGCCAGCCTGGGCGTCCCGGACGGCGTCCTTGCCAACATGTCGGACGTGGTGGACCATTGCCGCCGCATTACCCGAATCGCAGACGTCAGCCTGATGGTCGACGCCGAAGATGGCTTCGGCAACGCGGTCAATGTGTTCCGGACCGTGCGGGAGATGGAGGCCGCAGGCGTCGCCGGAATCGAGATTGAGGACAACTTCGTACCCGGACGGTTCAACGTGGCGGAACCCGGACTGGTTTCCACGGAAGAACAGGTGGGGAAGCTGGAAGCGGCGGTCGCGGCCCGCACCGATCCCACCACCGTCATCGTGGCCCGTTCGGCGGCGTTAGGGGTTATGTCCGCTGGACGAAGCACTCGAACGGGTCCGGGCCTACTCCCAAACCGGGGCCGAGGCCCTGATGCTCACCGGCGCCGCCAGCCGGGAGCAGATCGAAGCGGTCCATCGGGCGACGCCCCTGCCGCTGTCTGTGCTGGCCCCGCCAGACGGCACCGCTAGCGACCCGACCTTCCTCGCCGCTAACCATGTGCGGATACTGATGTTGGGTAACCCGACGTTCGCGGTGGCCGCCAAAGCCATCCACGACACCCTCAAACACCTGAAAGACGGCGGAGCCCTCGAAGACACCACCTCAAACCAAGCCACCCCTGACCTTCTCCGCCAAGTCAACGGCGCCGACGAGTACCTGGCCCTGCAGGAGCAATACCTGCGGGAGTAGGGGGGCGATCAGGCGAGGTTGGGCGTGACGGTTGTCGTGCTCAAGTCGATCGCTTCCACCAATTCCTCAACCGCGTGGCAGAGTCGCCTGAAGGAGCGGGAGTTGGCCGAGGCAAGGTCGAGATCGATTCGGGTAGTCAAAGAAGTTTGCTCCGCCGTTTCGCTATAATGCCGGCCGGGCAAGAAGTCCTTGAGACGGCCTTTGGCGTCTGCGACGGCTTCCGGGTCTCCAGGAAAACTCCCGGCACCCTCAATTATCGATTCGAGACTGGACAAGAACCAACTCTCATATTCTCTTACCGCGCAAACAACCGCAACCGGAGTCCGCGTGTCCCGGGCGATACACCGGTCTGCCAATCCCTTCGCCAGATCGCGAGGACACTCATCATCGGAGTCTCGGATTACGAGGATTGCGTCGGGGTTGGATTCCAATGCGTACTCAATAAAGCTCTCGATTCGCCTCGTCAAATTCCCAGAGCCTTTGGCGCTGACCGTCTTACCGACAACGTAATCGTAGAGTCCCATGCGTTCGTAAAGAAGCCGACGCAACGGTTCCGTTTGCCTTTAGCGTATGCCCTATGGTAGCATCGCGGCGTGATTGAAATCAACGTCCTTTGCGGGTAGACCATGCCGACCCGACTTCTGTACAGCAACGATTGCCTGAACGTCCTGAACGACGAGTTGGCCTTGCCCACAGGCTCGGTTGACCTCATCTACCTGGACCCGCCTTTCAACTCCAAAAGCATCTACAACCTGCCGTTTGCAGGCAAGGACAAAGACGCCCGGCCTGTCGAGGCATTCAACGACACTTGGACTTGGGGCACCCAAGAGGACGCATTGCTACGGGACCTGTCCACTGGCCCACAGTCGCGCATCTTGGCCGATATAGTCAGTCTGGCCCAGCGGCTGGACACCCAAAAGTCGGGGGGGGGGGGGACTCGCCCCCTACCTGCTCAACATGGCGGTGCGGCTACTGGCGATGCGACGGGTGTTGTCGCCGCAGGGATCGATCTACCTTCACTGTGACGACGCGGCCAGCCACTTCCTCAAGCTGGTGATGGACGCCGTTTTCGGCCAGCAGAATTTCAGAAACGAAATCATCTGGAAGCGCACCAGCGCCCACAACGATGCCCGCCAGGGCAGAGAGCAATATGGCCGGGTCCACGATACGTTGCTGTTCTACACCAAGGGCGGCTCGTGGGCTTGGCATCAGATTTACACCGGGTACGACCGGACCTATGTCGAGGCGTTCTACAAGCACGTTGAACCAGGGACAGGGCGTAGATACCGGCTGGACAATTTGGCCGGGCCTTACGGCGCGGCCAAAGGCAATCCCTACTACGAAGTGATGGGCGTGAGCCGTTATTGGCGATACAGCCAAGAGCGTATGCAGGAGCTGATTGGCCAAGGCCGGATTGTGCAGACCCGGCCGGGCGCAGTCCCGGCCTACAAACGCTACCTAGACGAAATGCCGGGGTTGCCGCTCCAAGACGCATGGACCGATATAGGCCCAATCGCATCACAGGCCAGGGAACGCCTCGGCTACCCGACACAGAAGCCGCTTGCCCTGCTGGAGCGCATCATCACGGCCAGTTGCCCCCCCGATGGTCTGGTGTTGGACCCGTTCTGCGGTTGCGGCACGTCGGTACACGCCGCCGAGAAGCTGGGGCGGAGCTGGGTCGGCATCGACATATCCACCTTTGCGGTCGGCCTGATGCGGGGCCGGATACTGCGAAACTTCGGCCAGTTGACCACCGATGACGTGCTGGTGCGCGGCGTTCCGGTCAACGTGGGCGAGGCGGAATCTCTGGCGGAGCGGGACAAGTTCGAGTTCGAGAAGTGGGTATGCGGCGCGATAGGGGCGGAAGGGATGTTTCACGACCCCGGCACACGAGGGGCGGATGGCGGGGTGGACGGCGTACTGAAGTTCTATCCCTTTCGCATGGGAAAGGCTCCAAAAGCGGAGTTCGCTATCGTTCAGGTCAAGGGCGGGAGCGTTAGCGCGGACTCGGTGCGGGCTCTCAAGACGACGGTGGACCGCTTTGGTGCCAAGGCCGGGGTGTTGGTGTGCTTCAACCGCTATATGCGGACAGTGGAAAACCAGCGGGTGAAGGCGACATTCACGGACGATGCAGGGGCCTACCCGGTGATTCAGGGGTTGAGCGTAGAGGACTTGTTGGGAGACAAGCGCCCGGACCTGCCGCTGTACGGATACCGTCCGCAGGGCGGGCGGGTCAGCAATCAAGCCGAGTTATTGGCTCGGTAGACAATGGGGTGGGGGATAGAGAATAGAGGGATGAATTGGTGCAGGCTTGTTGGAGCCGTGGTCCTACTATTGGCCCTTGCCATTGCCATCATCTACGTGGTGGCGCCACTGGTTTTCATCCTGATTCTCATGGTATTGGCGGCAATATGGTCGTTCGTGATAGCTATTGGGGTCTTTGTCTACGGTAAAGATTTGCCAACATGGGCAAGGCGGTCGGTACTGTTGGTGGGTTTGGGTTTGGCTGCTTTTCTGATGTACGATACCTTTGCCAGATAGCAACCCATAGCGCGACAGCAAATCCGCCCATCAACGAGACGATGATGATAAGGATTGTCGCCAACCACCAAGGCGGGACGTAGGGGGCAGGTTCCATTTCAGTCTTTCTTCCAACGGCCTGAAGTAGTTGGAACATTTTAGCATACCACAGCGAGACCACGGAGCCCCGACGATCTCCATTCAAGAAGAAGGGGGTGGAAGCGATGAGTTACACCGATGATGAACTCAAGGAAAAGCGTCTCCGGTATCTCAAGGACTGCAAGCCGAAAGAACTCCGGCAGCTTCGCAAGGACGGCGCCCTGGCCGACGCCCTGGACCGGCGGGTTGCCCGTTGCCGCCGCCGTGCTGAGGAACTGATGGATAGCGGCACCTTTGAGGGACAAGCCTGGAGTTGGGCCGTCCGTGAAGTGCTACTTGAGACGGAGGCAGACTGAGGCGTGGTGGTTACTCTAGTTGGCTTAGTCAACCAAAATGGCTAGGCGTAAGAGCGGCCGCGCAAGCCTGACCGACTATGAGTTGGCCTGGGTGGTGCGGGAAGTCGCCAAGCTAACCGACAAGAGTTTCCGCGAGATCGGAGAGGCCCTTGCCAACGATATGTTCGACCACGAAGATTCCCTGACGGAGTACGACTACACGTTGGGCATGAATGTCGCGGGAACGCTGGAAACGCTCTGGCCCAGGGAAGGGGAATGGAAGCCCGGGCCGGATGCGGAACGGGCATTGAACCTGATTCGGCGGGTCTTGTGAGGGGAGGGAAGGGCTGGGTATGACTGAATTCACTAAAACCACGACCATCACTGTCAATTGCCCTGATTGCGATTCCGACCATGTGGTGAAGATAGGTAAGCAATCGGGCCAGCAACGCTATCGGTGCCGTGGTTGCAACAAAGACTTTCGGGCCAACGGCAAGGCCAAGGGCCGGCACATGGACGCGGAGCTCATGGGCTCGGCCATCCGGGACTTCTACACGGGTAAAAGTTATAAGCAAATAGCCGAGGGGCTGAAAGAGGAATACGACCTGGAGAAAGAGCCATCGAAGGCCACGATCTACGAATGGGTAAGGGACTACACCGATCAGGCCGTGGCAGAAATGTCTAACCACAAGGCCAAGACCGGCGGCCGTTGGGTGGCGGATGAGCTAATGGTGGACGTCGGCGGCCAGAAGGTGTGGCTATGGAACGTCATGGACGCCGAGACCCGCTACATCCTCGCATCGCACCTAACCCCCAGGCGCGACGCTCAGGCGGCGCGTGTCGTTATACGAAAGGCGGCGCTGGCGGCAGACAAGCCGCCCAAGACCATCACCACCGACAAGCTCAGGTCCTACATCCGGCCAATCAAGGACGTTCTGCCGGAGGCCGACCATATCCTGTCGGAAGGCTTGCGGGCGGAGGTCAACAACAACCTTTCGGAGCGGCTACAGGGAACGTTCCGGGACCGCATCAAGACGCTCCGGGGCATGGACAGTCTCAAGACCGGGCAACGCTACCTTGACGGTTGGGTTCTCACCTACAACCTTTTCCGGGGCCACGAGAGTTTGCATAACAAGACGCCGGGGTACAAGGCCAAGGTGAACCCGCCGTTCAAGGAATGGGCCGACGTGGTAAAAGACGGGGCCGCGTCTCTGCCAGTCAAGACAGCGGAGACGCGGCCAGCCTCACGGTCGCCACGGAAGTCGCCACGGCGTCAAGCCGTCCGCGTGGAACCGCCCAAGGCCAAGGGAAAAGGCGGAGACGCCGCCGAGTTCAAGCCCCTGCCGCCGGGGATTCTCCGGGCGCTACCCAGGGCGATGCGCCCCAAGGCCGGGGGGAGAACGTGCAAGCCGAGGGGCAAATCGGCCGTTAGAAGCCGGGTGGCATGAGGAGACAAAATGGAAATCACCTGCGGGGTTTGTGGGGGACAGGTGGTACCGGAGCGAAGCGTCCGCTGGCCGGTCGTCGGGTGTTTGTTAGTTCTGTTCTGGCCGCTCGTCCCCTTCTACATCCTGTATGCGTGGCCTCGGAACCGTTGCCCGGATTGCGGCAGCAACGTGTATCACCGGCCCGCCTAAATGGTCTCGCGAGACCATTTAGGCGCATACGCTAAAGGCAAACGGAACCCTATGAAGTTCTCCCGGTGTAAAGAGTTTTTTGGTGACCGCATTCCGTTGATCTTCAGCGACCAGTCCGGCAATGGTCCCGCCATCAGTCATTTCGACTGCCCGAATACTGTTTACAGGTACTAAATCCAGGAAATCCGGGCTGTGGGTAGTGACCAAAAGGGACATTCGCTCTGTCGCGACCTCTCCCATCAACTCCGCTATGTACGCCAATGCGCCAGGATGTATGGTGAGTTCCGGTTCCTCGATAACCTTCAGGCCCGGGGCCTGTTGGTAAAGCGCCACCAAAAGGCCCAGAAGACATAGGGTGCCGTCCGACTCCTGGAATCCCTCTAAAACCAAATCCTTTGCCCTTGGTTTGTCCGGCTCGTGAGTAAACTGGAGATATAAATGACCACCGGCCGATTTTACTCCGACATTTTTTATCCCTGGTACTACGTGCCCTAGGGCCGCGAGTAGCTCCTTGAAGTCTTCGTCACGTTTCTTAATCATCTCATCGAGGACGGACCCCAAATTCCCGGCGTCTTCGTTTAGCGGAAAACCCGCCGAAGTCCTTTGAGGCTCCCGTAGGGCGTTCGGAAAGATATGGTAGCGCCGTATTTCACTGAGGAGTTCTTTCGCTCCAACCAAAGTTTGGCCATACTTCGAAAAACCCTGTCGCCCAATCGCCAGACGAGTCCAAACTGTGATAAGAGGACTCGATAACGCCAAATCCGACGCGGGTGTTTTGAACAGTTCCGGTTCCATAACTGAATTCGGTCGCCCAAACAACTCTGGGGACCGCTTCGATACACTTGATACCGAAGGCATTGTTAGCCGCCCGCCCGTAAATGCCAATGCGGTCCGGTTGGTATCACTTTCTTTCGGTGTGACGGTCATATTTTCGGTTCGAACCCTATGGTCCCCGGTCCCAGAGAATCGAAGGGAAAATTCATACTCGAATAACGACTCGGGATGATCGATCCCAACTCCTACGGTAACGTCTCCCCGGTCTCTCCGAATTGCAGCACGGCCCCGGGCCGCCAATGCTGAGTCCAATCCATCCCGAAGCGCATCTGAAATGAACACCAGAATGTCTGCGATGTTGCTTTTTCCAGAGCCGTTCGGTCCCACTAACACCGTGAGAGGGGCTAACTCCAACTCGAGGCTCTGGATACTGCGGAAATTCTTCGCCCAGATTTTCGTGATTCTTGGTATCGTTGGCTGTTCCATGGTCACGCCTACATGAATTGCCTTGCTATTATCATAGCCCCGTCACCCACCCCTCAGGAAGTTCAGTACGTGGGAGGTGTATTCCTCGGGCTTTTCGTAGGGGACCCAGTGGCCGCAGTTGTTGAGGACGACCAAGCGGGAGTCGGCGATGTTGTTCAGGGCCGCGATGCCGATTTCGAAGACGCACATGCGGTCGTAGCGGCCCCAGATGACCAGGCTTGGCGCGGTGATGTTGGGCAGGTCGACACCGTGATCGTAAGGCACGCTCACCGACTTGGCGTCGGCTTCGATGTGGTCTCGGTTGCCGGTGTAGCTGCCGTAGATGTAGTCCACCAGCTCCTCGGTAACCAAGGCGTCGTCATCAATGTGAGTCCGCAGGTAGCGGCGCACATTTTCGCGCGTTGGGTTGTCTCGCACCTCGCGGGTTACCAAACTGCCCTCCGATGGCCGGTTGCCCATCAGGTATAGATCGCCGCCGGTGCGGATATGACACGCGCCGAACACCAGCTTGTTCACCCGCTCCGGTTCCTTCATCGCCAGCACCATCGCGCTCTGCCCGCCTTGGGAGTTGCCCAAAAGGTGGGCCCTGTCGATCCCTAACTCGTCCATCAACCCCAAGGCGGTGCGGGCTTGCAGGTTGTGAAGCGGCTCTTCATAGACCACAGGCCCCGTGCGGCCGAAGTTGGGCAGGTCCATCACGATGCAGCGAAAATGCTCCGCGAAGGCTGGCAGCACTTTGTGGAAGGTAATCCAGCCAGTGGTGCCCGGCCCGTAGGAATGGAGCATCACCAGCGGGTCCCCGGCTCCAACGTCGTGGTAGTGAACGGTCATGCCATTCACTAGCGCCGTCTTGCTGGTCGAGCCTTCGGTGAATGCCGCTGCGGTCATGTCGGTCATACTCCCTGCGCGAATGGGCGTGGTCGAATGGGGCGGGGCGAATGGGCCGGCGGCCCCTATGCGACGGGAACTTCCTTGAAGTAGGGCATCACCTCGGTGGCGAACAGCTCTATCGATCGCATCACCTTCTTATGGGGCAGGCCGGCGAATCCGAAATAACCGAAAACGTGGTTGATTCCCGCCTCTTGGGTCTGCTTCAACCGTTCTATGACCACCTCGGGAGTCCCTCGCAACGGGGGCAGCCCGGCGTGTCCCGGATCGTCCCGCCGGTCCCGGTCCTGCTGGCGGTTGGCCCACTGCTCGTACCCCTTGGCGATGTTGCCATCCTTGTCCACCGGCATTCCGATGGGCGCCCCGTTGCGGCCAATGGAACGCAGGATATTCGAGGCGAAGTCTTCAAGGCCGATGGGGTCCTGTTCCGCCTCCTCCATGGTCGGGGCCACGTAAATCGCCTTGGACATTGGCGGATGCAGGTGGGCGTGTTCGCGCCCGTACTCTTCCATCTTTTGGCGCCATAGCTGTATCACTTGCGGGGCTTGCCCCAGAATGTCGGTAGGACCGCCGGCGATGACCTGTATCCCGCGGCTGGCGGCGAAATCAATGCTGGCCGGGCTGGTACTCACGGCCTGGAAGAGCGGCGGATAGGGTTGTTGCACCGGCTTGGGCAACACCCATACGTCGTCGACATTGGTGTACTTGCCGTGGTAGGTCAGTGTCTCTTCAGTCCATGCCTTGATCATCACGTCAACGGCTTCCTGAAACCGCTCCCGGCTGGTGTCGATGTCCACACCGACGCCGTCGAACTCTTGGCGCTGGTAGCCGGCGCCGATGCCGAAATTTAACCGTCCTCCGCTGATGACGTCCAACATGGCGGCTTCTTCAGCGACCAGCACCGGGTTGTGCAATGGCAGGACGATAACCGCCGTGCCGATGCGGATGTTCTGGGTACGGCCGGCTACGGCGCCCAGGAAGGACCAGATCCCCGACAACAGTCCGTGGCGAGAGAAGCGGTGCTCGCCCAACCAAACTTCGTCAATTCCAAGCCGGTCGGCGTACTCGATCTGCTCCAAGGCTTCTTTCAAGGCCTGCTGTTGGGTGACGCTCTCGTGATAAGGAACGATGGTAAAGAGTCCGAATTTCATGGGGCCTCCCCTGTTCCGCCTGCCGGATTCTCAGCGTACTTTCAGACCTCAACGGCAAACCGTACTCTACTACATCGATGGACTGGATGGACAGGACGGATAGAATGATTGCATACTGGTAACCGACGCCAGCCTCTTCTACATCCTGCCCGCACATCCTGAGGACGGATGAATCGTCGTGGTTAACCCAAAACATCAGGTAATCGACTTGGAAACCGGCCAGTTGGACCGCGCCATCTTCGTCGATCCGGACGTCTACGCCGAGGAGCAGGAAAAAGTCTTCGGCCGGGCTTGGCTCCAGATCGGGCACGTCTCGCTGGTGCCCAGACCCAGCGACTTCTTTCACACCTACATGGGTGAAGACCCGGTAATTCTCACCCGCGACTCCCAGGGGGTGGTGCGCGCCTTCCTGAATATGTGCCGTCACCGGGGCAACCGAGTCGTCCGGACCGATCTCGGCAACACCAAGAACTTCGCCTGCGCCTACCACGGTTGGACCTACTCCAACGACGGACGCTTGGAGTATCTGCCCGGCGAAGAAGAAGCCTACTACGGCGCCCTCGACCGGGAAAACCTGGGCTTAGTCGAAGCGCGTACCGATATCTACGCCGGAATCGTATTCGCCACCTGGGACTGGAACGCCCCTTCCCTGGAAGAATACCTGGGCGACGCCCGCTGGTGCTTGGACGTTTATTTCAACCGGCTGGACAACGGCACTGAGGCCATTGGGCCGATAAAGTGGATCGAACCATTGAACTGGAAGGCGGCGGTGGACAACTGCTCCGATAACTACCACGTACCCACCACCCACCTGTCCAGCATCATCGTGGCCAACCGCCACATGGGAGCGCCCCGCCTGACCCACGAGCAACAGTTCCAGTCCACCAACAAGCATTTTTTCGTCAACGGCCACTCTCTGACCATGCGGTTCTTGGAACGGCCCGACCAAGTCCGCCAGACCCACGGCATCAACGCCTCCAACCGGGAGATGTTCGAGGAATACTACCGGAGCACTCAGGATGAGGCGGAGCGGCGCTTGGGCAGCCTGCGGGCGCACAAGCTCCATTTGGGCAACCACAGCCTGTTCCCCAACGGCGTTTTGGGGTTCCGCTTGGCCCACCCCCGAGGCCCCCAAGAGACGGAATTCTGGCACTTCGCGCTGCTGGAAAAAGACATGCCGCCGGAGTTGAAAACGGCCCTCCGCCGGGGCAGCGGCAACTTCAACGGCGTCACCGGCATCTTCGAGCAGGACGACATGGACAACTGGCGAGCCGTGACCAAGTCGGCTCTCAGTCGGGTGGGCCGGAAGTACCCCCAAGACCTTTCCATGGGCTTGGGCCGTTCCGGACGTCACCCCGACCTTCCCGGGGTGGTATCGGAACGATACACTTCGGAGAGCAACCAACGGCATTTTTATCGCCGCTGGGAGCAGTTCATGAACGCCGATAGCTGGGCCGACATCCCGCTGGAACCCGGTACCGTGGAATACGAAGGCACCGCGACGATGCGGGGCTGACAGCACAATCGAGCCGGGACAAACTGCCATGTCCAGCCAGGAACTCTGGCACGAGTTGATGCAGTTCTACATCGAGGAAGCTTGGCTGCTGGACGAGCGCCGGCTTCGGGAATGGCTCGACCTCTTCACCGAAGACACCTTCTACTTCATGCCGCGGCGTCTCAACGTCCACCGGAGCGAGTTGGACCGGGAACTGTCAGTTGAGGGCGACCTAGCCATCTTCGAGGACGACAAGACCTGGCTCACCATGCGCGTTGACCGCCTGGAGTCCGGCATGGCTTGGGCCGAAGACCCGCCGTCACGCACCCGCCACCTAGTAGGCAACCTGGTAGTGGAACCAACGTCCGAAACTACCGTCAAAACCAAGACGGCCTTCATCGTATACCGCTCCCACCACGAGACCGACGAACACATCTTCGCCGGCAGCCGCGATGACGAGTTGCGCCAAGTGGACGGCCGCTGGAAAATCGCCCGCCGCACCATAGTCCTAGACTCCAACGTAATCCTATCCAAAAACCTGAGCGTGTTTTTTTAGTTGGACGTCACCTGCTCTGAGGCGCGGGCTACCTCTCTTTGTCGATGATGGCCTTGCATCGTGCGAATAGATACCAGAGGCTCACGGCGCGACATATATCAGTTCCGCCTCATCCAGGACTTGCTGCCGAAAATACGGGCTCAGCCACGTCACGGTGTTCAGGTCCACTTGCCTCCCGAGAGTCTCGCTCAACTCTTGCTGCATGTCGAAGAACGCCAAGCCCGGACTCCGGCCGGGAGCGAATTCCACCAAGACGTCTACGTCACTAGCCGGAGTAAAGTCATCTCGTATTACCGACCCAAACAACGACAATTTTTGGATGTGGTGTCTCCGACAGAATTCAGCCAACCGCTCACGCGGAACGCCGATTCGTGCGGCCATAAATTACCCTTGACCACCGATGCCAAGCACTGTCGAACTTCTTGGCCCAAAAAAAGAAGAGGAATCTGGTATGCGGGATACGGGCGCCGAAATGAAACTAACAAGGGGCGGCCTAAAGGCCGCCCCTCGCTTGTGCCTCAGGTTGGGGGTTTCGCGCTACTCGTCGCTCATGGTGATGGGGATTACGCCGGGCATCCACCACTTTTCCCAGCTTTCGTCTACGCGCCGCTGGAAGTGCTGGATGTCTTCCTGGGTGAAGTGGGCGAAGCGGCCTTGCCGGGTTAGGTAGTCTTCGACGGGCTTCCGTTTGCGGATTCCACGGGCGATGGAGCGGCTGGGCCCGTTGAGTACCAACTCGTTGTCGACGATTTCGTACTGGACCCACAGGCCGGTCTCGATGGCCAGCATTCCCAACTCGTGGGAGTACTTGGGGTCGTAGTCCCAGCCCTTCGGGCAGGGGTCGATGCTGTGGATGAAGGTCGGACCGCCAATGGTCAGGGCCCGGCGGATCTTGTTGTTGAAGTCCAAGCCGTACGACCCGCAGGCGGTGGCTATGTAACGAACGTCGGGGTGGCCGGCGGCCAACATCGGGGCCATGTTCTTCTTCCACCGGGTGTTCATAATGCGATGGGCCTTGCCCGGCGGGCTGAACGTGCTGTTGGCGCCCCAAGGCGAACTGCCCGACACCTGAATATCGGTGTTGGCGTAGGACTCGTTATCGTAGCACAGAATCAGCAAATTGTACTCGTCGTGTTGGAGGGCCGCCGAAATGGCGGACAAGCCCATGTCGACACCGCCGCCGTCGCCGCAGAAGGCGATAACGTTGATGGGCTCCTGTTGCATCTTGCCCTTCCGCATCATGGAGGCCAAGCCGGCGGCCGTTCCGGTGGCGGCGGAGCCCGAGGAACCCAGTTGGGTGTGCATCCACGGCACCACCCACGGTGTGCTGTAGTAGGTGGTGTTGGCCACGTACATGCAGCCGGTGCTGCCCAAAACAATTGAGCGCGGACCGGCCGCCTTGATCATCAGCCGCATTACCAGAGCCGACTCGCAGCCCTGACAGGTGCGGTGACCAGACCCGAAGAACTCTTCAACCGGGATGTTCTTGACACCCCTAACTGCGGGCAGTTCCTGCACTGTAGTCATTTCGTTTACTCCCTCACCGCTATCCAAGTGGTCTCTTGATCGATCTTGCCGGTGGCCACTGCTTTTTCGGTGGTCGCTGTCATCTCGTTAACGTCGCGGACCATTATCTCACGTCCGCCCAGTCCTGCGATAAAGTTTAACATCAGAGGCCGTTCTTTCAAAGGATAAAGGGCCGAACGCAGTTCATGGAAAAGCACGCCGCCGAAAGACGGCGACCCGTAGGAGTAGTCACGGTCGATTACCGCGACTCCTTTGGCCTTCCCCAGTACCTTTTGGATTTCCTCGGCGGCAAAGGGACGGAAGAACTTGACCCGCAGGAAGCCGATCTTTTTGCCCTCCTCCCGCATCCGGCGCACTGCCACCCGGACCGGCATCGCGAGGGTACCCATTCCGACCAGAATTATTTCAGCGTCGTCGCACATATACTCGTCGATGAACGGGCTGGGGTCGCCCCGGCCGAAGACCTCCTTGAACTCGTCGTAGGCCTCCTGAATCACGCCGACCGTCCGGCGCATCGCCTCGTCGGTCTGCCGCCGGATCTCCATCAACCAGTCCTCGTTGACTTGGGGGGCAATGGTGATGGGATTGTCCGGGTGTAGCTGGAGCCGTCCTCGGTCGTAACCCGGCAGGTAGTGGTCTACCTGGGCCCGGGTGGGTACCTGTACGATGGCCTGGGAGTGAGTCAGGAACGAGCCGTCGCAGCTAAGGGCAAAGGGCAAAAAGACCCTTGGGTCTTCGGCTACCTTCCAAGCCAACAGTGCGATGTCCAAGGCCTCTTGGGCGGTGGCCACCCAATACAGGTGCCAGCCCAGGTCGCGTACCGCCATGGCGTCGTTGTGCTCCACCCCGAAGGCGCCCGGGTCGTCCAACGCCCGGTTTCCCACCATGGCCACCACCGGCATACGCAGCCCGGCGGTGACGGTAATGGCTTCGAAAGCGTAGAACCAGCCCACGCCGCTGGAGCCGCAGAAGGTGCGAGCCCCCACAGCCGAGGCGTGCTTCACGATCTCGAACTGGGAGTGTTCGCTCTCGGCCACAATGAAATCGCAGTCGAAGGCGCCGTCGGCCTTCAGCTTCGAGACATACTGCATCACCGTGTCGTAGGGGCGGATCGGGTAGGCGGTGATCACGTCCACGTCCGCCAAGGCGCAGGCGATGGCCACGGCCTCGCTGCCGCTGATCAGCTCCTCGGTGGATTCCTGGAACAATTCTGTCTGTACAGTGGCCATTAGTCCGCCTCCGCCACCTGGATTTCTTCGGCGTAGCCGCCGACGTGGTGGAAGCCGTGGGTGCGGGTCTCGGACTTTTGTTCCTCCACCAACCGGGTCATCCATTGGTTATAGTCTTCTTTGTTGTCCTGCCAGGACTCCCACTGGCTGTCGTTGGCGTTGAACTTGGCCTCGTTGACCATGGTGACACAGTCGGGTACCGGGCAAACGGCTTCGCAAACGCCGCAGCCGCAGCAAGCGTCCATGTTGGCGTCATACAGGCCGTCGGGGGTCACGTCAAAGCAGGTGTCGGGGCATTGCAGCCAGCACAGAGTACATTTGATGCAGGTCTCGAAATTGATGACCGGGCGCATCGAGCGAGTGCTGAATTTCTTGAATACGTCGTTCCGGCCGGGCTCGTAGCCCTCAGTTCCGCCGCGGAAGCCGCCACCCTCGGCTATGGCCCTGATGACCAAGCCTTCTTCCATCGTCTTCCAACCGGGCAACTCGAAGCTGAAGGGCGTCTCGTTGTTGCCTTCGCCCGGCTCCACCGGACGGGTGGTGGTGCGGTCGAAAGAACGCTGGGCCGAGGTTATCTTGGTGCCGCCGCCCATCTGCTCCTCGATGGTCTCCAGCATTGACTCAATGGAAACCAATTCCGGGCATACCTTGCACAGGGCGCCCAACACCCTGGCGTCGGTGTGGTCGTCTTTGTAGACCCACAAACCCGAGAAGCTGGCGATGCCGGGCACGATGGCCAGGTTGTAGGCGCTGTCCTTCTGGTGAATGTCCTCCATCAAGGCGTCGGCGGTCTGATGGGAGGTGACGATGAGAGAACCGCCGGGCTTTGTCAGTTCGTTGATGGGCTGGAGGCCGTACCAAGCCCACGATTCCACTCCTTTGCACATGGTGTCGTCGACGTTGATGGTGACATCGATACTGGAAGCCTCGTATTGGGCCAGGCTCTCCTCCAACTCCTCGGCGTCGTCGGCCACTACGGCGAACTGCTTGGCCGGGATGCCGTTACGTTCCGGAGAGTCTCCGTACCGTCCGTAGGCGGTACCGATTTTGCCGTCTTTCCGGGCGGCGAACACGATGGAGCGGACGATATTCCGGGCCAGGCTTTTCTGGAAGATGCCCCGGTATACGACCTCCACAGCGAGGGTGGACATGGTTTTCCTCCTTAGTGTCCTCTTCGAATGGGAGTTGAAACGCAGAGGGCGCAGAGATCCGAGAGATCTCCGAGTCCGTCTGCAGGATTCCGGTCTGCTACAAGTAGCTAGCATACCGTCGGCTCCGCTTCAATTCAAGTCAAAGCGCCCTTCAAAGTAAGTTGGGTGATTCGCAAATAGCCTATACACCTTATAATTAAGCATGATGCTGCGACGTTTGGTATCCTTCATGGCCGTTTTGATGTTGCTTTCGGGCTTGGCCGGGCCGTTGCTGGCCCAAGGCGGCGGAGGCCCCCATGCCTTGCTGATCAAAGTTGACGGAGTGATCAACCCGGTCAAGGAGCGGTTCATACGGCGGTCGATCGAGCAAGCCCAAGAAGAAGGGGCCACACTCCTGATCATTCAACTGGACACCCCGGGCGGGCTGCTCACCTCCACCCGGAATATTGTCGAGGACCTGCTTGAATCCCCCGTGCCGGTGGCGGTCTTCGTGTCGCCCAAGGGGGCCAGGGCGGGGTCGGCTGGGACCTTTATCACCGCGGCCGCTAACTTCGCGGTCATGGCGCCCGGCTCCAATATCGGCGCCGCCACCCCCGTATCGGGGTCAGGAGAGGAACTGAGCGAGACGCTGGCCAGCAAGGTGGAAAATGATGCCGCCGCCCTGATTCGCAGCATCGCGCAGGAACGGGGACGCAACGAAGACCTGCTGGAAGCCACGGTGCGGGAGGCGGCGTCCTATTCCGCCAACGAGGCGGTGGCTTCCAACGTGGTCGATTTTATCGCTCAAGACGTGGACGACCTGCTGGCCCAGCTCGATGGCCGCTCCACGGACACCGGCGCTGGCCCCAAGACTCTGGATACCCGAGACCTGGCGGTCGAGGACATCGACAAGAACCCGCTGGAGCACTTTCTCGAGTTCATCTCCGACCCCAACGTAACCTACATTCTGTTGACCGTCGGCGGATTGGGCATCGTTGTAGAGTTGTTCAACCCTGGGCTGATCGTGCCGGCAGTGGTGGGCGTAATTTGCTTGTTGTTGGCTTTTCTGGCGATCGGTAACCTGCCATTCAGTTGGGCCGGCGTGGTATTTATCCTGCTGGCCGTCGCATTGGCGGGCTTTGAGGTGGTGGTTGCCGGGTTTGGGATATTGGGGATCGGGGCCGTGGTGTGTCTCGTCGTGGGCGGCTTGTTGCTCTTCACCCAATTCGGCGATGCCTCTCCTACCCTGCCGCCCATCTCGGTGAACCGCTGGGTAATCGCTGGCGTGGGCGCGGCGACCGCGCTGACCTTGGCCTACTTCGTTCTTAACGCGGTCCAGTCCCGGCGCCGGAGACCTCCCGAGCCAGAGGTTTTCATGGTGGGACAACAGGCTACGGTCACCCGCACCCTCAACCCCAGGGGCACCGTGCAGACGGCCAGCGATACCTGGACAGCAGTCAGTGAAGATGGTAGGGTTATCGCCGTAGGGCAAAGTGTAGAGATAATAAGTATCGATGGTTTGGTTTTGAGAGTTGCCCCTAAGGACCAGTCCACTCCTTATAATGGTGAGTAATCCTTATAATGGTGAGTAACCTGCAAACGGCGAGTTACCGGACTCAGCAATTTGACCCACGAACTGAATCTTCGGACTGAAACGACGAGTTTGGGAGGCGCGGCATGTCAGCAGGCTTGATCATGGTACAGCAGTACCAGCGGATGGTCGTACAACGATTTGGGACCTTTATCGGCAGCCGAGGGTCCGGGCTCCATTTGCTCATACCCTTCGTCTACCACGGCACCAAGGTCGACCTGCGGGAGCGGGTGGCCCGGGTACCGACTCAAAAATACATCACCTCAGACAACGTGGTGGTGGACATGGACTTCGTCATCTACTACCGGGTGATGGATAGCATGGCGGAGAGGGCGGTGCTGGAGGTCCAGAACTTCGAGTTGGCGGTGATCAACTTGGCCTTCGCGACCCTCAGGGCGGTTATCGGGTCCACCACCCTCGCGGACGCTTTGGCCGAGCGGGAAAGAATACGCGATGCCCTCCAGGTCCGTATGGACGAGGTCACCGAGCGCTGGGGAGTGAAGGTCTCGCAGGTAGAGATTAACGAGATCGACCCGCCTCCCGGAGTGAAAGCGGCTATGGAGCGGGAGAAGTCGGCCGAAGCCATCAAGACCGCCGAAATCACCGAGTCCGAGGGCGCCCGCCAGTCCCAGATCAACCGGGCGGAAGGCGAGAAGCAGTCGGCCATCCTGAAAGCCGAGGGCGAGCGGCAGTCGGCCATCTTGACGGCTGAAGGTGAACAGCAGGCGGCGGTGTTGCGGGCCGCGGGATTCAGCGAGGCGTTGGACCGTGTTTATCAGGTTGCCAACACCGTAGACGGCAAGACCATGAGCCTTCAGTACTTCGATACGCTGAAGTCGCTGGGGGATAGCCCGTCCACCAAGTGGATCTTCCCCATGGAGTTTACCTCCATGCTGGGCAATTTCCTCTCGATGGGGAACAACACCAGCGGCAACGGAGGCAACGGCGCCAGTTAAGGTGCTGCTAAATAACCATTTGTAAAATCCCTTCCCCCTTTGGGGGAAGGTTAGGATGGGGGAGACCAAGAACTACACGGACACTCTCTTCCGACCGCATTAACGCCCACAAGGGTCCCAATTTTCCACCCCCTCACGCGCACGGGGGTGGAAAATTGGGACCCTCCTCGCGCCGCCAAAAAGTGTCCGGTATTGAGCCCTCTGGCTGTTGGGATTCGTGGAATGGAGCAAGCTCCTCAGCTTGAAGCCTCTTCGGGCTGAATAAGCCCGAAATCGCCGTCGCCCCTGAGGTAGAGGACGCCGTATTGGTTACTTTCGGCGTCCAAGAACATGTAGAAGTTGTGGTCGAGGCGTTGCATTCGAAGCGCGGCTTCCTCCACCGTCATCGGTTCCATGCCGAACCGTTTTACCCTGGACAAAACGCCGAGACGCCCCACCTCGGCGATATCGCAGTCTGCTACTGATCTCGACCGGCCAAGTCTATGTCCCCGGTGAAATCGAGGGTCCATTCGTCTTCGAGGTACAATTGCCATTAATGGCTCCGGTACGAACCCAACCGCTCCGCCCCCCTCCCTGAACCAACCAAGAAAATCAAAGTAGTGACCTACTCTAGTCACGGTCCAGGTCAGACATATTCCGAACAGACAAACTCGCTACCGGGTTAGTTTTCGACCCTGCAGCGAACTTATCTTTCTTATAGTACTTCTTGTCCCGTTGGCCGTTAGCTGTAACTCTGGAAACAATCCCACGAAGACTCCACTATTCACTCCCATTCCCATGGCCGCGACAGGCGAACCCACGCCCATAACCCTGGCGACGAAGGTTCCCGCCAAGACTTTAATCACCGGGGTGAGCACCCATATGTCGAATGCCCCGACTTCTTCCGCACGGGAGGTCGCCCCAACGTCCCACACTAGCTCCTCCAAATCCCGCCTTGAAGAGTCCCTCAGTTTGGTGCCGCTGGGGTTTTATGACGACGTTTTAGTATTCTCCGACTATGCCATCCATAGAATCGCGACAGAGACGGACCGCGGGCCGGATGATTGGGCCCCATTTGTCCCCGAGGGAGCCGCGATTCATGAGGCCTTCCAGGCTAGTGTAAACAATATCAACGAGCTTATAGGGTTGGACCTCTTGGCCCTCGACCTCGGTATCTGGTCGTGGCAACCAGGAAATCGATCGGACACTTTTCTCCTCTTCCAAGGCCAGTTCGAACGGGACTCCACTATCAGCAAGATCACGAAGCTTGGTTACGCGGAGGAGCGCTATTTGGAGACTGTGTACTACAACCTCGGTGATGACTTCACCACCTTTGACCGCACCCATCCAATGCGTCGGTTGGGCCTGACGCTGAACCGAATAGTTATTCTTGACGACAGTTTATGGGCGGCCCCGGCCACCCGAATAATAAACAACCTCATTGCCACTCAGCAGGGGGCAGCGCCTAGTATCTTGGACAGCACTGCCCATCGGGCGCTCGCCGCCGCCGTCGGCGACGGTCTTGTCAGCGGAGCCTTTATTCCAGCGCAATGGGTGTTGGATAACTGGAATACCGTAAATACCAGACCTGTGACCCGGCTGGACCGGTACCTGGAAGGCCCCGAAGCGTGGGGAAGCTTGGCGTCCTACACCACGGTGTTCTTTGGCTACCAAGCCCAAGGGGAATCGGAACAAATCATCGTAGCCTTCTACTATCCCGATTTTTCGGCGGCTGACGACGACATTCAAGAATTGGAGAACCGCTGGAACACTTTCTACTACGATCCTGCGGGGCCGTTTTCGGAAATCGAGGAGACGCCGGTCACACGGTCGTGTTCTCCGTTATCGACCATGGCAATCAGGCGGTCCGACCATTCGATATTAGTGGGCATCTGCCCGTTGATCAGGGACGAAGAGGACGACTCTAGCGTAAAGGGTCCCAGCCTATGGTTGTGGTTGTTCAGCACCAGGGAGTTACAGTTCTTGGTCCAGAATCTGGAAGGGCTAGAATAGATCGAGCAACGGCGCGAGCTCCATTATCAATATGGAAATATCTCGAAGCCCACGGGACCACCCCTATCCTAACTTTCCCCCATCGAGGGGGAAGAGATTGGGGGTTACGTGGCAGCTAAGGGAAGAGAAAGTGCGGTCAGCTTGAATCCTCTTCGGGCTGGATAAGCCCGAAATCGCCGTCGCCCCTGAGGTAGAGGACGCCGTATTGGTTACTTTCGGCGTCTAAGAACATGTAGAAGTTGTGGTCGAGGCGTTGCATTTGTAGCGCGGCTTCCTCCACCGTCATCGGTTCCATGCCGAACCGCTTTACCCTGGACAAAACGCCGAGACGCCCCACCTCGGCGATATCGGCGCCGAAGTGCTCTTCTTGGTCGGCGAAGCCCCCGTCAACTTCTATTTCCAGAGCGCCCCTGGACTCCCGCTCACTCCGATAGACCTGGCTCTTGTAGCGTTGTATCTGCCGGTCCAACGCTTGGGCCACGGCGTTTACCGCGGCTCTTGCGTTTCGAGCGCGCTGCTGGGCCCGCAAAAGCGAGCCGCTTACGTTCAACGTAACCTGCGCCACCACCCGGTCTTGCTGGGAACGGGTGCTCTCTGAGGCCAACTCCACGTCGGCCCTCAAGATATTGGGTAGATGCCGGTCGATCACGCCCAAGCGGTTGATGACGTGTTGCTCGATTTCATTAGTAATTTCCAGATTCCGGCCTTGAATATTCAAGTCCAATTCCACACCCTCCACCATTAACGTCGATAAATCCTACTACCTGTCCAAGCGGTCCACCGATGTTGCTTCCAAGAACTCGAGGGCCGAGGAGTAAGGTTCGGCCTCCCGGCCAGCCACTTGGTCCAGCCTGGCTATCAGTTCCGGGTCTTCCGACACCCGCCGGCGCAGGCGGCGGGCCAGCTCCTCCTCCACCGCCTCCAGAAACTCGTTCTTTCGTTGTTGCCCCCGGCGTTGCTCCAAATGCCCGTTGGAGCTAAGGTACCGGCGGTGCTCTTCCACCTTGCTCCACAGATCTTCAATACCTTGGCCTCGATGAGCGGCGGTCAGCACCACCGGCGGCAGCCACTCCGGGGTTACCGTGGCCATGTGCAACATCCCAGTGATCAAAGCAGCCATCCGATCGGCGCCGTCCCGGTCGGCCTTATTGACTATGTAGACGTCTGCTATCTCCATTACGCCCGCTTTGAGGGTTTGGATGGCGTCTCCCGATTCGGGAACCAATGCGACCAGCACTGTGTCGGCTACGCCGACGATTCCCAACTCGGTCTGGCCCACGCCCACCGTTTCCACGATCACCAAGTCAATGCCCGCTGCGTCCAAGGCCCGGGTCATGCTCTTGATCATCCGGGGTAGCCCTCCGGTCTGGCCGCGGGTGGCTACGCTGCGGATGAAAACGCCGGAGTCGAGGTAGTGCCGTTGCATCCGAATGCGGTCGCCTAGCAGGGCTCCTCCAGTGAAAGGGCTGGTCGGGTCGACGGCAATAATGCCAATCCGTTGTTCCTTGCCCCTTGCCAGTCTCGTTATCTGTTCGACGATGGTGCTTTTACCGGCGCCGGGAGGACCGGTAATGCCGATGACGTAGGCCCTGCCGGAGTACCGGTCCACCGCCTTCATGATCTCGGCGGCTGCCGGGTCACCCCTTTCCAGCAAGGTGATCAGCCGGGACAGGGTACGTTGGTCGCCGGCGGCCAGTTTTTCAGCAAACTCGGACAATGGTGCAGGGCTCCATGTTGGTTATTCCCTATGATAGGCCAATCATAAATCTTCTGTTAGTAAACCCGAAACGGTGAATAACGTAGGGGACCACAGGATGGCGTCGAAGCCGATGCGGCGGATGGGGATGGTCCGGCTCGCCAGCCCGGGGGAGGAATCGGCGGCCCGGTCTAGTGCCGGAAGGCGCCGTCCCCGAAGGCTTTTCCTTCGGCGGTAATCAGCAGGTCGGGCCTCTGTCCCCAGCGTTTGAGGAAGCGGCCGAAATTCTTCCGGCTCAGCTCGTCTCGCTGATTATCGTCCAGTTCGGTCCACTGGCGATGTTCGTGGCGGACCAGCGGTAGAGACGAGTCGGCCACGACCCGGTAACCCTTGTCCTTGAACTGGAAGCAGTAATCGATGTCGAGGTTGCGGTAGAAGCGGAACACCTCTCGCATCAGACCGACAGTCCTGACAGACTCGCGGCGGAAGGCCATCATGTACGCCTGCATCGCGTCGGCGTCGCCCGATTCCACCTCTTCGTGGAAGTGCTGCATGTCGTCGGTGGTGAGGCCGTAGGGACCGAACACGCCGACCGTGGGGTCGCTCAGTTGGGCCGAGACCGGCCCCAGAATATCGCCGACGACTTCGGTGGAGCCGTCGATGATGATTACGTGTTCACCCCGGCTCTGCTTGATGCCGATGTTCTTACCGGCGGCGTCGCCGATAACGTGATCGCAGTGGACCACCCTGACATCGGCGTGCTGCCGTTCCAATTCTTCCAGCAGTTCACCGGTGCCGTCGGTGGAACCGCTGTCGATGACGATGATCTCGGTGGAACGGTCTTTCGAATTTCGCAGGATGCCTTGGACGCAGCGGTCGACGTCCTCAGGGTACCCGTAGGCGTTCAGAATGAAGGTGAAATCGTACTCCGCCGGCCGGTCCAGCAGGGACTCCACTTCTCGGGAGGAAGAGACCGCCGTCCACTTGTCCAAGCGTTGCTCCATCGGCGTCTTGGGCCGCACCTGGGTGCCATCGGGCGCGTCCAGCACCACGTATCCATCAGCGGCCAGCCGGCTCCGCATCGAGTCGGCGTTCTCGTAGGTCTGTTGCCGCCGGAAAGAAGCCCGTTCCTCGACCCTCACGGCGATCTCTTCGCCCACGGTGTTGGCTGTAGGCGCTTGGCTCAGATCCAAGCCGAACATCTCGTCAAATTCCAAGATCAGGTCCAGCTTGGCGCGCCCGGGCAACTCGGAGCGCGCCATCTCCCAAGTGAGAGCCACGGCGCCGGGGAGGTCCAGATCGCTATCGATGGCGTCCCAGAAGCGGCGCCGGAACAACTCGGTCTGTTCCGAATGGCCGTTGACCTCGGGTTCTTGGCTCCACAGCCAGACTCTCTGGCGGAGCCCGGTTAGCGCCTTTTCCGCCCCCTTCAGCGAGTTGAAGGTGAAATTCATCCGGTGGCGGTAGAGGATGTTCAGGCACAGGTAGCGGAAGGACAACGGGTCAAAACCGCGCTCGATCAACTCCTCAATCAAAAAGACGTTGCCCGATGACTTGGCCATCTTGGCGCCGTCGGCCAGCAGGTGTTGACCGTGGACCCAGTAGCGCACATGCTCTTCGCCGAAGGCAGCCTCGCTCTGGGCTATCTCGTCTTCATGGTGGGGGAAGATATTGTCGACCCCGCCGGTGTGGATGTCGAACTTCCGTCCCAGGTACTTGGAGGCCATAGCTGAACATTCGATATGCCAGCCAGGGAAGCCCGGCCCCCAAGGACTGTCCCACTTCAAGTCCCGCCCGGGCTCCGCGGCTTTCCAGAGGGTGAAGTCGCGGGGGTCGCGTTTTAGCGGGTCGGCCTCGGCCCGGACGCCTTCCAACAAATCGGCCCCGGTGTTGCGGGAAAGCTTGCCGTAGTCGGAGAAGCTGGGGACATCGTAGTATATATTGCCGCCGTTTTCGTAGGCGTGCCCGTCGGCCAGAAGGGTTTCGACGATTGATACCATCTCCGGGATATGCTCGCTGGCCCAAGGGAACACGGAAGCGTCCAGGATGTTCAGGCGGGCCTCGTCGCGGTGGAACCGCCCGGCATACATGGCGGCGATTTCCTGGACGGTCTTGCCTTCGGCCAGAGCCGCCAGAATCATCTTGTCCCCGCCGGTCTCCACCAACTCCTGGCGCATGTGACCCACGTCGGTGACGTTCTTGACGTGCTGTACCTCGAGGCCGTGGTGACGCAGAGCGCGACGCACCCAGTCGGCCATGAGGTAGGTCCTCAGGTTGCCGATGTGAGCGTCCCGGTAGACCGTGGGGCCGCAGGTATACATCCGGACGGTCCCCGGCTCCGACGGTTCGATCTCTTCAACGCGCTTCGACAGGGTGTTGTAGATGCGCAACAATTTCTCGCCTCTCCCTGGGGAGTATGGCTAGTTTAGCACGTTTATTTCGTAGTCTGCATCACGGCGGCTACGGATTTCAACCGGGTGGTCTCACCGGCGGCGGCCAACTCCCTGACATGGTCGGGTGTCGTGGGATAAACTCGCCTGCGCAGGCGTAGGGCCTTCGCCTTGACTGAACGCCGGACCGTGGACGGCGCCCTGCTTTCCGATGTCGTATTTCCTCCCATCAGGCACATCAGCAGTCATCAACGCCTTGAACAACTTCCTGTGGTCCGGCTCCCGCAGATGCGACAATTCGTGAGCAATTTGGCGATATGCGGTCCGCCCTGGCTCACTCTCCGATGTCGTTGTCCAGTGAAAATGTCAGTGCAAGTGTTCAATGATTATGTCAGTAGTCGTCTCCTCCAGGGGTGGTCGGGGGCGGGGTTCCTTGGGGAGCTAGCCCGGATCTTGGTTGGGGGGCGGGGTTCGACGCCCTGTAGGCTCTTCGCTCCGTTCCGTCGCTCAGCACCTACAGGGCGAGTGTGTGCGCCGTTAGAGCCACTACCTGGCAGGTCAGTAGGCGAGTGGCCGTTAGAGCGCCTGCCGTTGCGGGCCCTGAGGGTCACGGGTCCTGGAGGGGCCGGTTCCGATGCCAGGGTCCTGCCCCGGTAGGCCACGACGATGCTGCCGTCGAGCCGTTCCTGGACCTCGACTTGTACGCGAGCGTAGCTGGCCCTGTGCTCATCGGGCATGAGTTGCATGGTGGAGCCGTTGAAGTGCACGGTGTTGTCGTTTGCCACGGTGCGGATGTACTTGAAGCAGAGGACGGCATCGAGTCGGGCGCCGGGCGGCGGTTGGCGATATGCCGAGCCTGGCTGTGCCGCCTCCACACCGAACCGGGAGTTGAAGCGTGGCAGGAACTCGCAGAGCACCTCGTTGGCCTGCTCGATGGTCGAGACTCCGGCTAGCCTCATCTCAGAGACCAGCCGGTCCTGGAAGGTGCCCCAGACTCGCTCTATCCGTCCCTTCGCCTGCGGGGTGTGGGCCAGGACGAGACCGATGTCCAACTCCCTGAGGGCTCTGGCGAACTGCGTGGGGTCACGTCTGCCCCGGAGCTGTTCGGCGAGGCTCTCGGGCTCCTTGGGGGAGCGCTGGAAGATGCCGTGCCTGTCGCTGTACAGGCCCAGGGGGACACCGTGGCGCTCGATGACCTCCCTGAGCATCAGCAGGTAACCTTGGGCGTCCTCGTGCTGCCTGAACAGGGCGGCCGGGACCCTTCCGGTGGCGTCGTCCACGGCTCCGACCAACGTCAGGTAGGGGCCTCGCCCCTGGAGCCAGTCGTGCCGGCTGCCATCGACCTGAAGCAGCATCCCTTCCTGCGGGTAGCGCTCCCGCCGGCTGTACCGTCTGGAGGCTCGCCTAGGACGCGGACTCCGCACGCCAGCCGCCAGCAGTATCCTCCTGACCGTCGAGCGTGACAGGTCGATCCCCTCTCGCTCCGAGAGCATCTCGGTCAGATGGGTGTGGTTGAGCCCTGCGTAGGGGCCTTCGGCCAACTCCCTGACCCTCTGTCGTGTAGGTGTGTCCGTGGTCGTCGACGGCCTCCTCCCCCTGTTGCCGTGAGCTATGGCAGATGCTCCCTCCTTCCTGTAGGCTGCCAGCAGTCGCCACACATGGCGCTCGCTCACTCCCATCAACTGTGCCGCAACTCCCATAGTCACCCCTCCTGCGGTCACTCCGTTCAACACTTGTATCCTTGCCTGCTCTCTCGTCGTCAACGTCAGTCCTTCCATAGACTGACATTTTCATTGAACAGTTAGACCCTGACATAATCATTGAACATCTACACCATGGCTCACTCTCCGATTGACAAGCCACTTCAGTTAGTCATACGATTAGCTAAGTTTGTCTTCAAGGGGCCGGCGATGACGACGGTGAACGTCCACGAAGCGAAGACCAACCTGTCCCGCCTGCTGGCGCGAGTCGAGGCCGGCGAGGAGGTAATCATCGCCCGCAACGCTAAGCCCGTCGCCCGGCTGGTGTCCGTCGAAAAGCGCCGCCAGCGGCAATTCGGCTCCATGAAAGGCTTGATCTCCATAGATGAACGCTTCTTTGAGGCCCTGCCAGAGGAAGAACTTGCCGCTTGGGAGGGTGAATGTAAGTGCGACTATTGCTCGACTCCCATGCGTTAATCTGTTGGTTCGCCGGAGACCGCCAGTTGTCGGTCCCGGCTCAACGGGCGATAGAAGACGAACAGAACGACATATTGATCAGCGCGGTGTCGGCTTGGGAGATTGCTACCAAGTATCGCCTTGGCAAACTGCCGGAAGCGGAGGCGCTGGCCCTCGACATTACCGGGGCGATAGCCAGCCAAGACTTCGAGGAACTGCCGTTAACCATTGAGGACGGCGCCCGCGCCGGCTCCCTGCCCGGTCCACACCGAGACCCTTTCGACCGAATGCTCATCGCCCAGGCGTTGTCGCGTGACTTGACGCTCGTTTCCATTGAACCGCATTTCGATAACTATGGGGTGCGGCGCTTGTGGTAAGCCAGCTCCCAGCCGCTAAAAGAACCAATCTCTTTCCCCAAGTATTTCAATTATGTCCGGTTTAGCGGGCTATTGGCGCAGCGGTCAGTTTAGCGCTTTCTCCAGGTTGGAAAGATATTCGGCGAAGCCGCGGCGTCCCGTCGGCGTCGCCTGTACCCAGGCAAGGCTTGGAGTCCTGGAACTCTTTCATGATGACCAGATAACCAGCGTCTTCGAGCTTTCGCAAGTGGGTGGGGTGAAATGAGCGGTAATGAGAGGGGAATCGAATAATCCGGACTCCCCTCCTCTTTGTCAGCGTTGCCGACCTCCGGGAGTGATCCGCTACTCCGGTTGGTCGACTCTTACTACACGGCCGGAGTGGGCCGATTCTATGGCGGCGGCGGTTGCCAGCGCCGATTTTAGGCCGTCGAGTCCGGTGGCGCGGGGTTCCCGGTCTTCCTCTACTGCTTGGGCGAAGTCCTCCAGCTCGTCAACGAAATTCGCCAGGTAGTCGTATTCATAGGTCTCGGTGCGGTTGATGCTGGCGCTCACCACCTCGGCCCGTCCCAAGCGGCCTTCCCAGATGGTCTCTTTGCCAGCGATTCGGCCGTCGGAACCGTAGATGGCGAAGTCGTTCTGGGTGTCGGGCAGCATCCGGCCGCACATGACGGTGGCAATGGTCCCGCCGGTCAAACGCAGAGAGATCGCCGCGATGTGTTCCAAGGGTTGTTGCCCGGTCTGGCCGTCGGTCAGGGCGATAACCTCGGTAATCTCCTCTTGGAGCAGGAACCGGAAGAGGTCGAAGACGTGTACGCCCAAGCCCACCAAAACCGAAGCGCCGCCCATAAGTTCGGGCTGTTCCCACCAAGCCCGGAGGCCGGTCCGGGGCAGGTGCTCCGGCGCGCCGCGTTCCCCGCGCCCCCATTGGCCGTGGGCCAACCGGATGCGTCCAATGGCCCCGTCGGCGACGAGTTCCCGGGCGAGTAGATGGGCGGGGTGAAACCGCAATTCGAAGCCGATTCCCAGCTTCACGTCGTTCTGTAAGCAGGCCTTGACCATGCCGGCCGCGTCGTTCACGCTGGTGGCCATCGGCTTTTCGGTCACCACATGCTTCCCGGCCTTGGCGGCCTGCACGGTCTGGGAGGCATGGAGAGAATTGGGCGACGCGATGAAGACGGCCTCCACCCGCCGGTCGGCCAGCAGGCTGCCCAAGTCGCTGTATGACGCCTTGGCCCCGTGGGTCTCGGCGAAGGCGTCGGCCCGCCCTTGATCGCGGCTGTAGACCGCCACCAGCTCGGCCCCACGCGCCACACCCATCGCCGGGGCGATCTTCAGGTGGGCGTGGCTGCCAATTCCAACAATACCCCAACCCAAGGACAAAGTGCTGCTCCTTTTTTACCGCAGAGAGAAGGGAGAGCGCAGAGATTCTTTTGGTTTTCTCTACGGACTCTGCGGTTAAACGTTCGACGCGAACCGCTCTGGTGAGAAACCGGCGATGGGAATAGGCGTCTCGCCGGTGGTGATCAGGTCGGCGATGGACTTGCCGATGGCGGGCGCCAGCAGGATGCCTTTCTTGCCAGCGCCGGTGGCTAGGTAGATGTTCTCGTTTCCCGGGACCGGGCCCAGAAGGGGCAGCCAGTCGGGCGTTACCGGCCGGAGGCAGGCGGTGTGTTCAACCACCCTTGCCGCTGCCAGGTCGGAGACCAGACTGGTTGCCCGCTCCAGGAGCCACCGTTTGGTCTCTTGTAGCGGCTGGCGGTCGAATCCGCGCCAGTCCTCGGTGGTGCCGCACCAGACGAGGCCGTCGGGCTTGGGGTACAGGCTCCCGCCGCCGCCGGAAATGTCGTGCCGCAACGGCTGGCCGGGAATCGCCAAGCGCAGAATCTCGCCCTTGAGCGGGTCGACGGGGATGTAGACTCCCAGCCACGGCTCGGCCACGCGCGACCAAGGTCCGGTGGCGAGAACCACCCGTCCGCATTCCAGCGTGCCGTCGTCGAGCAGAACGCGGACGCCGCTTCCGCCGTTGACTTCGATCCCCGTCACCTTGCCCTCTCGCAGGGCGGAGCCGGCAGACCGGGCGGCGGACTCCAGCGCCTGGGTAAAACGGAGGCTGTCCAAGGCGTTGTTACCGTATTGGTACACGCCGCCAATGGCGTTGCGAGTGATCCGTGGTTCCAAGCGTTGCACTTCTTCGGCGTCCAGCCAACGGCCCTCGAACCCCCCTGCGGCTGAGAAGAGATCTATCGTTTCCTGGAGTTCCGGAAACTCGACCTCGTCGAAGGCCAACTTGATTTGGGAGACGGTACGCAGTTGGTAATCGATGCCCGTCCGGTTGCTCAGCGGCCCAGCTAAACGCAAGTGCATTCGAAAAGACTCCCAGGCGAAGGCGCCGAGGGGTCCGGGAATCCCGGCGCCTTGGAGCGGGTTGAGCCCGCCGGCGGCGTACCCCGACGCTTGGCTGCCCACACCCTCTCGCTCGATGATGGTCGCCTTCACTCCGGCTTCGGCCAAGTAGTAGGCGACCGCGCACCCGGCGGCCCCGCCGCCGATTATGGCAACGTCGGTAGTTTCTGCCATGTATTCTGTCTCATCAGGTCCGCAATGACTCGGGGCGGACGGTGGCGGTAGAATATAATCAATCGACTATTGGACTCCCGGAGGTCTCCATGCCAATCTACGAATACTACTGCTCTCAATGTGAGCGCGATTTCGAGGTCATACGCTCGGTGTCCCAGTCTGGTGAGCCGGCCCCATGTACGGAGTGCGGGACGCCTGCGGAGCGTCAGCTTTCCAACTTCGCCTTCAAGTCCAACACCTTTACGGCCCCCAAATTCAAGGCGTCTCTGGAGAAGCCGTTGCGTTCGCGCAGCCAAGACCCGACGCCCGGTTCTTCTTAGCCCTCCCCTTGGGCGGTTTGGGCCCGGGCTGTATTGCAAATGATGCAGGTGCAGGCCGCGCGCAAAACCTTGTAGGTGTAGATGCCGGTGTAGTGGGTATCGGTCCAGAGGAACTGCACCCCGTAATTGCCGACCGGCAATTGGTCGATTGCCTTAACCTCCTGAGGGACCGAGTCCGGGTCCAGCGTGGGCCGTCCCGTCATCTCGTCTATGCAGGTCGCGCAGGGACAGCGCAACCGCAGGTACCGGTGAGGGAAGGGGCTGCGGTGCCCGTCGTCCCAAAGGATTACCACGGCGTTGTCTTCCAGGCTGATTTCTTGAGGAAAAACCGGCTCTTCCATAAATTATTCACCGCACAGGGCACAGAGAACACAGAGATTAATAATTTTTTCTCTTCGTTCCCTGGGGTTAAATCAAGATTGGGGCGCTTGGACGTCGGCGAGGCGGGCCGGGCGCGGCAGTTCGTCGGGGTCGATGGGTATCTCGATGATGCTGGGTTTACCGGCGTTTAGCGCCTCCTGGAATACGTCGGCTACGTCCTCGGGCCGTTCCACGTAGAACCCGGCGCCACCAAAGAGTTCGGCATATTTGTCGAACCGGGGGTTGTTGGTGTCCGCTCCAATATAGCGTTCGTTGAAGGCGAAACGCTGATAGGCTTTTTCCGATCCCCAGCTTCCGTTGTTCATCACCACCGATACGACAGGGATGTTGTATTCCACGGCGGTGGAGAATTCCTGAGCGTTGAACAAGAAGCCGCCGTCGCCGTTAAAGTTAATCACCGGCCGGTTGGGAGCGGCCAATTTGGCGCCCAAGGAGGCCGGGAAGCTGAAGCCCAGTCCGCCCAAGTCCAAGGAGGTCATCAGGCTGCGGGGCTCAAAGAAATCCAGTCGGTCCTGCCCGAAGTTGGGCGCCAGCCCGGCGTCCAAGGCCACAATAGCGTTTCGGGGCATCACGCGCCTTAGCTCGGCGTACACCCGTTGCGGTTTCATGGGGAGAGTGTCGAGCCGTTCCTCGCCGCGCAGCCGTTCCGCCCGCCGGGCCGACCAATTCTCGATCTCGGCCAGCCATTGCGGGTTGGGGCGCGGCTCGCGCTCCCGGACCAGTTCCAGCAGTCCCTCCGATACCGTCTTGGCGTCGCCCTCTATTCCCACCGAGACCGGGTAATTTCGGCCGATGGCCTCGGGATCGATCTCGATCTGGATTATGTTTACTCCCGGCTGGATGAACCGGTGGTCGAAGAACGTCGTGGACTGTCCCAGCCGTGTGCCAACGGCCAGAATGGTGTCGGCTTCCCGCGCCGCTTCGATGCCCTCGGGCGCACCCAGGCGACCCAGGTGCCCCAGGAAGTTGGGGTGATCGCTGGGCACCGCGTCGGCCCGTCCGTAGGAGGTAACGATGGCGGCCCCGGTGGCCTCAGCCAGGCGGCACACCTCGGGCCCGGCGTTGCTCCACTGTACCCCGCCTCCGGCCAGGATCACCGGTCGCTGGGCGGCCAGCAAGAGTTCGGCCGCTTGTTGGATGAGCCCCAAATCGCCCCGAGCCCTGGTCTGGCCGGAGCGGTAATGAGGGGGCGGCAGGGCTTCCAACTCTACCTCGCCGCCGGGCAGCAGGTCCCGCGGGATGTCCAGCAACACCGGTCCCATCCGCCCCGAGGTCGCAACGCGAAAGGCATGGCGCAAAGCGTCGGGCAGACGGTCCAAGCGGTTGATGGGGAAGGCAGCCTTGGTGATGGGACGGAACAACGCCACTTGGTCGAATTCCTGGGTGGAGTCCCGGTATTGATGGCTGCGAGAGGCTGATGGCGCCAGCACCACCACGGGAGAATGGGCCACGTAAGCCGAGGCGATCCCGTAGGTGAGGTTCAATACTCCGGGCCCGTTGGTGACCAAGCAGACGCTGGGCGAGCCGGATATGCGGCTGAAACCGTCGGCCATCAGCGCGGCGCCCTGCTCGTGGCGAACGCCGATGAATTCGATGTCGTCGCGGTCGTAGAGCGGGTCCAGAATATCCAGGAATGACGACCCCACAATTCCGAAGATGTGGGAAACGCCCTCCTGCGGCAACAACTCGATTACCGCCTCGCCGGCCTTGAACCGCTGCGCCAACTACCTAACTCCGGAGCGATTTGGGCCACCGGTTTGAGCCCGGCCTCTCTGTCCCAACGGAGTTTAGCATATCGGGAGTACAGACTGGCCCTCGCGGGCTCCCGTTGGCGCCTGAAGGATGGCGCGGAACGGGGCAATGGGTGACATGGGTGACATGGGTGAAACCATGGCGATTTTACGGTCTATTACCAGATTGCGTTGGTGGGAACCAATCTCTGATTAACTGGGTCTACGGCGAGCAGGAGGCCTTCGAAAGTATAGGCGCCGGGCAGGGGAACGGAATCATCCGGCCCGAAGATTACCTCGGTGGTGACGCTTGCTCCATTGATGGTGGCCCTGGCCTCTCCGACGTCCAGATCGACTATGCGCCCGTCGCCCAATTCGAACTTGGCTTGCCGCGTCACCGCAACTCCCATCTCTCTGAGGAGGCGCGACGGCAGCACGGTAAAGGTAGCGCCGGTATCTACGCTCGCCTCTATTTCTCGCGTTTGTCCGCCGTCCAGACTGGAAATCTGAATCGGCCAATTAAAAGTGTCCACTCCTAAACTCCCGCCAATATTCTACGCTATTCACGAAACCACCGGTGGCCGCCCGTCATCGTTGGCCTAGGGGCGCCAAGGGTCCAGATTGACGCCGTGGTGCGCCATTCGTAAAATCGACTTGTCGCATTCGCACGGGAGGCTTGGCATGGACTACGAGCATATTCTGGTGGAGGTTGAGGACCGGGTGGCGGTGATTACGATGAACCGGCCAGAGGTCTTGAACGCCATGAACCACCGGCTGGACGAGGAACTTTACCACGCGGTAATGGCGGCCAACGCCGACGACGGAGTCGGCTGCATCGTCATCACCGGCTCAGGGGACCGGGCTTTTTCCGCTGGCGGTGACATTCACGAGCAACGGGTCCACGCCAAGGAGCGTACCCAGGAACAGATGGATGCCGACTCCTTACGGTACCAGCAGTGGATGTACGAGATTTCCGCCTCCCCCAAGCCGGTGATCGGGATGATGAACGGACTGGCCTACGGCGGCGGCGCGGTGCTGGCGTCCTGCCTCGACATGCGGCTGGGTTGCGAGAATACCAGGTTCCGGTTCCTCGCGGTGGCCTACGGGCGCATCAACAGCACCTGGACTCTTACCAACCAAGTCGGTTGGCCCATCGCCAAAGAATACCTCTTGACTGGCCGAGTCGTCGAAGCTGAGGAGGCCTACCGGGTGGGGTTGCTGAACCACTTGGTGCCAGCCGGAGAACTGCGGGCCAAGACCATGGAAATCGCCGCCACCATCGCCGGCCACCGGCCCGAGTCGGTCACCGGCATCAAGGAGTTGTTGCTGCAAGACAAAGCGGCCGACCTGCGGAAGATGTGGGAGAACGAACGCGATTTCACCGACAAAGTACAGGGCTACGGGGTCGAGCAAGCCTTTCCTGAATTCATCGCCCGCAGGGGCCGGCAGTGACAGAAGTAACTGGCCGCCTCTTTTACTTGGGGAAAGCATGAGGTTAAATATCTAGCTGGAACAGGAAGAAGACGGCCGGTGGATAGCGGAAGTCACTGACCTACCGGGAGTGATGGTCTACGGAGTTTCTCCGGGCGAAGCGACCGCCAAGGTTAAAGCCTTGGCCGCGCGAACCTTGGCCGAACGAGTAGAGAACGTTTCGAGCTAGACTTCAGAGGACATTGTATATAGCAGCCAACGTGGATAGCGACCAAAGTGGCTGCTGAGTTGCCCAGCGGTCTCACTTTAACAAGGAGCGGGCGACTTCAAGGGCGCTTGCCGCCAGATTGTCTAGGTTGCGGTCCCTGAGTTAAACACTGATTGTGCCCTTGGTGCTGGGGACTTGGCCGGGGGCGCGTGGGTCGGGCTCCAAGGCGTCGCGCAGCGAGCGGGCCAGCGCCTTGCATAGGGCCTCGGCCTTGTGGTGCGGGTCGGCGCCGGTGAGGATTTTCGCGTGAAGGTTTATCTTTCCTTCCAGCGCGAAGGACTCGAAGAAATGGCGCACCAACGAGCCGGGCAGCGTTTCCACCATGGTATCGTCTAAGGTGGTCTCAATCACGGCGTAACCCCGGCCTGAGCAGTCCAAGGCAACCATGGCCAGGGTCTCGTCCAACGGGACGATGGCGTGGCCCATGCGCCGGATGCCCTTAGCGTCCCCCAAGGCCTCTCGAAATGCCCGGCCCAGGGTGATTCCCACGTCCTCCACCAAGTGATGCCAACCGGTGTGCAGGTCACCTTTGGCGCGGAGGTTTATGTCAATCAGGCCATGCCGAGAGACCTGGCATACCATGTGGTCCAGAAAACCGTTCCCGGTGTCGACTTCGTAGGTCCCGCTGCCGTCCAAGTCCATCGCCAGGAAAATCTCGGTCTCCCCGGTGGCACGCTCGATGGTAGCCGTCCTGGGACCGAATCCGGCCAACGGTCCGCCCTCAGATGCCATGTCCATCTCCGGCGCTGATTTCTTCAGTGAGCTCCGCCATTGCTTGGACCACCGCGTCGGTCTCGAAAGGAAACCCCACGCTGGCCCGGACGTAGTCCCGGAGCCGGTCGTTGTCCCAGTGCCGTAGGAAGATGCCGCGGCTGCACAGCCCCTCGAACACATTCTTGCCGCTGCCTTCCGGGAGCTGGCACAGAATGAAATTCGCCTGGGACGGCCAAGGCTTTACCTGGGGCAGGCTGCCGAGCAGTCCGGCCATTCTCTCCCGTTCCGCGATGATGTTGTTCACCCGTTCCAGCAGGGCGGGAACATCTTCCAGCGACGCGGTCAGCGCCACTTCGGCGGCTAGGTTGACGTTGTAGGGAGGCTTGATGGCCATAATGGTCTGGGCCAGTTCCTCGTGCATGGCGCCTAGACCGATGCGCAGCCCGGCCAGTCCCGCCCACTTGCTGAAGGTGCGAAGCACCACCAAGTTTGGATAGTCCTCCAGCAACGGCAGGACGGTTACACCGCTGAATTCGTGGTAAGCCTCGTCCACGATCACCATCACGCCGGTGTCCAGCAGCGCCAGTATTTCGGCCTCGGATGCGAGATTGCCGCTGGGGTTGTTTGGGCTGGCGATGATGATCGCCTTGGTCTTGGCCGTTATCGCCAGCTTGACCTCTTCAATGTCGATCTCGAAATTATCGTCTCGGGGAACGCCAATCGCTCGACCACCACAAAGCCCGGTGTTGAAAGAGTACATACCGAAGGTCGGCGTGGCGGTGATCACGTTGTCGCCGGGCCCGACGAAGACACGCAACAACAGGTCGATTAACTCGTCGCTGCCGTTGCCGGCCACGATATTTTCCGGCGGCACGGCGACATAGCCGGAAAGCGCCCGGCGCAACTGCCGCTGTCCGGGGTCGGGGTAGTGGTTGTAATTCTGGAAATTAGCCAGCGCTTCGGCCACACCGGGCGACGCCCCGTAGGGATTCTCGTTCCCATTAAGCCGTATTATCTTCTCGGGGGGAATGCCGGCGCGCTCCGCCATGACCTCCATTGGGTCCACGCCGTGGTATAGCTCCATGCTCTGGATGTGCGGGAGCATTGCGTTTTTTATTGAGGAAGCGTCCATCTAAACGACCGCCGGAAACCTTAGTTATTGGAGAGAGAATCGAGGCGTACTTGGACGGCCCCGGCGTGACCGGCCAGCCCCTCGGCGTTGGCGATTTGGACGGCGGCGGGGCCGAGGTGTCGGAAGTCGTCCGGGCTCAGGCCTACCACCGGCATAGTCCTAAGGAAGTGGTGGACGCTCAACGCGGAGCCGAAGCGGGCGGTACCGCCGGTGGGCATCACATGGCTGGGCCCCGCGATGTAGTCGCCCATTACTTCCGGAGAATATTCGCCCAAGAACAGTCCGCCGGCGTGTTTGATGCGGTCTACCCAGTCCCAAGGCTCCTGTAACAATAGGCACAGGTGCTCAGGGGCGATGTGGTTTACCAAGCGAACGGCGTCGTCCAAGGAGTCTACCAGCACGACCCGCCCCTGGCGCTCCAAGGCCTGCCGGGCCACCTCTCCCCTGGGAGTAGAGGCCAGCCGCTCTTCGACCTGGCGCTCCACCCGGTCGAGCAACGCTTGGCTGTCAGTAACCAGAATCGCTGTGGCCAAAGGGTCGTGCTCAGCTTGAGCGATGAGGTCGGCCGCACAGAAACCGGCGTTCGCTGAATCGTCGGCTACGATGATGGTCTCGGTGGGGCCGAAGACGCCGTCGATGTCGACTTGGCCTTGGACCAGCTTTTTGGCGTAGGCGACGAACACGTTGCCGGGCCCGCAGATTTTGTCCACCTTCGGCATAGTTTCGGTGCCGTAGGCCATGGCGGCGATGGCGGGCACGCCGCCCACTTGGTAGAGGCGGTCGACACCCGCGATTTCCGCAGCGGCCACAACTGCCGGGTTCAGCGGTTGGTCGCCCAAGCGGGGCGTAGTCAGAATGACTTCACCCACCCCGGCCACCCTGGCGGGAATGGCGGTCATCAGCACGGTGGATGGGTAGGCGGCGCTGCCGCCGGGAGCGTACAGGCCCACCCGTTCCAAGGGCCGCACCAACTCCCCCAGTCCCTGCTTGCGGTCCAGCCACCCTTGGGGCATGGTTGCCTCGTGGAAGTCCCGGACCCTCTGGGCCGCTAGTTCCAGGGACTGACGCAGTTCCGGGCTGACGCTCTCACGGGCCCGGGCGATTAGCTTGTCGTCAACCTGAAACTGCTCCAAGTCGGCGCCGTCGAGCAATTTAGCATAGCGCCGCACCGCCTCGTCGCCTTCTTGGCGTACGTCCCGCAGGATTTGGACGACCGATTGCTCGGGTGTCACCCCTTCACCGAAGGCCTGCCGGGTGCGGGCCACTACGGAGTCGGGAAGGGAGGAAAGGTCGAGCGGGTCCACGCGCGTGAGAACGCTCTCCGCATCCTGAACGCCGCGTATCACGTTAAGAGTCACTGGGTCGCTCCAATTTCTTGCTAATCATCCGGCCGATGGTCGGACGGTAACCGGCCGGTCGAATTATAGCTAGGCTGGGAGGTACTCGCGTATTTGGGCGACGGTGGCGGCCACCGCCCGCTGGCGGTAGGAATCCACCTTGGCTTCGGGTATCTTTTCGTACACTTCTTCAAGGCTTCCGGGCATACGTTCCAGGAATTCCCCCACTGACTCTTGCACCTCGTCGTTGTCCCGGTACATACGGTTCAGCGCCCGCTTCAGGCGGTCCCAGTTAAACTCCATGCCCATGAAGCGGCCCACCCATTCTTTCCACTCAGTAAGAAGGCCATCCTCCAAAAATGTAACCGATACCCCTTCGTCGCCGCAGGAGACGGCTTCTTGGGGCTCGGCGAGCCGCCGTAGCTCCGGGAGGGACTGGCGGTCCATGTCGAGTTGGATGGCCCGGTCCCAAATGTCGGCTTCGACTTGATCGGACGTAAGGCGCGTTTCCTCGAAGGAGGTGTCGAAGTTGGTCCGGTACACGCTGGTGATCCAAGTCTCGTCGGCAGCCAAATGGCTGATGTACCCCAGAATAAAGGACCGCGTCGCCTCGGAGACGCCATCGTCCACCAGCAGTTCCGGGTGGTTCCGGAACATAGCGCGGGTCCCGGCGCCAACCTCCTCCACCGACAGTAGCGAGAAATGGGTCTGTTCCCGGGGCCACTTGGTCATGGCGCGGATGTCCGGGGTGGTGGAACCGAGGTAGAAGCTGCCGATGTTATCGTAGAGGTAACCGCGGTCGAGTTGCTCGGCCACCTGGCTAGCCAGGAATATGTGCATCGGCAGGTTGGGCATCTTGTAATCGCGGCGATTGTATTTTACCCGGTCACTCCCGGCTTGTCGAACCGTTCCCGAACAGGCTCTCGTACGCTTGGGAGTGACTTAGGAAGAGGTAATCCAACTGCGCCGCAGCGACGTCAACCGCGCCGCAGTTCCTGAGATGGTCGACGGCCTCCATCAAAGATTCCTTCTCGACCAAGAGACTAACGCTGAACCAGGCTTCTTCCATGCTGACATCCCGATCGTTTACCCGGTTGTAAACCCTGGATACCGTGGGACCCCGAAGACCGGAGAGGCCGGGGCGGGCCAGAATGGTCGCGCTCACCGCCTCAGCCGACGGGCCTTGAACGTTGGCCGAGATGCGATAAAAAGGCCCGGCCCGGAGATGAGCTTCCATCATTTCGGTGACGGAACGGGCCAAGCCAAAGGCCGCAGCGGACTTACCCAGCAGGGCCGGGTTGGCCACTAAGCAGGCCTGGGAGGAGAGAATCGTGCCGTCGTCCACGGTCTTGAGCCGGTTTTCCCGGAGCGTAGCGCCGGTCGCAGTTATATCGGCGATGAGGTCAGCATACCCGGCGGCCGGCGCCGCTTCCATGGCGCCGCTGGCCGGGACCAACGTGAAATAGTTGATCCCTCGCTCGTAAAGGTAGGCCCGCAACAACCGGGGGTACTTGGTGGCGATGCGTAATTGCTTCCCTTCCTGCCGAAATTCCAGGGCCAAGTCCGCCAAGTCGGCCAAGGAAGTAACGTCGACCCAAGCGGCGGGGACGGCAAGCACCAAATCGCACCGGCCGAAACCGAGATCTTCTATCAAGACCTCGGCCAAGAGTTCGGCGGCCCGGTTTTCCAGCACCCGGTCCAAGCCGGTTATCCCCAGTTCGGCGCTGCCTTCTTCCACTTTCTGGGTGATGTCGGCGGTGCGCTGGAACAGCGCGTCCACGCCCGGCAAGGCCGGGATGGTGGCGGTATAACGCCGGGCGTTGGGGCGCAACACGGTCAGGCCGCAGGAGCGCATGAAGCTCAGGGACGGTTCGTGGAGGTCGCCATCGCTGGGCAAAACCATTCGCAAGCCCGGCTGCTGGGGGCGGTTGTTTTGGGCCAAGCGGTCCGGGGTCGACACTACGGCTGTCCCACTTCGTGGGTTGTTCGTTGGCCGTCTTCGTGGACCCACAATACTCGCTTCAACCCCCTGTTCGCGGCGTAGGACTTGGCGAGTTCCAAACTGTGACCGCTCACATCCAACTCGGCGGTCCCGCCCTGCTCCCGTATCTCTTGGGCCGCCCGCAATGCGTGGGGGTAGCCGCTGGAACCGGCCGCCGTCACCAAGGCCCCGCCCGTAGGACCGGTGTCACTCGGAGATTCCGCAGAGGCGGCGGTGACGGCCATGAGAGCATCAAGGTTATAGGCGAAGCCGAGGGCGGTCGGAGACCAAGGGTAGCCCAAGGCCCGGGCCAAGCCGTCGTACCGTCCGCCCCCGCCCAACGGAGCGGGCCAGCCGGGGTGGGTGACCTCGAAGATGATACCGTTGTAGTAGGCCGGACCACGGGCCAAGCCGAAGTCAAGGACTATGTGTTCATCGACGTCAAGTTGACCGGAGAGCAACTCCAAGACCTCGGACAACGGCCCGACTTCCGACCCATCCAACCCGGCACCTCGGAATACGGCCCTCGCTGCCTCCAATGCTGGACCGGGTCTACCGTGGACCTGCGCCAGAGCCCCAGCCAACTCCAGCGCCGACCTTACTTCGGAGTCGCGGTCGGGCTTGCGTACTTTGCGCAGCAGCCGTTCCACCACATCTTCCGGGCTGCGCTGGCCGAAATTATCGCTGGCGTTCCAAGACAACAGGCCGCGCAATACCACCCGAGCCTGGGAGTCGTCCAACCCTTCGACGGCTTGGCTCAGGTGATCAAGACCGGAGGGCTGGCCGGCGAGATGAAGGCGCCGGGCCTCTTCAAAAAGAACGTCGGCCGACTTCTTACCTTCGCGCAGGCGGGGTACGCTCTGGAGCACGAAGTCCCGTGCCCGCTCCGAAAGCTCAATGGGGCCGAGCAGATTGGTCAGTAAGTCCAAGTCGGCCAATTGGAGCTTCCAGCCGGATACTCCGGCGGCGGCGGCCACAGCCGCCGCTAGGCTTAATAACTCGACCGCCGCCAAGCGGCTGGAGGGGCCTATCAATTCACCGCCGATCTGGGTAAATTGGCCGCCGGCGCCACTTCCTTCCGACCGGAATACCGGGCCGCAGTACTGCCACCGCACCGGGCTTTCGACCCCGCGTTCGAAGTAATGCCGCATGATGGGAGCGGTGAATTCGGGCCTCAGGCTCACCGCGTTGCTGCCGGGGTCGATGAAACTATAGAGTTGAGACGCCAGCTCCCCGCCCGACTTCCGCATGAAGAGCTCGGTAGGCTCCAACACCGGCGTTTCCACACTCCGGTAGCCGTAGCTGCCCAGCAGTTTGATCAAGCGTTCTTGGAGCCGGTTCTTACGCTCCCACCCCTTCCCATAAACGTCATCCATACCCGGCAGGCGCGGGATACCGTTGGCAAACTCAGAGGACTGGCGATTCATCTAAACCCATGCAAAAAGAACAACGGGAATTCACAATATACCGGGACCGGCAAGGCGCCGAAGCCGAAAAGGTACCAGAATTCGCAGGATAATTGTACATTAGTCAACAGGCGGCAACCAAGGAAACATCCGTCCGAAGCAATCGGAAATAGTGACGCGGGCCGTTGGGCTAAGGGTGGGCGTTCAGCCCGCCGTCCACGTAAACCGGCTGGCCTGTGGAGTAATCACAGGACTCGGAGCAAAGATAGACCAGCAATGGGCCTATGTCTTCGGGACGGCCCTTGCGGCGAAGGGGCGTATACCGCACCAAGAGTTCCTCCCGCTGTTCTTCCACCGGTTGGCCTTGGGTGTCGATCCATCCGGTGCCCACGGCGTTGACCCGGATGTTGTAGCGGCCCCATTCCACGGCCAAGGAGCGGGTCAGCGAGAGCAGGGCAGCTTGGCTGGCGGCAAAGGCCGAGCCGTTGACCATGCCCCGTTCGGCCAGTTCCGAGACCAAGTTGACCACCCGTCCGTGCTCCCGTTCCGCCATGCGGGGCAGTACCCGCTGACAGAGCAGAAAGGGCATCTTGGCGTTGCGGGCCTGCATTTCATCCCAGTCGGTTTCGGTGATTTCGCTAGTGGGGGCGGCGAAGATGGACCGGCCGTCGTTCACAAGGATATCGACCCGGTCGTGGCAACTGTCGAACTCGGCCATAGCTGCGTCCGCAGCCCCGCCTGAGGCCGAGGGCATGACGGCGCCGCGACTGGGCGGTGGCAAGGCCGATAACGCCCCGTCCAATTGCGGTTGGTTGCGGGCTATAACGAATACGGAAGCCCCGGCCTCGGACAACGCTCGGGCCAGATAAGGGGCTTCTTCGCCGCCGGACGTGGCCAGAATGGCCACTCGGCCCGAGAGGTCGTACTCGGATAAGACCGGCATGAGACGGCTCCTATTGCTCCATGGGGATCAAGGGCGCGTGGCCGGTGGGGGTTACGCCCCCCGCTAGGCCGCCGCCGTCGGCGATGACCATCTCTCCGGTCATGTAGTCCGAGGCGCTGGAAGAAAGAAAAACGGCCAAGGGTCCGAAGTCTTCCGGTTTGCCGAGTTTGCCTATGGGGAGGAAATCGCCAGAGCGCGGCAGGCTCTCGGTGGTCGCGCCGCTGTTGCCGGTGGGCACGAATCCGGGAACGATGGAATTGGCGGTCACACCGTAACGGGCCAAGTTGAAGGACAGCACCCGGGTGAGTTGGATCATCCCGCCCTTGCTGCAACAATACATGTAGATGTCGCGGCCGCCGCGCATCCCGAAACCCGAGGCTACGTTGATTATCTTGCCGTGGCCTTCGTCCACCATCGGCCGGGACACCGCCCTGGAACAGTAGAAGGCGCCGGTTAGGTTGACGTCCATGATCCGGCTCCAATCTTCGTCGGTGATGTCCCAGATGGGTTTGCGGACGTTGTCTTGAACGGCCCCAGCGTTGTTGATCAGAACATCGATCCTGCCGAATCGTTCGATGGTGCCTTGGACAAAGGCGTCGACCTCGGCCGAGTTGGTTACGTCGGTGGGAACGGCGATGGCGTCCTGCCCCAACGACCGCACCTCGGCAGCGGCCTCCTCGATGGGACCGGAACGCCGGCCGGCGATGGCTAGGTTGGCGCCAGCCCGGGCCAAGGCCCGCACCATGGCCAAGCCGAGCCCGGTGCCGCCGCCGGTAATTGCGATGGATTTGCCGTCCAGACTAAGCGACTCCAGCATACGAGCCCCTCTCTTTTTGTCGCCATGGGGTGGGTCAGCTTCCCAGGGTAACGTCCCCGGCGGTCAGGGTTACCAGCCGGCCGTCGTCCAGCCGCAAAAGCAGTGCGCCGGTATCGTCGACTCCTTCCGCTGTCCCGGAGTAGGTGTCGGGCCCCGAAACGGCGTCTACCCTCCGACCGGTGGTCTCCAACAGGTCCCGCCACTCGGGAACGGGTGATTGGCCCCGCTTTACTTGCAGGCAAAGGGCATCAAGGTCGTGGAGCAATTGGCGAAGCAGGTCATCCCGAGGGACATCACGGCCAGCCGCGGCGTTAAGGCTGGTAGCCAAGGCGGCGATATCTTCCGACTGCGCCGGGTCCAGGTTAACGTTGACCCCGATGCCGAGGACAGCATACCATACCGAATGTCCGGCGATGGAACTCTCGGCCAGGATACCGGCCACCTTACGGCCTTGGACCATGAGGTCGTTGGGCCACTTGATTCTTGGGTCCAAGCCGGTGGTCTTGCGTACCGCGCGGGCGGTGGCAATGCCGCCAATGATCGAAATAAACGGCAGTTGACTCACGTCGGGCCGGAACAACACCGATACCAGCAGGTTGCCCGGCTCCGAGACCCAACTCCGGCCTTGACGGCCTCTTCCCGCCGTTTGGACCTCGGCCACCACGACTGTCCCCTCTTCGGCCCCCTGCTGTCCAAGGCGCGCAGCCTCGTCCATGGTCGAGGACAGTTGGGGATAGAACAGTAAACGCCGTCCTACCACATGGGTGAAGAGTCCCTGTCGAATGGTGGCGGCGACCAGATTGGGCACTTGCGTCAGTCCTGTAGCTTGGCCGGCGCCCGGTGCGGCCAACCCAATCCCTTTTGCGTTGCGACCGGAACCGAATGAACCGAGGAGTTTCGAGTCACCAGCCGTGTTCCAGCTTGTCCCTCAGGATGTCCGCCAGTTCGGACACCGGCACCCGGTCTTGGGACATGGTGTCCCGGTCGCGGATGGTCACCCGCTTGTCGTCGAGGGTGTCGAAATCGATAGTGACGCAGTACGGTGTACCTATTTCGTCCTGTCGGCGATAGCGACGGCCGATACTCTGGGCGTCGTCGAATTGGGTCTTGAAATGCTGGCGCAGCATCCGGTGAATTCGTTGGGCGGTTGGCGCCAAGCGTTCGTTGCGGCTCAAAGGCAACACGGCTACCGTGACCGGGGCCAGGCGCCGGTTTATGTGGGATACCACCCGGACCGCGTTTCCGTCCGGTTCTTCATCGTAGGCGTCCAGCCAGAAGGCCAAGGTGGCCCGATCGACCCCGCCTGAGGGTTCGATAACGTAAGGGTAATAGCGTTCCTGGTTTTCGTCGTCGAAATAGCTGAGGTCTTCCCCGCTGAATTGGGCGTGTTGTTTCAGGTCGTAGTCGGTGCGGTCGGCAATTCCCTCCAACTCGGCCCATCCCCAAGGGAAGCGGTACTCCACGTCGTAGCAGTCGGCGGCGTAATGGGCCAACTCATCGGAACCGTGGCGGCGCAGCCGCAGGTTTTCCCGCCGTATTCCGAGACCGACGTACCATTCGAAGCGGTCCCGGACCCAGCGGTCAAGCCACTCTTGGTCGGTACCCGGTTTCACGAAGAATTCCGCCTCCATCTGCTCGAACTCGCGGGTGCGGAAGGTGAAGTTGCCGGGGGTGATCTCGTTACGAAACGACTTGCCAATCTGCCCGATTCCAAAAGGCAGCTTCTTTCGGGTCGAATTAACCACGTTGGGGAAATTGACGAAGATCCCTTGGGCCGTTTCCGGCCTCAGGTAAACCTCGTTGGCCGTGTCTTCAACCGGTCCCATGAAGGTGCGAAACATCAAGTTGAAACGCCGCGGCTCGGTCAATTCGCCGCCGCATTCGGGACAGCGTAATTCGGAGACCGCCACTGCCGCATCGGGCTTCTGGGGATCGAGACCGGCGGCTTCGAGCAGGTGGTCTTGGCGGAAGCGGCTATTGCAGCCCCTGCATTCCACCAAGGGATCGCTGAAATTCTCCACATGACCGCTGGCCACCCAAACCTGGGGGTGCATCAGGATCGCGGCGTCCAGGCCAACCATGTCGTCCCGCTCCAGAATCACAGAGCGCCACCAAGCCTCCTTGACGTTCCGTTTCAACTCTACGCCCAAGGGACCGTAGTCCCAAGTAGAGCCAAGCCCGCCGTAGATTTCACTGCTTTGAAAGACAAAACCCCGGCGCTTGGACAAGGACGAAATCTTGTCCATGTCGCCGTAGGGTAGAAAGCGGGGCAAAGGGTTACCTCCTTGGAGGCCGTTGGGAGAGGCCGTCGGGACTGTTATTCAGATTAACAACTGGCCCGGCTACATGTAAACAAGCTGGGTATGAACGCCGTGGCGCCGGTGGCAAGGTTCCACCAGACGCAATAAGAGCCCCCTCGCGGTTCAGGTTGCACCCGTGACTGCGAAGACGGCGCAACAGCGAACTGCGGTTCAACCCATTACGACTGCCTCGCGGATTGCGTCTGCTAGCACTCCATAGAGTCCGTCTTCCAGGCGGTCCTGGAGTATGAGAGCGACAGCCTCGACGAGGCGGTCACGAGCTTCCTCTTTCGTGGTACCTTGGTCGTTGGCTCCGGCATTCCCAGGACATTAGGGTCGGTACCATTCGCTGTCTTGCTCGATGATTGCAGTGAATTCATTTCGGATTTCTAGTCCGGCCTCGAACATAGCGTTCCAATAGCATTGTCGCCTTCCGAAGGCTCTTCTACTTGGCGCTCCTAAAGTTGTCTGGCGTGTGGCGCCGCACGGTGTCGGCTAGGTTGTCGGCCCTTAATTCTTCCAACCGCACGTACTGGGCACCCATGGCTTCGGCGATGGGCCGGGCCCGGCCCAACCTCACGTAGCCGTCCTCCGTGTCCACCACCACACCGGGTACCTTCCATTCCCGGAAGATAGCTGCAGCGTCGCGGGCCGCTTCCGCAGCGGCTGCGGTTCCGCCGTCCGCAGTGCCGCCAGCGGCGACGTTGGCCCGTCCGTCGGAAAGCAGCACCAGCAGGGGCAGAACGTCGCGGTCCTTGGTCCTTTCGGTGTCGATGACCTCCAACGCCTTGAGAAGCCCGGCGGCCAAGGGAGTGCGGCCGCCGGTGGGCAACTCCCGCAGACGGCCTTGGGCCAGATCGACGCTGTTGGTCGGCGGCAGCAGGAGTTGGGCCGCGACGCCCCGAAAGGAAATCAGTCCCACCCGGTCCCGGCGTTGGTAGGCGTCTAGGAGCAGCGAGAGTATGGCGCCCTTTACCGCCACCATGCGGCGTTGGGCGCCCATGGAGCCGCTGGCATCGACCAAGAACAGCGCCAAACTGCCGGCCTTGCTCTCCCGCACCTTTTCCCGAACGTCCCAAGGCTCGATAAGCACCGTGGAATCTTGGCCGCCGGGCCCGGCGGCGCGCCGGGTGTGCTGGTGTGGGGCTGCGGTCCGCAGGGTGGCGTCGAGGGCTAGGTCCGACACCTTGCCTTGGGGTTGACGGGCGCGGACGTAGCGGCCGGCCGAAAAACCGGTCACGGTGGCGTTCCGGCGGCCCGACGATTGCCGCGCCCGGCGGTCCGGCGCCTGGACGGTCAAGGGCCGGACGGCAAACGGCGTTCCGACCTCGAATTGCTGGTCTCCCGAAGAGCCTCCCGTATCCTTGTCCGGAGCGTTATCTTGGTCTGCGCCGTCCGTGTCCGGTAGGTCGGGGTCGGCGTCGCCCTGATCGCCGTCATCACCGGTCGAATCGTGGGGTTCCCGCTGGTTGTTGCGTTGCTGGAACTCCTCGATCATGTTGTCGAGTTGCTCAGTAACCAACTCGGGCTGCTGGAACGGCTGGCGACGCTGGCGGTGCAACAGCGCCAAGAACGCCGCCTCCCGAACGTCTTCGGCGGTGACGTTTCGGCGGTCTTCGTAGGCGGCGATGGTGGTGGCCGTCTTGTACATGACGATGTCGCCGCGCATCCCGTCCACTTCATACTCGGCGCAGATGGAGGTAATCAACTCCAGAATGTCCTCGCTCAAGTGGACCTCGGGCAAAAGCCGCTGGCTGCTGAGGACCCGCGCCCGCTCCGCCTCTTCGGTTTCGCGCCACCGGTCCATAAACAAGTAGGGGTCGGCCTCGAAGCTGATGCGGCGGCGGACAACCTCGCGGCGCTCCTCGGCGGTGAATGCGCCGTCAACCTCGACAGCCAAGCCGAAGCGGTCGAGCAACTGGGGCCTCAGGTCGCCTTCTTCGGGGTTCATGGTCCCCACCAGGATGAACTCGGCCCGGTGGGTGATGGAGACACCCTCCCGCTCCACGTAGTTGCGGCCCATGGCGGCCGCGTCCAGCAGGATGTCGACCAAGTGGTCGTTCAGCAGGTTGACTTCGTCTATGTAGAGGATGCCTCGATGAGTCGCGGCTATCAGTCCCGGTTCAAATACACGGGTCCCGGTCTTGATGGCCTGCTCTATGTCCAGGGAGCCCACCAGACGGTCTTCGGTGGCGCCTACAGGCAGATCGACAATGGGCGCCTGGCGGCTGACGATCCCCGCCTCAACCGCCCCGGGTCCGCAACGCAGGCACAGCCCTTGGCGGTTTTCGGGCTCACAGTTGTAGGGGCAGCCCTGCACCACGTTGAGTTCCGGGAGCAGCGCGGCCAATGAGCGGACGGCGGTGGACTTGGCGGTGCCTTTTTTACCCCTCACCAGCACGCCGCCAATCTTGGGGTTGATGGCGTTGAGCAACAGCGCCCGTTTCATTGCGGTCTGCGCGACGATGGCAGTGAAAGGAAAACGAGGTTCAGGTCGTTCGGCCAATAGCTAGGCTCCCAGCATTATTGTTGTGCGGTTGATCGAAGTTTACTGCTTGCCGTCGCCGAAATCGTGTGCCAGGGGGACCGGCCGCCGCAGGCCGGACCGGGCCGGCGCCGTCAGGCGGCTTGGTCCGCCACTTCCGGCCCGGCATTAGACGAGACCTGGTAGGCGTGAATTCCCTTCGAGCGATAGAGCAAATAGCCGACCGTACCCAAGGCGATGCCCATCCAAAGCAGGAAGTGTCCTCCGGCGGTGAAGGTGCGGAACATGATGACCAGTTCCGGCGGCAACCAATCGGGAGCGGGGTCCCTCACCCCCGGCACCGCGAAGGAGAGGAGCAGCATGACCACGGCGTAGGCGGCGCCGATGCCAGCGTAAGGAAGCCAGCGCGCGCCGCCGGCCATGGACCGGTTAACCAGCCCCACGCCGTACAAGAGCAGGGCGGCCGAAACCGTCGAGACGGCAATAACCAGGAATTGATAACCCTGGCGGGAGAGCAGGGTGCCCTCCTCCCCGACGCCGGGAGGGTTGAGTGGGTACTTGACCTGGGTGAACATCGACACCGCCCAGAAACCCAGTAGTCCGGCGATGCTGGCCCAAGCCCAAGGGCTCCAACCGGGGGCGGCGCGACGGGTCAGATAGTACAGTCCGGCGAATATGGCGGCGTAGATCACTCCAACAATTACAAAGCCGACCGTCAATCCAACACGTTGTGCGCCAAGACTGGTGAGTTGACCGAAGGGTAATTCGGTTTCCGCCGCATCCCCGCCACCCGTAGCAGCCGCTTGACCTTCGAGGTCAATGGCCCATTCCATCACCGGTACGTTGAAGATGTTCAGATAGCCGGCCACCAGCAGGCCCGCTATAAGCCCCATAACCAAGGCGACCGGCAAGGCTCGTTCCATTTATCAGACTTCCATTATCGGGTTCCCGGCGCCGGACTTCCGGGCCGGGTACAGTCCTAGTGGCACATAAAGGCGGCGTGCCGGGCGTGGTGGAAGAACTCGTGCACCGTGCCCATCACGCCGGGAGCGCCGATAGCGGCCCCGTGGGCGCCGGAATCCACGTAGCCCGCAAAGTAGAGGACGACAGCTCCCAGCAACATCCACGGCGCCCAAGCGGCTGTTTCGGTCCTGGATAGGATGCGATCTACCATTATTTCTCCTCCGGTCACCCTGGGTAGCGGTATTATACCCGACAAAAAAAGCCCGACACTTCGGTAGGGCTCAATAGCCAAGAGACTCTCACCCTCTAGCGCGAAGTGTATCAAGTCTTGCTGAAAGGCAGGTCTCCTGACTTCCGGGGCCATATCCTGCGCCTTGTCCAGCCCCCGCAGGGGCCGTTACAGCCAAGAGATACAACCACCGGTAACAGTGGCGCGACCGCGCCGGACTCACACCGGCTTCCCTTTTCATCCCGATACAATCGGGACACCAATCAGCGATTCCAGTTTGTTAATACGTCCCGCTGCCGGGACGCGCCACAATTATATGTACCCGGTGGGCTAGCGTCAAGGGACTTGCCGCGCCCTTCAGGAACATTTAATTGTTGGAGAAATTCTCTCTCCCTGCGGTGGGGAGGGAACGTTTGACCCCCACTCTAGCCCTCCCCCCGCGATGGGGAGGGAACGTTTGGAAGACCTTGGGGAGTACCGCAGAACCATATCTTCACCTGGGCCAGGTATCGACAGGGCCTAGGGTTATGGACCAGGGGAGAAGAGAGCGGAGGAGTTCATCGCAGTCGGGAAGCGTGTTCCGGCTGCGGCACCTGTTCAGATAGTTATGCGCCGCCATGAAGGTGGGGAGCCGGAGTCCGGCGTCGACCACCCGGCTGACGAAGGGACGGAACTCGGGGGAGGGCTGGCGACGGGATTGGGCTACGGCCCATTGGACGCAAAATTCCTGGGCCAACGGGCGGAGCCGGACAACGGCGAGTGCGAGGGCCATTTTACGGCGGAGGGCATTGACGCGATGTCTCAAGTCGTTCATTAGGCGGAGTTCACCTCGCGACGGTTATTTGAGAGAGTAGTGGGCGGCCCAGAGCGGGAGGGCCATATCTGAGTTGTCCATAGCTTCGGTGCGGTCGGATTTTTGGATATCCCTCTCATTTCCGCTCATTTCCGCTCATTTCCGCCCATTCCGACTCGTTAGCCGGATTGGGGGAGGATTCCGGGGTGGACTTGCGGGGTTGGGGGACAGGTTGAGCCCGGTTGGGTTTGGATTGGTTTCTGGCCATCGGATTTCGCGGCTCCTCGGTGGCGGATTGGAGGTGGTGCGGGTGGCGGTAGAACGTTTGGGTGTGACGTCTATTATGGTAGGGAGGTGTATTCGGGGTTGGCAAGGGAGGGGTGTCAGTTCACGGGGTATTTTCATTGCCGGAAATGGCCTGGTGGTCCGCTCGTGGGAAGAGTTGGCGGGACCCGGAGACCTTTGATTTGGTTCTCTGGCAAGATGTTGACCATTTCTTCGAGGGTGTAACGCACGACGGTTATCCCATCGTCCGGCGCCGTAGTTCCGTAGGCATTGACCGCTACTGCTCCGCCCTGTACTCTCTCGCTCGCCATCCCGCTCACACAGGGCCTTTTCATTCTCGGGAAAGTCCCCTCTCCTTCTGGGAGAGGGTTAGGGTGAGGGCGTTCCCGCGCAGGAAATAGCCGTTGATGCGAAGGATCCCCCCACCCTAACCCTCCCCCGTGCGCGGGCGAGGGAAAATGAAAAGGCCCTGCACCGTATTCCCATAGGCATTGACCGCTACTGCTCCGCCCTGTACTCTCTCGCTCACCATCCCGCTGACACCCCCAGTTTAGCTTGCCTGTTTACTATCCGATACAATTCCTGATTAAATCACAGCCTGATTAAATCACGGCCCCATCAGGCCAAGCCACTACTTCCCGGACGTAAGGAAAGGACCGCCTCCGCAATGAAAAGGGCCACAGCCCGGCCCGCGCTGGCGCAGACTTCGCCTGAAAAAGACCGGGAATCGCTGACCGCCCTCTACAACGCCACCGGCCGGCCCGATTGGGATTACAATGATAACTGGCTGAGCGACTAACCAATTGGCGAACGGCATGGGGTCACCAACTACGACAATGGCGGCGTCGTTGAACTGGACCTCGCCGCCAATCGGCTCAGCGTGGGGATACCGTGGGAGTTGGGGAACCTCAGGCTCGAGCCTCTGGGTCTCTCGGGTAACCCGTTGAGCGGGGGTATGCCCGCCCGATTGCGAAACCGGTTGTGGGATTACGATCTGAGCATTCTGGCGTTCTGCCTGTAGGTCGCCCGCAGCCGGCCCCGGAACGCACGGGGAGCGCGTGACGAAACGCCGTTTTCCCGGTACGCTCCGCTTTTTCGTGGCTCCTGCCCCGTTTTTTTGGATGGGACCATTTTTTGGATGAGACCAGTGGAAACCGGCAGACGTTATATCACTCTCCACGGGCCGCCGGGCCTGTTACTCTCAAGGCGTGCGATCATATGCCCGGGCCCGCGAACAAGCAACCGGCATCCCAGGGTTACCCGAAATTCATGGATGGGGCATACCGTAGATGACGAAATCGCTAGTCTCACGTCCCTCTGTGTTTTTTAGAATTTTCGCCACTGCGCTGATTTTGCTGATCACCGTAGTGGCCTGTGATTCCAGCGAGCCGACGCCTCAACCTGATCCTGCCGGGAAGGTGGTCGAGTTGGGGCTGGCGTCCTCCACCAGTGTGAGCGAGCCGACGCCTCAACCCCCCGACAGCCGCCCCCCGGCCCACTTCTGACCAGGCCAAATCAGTTCCCTCACCTACCCATTCCCCCACGCCCTCACCCACTGTTCTGCCCACACCGGCGGCCACAGCCACGCCCACACCGGCACCCTCGGCTACCCCGGCGGCGGCGTCAGTTCCGATGGCCGTCCCTGCCCGGACGCCGGTTGCTGAAACTCCCGCCCCGGAGTCTCCCACCCCGGAATCCCTCGTGCCGATGTCACCCTTAATGGACTCCTTGGCCGTCACGCCCCTCGCATTTGCCGATAGCCCTATCCTGTTCGCCGACTACGCCGGTTCTCGCGCGGCTACCGGCCTGGAAGGCGTCCAAGGAATCGACGACGTTTTATCCGCGGAAAATCCTGACGCAATGCGACGCATTTACGAGGGGATAGCAATTGATGTTGATTTCCTGTCCAGAACCGTCACCCTCAAGGACCGGATAGGGCTGGATGTTTACGCCTTTGACCGGAGCATTTGGTCTTCGGAGCCCAGGCATGAAGCTCCAGGTTTCCTGTTGATCCAAGGAAAATTCGACATCGAGAACGTCATCGATAATCTCATGGAGCTTGATTATACGAAAGACAGTCACATGGGAGCAGACTACTACCGGCTTGGCGACGATTTCGGTTACTCCATCGCTCATCCCCTGCGGGGGTTGGGACTTACGCTGAACCGGGTGGCCTGGCTTGACCCGTGGCTGGCGGCGGCGCGTTCCACCGGAATAGTTGCTGGGCTGATCGACGTTCAACGCGGCCGGGCCTCTGGTCTCCTTACGAGTGAAAGCCACCGGGCGCTAGCTGAAGCGGTGGGGGAGGGCTTGACAAGCGGAGCCTTTCTGCCCCCGCAGTGGGTCTTGGAAAATTGGAACACGGTGAATACCGGGCCCGTGGAACGGTTGGACCGTTACATGAAGGGCGCTGGGAGATGGGACCGGCTGTCCCCCTACTCCTTGGCGTTGTTCGGCTACCGGGCCTGGGAGGACGCCGAAGAGACCGTGGTTGCCCTGTTTTATACCGACCCCACGGCGGCTGAGCACGACGCCCAAGAGTTGAAAAAGCGTTGGGACGGTTTTCACTATACCCTGATCGGTCTAATGGGAGGGACCCAGGAAGTCCCGGCAACGGCGTCTTGTTCCCCCTTTTCCACTTCGGTTTTCCGGCAGCCTGCCTATTCGGTGCTGGTGGGAACCTGTCCCGTGCTCCGCAGCGAAGCACCCGACCCGACCGTACAGGGGCCTTCCCTGTGGTTATGGCTGTTCGGCGCCAGGGAACTCCAGTTTCTGGTCGGGGATTTGGACGACCTGAGAAACGAGCCTTGACCTGGGCCGTCGTGAAATCCGGCCCCTCTCTCCAAGCGGGACCACAGGCTGGCCTCTTACTATGTGGTCGATTATCGTAGCGTACGCTCTTGAAGCAGATTGTAAGCGGTAGCCTCCGGGGCCGTGATATTAGTCTGCATGGTAACTGTTCAGACTGGGGCGAGATGGGGTTTGGAGAGGATGGATTAAAGGGCTTGGTAGGGTTGCGTTCTTGCAGGCCCCAGGTTCCGAACAAGGAAACCAGGATGCTCTTGGTCTCGCTCCCCTGCTCCGAACGGGTGCCGCCGCTGATCTTCCGACTCACCACCGGCGGGCGCAGGCTACGCTTCGCCGCGTTGTTGTTCGCGCTGGCCTTGGGCTCGGCGACGAAGGTGAACAGCTCCGGCAGGAAGCGTTCTACCCGCTGGCACAGCACCCTCATGGGCGCATTGCTGCCCACGTAAGGCTTACAGATGGACCATAGCCACTGCTGGTACTGTTTGTTGTGCTCTACCCGTTGGGCGCGCTTGCCTTGGCAAGCGATCAGCTGCCCGGTTCAAGCGCTTTGGGGGCGGCGTTGTACAAAGACGATTTCTTCGTGGCCTACGTAGCGGTCACGCATTTCTTCGAAGCGTTGAAACTTCTCGGGTTGGAACTCGGTGCGTTGGTAGTTGTCGTCGAGGTAGGGGTTGGGGAAGTAGCCCCGGAGCAGAGTCTCTTCTTTATCGTTGGAGAAGCGCACGTAAAAGGAGATCAGGTCGCCGTGGCTCTCGGCTTCGACGAACTGGATGCCGGATACGTCGTCGAGCTTGACGTGGAAATGCCAGTTGTCGGCCTCGATGGTGGCGTATCCGCCGCTGACCTCCGGCTCCTTAATACCCTTGGAGTTGTTCTCGCTAACCACGCCGCCACCGCCCACCACCCACATGACGGCCTCGTCGCGGGTCAGTTCTTTGATGATTTGCAGCGTCGATTCCACGTACGGCCTCCTCTGCCAACAATCGGTTCGCTGACCGCCGGTTTACCTGCCCACCGGCGAGGATCAGGGTCCGGGCCCCTCTTGGCGGGCTTCAAGGTCCGCCTCCATTTGGAGCAGCATCTCCTGTAGCCGTTCTTTCATGTCTTCAGGCGGCGACTCCCACAATCCCCGCTCGATTGCCTCCAGCAGACGCTCCACGATGTCCCGCAGGGCCCAAGGGTTGCTCTGTTGAAAGAATTCCCGGGTCTCCGGGTCCATCACGTACGATTCGGTGAGGTCTTCGTACATCCAGTCTTCGATTACCTGGGCGGTGGCGTCGTAGCCGAACATATAGTCCACTGTAGCCGAAAGTTCGAAGGCCCCTTTGTATCCGTGGCGCTTCATGGAGTCGATCCACTTGGGGTTCACGACGCGGGTGCGAAAAACCCGCCGGGCCTCGTCTTCCAGCTTCCTGACGCGGGCACGGCTGGGGTCGGAGCTGTCGCCGAAGAACTGCTGGGGATTCCGGCCGGTAAGGGCCCGCACCGTGGCGATCATGCCGCCGTGGTATTGCATATAGTCGTCGCTGTCGAATATGTCGTGTTCCCGGTTGTCTTGATTCTTGGCCGCCACCACGATTTGACTGAAACGCCGCCGGAACTCGTCCCGCGCTTGGACCCCGAAGTCTTGCCGGGTGTAGGCGTAGCCGCCCCAAGCGGTATATACCTCGGCCAAATCCTGCACCGTCTCCCAATTGCGTTCGTCCAGCACCGGCAGAATGCCCGCGCCGTAGGTCCCCGGCTTGCTGCCGAAAACGCGGTACAGCGCCGTAGAGCCGGAACCGGAGCCGCTATCCGGGACGCCGGGGCCGTTGGATTCTTGGTCTTCCCGGAGGTGCTTGATGACCATGTTTCGCTCTGGCGGCTCGTCTTGGGCGGCCACCAGCTCCACCGCTTGGTCCAGCAGGTCGATAAGATTTGGGAAGGCGTCACGGAAGAAGCCGCTGATGCGTACCGTCACGTCGATTCGGGGACGGCCCAACTCGTCCAACGGAACTATTTCCAGTCCGGTGACCCGCCGGTTTTCCTGCTCCCAGACCGGCCGCACTCCCAACAAGCTGAGCACTTGGGCGAGGTCGTCGCCGTGGGTACGCATCGCCGAGGTGCCCCAGATAACCAGTCCGACCATTTCGGGGTAGGCGCCCTCTTCCTCCAGGTAGACCTGCAACAGGGCGTCGGCCAGTCCTTGGCCCATCTCCCAAGCGGCGGGCGACGGGATGGTCTTGGGGTCCACCGAGTAGAAATTCCGGCCGGTGGGTAGTATGTTGGCCATGCCCCGGGTGGGGGCGCCGCTGGGTCCGGCAGGAACGAACCGCCCGTCCAACCCCCGCAACAGGTTATCGATTTCATCGGTGGTCTTAAGCAGTGCGGGGTGCAGGGTTTGAGCCACGTAGTTCAATACCTGCCCGGTCTGCCGGTCCGGGGCACCCAGAAGTTGCTCCACAACGTCTGGAACGGCCGCCGGTAGGAAGTCTTGGGCCCGAAGCTTGGCGTAGGCGGTGCGGCTGAGTTCTTCCAGCCTTTCGATCAGATCGCCTTGGGTACGAGGCACAGCGCCGTCGCCGTTCAGCAAAGCCGGGACGGCACGCCCGAGGGGATGCCCTGGATCGGCCAAGAGAGCGGAATAGTCCAACCCAAGCGCCTCAGCCAACGCCCGGCGCAGGCTGGGCACCCTGCCGGTATCCAGGCGGGTCAGGGAGGAAAGCAGCCCGATCATCTGCTCGTCGGGCGGGGTCTGGCCCAAGGTGTGCAGTCCGTCCCTGATCTGAGCATCTTTAATCTCGCAGAGGTATCCGTCGATGTGGAGCAAGAACTCCGGGAAGTCTTCGGGTTTTTCCGCAACGCCCAAGTCGCGGTTCAACTCGGCTTGGCGCACCAACTCCCAGATCTGTCCCTCCAGCAACGGCAGTTTGGCCGGGTCCAAGGTCTGGCACTGGTAATGTTCGTCCAGCAGTTGCTCCAACCTGGCGATGTCGCCGTAGCTGTCGGCGGTGGTCATTGGGGGAATCAAATGGTCGACGATGGTGGCGTGGCCCCGGCGCTTGGCTTGGGCCCCCTCTCCGGGGTTATTAATAATGAAGGGGTAGAAAAGGGGCACGTCTTCCAGGGCGACCTCGGGGTAGCAGGCGTTGGACATACCGATGCCCTTGCCCGGAAGCCATTCCATGGTGCCGTGCTTGCCAACGTGAATCATCGCGTCGGCCCCGAACACATCCCGCACCCACCGGTAATAAGCGATGTAGTGGTGGGTGGGCGCCAAGTCCGGGCTGTGGTATATGGCGATGGGGTTTTCGCCGAAGCCGCGCGGCGGTTGGAGGCCGACGAATACGTTGCCTAGGTCGATGCCCGCAATGGCCAAGCTGTCTCCGCTGCGGTATACCTGTCCGGGCGGTCCTCCCCAAGCCTCGGTTACTTTCTCCCGAACCGACGCGGGAAAGTCAGCGAACCAACCCCGGTATTGGTCGGCGGTTACGTGACCGGCAGCCAAGCGCAACTGCTCTTCGGTGAGTGAGTCTCGGTCGTTGCTGCACCGCTCGATTATACGCCGAACCAATTCGTCGCCGTCGGCCGGTATATCGTCCACCCGGTAACCGGCCGCCTTCAGGGCTTTCAGGATGTGGACCACCGACGCCGGGGTGTCCAGACCCACCGCGTTCCCAATCCGGGCGTCCTTGGTGGGGTAGTTGCTAAGAATGATTGCGATTCGTTTTTCCGAGTTCGGCTTCAACCGGAGACGGGCCCACTTCACCGCAAGCCGGGCCAGGAAATCGATCCGGTCTGGCCGGGGCAGGTAGCGTTGCAACCGGGCTTCAAACCGTCCGTCGGCGGCCGAGGAAACCTCTTCCTTGAAGGAGATGGGCACGGTGATAATCCGGCCGTCGAACTCCGGGAGTGCCACGCTCATCGCGGTGTCGATGGGTCCGAGCCCCAACGAACTCTCCAGCCAGTCGGCCTCGCTGCCAGTGCTGAAGATGCCTTGAAGCACCGGCACGTTCAGCCGTTCCAAGTGGTCGACTTGGGGGCCCGTAGCCACCGCCACAGTCGGGCCGTCCAGGCTCAAGTCGCTCATCGCCATACCCATGGTATTGATGACGCAATGGACCCGGGAGCCGCCGTCGGCGTCGCTGAGGATTTCGGTGAAGGTGCGGTTGGCCGTTTCGCCACCCTCGGGACTGTGTTTCAGACTGAAGGCGTAGACTGGAAGAACGTTGACCTCCAGCTCTTCCAACCGCCGCACCAAGGCGTCGATTGCTTGCAGGTTGCCGCTCATCCAGTGGGCCCTGTAGAAGAGAACGGCGATGTTGGGACGGCCATCGGTGAACCGGCGTCGAATGAAACTGGCGGCCTCCACGCCGGCGGGTTCGTCCGGATGGTACACCCCTTCCCAGGGCACCTCGGTTGGCGCTTCGTGACCGTAGCTGGTCCCAAGGTAGGAGTCGCTGAGGAACAGGAACAGGTTTTGGAAGTTGGGAACGCCGCCGTGTATCAGATAGGAAAAGACGCTATCTAATTCGGCAGGCGGCACCGAGCAGGCCATTACCAACTCTTGGTCCCATTCGTGGTGGCCGGGGCAGGCGACTAGCGGGACACCACGCTCACGGCAGATGCGCACCAGGGAATCGAAGCTGTCCGGCATGGCGCGCCTGCCGCCCAAGAGACGCAGCACCACCACGTCGGCTTCCGCTGCCGCATCAAGCAGGGACTGTTGGGCCTCCGGGCCGCTCAACGACGCCGGGTTAAAGGCTTTAACCGGGGCGAAGCCGCCGGGGAGCCCTTCCAGCGCCCGGGCCGCGGTCAGCAGGTCGGTATCGGCGGTGGTGACGAAGAGGATCAAACCTTGAACACCATGATGGTCAGGTCGCTGAACTCATCGGTAACGGCCGCGCAGTCTTCCAGGGCGCCGGTCCAAGACTGTTCATCGTCCAAGGTGAGGCGTTGGTACACGGTGACGGCGCGTTGGGCCGAGACACCTTCGCCGATCAGCCCGCTGGCGATGGCCGCTGGCATCAGGTCGAACGGCCGCGGCAACAACACTACGCTTCGCCGCCCTTCATTAAGGTAGTGGACCAGTTCCTCCAAGGCGTGTCCTCCGCCTTCGCGCCGGTGCAGGGTGATGAACAGGGCCTCTTCCATGGGCAGGCCGGAGCGGGCGAGCGCAATCTGCACGGAACTGATCCCCGGTACCAAGTCCACTGTTTCGGCGCGCCGCCTAACCCGCTCCAAGAGTTCTTTCGCCGAGAAGTTCAGGTCGCCCCAAGCGCAGACCACCAGCTTCCGGCCGCGGCGGGCCTCCCCCACGGCGTATTCCAGCACCTCTTCTTGGTCCCGGTAGGACATGGGGCAGACCTCAGCGTTGCCCGTCCAAGGAACGACGACATTAAGCACTGTACGGAACCCGGTGACGATGTCGGCCTGCTCCAAGACCCTCTTGGCCTTGAGCGTCAGGAATTCGCCGTCGCCCGGACCTACGCCTACGATAGTTACGCCAGCGGCAGCGACGCCATCGGTGATTTCGGTGTTGGGAATGTTCAGAGTGTTCATAGATTGCTAGAAGGTTTATAGACTGGTGGCGGAAGGCACGGTGTCGGCGCCTCTCGGGCAGGATGATAACCCAGGGTACTAAGAGAGCCCTGGGTACTAAGAAACAATCTCAGAATTGACCTCGTCTCTCTCAGTCGGCTATTGTAGCGCCCATTTCCCAGCGCGGCCTACCCCCATCCTAACCTTCCCCCTCAGGGGAAGGGATTCTTGAGATAGTTACTTAAGAGATAGTACCAGAAAATAAATTCGGCGTGGGCCGCCGGTACTGGCGCCCGCATCCGTCGAGCAACAGCATTGTTGACGTCCATCCGGGCCATCAGGCACAGATATTGAAGAAAATTCCATTGACATTTGGCTGAGGGCTTGCTAAATTATTACTTCGTCGCCCAGAAGGCGCACAGGGGATTTCCTATGCCAACTGTCAATCAGCTTATCAGGAAGGGCCGGAAGCCGGTCCGCAAAAAGACCAAGGCGCCGGCCATGCATTGGGTCCAGAACTCGTTGCGTAACCGGGTTAAATGGGGGCCGGGCTGCCCGCAGCGCCGGGGGGTCTGCATTCAGGTCCGCACCATGACGCCCAAGAAGCCGAATTCGGCGTTACGCAAGATCGCCCGGGTCCGCCTCACCAATGGCGTCGAGGTTACCGCCTACATCGGCGGGGAAGGCCACAACCTTCAGGAGCACTCCGTCGTCTTGATCCGGGGCGGCCGGGTGAAAGACCTCCCCGGGGTCCGCTACCATGTGATTCGCAGCGCCTTGGACTGCGAAGGTGTACAGGACCGGCGGCAGGGGCGAAGCAAGTACGGGGCTACGCGGCCCCGGCGTCCCGTCTAGCTGACTAGGCTGACCCTCCGGCTCAAATTCCCTGGCACTATTCCTATGGTCCCATCCGTGCAAAAGACCATCCTTGAGGAACGATTACGGACGTGATGGCTTATGTCTAGAAGAAGACGACCGGAGCGAAGGGCGACCGCGCCCGACCCTCGGTATAACGACGTGGAACTGGCCCGGTTCATCAACCGGATGATGTTGTGCGGCAAGAAGACTGTCGCCCAGCGCATCGCCTACAACGCATTCAGCATCATCCAGGAGGAGTCCAACCGGGAGCCCCTGGAAGTGTTCCAACAGGCACTGAGAAACGCCACCCCCCAGGTGGAAGTCCGGCCCAAGCGCGTGGGCGGCTCCACCATTCAGGTGCCAACAGAACTACGCGCGGCCCGCAGCGAGGCGCTTGCCATGCGCTGGCTCATCAGAGGAGCCAGGTCCCGGAACGGGATGCCCATGCGGCGGGGGTTAGCCCAAGAATTGATGGATGCCTCTCGGGGCGAGGGATCGGCGGTCCGTCGGAGGGAGGACCTGCACCGGATGGCCGAGGCCAATAGGGCCTTTGTGCATTACCGCCGTTAGGTAATGCCGGCGATACCCCGGAGACCGCTGATGGAAGGCAAACTCCCGATAGACAAGATCCGCAATATAGGCTTCATCGCCCATATAGACGCAGGTAAGACCACCGTCACCGAACGGGTGCTCTTCGCCACTGGCCGCATTCACCGTGTGGGCGGCGTGGACGACGGCACTACCGCGATGGACTGGATGCCCCAAGAACGGGAACGAGGCATTACCATCACCGCGGCCGCCACCAGCGCCTACTGGCGCGATTGCCGTATCAACATCATCGACACCCCGGGCCACGTGGACTTCACCGCCGAGGTGGAACGCAGCCTGCGCGTATTGGACGGCGGTATCGTCGTTTTAGACGCCGTCGCCGGTGTGCAGTCCCAGTCAGAAACGGTCTGGCGGCAGGCCGACACCTACTCCGTTCCCCGCGTCTGTTTCGTCAATAAAATGGACCGGGTAGGCGCCAGCTACGAGCGCACCATAGAGTCCATCCGGCGTCGCCTTCGGGCCAACCCGGTGCCGATGCAGTTGCCGATGGGCTTCGAAGGCGATTTCTACGGCGCCATAGACCTCATCGGCGGCCGGGCTACCGTTTATCCCACGGGCCGGACCAACGGCTCCAGCGCGGACACTCACCAAGAGGTCCCGGTGCCCGCCGAGTATGAGGATGATTATCAACGTTACCGGCAGGCCATGATCGAGAAGATTGTCGAAACGGATGAGCAACTGCTCATCCGTTATCTTGAGGGCGAGGATCTCGACGAACAGGAGTTGCGCCAAGCCGTGCGCCGGGCCACCATTGAGCAAACGCTGGTCCCGGTGTTGTGTGGCAGCGCCATGTCGGGAAAGGGTGTTCACCCTCTCTTGGACGCCGTCATCGACTACCTGCCGTCCCCGGCAGACGTGCCGCCGGTGGAGGGTACAGACCCCAAGACGGAGGAAACCGAGGCGCGCTACCCCAACGAAGAAGAGCCGCTGGCCGCGTTGGCCTTCAAGGTCGCCATAGACCCGTATGTCGGCCGGTTGGTGTTTCTCAGGGTGTACTCCGGCAACGTGAAGGCGGGGGCCTCGGTCAACAACGTTTCCCGTAACGGCCGCGAGCGCATGGGCCGGTTGTTGCGGATGCACGCCAACCACCGGGAAGAACTGGAAGAGGTTAGCGCAGGCAACATCTGCGCCGCCGTGGGCCTGAAGAACACCTTTACCGGCGACACCATCGCCACCGAGTTCAAGCCGATTATCCTGGAACCACCGCATTTTCCCACTCCCGTGGTCTCGGTCGCCATCGAACCGATGACGCGGGCCGACCAAGACCGCCTGACCGACTCGTTGCGCAAGCTCTCCGACGAAGACCCCACCTTCGTGGTGCGGTACAACGAAGAAACGGGCCAGACGCTGATCTCCGGCATGGGGGAGTTGCACCTAGAGGTGTTGGTGGACCGTATGCGCCGGGAGTTCGACGTGGAGGCCCGCGTGGGCCGTCCCCGGGTGTCTTACCGGGAAACCATCACCCGGTCCTTCCGGACGGAAGGCCGTTTCATTCGCCAGACCGGAGGCCACGGGCAATACGGTCATGTGGTGCTGGACATGGAGCCCTTGGAACGGGGCGAAGGTATCAGGTTCGAGAACGCTCTCACTGGCGGCGTGATCCCGCGGGAATATATCTCCGCGGTGGAACAAGGCGTGCGTTCGGCGCTGGACAACGGGCCGCTCGCCGGGTATCCTCTGGTGGACTTGAAAATATCCTTGGTGGATGGCAGCTACCACCAAGTCGACTCCTCGGAGTTGGCTTTCCGCAGCGCCGGCATGATGGCGATCCGGGAAGGGACCAGCAAAGGCCAGCCGGTGCTCCTTGAGCCCATGGCCAACTTGGAAGTGGTGACACCGGGAGAGTTCCTGAGCGACGTCATCGCCGACTTGGGCACACGGCGCGCCCAGATACGGACGATCGAAGGCCAAGAGAACGTCCAGACCCTCCAAGCGGTAGTCCCGCTTGGCGAAACGTTCTCATACACCACCGCTTTGCGGTCGGCCACCCAGGGCCGGGCTTCTTACACCATGGAGTTCCGGTACTATGAACCGGTCCCCGATGGAGTACTAAAGACCCTGGTGAATGTTTGATTAGATCAATTCAAGGCCGGCAATCCGGGGGCGACTAACCGGGTTGCTCCCGCCCGAAGCCAGGGAACGCGGATACAAAAGCCGGCGGGGTCGGCGCCATTAGCAGCCAAGAGACAATAACCGGACAAACGGCAGCCAGATGAGATGGTAAGCAGGCAGAAAGTACGAATAATCCTTAAGGCGTTCGACCACAAGATGCTGGACCTTTCCACCGGCCAGATTGTAGCGACGGCGGAGCGCACCGGCGCCAGGGTGGCCGGCCCTGTTCCGTTGCCCACCCACATCAGGCGTTTTTGTGTGATTCGCGGCCCCCACGTGGACAAGGACTCGCGGGAACACTTCGAGATTCGGACTCATAAGAGGCTAATCGATATTCTTGAGCCGACTTCCAAGACCATAGACTCTTTGACCCGGCTGAATCTGCCCGCCGGCGTCGACATTTCCATTAAGCTATAGGGCGGGTTGGTGATGCTCCAGGGTTTCCTCGGCAAAAAGATAGGTATGACCCAGATATTTCAAGAGGGCGGCTTGGTCGTTCCGGTGACTGTCATAGAGGCCGGTCCCTGCGTCGTGACTCAGGTCAAGACCAAGGAGACCGACGGCTACGAAGCGGTCCAGTTGGGTTTCGGCGAAACGAAACGCCGCAACAAGCCGATGAGCGGCCATCTACGGCGCAGCCGCATCAGCCGCTACCTACGGGAAGTCAACGCCGACGACCCCGCCGAGTTTTCGGTGGGCCAGACCGTCGGCGTCGATATATTTCAGACCGGAGACAAGATCGATGTCATAGGCCGTTCCAAAGGCCGGGGCTTCGCCGGGACGATGAAACGCCACGGTTTCGCTGGCGGTCCGCGCACTCACGGTCAGTCTGACCGGGCCCGGGCGCCGGGCTCCATCGGCGGCGGCACCACCCCAGGCAAGGTGTACAAGGGGATGAAAATGTCGGGCCACATGGGTGACCGCCGCATCACCGTCAAAGGACTGGAAGTGGTGGACGTTGACACCGACCGCAACCTGCTGATGGTGAAAGGCGGAATCCCGGGAGCGCCGAACAGCCTAATCCAGATTCGCCGGTCCCGCCGCTAACCGCTATGCAAGTAATCGTAAAAAACCAGTCGGGCAACACCCTGGAAAGCATCGATCTCGACGACGCCGTTTTCGGTGTACCCATGAACCGGACTCTGGTTCACCAGGCGTTGGTCATCTATCAGGGCAACAAACGCCAAGGCACCCACGACACCAAGACCCGGGCCCAGGTTTCCGGGGGCGGACGCAAACCCTGGATTCAAAAGCACACCGGCCGGGCCCGCCAAGGCAGCACCCGGTCCCCCCAATGGCGGCATGGCGGCGTGGCGTTCGGACCCCACCCCCGCAGCTACCGGCGGGCGTTGCCGCGCCGGATGCGGCGTTTGGCCCTGCGTTGCGTTCTTTCGGATAAGGCCCGCCAAGGCCAATTGGTGTGCTTGGACGCCATCGACACCATCAACGGCAAGACCAAGTCCATCGTCCAACTGTTGAGCAGCCTGAACGTATCCAGCTCGGCGTTGCTGGTGACCAGAGCGACCGACGAGAAAGTCGTATTGGCCGCTCACAACGTGACCAAGGTGTGGACCATGCCGGTCAACCAGTTGAACGCCGAACAAGTACTTTCACGTGAAACGGTCATTATGACCGTGGAGGCGGCCCGTTGGGCTGAGGAGTCTCTGGCGGCTGAACCCCACGGACGGCGAGGCTTAAAGTACACCTCCCCGGACGAAACGGCTGAAGAACCGGCGGCCGAAACGTCGCAGGAGTTGACGCAAGGACCGCCTGAAGACACGATAGAAGACCTGCCGGAAGGTCTGCCCGAAGATCTGATAGAAGCGCCAGAACAGGAATCCGAAGAACCGCCGGCCGAATCTCCAGGTGAGCCCGAAGAGGCCCCGGCTCCAAGGCGCACCCGCCGGACTGCCGCTTCCGCCGGAACGGCTGAGACCCCGGCAGCCGAGGCCGAGACGGAAACGCCGGCGCCTCCCCGCCGAAGACGCCGCACGGCAACCGCCGCCCAGGCAGAAACGCCGGACGCGGAACCACCAGGAACCGCCGAGCCGGCAGCCTCCCCTGAAGCCGAGGCTGCGCCCGCTCAGGAACCCGGCGCCGAAGAGGAAGGGTAAGGGAAAAGCAGATGGATATTCACAAGGTCTTGGTCAAACCGACCATCACCGAAAAAAGCACCCTTCTCCAAGAGACGGGCAAATACACCTTCGAGATCGCTCCCAAGGCCAACAAGGTCGAGGTCAAAGAGGCGGTCCAAAGAAACTTCAACGTCAAGGTGCTCGACGTCAACATCACCAAACTGCGGGGCAAGCGCAAGCGCTACGGTCCCCGGTCGGTGAAACAACCGGATGTCAAGAAAGCGGTGGTTACGCTGCAGCCCGGCGACCGCATAAACATCATCGAGGGGCTCTAAGGGGCACGGTATGCCGCTGAAAAATCTGCGACCAATTACACCGGGTACCCGAAACGCGGTGCGGGCCTCATTCGAGGAGATAACGGCGACCAAGCCGGAAAAGTCGCTGGTCTCCCGGAAACAGAACCACGCCGGCCGGAACAACCGAGGACGCATTACCGTCCGGGGCCGCGGCGGTGGATCGCGTCAAATGTACCGCCTGATCGACTTCAAGCGGTTGAAGGACGGTGTGCCAGGCCGGGTCAAGTCAATCGAATACGACCCGAACCGGACCACCCGCATTGCCTTGATCGCCTACGTCGATGGTGAAAAAAGCTACATCCTAGCCCCGGTGGGCTTGGCCGTAGGAGACTTCGTAGAGTCGGGTCCCGGCGCTGAAATCAGCCGCGGCAACGCTCTTCCCCTGCAGAACATCCCGACCGGGACAGTGGTCCACAACTTGGAGCTAACACCGGGACGGGGCGGTCAATTGGTTCGGGGCGCCGGGACCGGCGCCCAGGTGCTTTCACGAGAAGGGGAATACGTTCTGGTCCGCTTGCCTTCAGGGGAAATGCGGCGGGTGCTGCTCCGCTGCCGGGCCAGTATCGGCCAACTATCGAATCCAGACCATAAGAACGAGAGTTTGGGGAAGGCCGGGGCCTCCCGGCACATGGGACGACGTCCACACGTAAGGGGAGTGGCAATGAACCCGGTGGACCACCCCCACGGCGGCGGCGAAGGGCGTTCGCCCATCGGAATGCCCGGGCCCAAGTCGCCCACCGGCAAACCAACCCTGGGTTACAAGACCCGGCGCAAGAAGAAGGCTTCCAGCAAGTTCATCGTTCGCCGGGGACGGCGACGTTAAACAGGAGACGCTAATATGTCCCGTTCGGTCAAAAAAGGACCGTACGTCCATCCCAAGCTGATGAAAAAGGTCGAGGCGGTCCAACGGTCGGGGGCCAACACGGTTATCCGAACATGGGCGCGGGCCTCGATGATCATGCCCGACATGGTGGGGCTGACCATCGGCGTCCACGACGGCCGCCGGCACGTGCCGGTGTTTATCACCGAAAACATGGTGGGACACCGCTTAGGCGAATTCTCCCCCACTCGGACCTACCGGGGCCATGTGGCCCGGTCCGAACGTTCCAGCCGGGTGAGGTAAAGATTTTGCCGCCGGTACGAGCCGTAGCCAAAAAACTAGGAGCCTCCCAGAAGAGGCTGAAACCAATATTGGACCTCGTGCGGGGGCAGCGGGTCGACGATGCGTTGACCACGCTCCGGTTACTGCCCTCACCGTGGGCCAAGACCGTTGCCAAAGTCGTTCAGTCGGCGGCGGCCAACGCTGAAAACAATATGTTGATGGACCGCGAGACGCTTCGGATCGTGCAGATCTCGGCCGACAACGCCCCTTCCCTGAAACGTTTCCGGCCCCGCGCCCGTGGGCGCATCGGCCGGATTACCAAGCGGTCCAGCCACATCCTCGTGGTTGTCGACGAAGTCCAAGGATAGGAGCAACTCGATGGGCCATAAAACCCACCCTTACGGCTTCCGGCTGGGCATCATCAAAGACTGGAAGGCCCACTGGTACGCCACCAATAGCACCGCCTACCGGGGCTTGGTCACCCAGGACCTGAAACTGCGGGATAGCATCCGGGACGAGTACAAGGCTTTCTCCGACGCTGGCATAGCCAGGGTCGAGATAGACCGTGGGGCCCAAGACAGCGTAATCAACATTCACTCGGCCCGGCCGGGGATACTCATCGGCCGGGATGGGGAGCGGGTCAAGTCGCTGCGGAGCAAACTGGAGGCTATAACCCAGAACCGGGTGCAGCTGAACATCCTGGAAATCGACCAACCGGAAATCAACGCCTACTTGGTCGCCCGCAACGTGGCCGACCAGATGGAACGCCGGGTGGCCTACCGGCGGGCAATGCGGCAAGCGGCGCAGCGGGCCATGCAGGCCGGAGCCCAAGGCATCAAGATCATCGTCAAAGGCCGGATCTCGGGCTCGGAAATCGCCCGGGTGGAAAAGCTGATGCTGGGCCAAGTGCCGTTGCACACCCTCCGGGCCGACATCGATTATTCCTTGGCCGAAGCCCACACTATAATGGGAAGGGTGGGCGTCAAGGTCTGGGTCTACAACGGAGAAATCCTGCCCCCGCGTGCCGAAGAAACCGAGGAATTGGAAAACATCGAGGTGACGGTTCAAGCCGGCGAACCCGACGAGGCCTTAGAAATGCTGGACTTGGACATCTGAGGGGAGTAACCCATGCTGCAACCGAAACGCACCAAATACCGCAAGCACTTTCGGGGCAAGATGCGGGGCGCCGCCAGCTCCGGCAATGAGGTCACCTTTGGCGAGGTCGGCCTGAAGGCCATGGAACCCACCTGGATCACGGCCCGGCAGATCGAGGCGGCCCGGGTCGCCGTTACCCGGCACCTGCGCCGCGGGGGACAGGTCTGGGTGCGGGTGTTCCCCGACAAGTCGGTCAGCAAGAAGGCCGCCGAGACCCGCATGGGCGGCGGCAAAGCGGCCGTCGATTACTGGGTAGCGGTGGTCCGTCCGGGCCGCGTTCTCTTCGAAGTATCAGGCGTCGCTCAAGAGGAAGCGGTGCGGGCGCTGCGGCTGGCCTCCCAGAAGTTGCCCATACAGACCAAGACGGTGTTCCGCGACCGGCTGGCGGCGGTCAGCGGCGGCGTGGCCGCTTAGGAGCCCCGCCATGCGCATACACGAAGTTCGAGAACTTAGCGACCGCCAATTGGAAGAAGAGTTGAACAACGCCAACCGGGAGTTGATGAACCTGCGGTTCCGGGCCGCGACCAACCAGTTGCCCAACTCCAATGAGCCGACCTCGGTCCGCAAGACCATTGCCCGCCTGCATACGGTGATCCGAGAACGGCAGATGCTGGAGGAGGCGGGTTAATGGCTAAAGCGATGCGCAAGGTCCGCACCGGCTCGGTGGTCCGGACCAAACAGGATCAAACGGCCGTCGTGGAGATGGTATGGAAACAGCGGCACCGGTTATATCACAAACAGGTGCGTCGGGTAGCTAGGTTCCATGTCCACGACCCGGAAAACGAGTGCCGGTTGGGGGACGTGGTACGGATCCAGGAAACCAGGCCCATCTCCAAGACCAAGCACTGGCGGATTTTGGAGATTCTGCAACGGCGACAAGTAGCGGAAGTACGGCCCATCGAACTCGAAAGCGACGTGGAGCTGGCCGACGAGGCTGAAGAAGGGTTGGACGAACTCGAGGATGAGGCCGAAGAATCGGAAAGTGAAGCGGCCGGGGACGAGGAAGACCAATGATCCAGACCTATACGAGGCTGACGGTAGCCGACAACAGCGGAGCCAAGGTTATCCGTCTGATCAATATTCCCGGCAGCAGCAGGCGCAGGTACGCCCATGTGGGAGACGTCGTGGTCTGCAACGTACGGGAGGCGGCGCCCAATTCGCCGGTGCGAAAAGGGGAAGTGGTCCGGGCCGTGGTGATCCGCCAAGCCCAGTCTCTCCGACGCCCCGACGGCACATATATCAAGTTCGACGACAACGCAGCAGTGCTGATCAACGATAACCAGCTCCCACGGGGCACCCGCATCTTCGGGCCCGTAGCCCGGGAATTGCGCGACCGTGGATTCATGCGAATCGTTTCCCTCGCCCCAGAGGTGGTGTGATGCGGATACGCACCGGAGACACTGTGCTGGTCATTGCCGGCAAAGAAAAGGGCAAGACCGGCCGAGTGGAGCGTCAGTACCCGGAAGAAGACCGGCTCGTCATCGAGGGCGTCAACATTGTCACCCGTCACATGAAAGGCCGGCCGGGGGTAAGACAATCGGGCCGAATCCAGAAGGAAGCGCCGGTCCACGTCTCGAACGTGGTGTTGGTCTGCAACAAGTGCAACCAACCCACCAAGCCCCGCATCTCCTTCTTGGAGACCGGGTCCAGGGTACGCAGTTGCATCAAGTGCCAGGAAGTTATCGACGATGCTCGATGAAGAAACACAACCGGAAAACAACCAGGCGCCAGACAGCCAGGCGGAAAACGCGCCGGAGACGGTAGCGTCCAACGGCGTCGCCACCCGCCAGGCGGCAGCGGAGCCGGCAGCATCTGCGGACGGCGGCGGCCGACAGGGTGCGCCTCGGCGCTCTCGCCGGCAACGGGCCGGGCAGGAAGCGTCCTCTGGTGGAGTTGCAGTGGCGGAAGCGGTCCCTTCGGAACCGTCGCCTCGTCTGTTGGAGCAATACCGGAACGAAATTATTCCGGCTATGATGCGGGAGTTCGGTTACTCCAACCCGATGGAAGTGCCCCGCCTTCGAAAAATCGTGCTGAATATAGGCTTGGGGGAAGCCTTGGTCAATGGACGGGCCCTGGAGGCCGCCGCCCAAGACCTGACCACTATCAGTGGACAAAAACCGGTCATCACCCGGGCCCGGAAGTCTATCGCCGGCTTCAAGATCCGCCAAGGCAACGCCATCGGTACTGCGGTTACCCTTCGGGGTGCCCGGATGTATCATTTCTTGGACCGGCTGGTCAACACCGCCCTGCCCAGGATCCGGGACTTCCGGGGCATCCCCCGGCGCGGGCTCGACGGACGAGGGAACTTTTCCATCGGGATACGAGAGCAGATTATCTTCCCTGAAATCGATTACAACCAGATAGACCGCATAAGAGGACTCCAGGTGACCATCGCCACGACGGCCAGAAACGACGCCGAGGCCCTCCGGCTGCTTGAGTTGTACGGTTTCCCCTTTATTAGAGCGGCCTGACGGAGGCGGAATTGGCGAAGACATCCCAGATTCAAAAGTGGCTCAAGAAGCCGAAATTCGCTTCGCGGGCCTACAACCGGTGCCAACGTTGCGCCCGGCCCAGGGCGTACATTCGTCATGCTGGCTTGTGCCGGATCTGCTTCCGGGAATTGGCCCTCGTAGGGGAATTGCCGGGCGTCAGAAAGGCCAGCCTGTAACGGCCTGTTAAGGAGAATTAACGGATATGCCCGTAACCGACCCCATCGCGGACATGTTGACCCGGATTCGGAACGCCGTTCAGGTGCGTCACGAGTCGGTGATGATGCCTCATTCCAAGACGAAGCTGGCTATCGCCAGAATTCTGAAAGAGGAAGGCTTCATCCGCGACTACGACTTGCCCAGAGGACAGGCGCACCCGACCCTTCGGCTCCACCTCACCTACCGTGAGGGCCGGCAACCGGCAATCGCCGGGCTCAAACGCATCAGTAAACCCGGGCTGCGGGTTTACGTCGGCAAAGGGGAAATCCCCCGAGTCTACGGCGGGTTGGGAATGGCCATCATCTCCACTTCCAGGGGAGTAATGGCCGGCCAGCGGGCTTGGCGGGAAGGCATAGGAGGAGAACTGCTCTGTTATGTCTGGTAACTTGACCGCAACCGAAAAGAGACCGGGCCGGACCCTTTCGCGCATCGGCCGAAAGACCATCCCGATACCCAGCGAAGTAACCATTGAGGTCGGCTACGGACAAGTCACCGTCACCGGCCCCCGCGGCGTTCTCACCCAGACCTACCATCCCGACGTTGTGGTAAAGGTAGAGGACGGAGAGGTGGTGGTGGAGCGGCAGTCGGAACGGAAGTTCCATCACGCTTTGCACGGCCTGACGCGGAGCCTGATCGCCAATGCCGTGACCGGCGTCACCGACGGCTACACCCGGACCATGGAGTTGATGGGAGTGGGCTACCGGGTGCAGGCCACCGGCGACGGAGTGGTCCTGAACGTTGGCTACAGCCACACTGTGGAGATTCACCCGGAAGAGGGCGTGACCATGGAGGTGGAAGGAAACAACCGCATCCATGTTCGCGGCATCGACAAACAGAAGGTGGGAGCGCTGGCGGCCAAAATCCGCAGGGTACGCCCGCCCAACTCCTACAACGAGAAAGGAATCAAGTATTCCGGCGAAATCCTGAGATACAAGCCCGGCAAGGCGGCGGCCCGCAAGGCCTAGTCCTAACTCTCAAACCACCAACGGCCCGCCGGCCGCAGGGGCGCACATGCCTAAAGATAAAAACGCCAGACAACTAAGAAAAGTAAGACAAGCGCGAGTCCGCAAGAAGGTGTCGGGTACCCCCGAACGCCCCCGTCTGTCGGTGTTTCGGAGCCTCAAGCACATCTACGCCCAGGTCATTGACGATTCCACCGGCCGGACTTTGGTCGCCGTTTCCAGCCAGCAGGCCCTCAAGGAAAACGGCGCCGCTGCGGGCGATAAAACGGCCGTTTCCGCCGCGGTGGGAAAGCTGGTGGCGGAACGGGCCTTGGCTGAAGGCGTCACCAGGGTGGTGTTCGACCGCGGCGGATGCAAGTATCACGGCCGGGTGAAAGCCTTGGCCGAGGCGAGCCGCGAAGGCGGCTTGGAATTCTAGTGATCGGGCAAAAGCGCCGGAAAGGTCTGCCTGAAAGATCGGGAGGTCTGAACCCCTAATGGTACAAGCGCCAAGCAGGCCCGGACCGGGCCGTCAACCCAGATTCGGCGGGTCCGGACCCGGCGGGCAAAACAGGTATGGCGGACCCGGACAGGGCGGACAATCCAGATACGGCGGACCAGGACAGGGAAGGCAATTCCGAGACCGCCCTCCCCGGGATGAAGACACCGGCGGGTTCTCCGAGCGCGTGGTTTTCACCCGCCGTATCGCCAAGGTGGTCAAGGGCGGGCGGCGGCTACGCTTCAATGCCTTGGTGGTGGTCGGCGACGGGCAGGGGCAGGTCGGCGCAGGACTCGGGAAGGCCTTGGTCATTCCCGACGCGGTACGCAAGGGCAACGCCGTTGCCCGGCGCGACATGGTGACTATCCCGTTGCGCCGGGGCACCATTCCCCAACAGATCACGGTCAAAAAAGGCGCCACGATCGTCCTCATCAAACCGGCCCGGGAAGGCACCGGCGTGATCGCCGCCGGGGCCATGCGCGCCATCCTGGAGTTGGGGGGAGTCAAGGACGTGGTGGGAAAGTCCTTGGGTTCCAGGAATCCGATCAACATTGTCTACGCCACCATCGAAGCCCTGCGCCAGCTTCGCGACCCGGAAACCGAGATGGCCAAGAGGACGGGGCGGACCATTGCGGCCCCGACCGCCCAATAGCCATCACCCTTAGAATCATTAACCTATATGAACCTGGGAAACGGTAGACCGCCATGTCTGAACTGAAAGTAACTTGGACCAAAAGCTGCATTGGCCGTCCCAAGAACCAACGGGAGATTATACGTTCTTTGGGACTTCGCCGGTTGCACCACAGCGTGGTACACCAAAACTCTCCCACCATCCAGGGAATGATCAACAAGGTCATTCACTTGGTGAAGGTGGAGGAAGTTTAAGCCCAGTACCCGTAAGGGAGTAGGCGCCGCCCCCGGCAAAGTGGGCAAACAGGCTCCCGTTATGTCATTTACCGTTACCGGGCGCCACAGGTAGAATCAAAAGACTCACCACAAATGGCTGGGACATCCTATTATGATGCAACACGACTTAGCCTCTCCTAAAGGGGCCAGGAAGAGACGGAAACGGGTAGGACGGGGCGACGCCGCCGGTCAGGGCAGCACTGCGGGGCGGGGCATGAAGGGCCAAAAGTCACGGTCGGGAAAGGGCCCCAAGGTTGGCTTCGAGGGTGGTCAGTTGCCCTTGATCAAGGGACTACCCATGAAGCGCGGCTTCAACAATATCTTCAAGACCTATTACTCCTTGGTCAAGCTGGATGCCCTGGAAGACTTCGACGCCGGAACACGGGTAACGCCCGAACTGTTGGCCGAGCGGGGTTATATACGCAACGTGAAACGGCCGGTGAAAGTGCTGGGCGACGGGGAATTGACCAAGCCCCTTACCGTAGTCGCGGACAGGTTTTCACGGTCCGCCAAGGCAAAGATCGAGGCCGCCAACGGGACGGCTGAGGAAAACGCCGCCTGATGATGACCGCGGAGGCCCAGGGGGGCAGATTTCCCAGGCTGATCCAAGCGGCCATCGACGCCTTCAGCCTGCCGGACCTGCGCTCCAAGATACTCTTCACCCTGGCCATTCTGGCCCTGTACCGGTTTATAGCCCACATCCCCCTGCCGGGCATCGACCAAGTGCAGTTGGACAACCTGTTCCGGAATAACCAGCTTCTGGGGTTCCTGGACCTGTTCAGCGGCGGGGCCCTGAGCCGCATGAGTATCGTGGCCTTGGGGGTTTTCCCCTATATCACCTCCTCCATTGTGATACAACTGCTAACCCCGGTGATCCCTTCCCTCCAAGAGCTATCCCGCGAGGGCGAGGCCGGCCGGATCAAGCTGAACCGGATCGTCCACTGGCTCACCCTCCCTATTGCGCTGGCCCAAGGGTACGGACAATTGGTGTTGCTCGAACAGAGCAACGTGCTCACATACGTCGGCTTCACCGGCGACGCCTTCCTGCCGACCATCGCTGCCCTCTTCTCCATTGCCGCCGGGACGATGTTCTTGGTCTGGCTTGGTGAGTTGATCACGGAGCGCGGCATCGGAAACGGTATTTCGCTCATCATATTCGCTGGCATCGTGGCCGGCTTTCCCCGGCTGTTGACCCAAGGCTTCTTGGACCGGGATAACGTGTTGGGCATTGGGTTCTTCGCCATAATCGGCGTGATCATCATTGCGTTGATAGTAATGTTCAATGAGGCGCACCGCCGGATTCCGGTGCAGTACGGGAGGAGCATCTTCCGGGGGGGTAGGATGTACCGGCAAAGCGGCGCTACTTACCTGCCGCTGCGCATCAATTCCGCGGGTATGATTCCTCTTATCTTTGCGTTTTCTATTGTGATTCTGCCGGGGACCATCGCCACCTACTTCGCCACCAACACGACTTGGATAGGCGACGTGGCCAACTTCTTTGCCGGCCTGCTGATACCGACGTCGCCGCTGTATTGGGCGTTGGTGTTTATTCTGGTGGTGATATTCACCTTCTTCTACACCCTGGTGATATTCAACCAGCAAAACCTTGCGGAAAACCTGCAACGCAACGGAGGATTCGTGCTTGGCATCCGGCCTGGCAAACCGACCCAAGACTACTTGAACCGGGTAATCGTGCGCCTGACGATGGGGGGCGCCCTTTTCTTGGGCTTTATTGCCATAGTCCCTTACCTGGCGTCTTTGGTAACCGATGTACAAGCCATCTCCCTCAGCAGCACAAGCCTGTTGATCATGGTGGGTGTGGGCCTAGACACCCTGCGTCAATTGGAAGCGCAGCTCATGATGCGGAACTACGAAGGATTCTTGCGTTGATGAGCGAATCTCTAAGATTGGTGCTCTTCGGGCCGCCGGGCGCCGGCAAGGGCACCCAATCGCAATTGTTGATCGACCGGTTCAGTCTGACTCACGTGAGTTCCGGCGACCTGTTCCGCTACAACCTGCAACAGGGGACGCCCTTAGGGTTGCAGGCCAAGTCCTACATGGACCAAGGTGAACTGGTGCCCGACTACGTCACGGTCGATATTGTCCTGGATAAAATCATGTCGATAGACAACGCGGACGGCTTCATTTTGGATGGCTTTCCACGAAATATCAGGCAGGCGGTCGAATTGGAAAGCGCGTTGAAAATCCGCTCCCGGGGTCTGGACAAGGTAGTGCACATCGACGTGTCCGAGCCCGAGTTGGAGCGCCGCTTGGGCGGGCGCTTCCTTTGCCGCGAGTGCCAAGCGCCTCACAGCCCGGAAGGCCAGTCCGGCTCGCCGGAGTGCGGCCGTTGCGGCGGGCAACTCTACCAACGAGACGACGACCGGCCGGACGCGGTGAAACACCGCATTGAGGTTTATCGCGAGGCCACGGTGCCCCTGCTCAGCTTCTACCAAGAGCGTGACTTGCTGGTCGAAGTCGGCGGCGACGCCACTGTCGAAGAAGTAAACCGGCGGATCGTAAAATGTTTGGAAAATTAGGCTTGGGTTCCCAACCCGTCCGTTGGGGAGTAGAATAGGCAAAGTGAACCGCGAGCGTAAGCTGGAAACCGCGTCGAACTCAGCTTCCACCTACTCGGGGGGGATTACGATAAAATCGCCCCAAGAGATGGATGCTATGCGGCGCGCGGGGTCTGTGGTGAGTTCGGTGCTCGACCTGCTGAAGGCATCGGTCGAACCTGGAATGAGCACCAAGGACTTGGACCGCCTCGCTCACCGGGAGATAACCCGGCACGGCGCCAAGCCCACCTTCAAGGGGTATCGCGGTTTTCCGGCCAGCATCTGTACCTCGGTTAACGAACAGATCGTCCACGGTATACCGGGCAAGCGGGTGCTTCAAGACGGCGACATCGTCAAGGTCGACGTGGGGGCGACCCTTGACGGTATGATTGGCGACGCTGCGGTCTCGCTGCCGGTGGGGAATGTTCCTCCCGCCGTCCAAGCCTTGATGGAAGACACCAGGTTGAGCCTGGAAGCCGGCATCAAGGCGGCCCAACCGGGAGCGCGTGTTGGAGACATTGGGGCGGCCGTACAGGAATACGGCGAAACCAGGGGCTATGGTGTGGTGCGTGAGTTCGTGGGGCACGGCGTGGGCCGGTTCCTACACGAAGACCCCCAAATCCCCAACTACGGCCAAGCGGGAATGGGGGCCTTGTTACGGGTGGGGATGTGTATCTGCATTGAGCCCATGTTGAACATGGGAGATTGGCGCACCAGGATTCTGGACGACGAATGGACGGTGGTCACGGCCGACGGACAGCTCTCGGCCCATTTTGAACACACCATAGCCATCACCCAAGACGGACCGGAAGTATTGACCGCCCACGGCTGAACTCCGGTCAACCTAAAAAGTTAGCCAACTAAGTCAGCCCACAAAGGGGATTTATGGCGAAGAAACAAGCGATTGAGGTGGAAGCCAGCGTCAAGGAGGCTCTGCCTAACGGCATGTTCAGGGTGGAGTTGCCCAACGACCACGAGGTCTTGGCCCACGTTTCGGGCAAGATCCGCATGCACTTCATCCGGGTGCTGCCCGGAGACCGGGTCTTGGTGGAGTTGTCTCCCTACGACCTGTCCCGCGGCCGCATCACCTATCGTTTCAAATAACTTGGCCAAGACGGCTGTGTAAAGAGGACCGAACCTGTGAAAGTTGCGGCATCGGTTAAGCCAAGGTGCGATAAGTGCCGGGTGATCAGACGCAAGGGCGTGGTCAGAATTATCTGTATCAACGCCAGGCATACCCAACGCCAGGGCTAGCGAAAGCCCCGGTTTATTTAATCCCGGTATAGTTAATCTTGGATACTCAGTTGTGAAGACCCTAGTTTTTGAAACCAAAGGAGGCGCCGAGTGGTTCGTATAGCCGGAGTGGACGTACCCGACCGGAAGAGGGCCCACGTAGCCCTGCGCAGCATCTACGGGATCGGCCCCAAAGCGGCCGAAGAAATCGTCATCAAAGCCGAGTTGGACCCGGTGGTACCGCCCCGCATGAACCAGCTCAGCGAGGCCCAGATTGACCGGATCCGGGAATTGGTGGACCGGGAATACATCTCGGAAGGCGACCTGCGGCGGGAGGTCAACCAGAACATTCGCCGCCTGATCGAAATAGGTTCGTACCGCGGTCTGCGTCACCGGCGGAACCTGCCGGTTGCAGGCCAGCGCACCCGGACCAATGCCCGCACGCGCAAGGGACCCCGCCGCACGGTAGCCGGCCGGGGCCGTCGCACCGGCGGAAAGAAGTAGGTGGTGTCGACTTATGGCTAGACCCAGGTCAAGGCGGCGTGAACGCCGTTCCGTCCCTCAAGGACGGGCTTATATTTATTCCACGTTCAACAACACGCTGGTCAGCATAACCGACCCCCAAGGGAACGTTATTTCCTCCGCCAGCGCCGGCACAGTCGGGTTCAAGGGCTCCCGCAAGGGCACCGCCTTTGCTGCGCAACGGGCCGCCGAACAGGCCGCACGGCGCGGCATGGACTCCGGCCTGCGGCACATAGACGTGCTCATCAAGGGGCCTGGAGCCGGCCGGGAAGCCGCGATCCGCTCGTTGCAGGGAGCGGGGCTGATCGTTACCAGCATCCGAGACGTCACGCCGGTCCCCCACAACGGCTGCCGCCCACCCAAACGAAGGAGAGTGTAACTCGACACCTATGGGAAGATATATAGGACCGGCCTGCCGTCTTTGTCGGCGCTCCGGTGAAAAGTTGTTCCTAAAGGGCGACCGGTGTTTTACCCCCCGGTGCGCTTTCGAAAAGCGCCGTAACCCGCCGGGTGACATATCCCGCCGGCGCCGGCGCCCCTCCGACTACGGGGTCCACCTGCTGGAAAAGCAGAAGGCCAAGTACATCTACGGCGTCTTGGAGTCCCAGTTTCGGAAGTACATGGACGAGGCCTTCAACTCACCCGGGGTAACCGGCATGAATCTGTTGCGCAGCCTGGAACGCCGGTTGGACAACGTGGTGTTCCTGCTTGGGTTCGCCGATTCGCGCAAGCAGGCGCGGCAATTGGTTCTGCACGGCCACTTCCGTGTCAACAACCGGAAAACCGACGTGCCGTCCTACTCGGTCAAGGTTGGAGACGTGATTGCGTGGAAGGAGGCCGACAAGACAACCGATTTCTACGCGGAACGCACCCAGGGAATTCCCAAGCGGCCGGTACCGGCTTGGCTGGTACTGGACCTGACCGAAATGTCCGGGCGTATAAATTCTTTGCCCGCCGACGAGGACCTTCAGACCACCATAGATTCCCGGTTGATCGTTGAGTTTTACTCGAGGTAGTTTGGTAGATGCTAGACACCTATGTCCTGCCCCCTCCGGAAGGACCGGAACCCGTTAAACCCGACATCCGGGTGATGGAATCGGAAGAGACCTACGGCAAGGTGGCGGTCGAGCCCCTGCAGCGTGGCTTCGGGCTGACCATCGGCAATCCACTGCGCCGCATTCTGCTGAGCTCCACCAGCGGGAGCGCTATCACCTGGGTCAAAATCGATGACGTCGTCCACGAATACACGGCTATTCCCGGCGTAAAAGAGGAGGTCATGGAGATCCTCCTCAACATCAAGCGCATCCGCATCCGGTCGCGCTCCGAACGGGCGGGGAAGATGCGCTTGGACGTGACCGGCGAAGGCCGGGTGTGCGCCGGAGATATCTCCACCTCCAGCGATTTCGAAATTGTGAATCCGGAATTGCACCTAGCGACCCTGGACGGCCACGGCTCTCACCTGGCCATGGAGTTCAACGTGGAACAGGGCGTGGGTTACCAGTCCACCGCCCAAAGCGACGGCGCCAGCAGCCCGCCGGTCGGTGTGCTGCCGGTGGACGCCGTATTCAACCCGGTGCGGAAGGTCAATTACAACGTGGAAAGCCGCCGGGTCGGTCAGGTTACCGACTACGAACGTTTGGTCATGGAAGTGTGGACCGACGGCACCATCAGACCTGTGGAAGCCGTTCAACAGGCTGCCGAAAATCTGGTCAGCCATTTCTTCTTGTTCAGCAACCTCAACCGGATGGCCGGGGCCGCCACCGACAGGACCCCCTTGTCCATCTCACCCGAGGTATACCAGACCCCTATCGAGAAGCTGGATTTGTCACCGCGGACCCTTAATTGTCTCAAGAGGGCCCATATCAGCCGCGTCGGTGAGATATTGGAAATGGCCGACGATGACCTGCTCAAGATACGTAACTTCGGCGACAAATCGCTGGTCGAGCTACAGGAAAAGCTGGCCGTACACGGCATAGCCGGCCGAAGCCTCGGAGCAGGGGTACGGACTGTGCCCGACCTCACGCCGGACGATCTCGACGAACTGATCGGCTCCGAAGTCGCGACCCCAACCGGCTCCGGTTTGTCGATTACCGACCTGGACGTTCCCGACGACTTGGACGAAGACACCGGCGACGACTTGCCCGGTGATGACGAGGAGGACCTGGACTAACATGGCCTCTCATCGCGTCAAAGGCCGAAAACTAAGCCGCTACCGTGACCAACGGGTCGCCTTGTTGCGAGGCTTGGTTTCCGAGCTGATCATTCACGAGCGAATCACCACCACGCTGGCCAAAGCCAAGGAAACCCGTGTGGAGGCCGAAAAGCTAATTACCCACGGAAAAAAGGGCAGCCTGCATCACCGCCGCTTGGCGCTGGCTGAATTGCCCCGGAAACGGGTCATCGAGAAGGTGTTCGACGACGTGGCGCAGCGGTACGCCGACCGTCCGGGTGGATATACCCGTATAGTGAAGCTGGGTCCCCGGCAGGGAGACGCCGCCGAGATGGCGGTAATCGAGTTGGTCTAACGGAGTTACTATCGCCGGAGTTTGAAACTATAAAGGAAGGTATAGTCCGTCAATCAGGCGAGCGTGAAGTCCGGACTCCAACCCCGGAGGGAACATGGAGGGCCGCCCTTCTGGTGGAATACCAGGGCACTAATTACGCCGGGTTCCAGTTGCAGCGCGAGTCACCGACGATTCAGGGGGAGTTGGAGCGGGCCCTAGCCCGTTTCACAGGGGAGAATATCAGGGTTCGCGGGGCCAGTAGGACCGACTCCGGAGCCCACGCCGCGGGGCAGGTGGTGGATTTCCTCACCCATACTGAACATCCTGTGGAACGTTTCGCACCCGCCCTCAATTACTATCTGCCCGTGGACATCAGGGTGTTGACAGCCCGCCGGGTGGCCCTGGAGTTCAACGCACGGCGCGATGCCCTAAGCCGGACTTACCAGTACAGGATACTCAACCGCGACGCTCCCTCGGCGTTAAGGCGCCACACTCACCTATGGGTGAGAGAATGCTTGGACATTTCCCGGATGTCAGCGGCGGCCAAGGCGCTTTGCGGGACCCACGACTTCCGTCCGCTGTCTTCCGGCCACCCGCCTGAACTGAGCGCGGCGAGAAGGGTCTATCGCTGGGAGGTCAGCCGGCAGGGCGACACAATAACAATCGAATGTGAAGCCAGCGGCTTCCTCAAGCAACAGATCAGGCGAATCAACGGTATACTGACGGCAATAGGCAAGAACAAGCAGCCGGTAGAATTGGTCGAATGGGTGCTGCGGACCGGGAATCCGGTCCCTGAAGCGGCTCCGACCCTTCCGGCTCACGGACTGTGTTTGATTGAGGTAAAATACCCCGAGCCGGTCTTGCCGGCCGGGTTAGGAATAACCGGAACGACAGATGAAACGCACTAGCACATATTTCGCCAAACCCGGCGAGGTCGCCGAAAACTGGCGGGTGGTGGACGCCACCGGCCAGACCTTGGGCCGGCTGGCCCGGGACATCGCCGTATCCTTACAGGGGAAGGATAAACCTACCTACACGCCTCACACGCTGACCGGCGACTTCGTGGTGGTGCTGAACGCGGCCAAAGTCAGGGTAACCGGCCGCAAGACCACTCAGAAGATGTACTATCGCCATAGCGGTTACGTCGGTAATCTCAAGTCAATGCGGCTGCGGGAAATGCTGGAAACCCGGCCGGAGCGGGTGTTGGAGCTAGCGGTCAAGGGCATGCTGCCACGGAACCACCAAGGACGGCAGATGTTGCGCCGGCTGAAAGTCTACGCCGGACAGGAACACCCTCACGAAGCCCAAGTCTCCGGCTTCGGCTCCAACCAGCCCCAGGTACCCGGCGATTCATAGAGCTTCCCGGATCGGGGAGCTTCCCGGATCGGGAGCGCCCCAACCGGCTACGGAGGATAAGACCCATCTTGGTGCAATTAGAGGCAACTCAGCAATACTACCACGGTACCGGCAAGCGCAAGACCGCCATCGCTCAGGTGCGACTCTTTGCCAGCGACGGCGGCCCCATCATCGTCAACGGCAAGCCGATGGATGAGTATTTCGGATGGTCCACCTGGCAGGGGATCGTTAACGACGCCTTCCGGGTGAGCAACACGGTGAACCGGTTCCGCGTGGTGGTGAAGGTGTTGGGCGGCGGAGTCAACGCCCAAGCCGAGGCTATTCGTCACGGTATCGCCAGGGCTCTCATTGCTTACGACGCGACTTTGAAACCCTCGCTGCGACGGGCCGGTTACGTCACTAGGGACGCCCGCATCAAAGAGAGCAAGAAATACGGGCTGAAACGGGCCCGCCGCGCTCCTCAGTACACCAAGCGGTAGAAAACCGGAGAACCCTTTTCCCGGCTCGGAGAGGGACAGAGACGGCGCTCCGGGCCGCTTCACACCCCTAAGTACTCAGCAGCCGCGTCCAGCATCCTGGCAACCCTCTCCGGCGCGTCGGCTTCGGCGTAAATCCGTAATAAGGGCTCGGTCCCGGAAAACCGGGTGGCCAGCCAGCCGTGGTCGAATCGGAGCCTTCGCCCATCTATGGTGTCGGTCCCCCGGACTTCAAATTCGCCAATCCGCCCCAAGTCCAGGCTGTTCACTTTTTCTTGTATCGCCGCCCGCCGTTCTGGCTCAAATTCCACGTCCCGCCGGTGGTAATAATGTGGCCCCACCCGGTCGAACAGCCGCTCCACCAATTGGGCCGGGCTTTTGCCGGTCTTCGCCATGTATTCCAAGACCAACAGCCCGCTGACGACACCGTCCCGCTCCGGTATGTGCCCGCGAAAGGCGAACCCGCCGCTCTCTTCCCCGGCCATGATGGCGTCCAACTCAGCCATTTTAGGCCCCATGTTCTTGAAGCCCACCGGGACCTCGTGAACGTCTACGCCGAACAGTTCCCCCATTTTGTTCAAGGCCTGCGACGCGGTCACTCCCTTGATGATGGAACCCCGCTGGGCTTTTTCTTCGATCAGGTAGAGGGCCAGCATCGAAAAAACGTTAAGGGTGGTGATGAAGCGGCCCGCTTCGTCTATGATTCCGACCCGGTCGGCGTCACCATCCAAGGCGATTCCCACCGAGGCCGCCTGCTCGGAAACCAAGGCGGTCAACTCGCCGAGGTTTTGGGAGATGGGCTCCGGTTGGTCCATGCCGGGGAAGGCCGGATTACGGTAACCGTGAATTTCCTCTATGGTCGTTCGTCCGCCCGCCAGCAGTTCCGATAGATACCCGGCGCCCGCCCCGTACATTGAGTCGGTGATTACCCGGAACCCGGCGCTTCTGATCGCAGGCAGGTCTAACGAGCCGCCCACCGCCGCCAGGTAAGGCGCTGAAGGATCGAACTCGGCCACCAACCCGGAAGCGTGGCCAGCCTCGATCGTGGCCGCGTCGACGGGGCTGACGTTGCCAATCTCGACTTCCAGGAGATCGGTTATCTGCTGTGGCGCACTCCCGCCATACTCGGGCTTGAATTTAAATCCGTTCCAGTTGGGCGGGTTGTGGCTAGCGGTAACAATAGCGGCGCCGCCGGCTCGGCGGTGCAATACGTTGTAACTCATCACCGGTGTTGGGGCTGGCCGGTCAGCCAAGAACACCCTGATTCCTTGAGACGCGCAAACGCCGGCCACCGTGGCCGCAAACTCTTTGGAAAGGAACCGGGTGTCGTAGCCCACCACCAAGCCGCGGTCATCTACGCCCTGTGCTTTCAGGTGATTGGCAAGTCCGAGGGCGCAACGAGAAACGTTGGCGAAAGTAAATTCGTCGGCGATCAGGGCCCGCCACCCGTCGGTGCCGAATCGGATGTCAGTCACGATGGTAACTCCCAGACCGCCTTGCTGGAGGCGCCGCTATACCGGGCGGCGCCCCGTTCGTATAGGACAGACGGTTGGACCTTAGGCCAAGCCGGCGTCGCGGCGCAAAGCCGCCGCTTTGTCCGTTCGTTCCCACGGCAGGTCCAAGTCGTTTCGCCCGAAGTGCCCGTAGGCTGCCGTCTTACCATAGATCGGCCGGCGCAAGTCCAAGTCTTCAATTATCGCGCCGGGCCGCAGGTCGAAGTTCTGCTGGACCAGTTCCTCAATCTTCTCGTTGTCCAAGTGATTGGTATCAAAGGTTTCCACCGATATGGAAATCGGTTCGGCCACGCCGATTGCGTAGGAGACGATGATCTCGACGCGGTCGGCGAGACCGGCCGCCACCAGGTTCTTGGCCACATAGCGGGCCGCGTAGGCGCCGGAGCGGTCGACCTTTGTCGGGTCTTTTCCAGAGAAGGCCCCGCCGCCGTGCCGGGCGATGCCGCCGTAGGTGTCCACCAGAATCTTCCGGCCAGTGAGCCCGGTGTCTCCTTGGGGGCCGCCAATCACGAACCACCCGCTGGGGTTGACGAAATACTTGGTGTCGCTGTCCAGCAGGTGGTCCGGCACCACGGGCTTGATAACCTGTTCGATTATGTCTTGTCGGATAATTTCGCTGAAGGCGCCCCGGTCATCTTGGTCTTCGTGCTGGGTGCTAATGACCACGGCGTCTACCCGGTGTGGTTTGCCGTACCGGTATTCCACCGTAACCTGGGACTTGCCGTCGGGGCCCAAGTAGGGCAGCGTACCATCTTTACGGACCGCAGCCAGTCGCTCTACCAGCCGGTGGGACAGATCGACGGTTAAGGGCATCAGGCCTTCGGTCTCGTTGCAAGCGAAGCCGACCATCATTCCCTGATCACCGGCGCCGGTGGAACGCCGGGCGTCGGTGGCGTCGCTGTTGGTCCGGTGTTCGAGGGCCGTGGTGACTCCTTGGCTGATGTCCGCCGACTGCTGGCTGACGTGGGCAACCACTCCACATGAGTTGCCGTCCAGCCCGTACTTCACGTCGGTGTAGCCGATGTCCAGCGCCACTTGCCGGGCGATTTCATTGAAGTCGAGGTGTGAGTTGGAAGTTATCTCGCCGGTCACCATTATCAGGTTCTTGGTGGCCACGGTCTCGCAGGCCACCCGGCTCAACTCGTCTCCGGCCAAGGCGGCATCCAATACCGCATCGGATATCTGGTCGCACAGCTTGTCGGGGTGACCTTCGGTCACCGATTCGGAGGTGAGCAGGTACCTGGGCGACGTTCCGAAAATCAAAGGCATGTTATTCCTCCAAGACCGCCGGGCTCAGGTCCCCTCGGTCCAGCTCTCCTGGTATTTCTGTTGTTCGGGGGTCAGGGAATCGATGCCGACTCCCAGGGATTCAAGCTTCAGGCGCCCCACCTCCCGGTCGGTCTCGACGGGCACGCCGTGCACGCCGGCCGGGAGCCGCTCGTGGTTCTTGACGATGTACTCCACCGCCAACGCTTGGTTGGCGAAGCTCATGTCCATAACCGCCGAGGGATGGCCTTCGGCGGCGGCCAGGTTGATCAGCCGCCCCTCGCCCAGCAAATAGAGCTTGCGGCCGTCGGCCATGGTGTATTCCTCAACCAAAGAACGGACCTCGCGGTGAGAGACGGCCATCTCTTCCAATGCCGGGATGTCGATCTCCACGTTGAAGTGGCCGCTGTTGGCCAGTATGGCCCCGCTGGACATTACTTCGATGTGTTGGCGGCCAATGGCATGCAACCCCCCGGTGACGGTGATGAACACTTGGCCGACCCGGGCGGCCTCGATGCCCTTCATCACGGTGAAGCCGTCCATCACCGCTTCCAGGGCGCGTATGGGGTTGGTTTCGGTGACGATTACGTGGGCTCCCATGCCCCGGGCGCGAGAAGCGACGCCGCGGCCGCACCAGCCGTAACCCGCCACTACAACACGCCGGCCAGCCCAAAGAATGTTGGTGGCCCGGGTGATGCCGTCCAAGGTGCTCTGGCCGGTCCCATAGCGGTTGTCGAAGAAATGCTTAGTCTCGGCGTCGTTCACCGCGATGATCGGGTACCGGAGGCGGCCCTCTTGGGCCATCGCGGTCAGCCGCACCACGCCGGTAGTCGTCTCCTCGGTGCCTCCGATGACGTTGGGCACGAGTTCGGAGCGTTTGGTATGGAGGATCGTCACCAAGTCGGCGCCGTCGTCCAGGGTTACGTGGGGGCTGGTTTCCAGCACTGAATCAAGGTGGTTGTAGTAAGTTTGGTCGTCCTCGCCTTTGATGGAGAAGGTGGGTATGCCGTACTCGCCTACCAAGGCGGCGGCGACATCGTCTTGGGTGCTCAACGGGTTGCTGGCGCAGAGATTCACCTCGGCTCCACCGTCGCGTAGGGCCAGCGCCAGATTGGCGGTCTCGGTGGTCACGTGCAAGCAAGCGGCCAGCCGCAGCCCGGTCAGAGGCTTCTCCCGGGCGAAGCGTTCCCGGAGCAGGTTTACTACTGGCATCTCACGCCCGGCCCACTCGATTCGGTTGACTCCCATCTGAGCCAGCGAGAGGTCTTTAACGTCTCCTTTAACTGGTTGTGTAGCCAAGTGATACTCCTCAATAACTGGAATTCGTCCCGGATTTCACTGTCCCTCCGGCCAGGGGTTAGAGCGGGGTTGGTTGACCCTTAGTGATCGTTGCCGCCCTTAGGGATCGTTGCCGTACGACGTGGGATGCCCTCCGGCGATCCACGAGGGAGTGCCGTCCTCGATGTTGTACAGGTTTTCCGTGTCGTACCCCATCGACGACGCGACTTCGCAAGCCAGTCCGCTGCGCACCCCGGCGGCGCAAATGAACAATAGCCTCTTGTCTCGCGGCGCCTCGTCGATCCGGTCGGCGAGTTCGTCGATGTTGATGTGAATGGCGCCGGTGACGTGGCCGGTAACCCACTCGTCGTCCCGGCGGACGTCAACGACCACGGTGTTCTCCGAGTCGCTGTCCAGGATTTGCCTGGCCTCGTTGGAGTCGACGCGGTAGTAGGGTTCGCCGGGGTCTTGTCTGGGCATAACGCTACCTCCTTGGTCTTCTGGGGTCTTCTGGGGTCTTCTGGGGTCAACTGGATTAGCCGAAATACCGGCCGACGATTGGCGACAGCTTCCGACGCAACTCGTCGGGGACCTCTTCTTTACGGGTGATGATGGCGTCTTTCAGGGCCGATTCGCAGGGGCAACTCCTTCCGCCATCCAACGACGCAATGGAGCGGCGCAACAACTCTTTGGACGTGGCTACGTTCTTCATCAGGTTATCCACCACCATCTCGACCGTGACCGGTTCGGCGCTCTCATGCCAGCAATCGTAGTCTGTAATCCAAGCCATGGTGGTGTAGCAAATCTCGGCTTCACGGGCCAACTTGGCTTCGGGGAGGGCAGTCATTCCGATGATGTCGGCGCCCCACGTCCGGTACATGAACGATTCGGCCTTGGTAGAGAACGCCGGTCCTTCCATCACCACCATCGTGCCCCCGGAATGGGCGGTAATGCCCATCTGTTGGGCGGCGTTGTAGATGACCTGGCTGGCCTGGGCGCAGAAGGGCTCCGCCAAGGCGACGTGGACCACCACGTCTTCGTCGAAGAAAGTGCTGTCGCGAAGACGTGTCCGGTCAATCAACTGGTCCGGCACTACCAGGTCCAAGGGGGCGAAATGCTCCTTCAAGCTACCGACGGCGCTCACCGAGATGATGCGTTCGACTCCCAGCATCTTCAGGGCGTAGATGTTGGCCCGGACCGGGATGTGGGACGGGTTGAAGCGGTGCCCCCGGCCATGGCGGGGCAGGAAGGCGACACGCACTCCTTCGAACGAACCCAGAACAATCGAATCGCTGGGCTTTCCGAAGGGAGTATCGACGTTCACGAAATCGACATCGGTCATGCCATCCATACTGTAGAGGCCGCTGCCGCCAATGATTGCTATGCTGGCTCCCCGGCTCCTCGCCACCGTCAGGCCGCTCCCCTGTCGTTCCCGGTCTTGCCGGGCGCGACGGACAGGGCCGCCAGGGCCAAGCTTTCCGAGTACGGCTCGCGGGCCAAGCCAGCCTCCGTGATGATTGCGCTCACGTAACGGTGAGGCGTCACGTCAAAGGACGGGTTGATCGCCGGAATCCCTTCGGGGGCCGTCGGCGTACCCCTGAACCGGGTCACTTCTTCTTGGGCACGCTCTTCAATTTCTATCCCGTCCCCGGAAGCCAGTTCCAGGTCGACAGTGCTGACCGGGGCCGCCACATAGAAAGGGATTCCGTTCTCTTTGGCTAATACGGCCAAGCTATAGGTCCCTATCTTGTTGGCGGTATCGCCGTTGGCGGCGATCCGGTCGGCGCCGGTGATGACGCAATCAATCCTGCCTTGGCGCATCAACATTCCGGCGGCGGAGTCGACCAACAGGGTGGCCGGTATACCCAGCCTCTGGAACTCCCAAGAGGTGAGGCGGGCTCCCTGTAACCACGGCCGGGTCTCGGTGTTGAACACCTGGAACCGTTTGCCGTCTTCCCAACCGGCCCGGATCACGCCCAACGCCGTGCCGAACCCGGAGGTAGCCAGGGCGCCGGTGTTGCAGTGGGTCAGCACCGCGCCGCCCTCGGGCATCAGGTCTTTACCGTGGCCGCCCATACGGCGGTTGATGGCTTCGTCTTCTTCCTGAATGTCCAGCGCCTCGGCCAATAAACGGTCCCGAATCGAGTCTATGTCGTCGGCGGATAGGGCAGCCCGCATCATCCGCTCGACCGCCCAGTGGAGGTTGACCGCAGTGGGCCGGGCGTTCTTGATATGAGCGGCCGCCGCGCTCAAGCTTTCCAAAAAATCCTCTCGAGTGGCGGAGACCAACTCCCTGGATGCCAAGACCACCGCGTAGGCGGCAGTCACGCCGATAGCCGGCGCCCCCCGGACCCGCATCTCGCGGATGGCTTGGGCAGCGGCGTGGTAGCTGGTGACCGACACGGTCACCTCTTCCGTCGGCAATTTTGTTTGGTCCAGCAGGAACAGCTTGCCGTCGGCCCACTGGATAGGCCGGATATCGTTCAACCGGGCTCCTCGTTTGGAGATTTCTCGAAAAGAAATGCTTCGGTTGCAAGCATCAAAAAAGCTTCTCTTGCGAGAAGCTCATCAGACTCTGAGCCCCCCTCATATTTCGCCACGCTGGCCTGCCCAGCTAAAGGCGCCGGATTTAGCACCGTATCCCGGGCTCACTGTTTGGGCCGGGACCGGTTGCTAGGCTTCGTCGGGCCGTCCCCTCTGCCGTTCTATATAAAGGGTTACTGAGTGGTTATTCTGTTGTTAAACACGCCGGGATACCGAGTCCAATATTACTAAGGCGAGGTCAAGGTGTCAAGAACAACTCCTTGGCCGTAACTGCTCAGACGTGGCGAGGCGAAGGGCAAATGCATTTCCACCTTCATGGGTGGAAACTGGAAAAGCCCATTATCTTCTATCTTGCGACCTCCCGGAGAAAATCTCCTCCACAAGGCTTCGGAGGCTCGCGACGTCGACTTCGCCGTTGATGATTCGCCAGACCAACCACACCACGACACTGATGAACATGCCCACGAGTCCGAACAGTAAGACCAACCCTGCGGCGCCGGCTCCCTCCAAGACAGCCACTATCCCGAAGATTACCCCAGCGATCAGGCCAGCAAGAATTGGTACACGCATGTGCTCACCTCACTAAGACGGCCTGCTCCCGGTCCTTCAGGTAGCGAGCCCGGATAGGGACGTCAAGAACCGGGAGCCCAATGAGGCGTTCCACAACGTCTCGTACATCATGTTGAATCGCGGAACTCGCATCGGGTACATCCGTTCCCATGCGAAGTCCCACCGCGCAGCGTATCTGGAGGCCCTCTCCGCGGACCACCTGTACACGGCAACGAATCCTTCGGACGCTTCGATTGGCCTGTCCGGTCAACTCGGCCAACTCGCGCACACTTTCCAAAGCAACCCGTACCGTACCGTCGGCCCCCGAGCTCAGCATCACCATTCCCGGTGTGGCGGCGCGGGTTATATGCCGCAACTCCAAGGCCAAAACAATCGCCCCCGCAGCAACGAGGGCGATTGCAATTCCGATGTAGGTCCAAAGCGCCGCACCTATCTCGCTAGCAAGGATAGTCAGTTCCGAGCTCAATGCCCCACCAGGAATCACATCGGCGGGAACAGTCTCGGTGACCACGAGCAGGATGAACGCCCCGGCCGCTATAGCGGCCAAGCAAGCCAGAGTAATTATGAGTCCGTTGAAAGCGTTCAGTTTGAGCGCCTGCCTGAGGGCCTATTCCACCGCACGTCTGGGGCCGGTGCTAGGGAACTCAATTCCCACCACCGAAACATTGATCTCCTTGGCCACCAAGCCAACCAGAGCGTTCAGTTCTTTCGCCACTTCTTCCCGTACCTTTTGGACCACTTCCGGAACGCGGTAGCCGAAGGTCACGACCAAGTCGACATCCAGAATAGCCTCTTTCCGTCCGGCCGCAACGTCGACTCCCGCGGCCATGGCAGCGGACCTTGAACGGACGGTGTCGGTGACCGTCCTCACTATGCCGCCCCGGGCCCCCAACCGGTCCACGCCGTCAACGCTCCTAGCGACGTGGCCCACGATAGCGGCTATCACGCTGCCCTCGATTTCGGTAACGCCGGGCACTCCACTCGGATTGGCGGTTTCAAACGGAAAAGCATTGGAGTGCTCTGAGTTTCTCGCCCTAACCCCCGTTAGGCCTGTGTCTGAATCGTTGTTGACCATGTTGGCTACCTCCCTATAAGAAAATTAAGCCTTTACAGCAGCCGACTGGCAGACGGAAGACCTGGGACCATGCCTCCGGCGATGCCTTACGGTCATATTTATGATATTTACTATTATATAGTAGAACTAGAGGGATAACAACCCCCAGCAGGTCTCTCTGGGTCTATTAATTCTCCCTCTCCCAGTGGAAAAGGGGAGTTCTTCAACCATTAGAGAACCCTGGCAGGTATCTTGTCTCCGGAGCGGGCCTGGGAAATCGGCTGCTGCCCCAAGCGGTCCGGGGACGCTCCTCCGCGGTTGGCCGGTTGACACCGCTCGTAGCCCCCCAACATAATACCTGGCTAACCCGCCGACGCCTATCCATTTGATTGTGCAGACGTAGATAGCCGTATGACCGGTCCCAATCTGGCGCCGCCAACGGACGAGATCGGGCTGTTCACCGACCTCTACGAGATTACCATGGCCCAGGCCTATTACCGCCGGGAGATGTTCGCGCCAGCCACCTTCAGCCTGTTCGTCCGCAGCTACCCGCCGAACCGGGCCTTCTTCGTTTCCGCTGGCTTGGACGACGTGCTTGATTACCTGTCGCTCCTGAACTTCGGAGACCGGGCGGTGGACTACCTGCGGTCCACGGAGATCTTCGGCGATGATTTCCTGGAGTATCTTCGCGGGGTGCGCTTCACTGGCAGCGTCCGGGCCATCCCGGAGGGACGGCTCTTCTTTGCCGACGAACCTATATTAGAAGTCACCGCCCCCATCATCGAAGCCCAACTGGTGGAGACCTATATAATCAACCAAGTCAACCTCCAGGCCACCCTGGCGACCAAAGCGGCCCGTTGCGTATGGGCCGCCCAAGGCCGGGGTATCTCCGATTTCGCGTCCCGCCGCACCCAAGGGACCGACGCCGCCATGAAGATGGCCCGCGCCAGTTACATTGCCGGTTTCCAGTCCAGCAGCAACGTACTGGCGGCCAGCCAGTACGGTATGCCGCCCGCCGGTACCATGGCCCACTCCTTCATTTCCAGCTTTCCTTCGGAGATCGAAGCTTTCCGGGCCTACGCCGAATCGTTTCCCAACCGGACCATCCTCCTGCTGGATACCTACGACACCATCGCCGGGACCTGGAACGCCGTCGAGGTGGCCAAGGAAATGGAGGCCAAGGGCAACCGGTTGTTGGCGGTGCGGCTGGACTCGGGCGATTTCGATCAACTGAGCCGCCAAGTGCGCGCCGTTCTGGACTCGGTCGGCTTGGATTATGTCAAGGTCCTGGCCAGCGGCGGGCTGGACGAGTACGAACTGGAATCGCTGGTCCAAGCCGGGGCCCCCATCGACCTGTTCGGCGTGGGCACCAAGGCCGGCGTCTCGGCGGATGCCCCGTGGTCCGACATGGCCTACAAGCTGGTGTGTTTCGACGAGCGACCGGTAATGAAGCTGAGTACCGGCAAGGAGACCTTGCCCGGAGCAAAGCAGGTCTTCCGCTTGCGGGACAGCGGCGGCGGCATGGACAAGGACATTATCGGCCTTCAACACGAAGAACCACCGGGAGCCGAACGGGTGCTGGAAGACGTAATGATCGAGGGCCAACGCACCGGCGACAAGCCCTCTCTGGAGAACGCCAGACAAAGTTTCCAAACCGACTTCCAGGACTTGGACGCCCGTTTCAAGGTATTGCGCCGGCCGCCTCGCTTTCCGGTAAAGGTCAGTTCCCAACTCCAACGCCTGACGGTGCGGGTGAAGGAAAAGGCCGTAGCCGCCAATATCGCCGACGCTCCCTGAACGGGCTGCCCCCTCCACCCAAGTGCCTTGGCCGCTGGCAAATTTAACCAGGCAAATTTAACCAGGACATTAACGTCTCGATGAAAACAGCCGTCTGTATGAAGTACGTGCCCGTCATCGCCCGTATCCAATTCGACTACGAGACCAAGACCATTGTCCGGGACGGGGTGCCCTCCGAGGTCAACCCCTTCGACCTCTTGGGACTGGTCCGGGCAGTGGAATTGAAGAACGGCCCCGATGACGAGGTGGTGGTGTTGACTATGGGGCCGCCGGGCGCGGCTGAAGGCCTGACCAACTGCTTGGCCTTGGGCGCCGACCGGGCGGTGCTGGTCACCGACCGGGCGCTGGCGGGTTCGGACACCCTGGCCACCTCCCGCGCCTTGGCCTTGGCCTTGGCTCAAGAAGCCCCGGACCTCATTATTTGCGGCCGCAACAGCACCGACGGCGAGACCGGTCAGGTAGGCCCCGAGGTCGCCGAACTCATGGGCCTACCACACATCAGCTACGCCCGGAAACTGGAAATCAGGGAAGACGGCCAAGGCGTAATTGTGGAGCGCATTACCGATGAGGGATTCCAGGTCTTGGAGTGCGACCTGCCGGCGGTGGTCTGCGTGACCGAGGGAGTGGCGCCCGAGCTCTATCCCAACCGGCAACAGATGGAAGAAGCCCAGGCCAAACCCACCGGTCAACTGGCCTGTGCAGATCTCACGGACGACCATTCCCAATTCGGTGTCGGCGGCTCCCCTACCTGGGTTAGTGAAATCCGGCTGGTCGAGCCCAACCGCATGGGCGTGGTGTTGCAAGACTTGGACGCCGCCGAAGCCGCCCGACAAGTTGCGGACGCGGTCCGCCAGAGGTTGGCTGAATTGGCCGAGGCTGTCCCCGGAAGTGCGAATCAAGAGGCGGCTCCGGCCCGCTACCCAGGCAGCCGGGACCGGAGTATCTGGGTGGTGGCCGAAACTACCAGGGATGGCTTGGCCCAAGTCACCCTGGAGATGCTGGGCAAAGCCAGGGAACTCACCGGCGTGACCCGGAGTGAGGTGGCGGCGGTGCTCATCGGTCCCGGCCAAGACGCCCGGCAAGACGCTCAGGTAGAAGAGTTGGCCGCCTACGGCGCCGACCGCGTGATAGTGTTGGACAACTCGGGCGCCGGACCAATCTGCGGCCGAGCCGTGGGCCGGGTCTTGGCCGGCGTCGTCGCCAATAGCCTCCCCTACGCTATCCTTTTTGCCTCCACCGCCGACGGACGCGACTTGGCCTCCCGGTTGGCCGCTCGCTTGGAGTTGGGACTGACCGGAGACGCGATAGACCTGGAAATCGACGAGGAAGGAAGGTTGGTACAGTTGAAGCCCGCTTTGGGCGGCAACGTAGTAGCGCCCATTCTGTCCAAGACACTGCCCAACCTGGTGACCCTCCGTCCGGGCCTGCTGACGCCGGCGGCGCCTGAGACAGTCGCCGAGGTCACCGTCGAGCGGGTGAACGCCGTGCCCTTCGAGGGCTCCGATGTCCGCTTGATCAAGGAAGAGTTCCAGGAGGACCGGGAGGGATTGGCCTTGGCAAAGGCGGCGGTCGTGGTGGGTGTGGGTATGGGCGTCGGCGAGGAGAACGTGCCGCGTCTCCAAGAGATAGCCCGTTCGATCAACGCCTCGGTGGCCACCACGCGGGACGTGGTCCACGCCGGTTGGCTGGCGCCACAGCTTCAGGTAGGAATCAGCGGCCGCACCATTGCGCCCACGGTCTACGTTGCGGTGGGAATCAGAGGCGCTTTCAATCACACTGTGGGCCTGCAACGGGCTGGCGTGATCGTGGCGTTGAACCAGAACCGCCGGGCCGCCATCTTCCGCTCCGCCGATATCGGAATCATTGGCGCTTGGGAGGAATTCCTGCCGACGCTGATCGAAGAACTCCGCCCGGTGGTGGCCCAACTCGGATAACGCCTTCCCGAAGCGGTCCCGCTTGACACTGTACGACCGCCAAGGCATTCTATCCTCATCCGCAGTTGGCTAAGAGGCCGTTTCCCAGGCCTCTTCTCCCAGAGAGAAGTTAGGGAAAGGGAAATTTCGAAACACTCTCTAAGAGGCCTTTCATGGACTTTGGATACACCAGGGAACAGGAAGCACTGCGCCGGGATGTTGAAGACTTCATCGCGGAGCACGTGACCCCGGAAGTGCTGGACGAACTGGAAGCCGGGGATGAAGGCGGTCGCGGTATCCATTACCGGGAGTTGATTCGCAAGGTCGCCGAGCGGCAGTGGATCGGAATCAGTTGGCCGCAGGAGTACGGGGGCCAAGGCGGCAGCCGCATCGACCAGTACATCGTAGAAGAGGAGTTCGCCCGGTTGGGTATCACCGTTGGCGGCGCCGGCAGCGGCGCTCCCGCCATCCTGGCCGGTGGGACCGAAGAGCAAAAGCAGCACTTTATCCCTGGACTGATCAGCGGCGAGGTCATTTTTGCCTTGGGCTTCACCGAACCCCAGGCCGGGGCCGACCTAGCCGGTCTGCAATGCCGGGCAGTCCGCGACGGCGACGACTACGTCATCAACGGCCAGAAGATGTACACTTCGGCGGCCCATTACGCCACCCACCTCTACTTGATGGCCCGCACCGACCCGGACGCGCCCCGGCACCGGGGAATCTCTATTTTTCTCGTGCCGATGGACACTCCTGGGATCACGGTGCGCCCCCTGTGGACCATCCAGAACGACCCTCCGGCGCCGGTTGGCACCACCTACGGCATGGCCCGCACCAACGAGACGTTCTTGGAGAACGTGCGGGTGCCGGCCTCCTGTATGCTGGGCGAGGAGAACGCCGGGTGGTACGTGGGCGCTATGGGGCTGAACCTGGACCGGGTAGGCGCCAGTCGCTACCTGATTTCGGTCCGCCGCGACGAAGACATAGTCAACTGGGTAAAAGATAACGACTTCGGCGGACATTCCCCCGCCGAGGACCCGGCGGTCCGCGACAAGTTGGCCGAACTCTGGACGGAGGCCCAAGTGTGTCGTCTGATGACCATGCGGAGTATGTCGCTGGTGGAGCGCGGCGGTAATTTCACCTACGAGGGCTCCGCCGAGAAAGTGTGGGCGCCGGAGCACGGCGTACACACCACCGAGACCATCACCCAGATCCTGGGGCCCTACGCCCAATTGCTCAGCAGCTCGGAAGAAGCCATCGAAAGCGGCGTCTTCGCCCACAACGTGATGGGCGCCTTCCAGTCCGGCATCAACCACGGCAGTGTGCATGTAATGCGCGACCAGATGGCCCGCCGGGGACTGGGGATGCCCCGGGGCTAGGCCCTTAACCAGACCCTCTCCAAGAGGCGGCAGGAAAAAGAAGAAGACATGGACATACTGCCTTCCGAAGAAGAACAGATGCTCAAGAACGCGGCCCGTGAGTTCCTGGAGGACGAGGTCTCCACGGCCATGGTCCGCGAAATGGAGCTGGACAATCTGGGGTACCCTCCGGCCCTGTGGCGAAAGATGGCCGACCTGGGCTGGCTGGGCCTAGCCATCCCCGAAGCTTATGGAGGGCAGGGACTGCCGCTGACCTATCTTGGCCTCGTTGCGGAGGAGTTGGGCCGGGTCCTGGCCCCGGCGCCGTTCCACAGCACGATGGTGGCAGCTCTGACAATCGCCGAAGCGGGTTCCGACCAACAAAAGCAGGAGATTTTGCCTGCCGTCGGCAACGGCAGCATGGTCCTCACTTGGTCGGTCATCGAACGAGACCCGAGGCTCATTCCAGAGGCGTTGACTCAAACGGCCCAGCCCGACGGCGATGGCTGGCTGCTGACCGGCGAAAGGATGTTCGTGGAGAACTTCAATGTCGCGGACCGGTGCCTGATCGCGGCACGCACCGCCCCGGCGTCGGCCGATAAAGAAGGCATCTCGCTCTTCGTTATCGACCCCAATGGCGTCGGTGTGTCCCAAACCCCGTTGGTCACCATCGCCAAAGACAAACAGAGCCGGGTCACTCTGAACGACGTCCGGGTCACCGAGCGAAACTTGGTAGGGGAGTTGCACCACGGCTGGCCGGTGGTGGAACGTATGCTGGAGCGGGCCACCGTGCTACTCTGCTGTCAAATGGCCGGCGCTACCCGCAAAGACGCGGAGATGGCAATCGACTACGCCAAGAACAGGGTGGCCTTCGGCCGGCCCATCGCTGCCTTCCAGTCCATCCAACACGTTTGCGCCGACATGCTGTTACACCTGGATGGTGCTCAACTGCTAACCTACGAGGCCCTATGGAAGATGGACCAAGGGCTTCCGGCCAGTGTCGAAGTCTCTCAAGCGAAATCGTTTTGTAACGAAAAATGCGAATCGGTGGTCCGTTCGGCCCAAGTGATTCACGGCGGAATCGGCTTTATGATGGAGTTCGACCTGCACCTCTGGTACCGGCGCGTCTCGGCGTGGACCATGCGGTTGGGTACAACCTTCGACCACCGGGCGAAAATAGCCGGCGCTCTTTTGGACAAGCCTGGGAAAGTCCGTCTCGGGCTGCCCCTCCCGGCGTAGTTGCAATTCAATCGGCGCCAACCTGCGCCGATGGCCGGAGTAAGAAAATGGCGAAAGACCCCGTTTGCGGCAAGGAAATCGACGAAGAGCAAGCCCGCACCCAGACCTCGGTGACCCGCTACGGCGCCTCCGAAGTGGACCCACAGCAGGGCACCCGGATTTTCCATGACGGTGCCTGGATCTATTTCTGCGGGTTGGAATGTCGCTCCAAGTTCATGACCAGCCCGGCGGCCTACCTCTCCTAGCCGACAAATTCTGGCCAACGGGTCCTAGTCAATGGAACAAGAACCGTTTGGACCACCTGAAAGGAGGACTGAGAGCAATGCCTGAGGCTATTACCCTGGACCCCAAGAAGACAGCGGTAATCCTGATAGACATGATCAATGCGGTGGCCAAGGGCGACGGGCCTCCTTACAACCCGCCGGCCAACCGCCAAGCAGTGACCGACAACTTCGCCCGCCTAGTGGCACACTGCCGGGTGGTGGGTACGCCGTTGATCTATATCACCACCCACCGCAGGGCCGACGGCGCCGACGCCCCCAAGACTGTCTCCGACATAGGCGGTGGCGGAGGAGCGATGTTGGCAGGCACTCCCGCGGTGGAGGTCGTCGACGAGTTGGCCCCCCAGGCCGGCGACTACCTGGTTGTCAAACCACGGTTCAGCGCCTTCTACGGCACTAACATGGACGGAATTCTGAAGTCCCTGGGCACCGAGACCATCCTCGTGGGCGGCATCTCCACTCAACGCAGCGTCGAGGGCACCGCCCGCGAAGCCAAGAACCGGGACTTGCAATGCGTAGTGGTCAGCGATTGTTGCACGGCCGGAGAGGAAGACGTACACGAGATGACCATCAAGCACGTCCTGCCCCTCTTGGTACGGGTCCGGAACACCGATGAGGTAATCGCCGCGCTGAAGAATTAGCCGAGATAACCCGAATACGCCAAAATATGGACAACGGAGGCACAACGCCATGGGTAACGTAAAGACGGTGATGGTAGGGACTATCGGACAAGGAATCATGCGCAGCGCCGACGGCGGAGAGTCTTGGCGCCGGGTAGGGATCGACGCCGGGATGCACTCGGACGCTTTGGTGCGGACATTGGCCAACCATACGGACCGGCCCGGAGTGGTGTTCGCGGGCACAGACAAGGGGCTTTACCGGAGCGACGACGCAGGGCAGCGGTGGGGGTTGGTGGACACTACCATGAGCGGCTCTTGCGTATGGGCCCTGGCCATCGACTCGGCGGACCCAAGTCTGATGTTCGCCGGTACCGGTACCCCGGACCCGGCCGGAGTCTTCCGGTCGACCGACGGCGGCAAGACCTGGGAAAAACGGCCCGTGGACGTTGCCGAAGAGTGTCCGAACGTGGGTGTGCCCAGGGTGACGGGTATCGCCATCGACCCTCTGAACCACCGGGACGTCTGGGTTGGGCTGGAAGTCGACGGCCTGCGTCACAGCGCCGACGGCGGCGACACCTGGGACTCGATCAACGGCGCCATCCCCAACCCGGACGTACACAACGTCGCCGTTGCCGCCGGCCCTCCGAAGACCGTAGTGGTTGTGGTAAACAATGACGTCTACACCAGTGGCGACAATGGGACCAGTTGGGACCGTCTGGGAATCCGTGAAGTCTTCCCGCTCACCTATCCCAGGGGAATCATGGTGCAGCCCGATAACTCTAACGTGATTTTCGTGACCATCGGCGACACTACTCCGGGACAGACCGGCACTGTTATGCGCTCCAGGGACACTGGTAAGACCTGGGAAGATTTATCGTTGCCGGTGGAGCCCAACGCCGCGATGTGGACGGTGAACATCCAACCCACCGACCCCAACGTTGTCTTCGCAGGGAGCCGCTACGGGTACCTGTACCGGAGCGACGACGCAGGGGATTCCTGGAACAAGCTGCGCCGGGAGTTCAGTGAAATCTCCAGCGTGATGTGGCTCCCCGAGTAGTTCGTTTTCACCACCAAGACGCAGAGGCCGCAGAGATCACCGAAAATATTCTCAGCGGCCTCTGCTTTGAACCTTATCGGTAATGCCGGGCCAGTTCCGAAGCGTACCGCTGGCCTAGGGACGCTCCCTCGGCTTCCAGCCATTCGGTGAACCGGGTGGAGGCGGCCGGTGGGTCGGCCGATACCAGGTGGCCAGCCCTCAGGCCGTCGATCTCGTCCTTGCTTAACACCACGTCCCGTACCAACCAGCAGCCGGCCATCCCGGCGGCCAGCAACGCCACCGGGGGCGGCACATGCACCAGCCGGGCCTTGCTGCCGACGCGGCGGGCCAGCAGCCGAACCATTTCTTCGAACGTAAACGTCTCGGGACCGACGGCGTCCAGCGTAACGTCGTCGCTTTCGGCACCCGCTTCTACTGCCAACTTAGCGACGTCTTCCACCGACACCGGCTGAATCGGATATTTTCCGGAGCCTGCTATGGGAAACACCGGGAACCGGCGAAGGAACCAAGCAATGTTATTCACCAGCACGTCCTCAGTGCCGAACAGCAACGTTGGGCGAACGATGCCATAAGTCAGCCCCGACTCCCGAACCGCCCGCTCCACCAACGCTTTGCCCCGGAAGTATGGAAGAGGCGAGTCCTCCGAAGGGCTAGTGATGCTGATATGGACGATCCGCCGGACGTTGGCCTTGGCCGCCGCGTTCAACAACGCACGGGAGTTCCGAACAGCCGTTTCGTGGGTGACGGCCCCGTGGGCGAAGCGAATCCAGTAGGTGTTATACAGGGTGTCGGCGTCGCGCAGACTCTCGGCCAACTGCTCTGCGTCGTCGAAGTTCAGCGGGTAACGCTCCACTCTATCGCCGAAGGGGTTGCTGGAGGCCGGATTCCTGGTCAGCGTCCGCACACTATGCCCGGCCGCCAGCAGCCGCCGGGCGATGTGTTTACCGGTGTAGCCGAACGCGCCGGTTACTACGCTGAGATTCGTTTGGTCCATGCCTGCCAGCTTCTGAGTAGCTTGCTATTGGATCCATTCTTCCCGTTGGGGTTGTCTTTCCAACCAAGGTACATTCTATGAGTTCTACCTAAGGGTTCAGCGATTTATGTGCTCTAGGCGGTGAACCCGGGCGGCTCAGAATACAAAAAGCTGCCCCTCTCGTTTCCGGAGGGGCAGCTTGGGTGCCTGAATTGGATGGCCGCCTTACGGGGCGAGGCCCGCAGTGCCCGACTTCGGCCTGTCGGCCCGAGGCCGGTTGTCGTAGGGTTGTAGCTTGACCTCGTGGAGGGCCGGAATGACTTCGTTGCCCAGTAGCTCGATGGACCGCATCACGTCTTTGTGGCCCATCGCGCCTTCGTTCCCATAGATGTGGATGTAGCCTGGGCTGAGACGCTCGATGACCTCGGTAAGTTTCTGGGTGACGGTGTCCGGGTTTCCGACGATGATGTTGTTGACACCGCGAAGCTGGTCGTAGGACAGACCGACGCCCAAGCCGCCGGCTCCGGCCACGTTGCCGGTGGGGCGTTGGGCCTTGATCTCCACCGAAGCGCGGGACTGGTAACCGGGCGGGTCGTTGTGCTCCATCGGACCGCGCTGGCGGTGACCAATGGTCCACATGAACTCTTTGCCAATCTCGATTGCCTTTTCGTCGGTATCGGCCACCAGACAGCGCAGCAGGTACCCGAAGTGCTCCGGGCCGGCCTGCCAGCCCTCCTCCTCGGCGGTGTCGATGTAGACCTGCTTCAACCACTCGGTGGTGTCCACCAACGCGCCCAGGTTCATGTAGGGGTGCTTGTGCTTGGCGGCCCAGACCACGCTTTCCGGGCTCCCGGTACCGGGGAACCAGATGTCGGGGCGGGGCTTTTGCATTGGCACCACCCAAGGGTTCACCACCCGGTAATGGTAGTGCTGGCCCTCATAGCGGAACGGCCCCGGTTCCGTCCAACACTTGATGATCAGGTCGTGCGCTTCCTCGAACCTGGAACGGTTCTCGGTGGGATCGACGCCGCCCTGTAGCGTCTCCACGGCGGTGCCCCGGACAAAGCCGGAAATGATCCGGCCGCCGGAGTAGCAGTCCAACATGGCGATCTCCTCGGCCATGCGGATGGGGTCGTTGATGGCAATAACGTTGCCCAGGATCGCTATCTTGACACGTTTGGTCAGTTTGGCAATGACGGCGGCGTCCAGATTGACGGCGGGTTTCATGCACCAGTATGAGGCGTGGTGCTCGTTGCTCATAATGCCGTCGAAACCTACCTCGTCGGCCAAGGCGTACTGCTCATGGTATTCGTTGTACAGAACACTGGCCTTATGGGGATCGAAGAATGTGTTGGGGAACCCCAGGCGGCCCGAGTCGAATTGTTCCAAGTCTTCGTCGGACACATGCCCGTATGGCTGCTCTGAGAACCAATAGATCTCGGCGGTATCTGTGGGGCGCGCTAGCTGATCGACCATGCTGGCTCCTTACGGTTCGACTTCGACTGACCCCAATTGTTCGGGGCAGCCTTAGCATTTCCGCAATTATAGTCATTCGGGATATGGGGAGCAACCGCCGGCTTGTGGCGGTGCGCCGTTTCGGAGTGGTATTATTCGCCCGAAGCAGACTAACATAGAAACCGAAAATAGGAGGGAAGGAAATGGCACTGTCATTAAGCGACGCGAACCGGATCATAGAAGGTTCCCTTGCCGCGGCTGGGGAAATGGGGGTCAAGTTGAGCGTGGCGGTGGTGGACGCCGGCGGCCACCTGATTTCTTTCCAGCGGATGGAAGGGGCTATCCTGATCAGCGGTACGGCGGCCACCGGCAAGGCGGTGGGCTCGGTGACGTTTGGCCGGGACAGCGCCGGCATCGACGCCAGTTCGCCGGTGATGCAAGCGATTCTGGCCACCCAGGGCGGCCGCATAGTGCCGGCCCAAGGCGCCATACCCATTCACCGAGATGGCGAATTGGTCGGCGCCATCGGTGGCAGCGGCGGCACCGCCCAAGAGGACGAGGACTGCGTTAGGAAGGGGTTGGAATCGCTCTAACCGTCTCTGCGTCCGGCCTACAAATAATTAAGCCGCCCCCTCTGGTATTCGCCAAGGGGGCGGCTTTATTGCGAATCAAGCGGGTCCACCTCAATGCAGGACGGTAACAAAGAGGGCCAGACTACCGAATACCACACCAACTATCAACAGGCTTCGTCGCATCCGGCTCCCAGTTCCTTGGTGGGAGGCCGCCGGTGTACAGGCTCCCGACGCCACCGGCCATTTTCAAACTGTTAGCGACAGCAACGCAACACCCAACTGTCAGCCGCATCTCGCTTCCGCCTACCCGCCGCCGCTGCCTCCGGCAACTCTCGCAGCCGCTTTCACATCCCCGCCCGGCAACCATCATTTGGGTCTCTACGGTTGGGGACAGCCCTTGCTTTAGTTCAACCTGAAGAACCGCCAGGGCCGACGGACTTCCCGACCCAGGAACTCCTCCAGCACATCCCGCCTCATCGCTATTTGGTCCGAAACGCTGGCAGTGTCGTCCAGAATCCAATCTGGGATATCGGCCTTGGTCTGACGCGCGGTAAACGGTTCGATACCTACAATTATCAGGTCGCCCGACACTGACCAACTACCCACCGGCGGCCGTCGTTCTTTGCTGTATTTGTCGCGGTGCAGAAGGTTCGCCAGCACCATTCGGGGACGCTCAAAAGCGCGGTTTTGGTATTCGTCCAACGTCATTGGAGAACACCATTCCGGTATGCTGGAATCATCCGGCAGGTTCTCCCTGATTATTCGGCACAAGACAGTCGATGAAATGCTCAGAATATCCGACGACTCGCGCTCGGATTCCGACAACGATGCCAGCTCATCCAGGGTCTTGGCCAGATATTCCCGGTACAGGGCCGTGGTCAGCCGATCTCGAATTGCGGACACCGACCTTTGCAACTTGCGGCGAGATGCCGGGTCGTCGCCGGGAAGGGATGTTCGAGTGTAAATCATTAGGCAGCGTTTTATTATCTCTGCGGGGAAATTGCGGGCCTCGGCGTTCATCGACAAAGCGAAGCAAGGATACTCAGCGTCGTGGACGGTTTCGTCCTTTATTATCTCAGGGGCATGTCGGCTGAAACGGTCTCGGGTAACGTCATCAAATACTATCGGAAAGCGCCTGAACGACTGTTGCAGTCCACGTAAATTGCTGCGGGTAAAAGACTGCGTATCGACTATTTTGGGATGGCCGAACATCGACACCATCAGCGTCTCGATGAGACTACTCTTGCCGCAGTTGCTCTGACCGTACAGGACGGCAAACATGGGTTGATCGAAGCTGAATTGGCCCTGACGCAGCGCGGCGTTACGTATATCACACATCAGTGGCGCAAAGTAGAACCAGCACATAAAGGTGAAGTAGTCCCGCTGCAACCGGGGAACGTCCGGCTTTGTGGAAAAACCCCTTGTTTGTCGCAAAAGCCCTGTGGCCATGAGTGGGGATTACGCCACTTTTCACGGGCGGGAACGCCAGTGAGCCACAACCACTCCTGCCGCCGAGAATGGCTTGGCAGTAAGGGTAGCTTGACCCGGCTCTGACAAAGCCCTCCTCGAAACTGTCGAGGGCTTTTGTAACTCTCAACCCCGCCGAGCGGTTGCCAGGAGCCTGCTTTGGCTAAAACGATGTGATAAAATCGCACCAGAAAGTTCGTTTGTTTACAATTGTAAAGGTAAGGAAGGAGAGGAACGAGGTTCAAGGGGATAAGGAGACGGTCATGGTAATGGTTGCAGAACTTGCGACGAGTGGGCCTGCCGTATACGCGCCGGTTGAAGAACCAAGAATCGAATTGGGGAGTGCCTTGAATCAGCTGGCAGGTCAGAAAGAGTCTATCGACAGGAACGTAGTGGTTCCTATTCTGGAAAGCGCAAACCTGAATTCAACCTTTGCGGACAAGAGAGCGGAATACAAAGGCTGGCGGAATGCTTGGGTTTCAGCCATAGCTGAGGAAGCCGCTGTCAACGATATTGACCTTTCAACGGTGATGGAATCGCAGGACGTTCAAGATGAGCAGTTGAAAAGTATCTTTAACAGGTCGTCGGCGAAGCTCGGCGAACCGGCAACGAAAGCCTTGCTAGGAGCAATGGACCTGAAGAAAGTTGTCAGAGGCGGCACAATGCCTCACTTCGAGGATTGGCCGGAAGACTCGTGGAACCAAATTGGACACCTGTTTGCCAGTAGCGAACTGTGTGTGATTGGTGTCCTTCACCATTTAGCGACGGGCATTGGCCGGACGGAAAACGTTCAGACTCTGGCTGATTGGAGCTTCGCATACGTTGAGAGAGCCTATGGAGAAGCTGGTCGTAATGGGCCTTTCATTTTCAGGTTGACAGAAGAAGAATAATGCCCTTATGGGACTGTGTGCTTTCTGGTGTCGCAAGGCAATTCTTGAACTCCCTGAAACAAGCGGGATTGTACAGTCAGTGCTATCAGGTGATGATGACCCAGTTGGTTGTTAAGCCTGACCAATACCAGCCGAGCAGAAAGACAGGAGAAATTGACCGGCTCATTGGAGGTTGGCACTTCCGGTACATATTGATGAGTGAGAATGTCATCGGAATCACCACGATTTTCTTCAGCCCTAGCAACGGCCATCACCCAATGAACAGGCCAGTGACCCCCCCGTGAATGAGCAATAATCCTCACCCTGAACACCAAGCCCTCGGCTCCAGCCGGGGGCTTTCATTTTCCGCCTTGAATTCTGGCTTCTGTCCTAGTACGGTCAGTAGGTAGACTTTTGCGACAACTGGCCTCTTGCGACAGAGAAGCCGCAGGACTTTTGCGACAAATCAGGGGTTTTTCTAAAAAGCCGGGGAACGTCCCCAACAAAACCGTTTTCGTAGTTGCCGAAGAACTCCAACCAAGCCGACACATCGCCCTTTAGTTCGCTGGAATCGACCTCTAGGCTGATGTTGGCGCCTGACAGGTTGAAGTGACCGCCGTCGCGGGTCAGAAATGCTCGGGGCGCTTCATCGTCCTTGCGAGTGATAGCAGTCCGGACAATCTCCCGCACTACCCGGGGCAGCAACTTGACGTTGCCGTTGCGGTCGGGACGGATGTCAGCCAGCGCCTGCCGTCGCGACGGGCGGATCCGCTCCACCGTCTGCAACACCTGCGAAACACTAAAGTCCACCACGCTATCCGGTTCAGCCGGCATGAAGATGGTGACGCCGGACGCGCTGGTTTCCGCGTCCCTCAGAACCGGCGTTTCCTCTAAAGACATGTGCTCGACGGCGATGGAGTTTTCCCGAAGTTGCAAGCCGCTGGTGGCTGTGTCGCGCACCGCTTCGTACTGCGCGCAATAGTGCCGCCAAGCCTCATCGTCGTTGTCGAAGACAATTAGCGTTTCCGCCTGCCGCCCGGAGAATGCCGTCTCCGACAAGTTGGCGGAACCGACGATCACCCTTTGTAAACCCTTCCGCTCCAGAAGATAAATTTTAGCGTGAGCGATGGCGTCCTTGACCACGTAAAACCTGGCAGTCCCCGAGGCGGCGCGGCCGTAGATTAGGCGCCGCCGCTCGTCGGACATGTCCTTGATACCCACAAATCCCTGATGGAGTTTTTCGTTTACGGCACTTTGGAAGGCCAAGACATCGGCGACGTCCCGGCGCAAAATGCCGCCGTGCCCGAATATGCACTCGAAGTCCTCGTAGTCGCATTTCTTCAGAAGCGTCAGAATCATTGGGATGCTGGCGGTGTACGTAAGCGCCCGCATGGTGTCGAAACCATGGAAAAGGCCCGGTTGGAAACGGTCAACGTTTTCAGCCCGTGCGTAGACCACCTGTAGCGTATCGCTGCGGGTGCGGGACTCTGGGTCGTCGAATTCAAAACCGGATTGCGACCGAATCACTGGTCCATCCTTACCGGGTAGGTTTTGGGGATCGCTCCTATTTTACGACGCTAGCACCTGTACCCGTTCACCCTGCAATACGAAAAGGGGCGGGTGTATAAGCCCGCCCCCTTCGTATCTCGCAACCATGTGGTAGGCGAGTAAGGCTAGTTGGGCGTGATGGCCAAGGCCCGGATTTCGCCGAATTCTTTCTTCAGCTTGGTCCAAGTGTCGCCGCCGTCTTCGCTGACGTAGACGTAGCCAAAGAGGCTGGCGGCAACCAGCACGTTGGGCATCTCCGGGTTGTTGGCCATCCAGTAGACCACCGAGTTGGGTTCCACCGGAAGATCGGCCTTGTTCCAAGTGGCGCCGCCGTCCTTGGTCATCTGGATCGCTCCGGTAACGCCCGGGATGAAGTCCCCGTTGCCGACGAACATCGTATTAGGGTCATCGGCCTTGATAATCATCCCCCGGCAATAAGAACGGGCGTCGTTCTCATTGAACTTCGGGAAATAGTGGTAGTCCCAGCTCTCGCCCTCGTCGTTACTGGTGGCGATGCCGAAGGGACTGGTGCAGTAGACCGCCGGGTTGTCCCCGGTCCGCAGGGCCATGCCGTGGATGTCGCCTTGGAACGGGTCCGGTCCCAGGTCGGGCAAATGCACCCAGTTGTCGCCGCCGTCCAGGCTCTTGTAAACGCCATCTACCTCAATCCCCGCCCAGATGGTGCGGTTGTCCCGCGGGTCTACGATCATGTTGGTGGTGCGGGGCGTGCCGATGGGACATTCCAATGTTACACCCATGTCCAGCTTGTCCCAATTCTTGCCGCCGTCCCTGGAACGGAATCCTTCCGGCCGGGTCCCGGCAAAAATAGTGTCGGTGTTGGACGGATCGATGGCTACCGACCAGACCTGCAGATCGCCGATGGGAGAGTCGACGTTTTCCCAGGAGAGGCCGTTGTCCTCGCTGCGAAATATTCCCAGCCCGTCCGAACCGGCCAGGATTCGGTGATGGTCGCCGGGGTAGGTCCGCAGGGCGCGAACGTTGCCCTCGGTGGGGATGGGGTTGCGTATCTTGGTCCAAGTCTCGCCGCTGTCGGAGCTGATGTTCAGCCCCTGCCCGATGGTCCCAACGAAAATGGAGTAGCTATTGGACATGTTCCTGCCTCCTGCGTATAGGGCTGAGAAGTCTATCTCCAATTATGTCGCAATGATAACGCCGGCCTGCGGAAAACGCCAGTGCGGGCCGCTGGGCCCCGCCCGGTACCGGCAGACGACGCCTGATTTAGATATTGTTCCTTTCGGCAGGGCGGCTATAATAACCTAAACGACATCAAACGACGGGGAGGTTCGGGGTATGGTCCAAACAGCTACCTACACCATGGAAGCGTTCGTAGCCGACGTCAAGGAGATATTCGCGGCCAGCCAAGACCCGCTCAAGCAGGCCCAATCGGTTGCCGACCGGATGGAAGAACTCTTGGCCGTGCCGGGCTGGTTGGAGGAGAAACTGGAACTGCCCGAGGCGGAGGGCTACGGCCGATTCGACCTGCACCTCGACGAAGAGGAAGGACATCCAGGCAACGGATGGTGGCTGATGGCTTCAGTCCAGAAGCCGGGCCAAGACAATCTTCCCCACGATCATGGAGCGGCCTGGGTCGTCTACGGCGTCTACCAAGGGTCCATCAGGCAGCGGAAATGGCGGTGGTTCTATCCGGGCGAAGGAGTGGACCGCCCCCAGATCAAAGAGACCGGGAGTTTCGTCCAAAAGAACGGAAAAGTCGCTTTTTTCCTTCCCGGCGAAATCCATGATACGTTGAACCTGGAAGAAGGCCGTTCGCTAGTAGTGCGCCTGGAGTCCCAGAAGCTGGACCGGCTGACCCGCTACCAGTACAACCCCGAAGAGGGCTCAGTGAAGGTGATGAACCGGTAATTTGCCAGCGGCGTTGGTCCACGCATCTACACCAAAGTGCCCCGGCGGATGCCGGGGCGTTTCGTTTGGGTCTTCGTCTAGCCTGATATAATCTGGGGTACTGGCATCACAGGAACATCATCCCTTTGTCACAATTTTCATCATTTCAAAAGTATTCGGAACTAAGTCGCCACCTCATCGGACAGGCCGAGCGCGAACTGCAAGAGGGTGACCTTATGCAGGCCTCGGAAAAGATTTGGGGCGCGGTTGCACACGCCGCTAAAGCAATCGCAGAGCAGAGGGGTTGGAACCATTCCCACCACGCTCAGCTCTGGGACATCTCCGGTCAGATCGCGGATGAACTGGGCCGGCCCGACTTGCGGGTCAGGTTCAGGAGTGCGACTGCGATGCACAACAACTTCTACGAAAACTGGATGGGAGAAAGCGAAGTGCGGGACGGCCTGGCGGATGCCAAGGGCTACCTTGGTGATCTCGAGGCCGTGCTAACCGGGCCGCCATCGAGATTCACCCCCGAAACGCCCGAGCAAACCGCCCGGCTGCGAAGGCTTACGGGGAAACCATAGCAGAAAAGGACACATATTGATCGAACCGGCCCCGCCAAGTACGCGGAACTATGCCAACGCCTCATCCGGCAGGCGGAAGATGAATTCGGACAATGGGACCTCGTACAAGCATCCGAAAAAGCCTGGGGCGCGGTCGCTCACGCCGTCAAAGCGGTAGCAACCTATCGGGGCTGGAACCATCAGACCCACAGTCTACTGTTCGACGTCTCCGGACAAATCGCCGATGAATCAGGACGCCCCGATCTGCGCCGGTTGTTCCGGACCGCCAGTCTGATGCACCAGAACTATTATGAGGACTACATGCCGTCGGACGAGGTCCAGAGCAGCATAGACGACGCCAAGGCCTATCTACGAGGACTTGAACTGGCCCCGACCGGCCAGGCGCCGACGTTCTTGCCGGAGACCCCACAGCAAGTAGCCCGGCTACGAAGGCTTGGGGCCTCGTAGAAGAACCGGAAGCTGGCGGCCGCGGTTAATCTACCCTGCCCCCATCTGGGCCCGCAGCTTGTCCGTTGCCGCCGCGTCAAGCGCGAACGTCTCGGGGTCGATGACCACGCCGTACTCCGCCTTGGCGTAGGCTGGCGTCAACTTTTCCTGTTCTACGTCTTCCAGTACCGATTGAGGGTCGCGTGCCAGTGGGTCGCCGTAACCGCCGCCGCCGGCTTGGACCACCCGATAGAGGTCGCCCTTCTTCAAAGTCATTAGATACTTTCCCGGCAACTCCCGCTCTTCCGGCGTCCCAGGATTCAAGAAGTTTCGGGTGGGGGTGCCCGGTTTGCCCCCGTCGGCGCCCCAAGGGTGGAAATCCGTACGGTCAGAACGCAATTGGAAGGTGGCGTCCTCGGCCAGCAATCGAAAATCGCGAACGATGCCAAGCCCGCCCCGATATTGTCCCGCCCCGCCGCTGTCCGGCACGAACCCGTATTGCTCTACCAGCAACGGCTGGTCCGACTCGATGCTTTCGATAGGCGTATTGGCCATGTTTAGGACCGGCGACGCCAAGCCGTCAGCACCGTCGATGTGGGGTCCGCCGCCCCGAGGACCGTCGTTGTTGAATTCCAGGTAGACCCACGCCTTGCGGTTGGGGTAGTAGCCGCCGAAGCTGAGCCCGATCTCGCCGCCGCCCCAAGCCGCCGGCACTTTCCCCGGCATCGCTTGGGCCATAGCGCCGAACATGGCGTGGCAAATGCGAAAACCGGCTAGCCCCCGGGCGGCCACCGGGGCCGGGTGTTGGGGATTAACAAAGCAGCCTTCCGGCGCCGTGATGTTGAAGGGACGGAAGAACCCACTGTTGGACTGGATTGCTGGGTCGATCAGGCATTTCATAACAGCGTAGACGTTGGACTTGGTATAGGCAAAGTTGGGGTTGATCGACCCCTTGGCTTGGGGGGAGGTGCCGTCGAAGTCCACAAATATCTCGTCGCCTTCGATCTTCACCTTGGCGCGGATTGCGATGGGCTGCGGGTCGATGCCGTCGTTGTCTATATAATCGACGAACTCCCATTCCCCGTGTGGCAGGGACGACACCTCGGCGCGGGTTAGGGCCTCGGTCGTGTCCAAGATGTCTGTCATGTAGCTCTTCAATTCTTCCAGGCCGTAATCATCCACCAAGCGCAACAGGTCACGCTCGCCGAAACGCACCGCGGCCAGCAGGGCCTGAACGTCGCCAAGCACCTTCTCCGGTACGCGGACGTTCTTCTCCAGAATGCGCCAGACCGCTTGGTTGAGTTCGCCTTGAGCGTAGAGCTTGAGCGGCGGCAGGATCAACCCTTCCTGGTAAATTTCGGTGTTATCGCAGGCGTTGCCCCCAGCCACCCTGCCACCGATGTCAGTTTGGTGGCCGATACAGCAACTCCAGCCGACCAGCACGTCGTTGGTAAAGATGGGCTTGAACAAGAAGATGTCTGGCAGATGGCTGGCGCCTTCGTAGGGATCGTTGTTGGCGAAAATATCACCCGGTTGGACATCGTCGCCAAAGGCCTTCATCACCCCTTCCAACGCGGGGGCCATCGACCCCAGGTGGGGCGGAAGCGTCAGGCCTTGGGCCACCTGCTGGCCTTCGGCGTTGAAAAGCGAGGTGGAGAAGTCCATGCCGTGCTTGATCACCGCAGAGCGGGCCGTACGCACCACGGTCAAAGCCATGGTGTCGGCGATGCTCATCAAAGCGTTTTTGACGATCTCTCTGGTGACCGGATCGGTTGTTTGTTGCATCGGGGTGTCTCCTTTTAGAGGAGGAATCTGCCAGGGCGGGCGGTTCCGATGGCCGCATGGTGCCACAACACGCGAGGGCGGCGCAAGATAAGCCAGTGAATTAGCTGTCTGAATCAGGATTTTCGGGCAGGACGCACGGTTGGTGGAGTTGTAGAGCCCGAACACTCTTCATCCCTGGGCTATAATGCCATTCGTTTCTCATTCTACCGGCATACCATTGTGATGCTCCGGCATGATGCTCCGGCTCATAGCTAATTCCGAACTCCCCAAAATCCTGATTCAGACAGTGGTAGAATCAGCGCAACACTTCGTTAATCTAGGCTCCTGGAGGCTACTGTATGAGCGTCGACGTTGCAACCGCAATTGCCCGCATCCTGAAGCAGGAGGGCATCGAGTGGGTCTCCACCTTCCCGGTGTGCCAGGTGAACAACGCATTGGGGCGAGAGGGCGTGCCCATGATCATGATGCGCGACGACCGCTACGCCGTGGCCTTGGCCGACGCCTACTCGCGGGTCACCGCCGGCGAGCGCATCGGCGTCTGCACCGTGCAAGGTGGTGTGAACGGCGCCGGATTGCAGTATTCCTACCCAGGACTGGCGCAAGCCTTCGAGGACAACTCGCCGATGCTGTGCATCACCGACGGCATTCCGGCGGGAAGTACCGAGAATACCCAGTTTGACGTGGCAACCAGCCTGAAGACAGTCACCAAATGGTTCGGCTACATCGATCGGCCTGAGCGTGTTCCCGAGTTCATGCGCCGCGCCTTCACCATGTTGCGCAGCGGCCGTCCCGGTCCCGTTGTGCTGGCAGTGCCCAACGCGGCCGCAGTCTTCGACGAGACCGCCGACCCCTACACCCCGGTCCGCGCCTACAAGTCGGGCCCCGACCCGGCCGACGTTAACACCGCGGTCGACTTGCTGCTTGGAGCGAAGGACCCGCTCATTTATGCTGGCGAAGGCGTCATTTACGCGGGGGCATCGGCGGAGCTGAAGGCGCTGGCCGAACTGGTCGATGTCCCGGTCATCACGACGCTCAAGGCCAAGGGGGCGTTCCCAGAAAATCACCCGCTGTTCGTCGGTGTCCGCGGCGACCATCCCGCCGAGTTCTTGACCAAGTCCGACGTGATCCTGGCCGTTGGCTCCAGCCTCTCGCCGGGCCGGTTCACCCACGGTATCCCAGACCCGGCCAACAAGACGATCATCCAGTGCAACTTGGACGAGTTCCACATCAACCGCATCTACCCCACCAGCCACGCGGTCATCGGCGACGCGAGGTTCACGCTGCGGGCCTTGGCCGACGCTGTGGCAGAGCGAACCGGCGGCAGTGGGCGGGCGTCCGACGGCGTCGCTGCGGCGGTCAAGGCGGCGCGGGACTCAGGGCTGGCCAAGTACCGCGAGGTCATGGCCTCCGATGACACTCCGATCAATCCGTACCGGGTATTCGGCGACATGATGAAGGCGCTGGACCCCATGAACTCCTTCGTCACTCACGACTCCGGCAACACCCGGGACCAACTCAGCACCGTCTACGACACGTTGATTCCCCGTGGGTTCTTGGGCTGGGGCAACATCTCCACGCTGGGATTCGGCTTGGCCGGGGCTATGGCGGCCAAGATCGCCTTCCCCGAACGGCAATGCGTGGCGGTTACGGGAGACGCCGGAGTAGGTTACATGCTGGGGAACCTTGAGGTGCCAGTGCGCCAGAAGATCGGCATCACGGTGGCGCACATCAGCAACGGAGGTTTCGCCGGTTACGGCCCCGGCTTCTGGGGTGACGGCCACGACCCTTACACCCACCGGGTGATGGGTCCCGAGGACGTGGACATGTCCCGTGTAGCAAGCGAGTTGGGTCTGTACGCCGAGCGGGTGAGCCAGCCATCCGGGATAATTCCTGCCCTCCGCCGGGCCCAGGAAGCCAACGACTCCGGCCAACCGGCCTATATCGAGTTCGTTTGTTGCCAGTACCCGGTCTACGGCGGCTGGGTGCCCAGCCCTGTCGCGCACTGAGCGGCGCCTCGACTCCATTTCATTTCGCTCAGCGCATACGGGATAAAACCACAGCCTTGCCACCCTGGGAGGACCAAAAAGGAGGACGGATATGGCAGACCTCTCTCCCGAACAATGGGGCCACTACACCGCACAGGTGAACGGCATCAACATCCATTACGTGCTGGAAGGCGAGGGGGAACCCGTGGTGTTCCTCCACGGCTGGCCGGAGTTCTGGTATTCCTGGCGCAACCAGATACCCGTCTTCTCGGAACGCTATCAGGTCATTGTCCCCGACATGCGCGGCTTCGGCCACTCGGACAAACCGCTCAACGGGTACGACACCCGGACCGCCGCATCGGATATCTACGAGTTGGTCCGCCAACTGGGGCATGAATCGGTCTTTATCGTCTCCCACGATATTGGTGGGCGGGTGGCCTTTCGCTTCGCCTTGGACCACGAAGAAGCGGTCCGGAAGATCGCTTTCCTGGATGCCACTCCACCCTACGAGCAACTGGGCGCCCAAGCCCCGTCGGTGGTGAGGGAGCGCTGGCATTCCTATTTCCACCAGCAATTCGACCTCCCGGAGAAGCTCATAGAGGGGCGTGAGGAGATTTACCTGCGTCACATCATGCGCGATTGGACCATCAACAAGTATCCCCTGTCCCAGGAAGTGATCGACGAATACGTCCGAGTATACTCCGCGCCGGGAGGCCTGCGCGGCGGGTTCAACTACTACCGCGCCGCAGCCTATCTGGACCCCGCCGACTGGCTGGCTGACGAGGGACGCACCCTCTCCGTTCCGGCGCTGTTCCTTTACGGCTCCCGCCGGGAGCGCACCGCCCAGGCCATGGGCGCGGGCCCGATTGAAGACGCCTGGCGAGGGGTTATTCCCGGCGTCAAGTCCAAGCACTTGGGGGATTACGGCCACTTCCTGCAATGGGAATGTCCCGACGACGTAAACCGGGAGTTGATGACGTTTCTCAGCGAGTAAATGAATAGCTGGTCCAGACCAATACACAAAAAAATTGGCAGGGTAACCTAATGAGCAACATGAACGACCGCATTTCGTTGGTGCATTCCGAGTCGGAGCGAGTTAACCATTATTTTCAGACCCTGACGGCCGCGCAGTGGAGTACTCAAAGCGCTTGCGCCGCCTGGGAAAACCACGACGTGGTGGCCCATCTCTGCATGGCCGTGGACATGTTTGCCGACAACGTAGGGCGAGGGGCGGCCGGCGACTCTTCGCCGCCGGAAGGGGCGCCCGCCCCCGGCCCGGACGCCTTGGCGGCCCGGATGGCGGCCAACGCCCAACGGGCGGTGGCGACGCGCGAAAGCTTGGCCGACGGACTGTTGCCGCACTTCGCCGTCCAATGCCAACGCTTCGACGAGGTGCTGGCGGGTCTAACCCCGGAGGACTGGGACAAGCCTTGCTACCATCCGGCCCGGGTTATCTCCATCGCCACCATGGTCGACCTCCGGCTCACTGAGATGGCGGTACACGAGTGGGACATCCGCTCCAGGATCGAGCCGGACGCCCACTTGGCGGCCCAAGTGCTCCCTCCGGTCTTCGATCTGTTGCAGTCGTTTGTCGTGGGGCGGTTGTTCCGGCCAGGATCGGGGATCACTAACCCCACGACGTTTCGATTTGACCTGTCGGGAGGGCTCGACCAAAGCTACGATATCGTAGTCGGCGACGGCGACCCGCGCATGGTCCCGGCTGGCTCCGGGTCGGCCGCAGTCACCTTCGGCTGCGACGCCGGAACGTTCGTACTGGTGGCCTACGGTCGACTCACCCTGCAAGAAGCGCTCGCTGACGGCAGGATTTCCGCCGAGGGCGACCCGGAGCTGGTGGCGGCTTTCGCCGGTTGAAAGAGGAACAAATTAGTAGCTCTGGGCCGCCTGCGTTCAACGAAAGACTTGGAGGATGCAAGGATGAAATTACTAGTAATGTCCGGTGGACGGCACCCCTACCACGAGTCAACGCCGGTGTTGGAGGGCTTCTTGAAAGCCGCAGGCCACGACGTCACCGTGACTGAAGACGCCTCGGTGTTGGCCGACGCGCCGGCCATGAGCACCTACGACGCTTTGGTCTTCAACACCCGCCGAGAGAACGTGCCCGATTTTGGTGATTGGGCCCTTTCCCGCTCCGAGCAGGACGGCCTCAAGCGGTATGTCGGCTCCGGCAAGGGATTCGTTTGCATCCACATCGCTGGCTGCGCTCCGGCCGACTGGCCCGAGTACCACGAGATCACTGGCGGCGGTTGGATAAGTGGGACCAGCTACCACCCGCCCTACGGCGCGATGACGGTCAACGTCTCTGACTCCAGCCACCAAGGGGCCGCCGGCGTGTCCGACTTTGCCACCGAAGACGAGCTCTACATGAACGTCGTTTTCAACGAAGGCAACGCCGTCTTCATTACCGCCGAGGCCGCGGACGGCACCTACCCCTGGGGACCCGACCGGGCGCCCACGTTCATGCCCGGCGGCGTTTACCCGATGGGTTGGACCCGCTCCTACGGCGAAGGCAAGGTATTCTCCTTACTCTTGGGACACGACGGCCGAAGCTTCGAGACCCCGGAATTCCAACAGATTGTCCTCAACGGGGTGGAATGGGCCACGGCCAAGGCGGCGACAGCTGGCTAACCGTGCGGCCTGGATTTGCTCTGTCCAAGAAAGCGTCCAATAAGTCCCCTTTCCCAACGCACGAGAGACGGCTGGGGTGACGGCGCCCGCCCTCGAATTATTGCGGTTGAGGCGAAGAAGCCGCGCCGGTACTTGGTGGAATAGGGAACAGTCTACCCCCAAGGTCCCGCTAACCTGACCTTGCCTCCAGATTGGGGAAACGATTTAAGGGAACCTGGTAAGAAAAATGCCAGAGGATGAATTCACGGTCACTGCCGGTGAGAATCATGTCTCGGCGCTGTATACCCGCCCCGCTGGCCCCGCCAACGCAGCGTTCATTTACGCCCCTGGCGCCGGGTCGAATCTTGACGACGGGTTCGGCAAATTCCTGGCGGAGCAGTTGACGGCCAAGGGCTGGCGATGGTCCGCTTTCAGTTCCCATACATGGAGGCGGGGAGGCGGCGGCCCGATTCGCCGCGGGTATTGGAAGAGACTTGGCGGGCGGTCATCGAAGCGGTGCGGACGGAGGCCGGCAGGACCATCATCGGCGGACGGTCGATGGGCGGTCGGTACGCTTCGCGCGTCGTGGCCCAAGGCGCTCCCGCCGACGCCCTAGCGTTGTTCGCTTACCCGCTCCATCCGCCGGGCAACCCCGAAAGGCCCCGAGACGGTCACTTTCCTGATATTCGAATACCGACGCTCTTCTGCTCCGGGGCCCGCGACTCCTTCGCCACGCCGGAGGAGCTGCGAACCGCCGCCGCCGAAGTACCGGACGCCACCCTTCACATCCTGGAAGCGGCCGACCACGGGTTCGCCGCCTCTCGTTCCAGCGGCCGTACCCGCCACGACGTATGGGCCGAGGCGACACAGGCATTCTTGGACTGGCTGCGGGCCAAGGGACTCTAACGCCGCTCCAGGATAATGTTGCTGGACTGGTCTACCGTCGCGGTCCAGCCGGGGGGCGCAACCGTCGTGGAGTCGTATTCCTCAATGATCAGCGGGCCGAGCACTTGCTGTCCGGCCAAGCTGGCGCGGCCCACTACAGGAACGTCGGCCCACCCCCGGCCTGGCCCAAAGTAGACGTTCCGGGAAGCTTGGCCGCCGTTGGCGGACGCCTGGAGTTCGAAGCGGTCCGGCATCCGGGCTTGGTCTGAGATTCCTCTGGCGATCACCCTTACGTTAACCAACTGGTAGCCGACGTCGGTGCGATAGCCGAAGCTTCGCTCGTGTTCGCGGTCGAAATTCTCGGCCGCGGCCGCCACGGTGCTCTGGGTAACCGGGCCAGTAGGCACCGACACCGTCAGGTCGGAGACCTGTCCTTCGTATTTCATGTCGAATTGGGTGATGATTTCGTGATGGGCGTCGTCGAACCCTTCCAGCCGTAACTGGCGGCGGCCCTCTTTCCAGAGGTTGTTTAGCAGTTCGGCCAAGACCGTTGCGTCCAGCTCGTCGAAGGTCTTGAAATAAGTCTGGACGAAGTGGTGTTCCACGTCGGCCACCAGCAGACCGAAGGAGCTGAACACGCCGGGAAAGGGCGGCACCAACACCCGGGAGATGTCGAGCATTTCGGCCAAGCCCACGGCGTGCACCGGTCCGCCGCCGCCAAAGCAGACCAAGTCGAAGCGGCGGGGGTCGCGTCCGCGCTCGCTGGAAACGGCGCGCAACGCCCGGCCCATGTTGGAATTAACCAAGGCGTGGATGCCGTATGCCGCCTCGACGTCGGATAGGCCCAAAGGACGGGCCACGTTATCGGTAATGGCCCTGCGGGCCAATTCGGCGTCGATTTTGAAGTCGCCTCCCAGCAAGTGTTCCGGGTGCAGGTAGCCTAGCAGCACGTCGGCGTCGGTGACCGTCGCCTCCTGCCCACCAAGCTTGTAGCAGGCGGGGCCCGGATCAGCGCCCGAACTCTGGGGGCCTACCCGCAACGACCCACCGCGGTCGACGGTAGCGATACTGCCGCCGCCCGCTCCCACCTCGGCCAAGTCTATAGCCGGCACTCTAAGGATATGGCCGCTGCCTCGAAGCAGACGGTGGCCGACACTGATGCCGCCGCCGACCTCATATTCCGGGGCCTGCAACATTTCGCCGTCCTCAATGATCGATGCCTTGGCCGTGGTGCCGCCCATGTCCAGGGTCATCAGGTTCGGCATCTCCAGCCGCCGGCCCATGTGGTAAGCGCCGACCACGCCGGCGGCCGGGCCCGATTCAATGCAATACACCGGCCGTTCCATGGCGATATTGGTGGTCGCCAAGCCGCCGTTGGACTGCATAACCGATAGTGGGACGTTGACCCCCATGTCCTGTAAGCCGCCGATCAGCAACGTCAGGTATCGTTCCACGACCGGGCGGACGTAGCTGTTGATTACGGTGGTACTGGTGCGCTCGTATTCCTTCATTTCCGGCAGCAATTCGGAGGACAGCGTAAGGATGACCTCCGGCGCGCCTTCCCTTACGGCCCGCCCTATGTACTGCTCGTGTTCCGGGTTGGCGTAGGAGTGGAGCAGACAAACGGCCACCGATTCGATGTCGTTGTCCACCACGTATTGCACCGCCCGGTCGACGTCTGCGGTGTCCAAGGGGCGCAGCACTTCGCCCCGGAAGTTCAGCCGCTCTCCCACTTCCAGCCGGAACTGGCGTGTCACCAGGGACGGCGGCTTCTCATAGTAGAGGTCGTAGAGGCGGGGGGTGCGGTTGCGCCGGAACTCCAATATGTCACGGAACCCCTCGGTGGTGATGAGGGCGGTCCGGGCCCCTTTCTGCTCGATGATGGCGTTGGTGGCGACGGTGAACCCATGTCCGACCTCCGACACATCGCCGGCGGTTATTCCCAGTTCCTCGATCCCGCCGCGAATGCCGTCCAACACCGCCCGGCTGTAGTCGTCTGGCGTGCTAGCAACCTTGCGGGCCAACACCCGGCCGTCGCCTCCCAGAAACACAATGTCGGTAAAGGTGCCGCCGATGTCTACACCAACCCGGAAATCAACCATTGCTATGTACCTCCCGGCTCGCCAGGTTTCAGTGTCGCCAAGCCCGTATGGGTCCAACCCCTATGGACACGGAGGAAGGCCCAAGGCGCGGTCTCTTGTTCAACCGGTAACTCAACCGGCGCGGCGCAGAGAATAGAATACCAGAATAGCCCGCCCCGGCTCCGCGCTGCGGGGTGGCTAGCCCCGGTGCTCCGGCCGTCGCACGGCGTGACCGCCGAACTGTTGACGCAGGGCGGCCAACAAGCGGGCGCCGAAGGGGCCGTCTTGGCGGGAACGGAAGCGTTGTTGCAGGGCGGCGGTGATAGCGGGAATGGGGACGGCCAAGTCCACCGACTCTTGGACAGTCCACCGGCCTTCACCGGAGTCTTCAACGTAGGCGGCCAGACGCTCCAACCCCGGGTCCTCCTTGAGGGCGGCGGCGGTCAGGTCCAGCAGCCAAGAGCGGACCACGCTGCCGTGGCGCCAAGTTTCGGCGATGGCGGCCAAATCCAAGGCGAACTCTTCTTTTGCCTCCAAGAGCTCAAAACCCTCGGCATAAGCCTGCATCAGCGCGTACTCAACCCCGTTGTGGACCATTTTGACGAAGTGGCCAGCCCCGCTCGGACCGACGCGGCTGTATCCGGTGTCGGGCCCGGGGGCCAGGGTGCGAAAGACCGGTTCCAAACGTTTCACGGCCTCTTCGTCACCGCCCACCATCAGCGAATAGCCCTGGGTGAGACCCCAGACCCCGCCGCTAGTGCCCACGTCGATGAAGTCTACACCTTGCCGGGCCAACCTCCGGCCCCGCGCCATGGTGTCTCTATAGTTGGCATTGCCGCCGTCTAGGATAGCGTCGCCGGGAGAAAGCAGGAGCGACAGGTTATCGATCGTATCCTCGGTGGGCTGCCCTGCCGGCAGCATCATCCAAACCGACCGGGGAGGGTCCAATCGCGCCACCAAGTCTTCCAGCGAGGACGCGCCCTGACCGCCATATTGCTGGCTGGCCGCCACCGCGTCGGTATCCAAATCGTAGGTAACCACCCGGTGGCCGCCCAAGACAAGCCGTTGGGCCATGTTCACCCCCATGCGCCCCAGCCCAATCATGCCCAATTCCATATAGTGGTTACTCCTTTGCCCGGCTGGCGGACGGCTTCGGATGCCTCCTCCCTAATCCTCCCCCGTGCGCGGGGGAGGGAAATTTGGTTGGCCGCCAGCTAGAGGGATAAAGATTTTGATAGCCACTTGACTAGTATTACAACGACGAGTTAGGGAGGAATGCCTGCCAGTGCCCGACCGGCGGCACGGCGCTTTTCGTGTGAGCGCTTGGCTCGTTCGTTGCGCTCTTGGGTGTTCTCCAGCCATTCCAGCAGTTCCCGGGGTCCGAACCGTACCCGGGGCAGCATCTCACGCACTACCCGGTACACCTGAGGCCGGGTGATCCGGGGCATCTTTTCCCCCCCATTCCTGCTGCAAACTCAGCAGGAAAGCCCCACCCAGCAAGCACAGAGCGATGTGGTGATTCCAGCCAGCCCAAGTGCGCGTTTCATACTCGTCCATTCCCACGTCGCTCTTTTCGGTCTCGAATTCAGTTTCAATGCGCCACCGCGACCCGCCCACGTAAGCCAGCGTCTCCAAGGGCGTGTCCTCCGGAGCGTTGGACAGGTAGTGGCGGGACTCGCTCCCGTCCAGGTTCCGGCGGTAGACCGCCCAGATCACCTCGCCGGGCTTTCGCTTCCGCGTTACCCGTACCCGCTGGGCGCTGAACATGTAGGTCCTCGGCCCCTGCGTTCCCTCCGCCACCGTCACCTCCCGCCAAGCCTCCTCAGGCAGCGACAAGCTGCGCCCTTCGACGGTCAGCCGCTGCTCCCCCAGCAGTTTGGGCTTGCGGGGGCGGCCAAATCCTTGATAGGCCGGGTCGCTCCAGACAGGCTCCAGCGGCCAGACCGTCATGTTCGGCCTCACGTCCAGCACGTACCACATTCCTGCTGCCGCCAGACAGTCTCGGAAAGACGGAGACATGCCGAAGGCGGAATCCCCGGCAACCCACCGGGCGCTGAGATGGCCCCGCGCCTGGGCCTGCGTCAGCATCTCCAAGGCCAACTCCGTCTTGGTTCGATACTCACGGCGGTCTGCCGGCACTCCCGCCGCCGCGCAGCGTTCCGCGTCCGAAGTCCATTCCTCGGGCAGATACAGGCGCTTGTCCGCCAGCGCGCGACCCCGCGGCCCCACATGCGCCAGAAACACCCCGGCTTGGCAGTTGGCGATCTTCCCCAAAGCTCCGCAGTATTGGCGGGCCACACCCACCGATTTCACGCCCTGCTTGGGAAAATCGCTGCCGTCGAACACCCACACCGCCTGAGAGTGCGCCAACCTGGGACCCAAGTATTCTTGGAGGCGTCCTATGACCGCCTCATCGTCCCAGCGAGCCTCGGTGAGAAAACGCTGCATGGCCCGGGCCGAAGCCGGAACGGTCTCGGAGAGATTCTCGGCGTTGCGACGCTCTTCGGACTGGACTAGCAGGGCCTGGAGATAGTTCTTGCTGTGTTCCCGCCACTGCTTGCGTCCGAAGGCCAACACGAAGAAGGCATGAAACTCGCGGAAAGACTCGTGAACCCGCTCAAAGGCTACCACATCCATCACCCCGCCTCCCCGTCCCAAAGCCCCCGTTATCCCAAGAATCCTTTATTATACAACTCGTCGTTGTAATACTAGGCGAAGGGAATTTAGATGGCCGCCCATTTCTCAAAAACTCTGCGCCCTCCGCGCCCTCTGCGGTGAACCTCGTCCCCAAGCGATATTGAGATAGTGTCCAAAATTCTCCGGCCCCTGACAATGGGGTTCCGCAGCCCTAAGGCAGGCTGTCAATCAGTTCTTGAAACCCGGCCAACGGGTCGTCGCCTAGGTCGATGCGGACGACGCGGCGGCCGAGGTTGATCAGTGCTTGGTAGTCTCCTAGCGCCTGCGCCGCCGCCAGGGTTGCGAAGTCGTAAGGCTGGCCGGGGATAACGGGGCCGTTACCATGAGGTCCGGTCAATTGTAGGTACAAGCCGGACGGCGGGCCGCCCTTGTGCAATTGGCCAGTTGAGTGCAGGAATCTTGGGCCGTAACCCAGGGTGGTGGCGACCCGGTATCTTTCCATCACTCGTTGGCGGAGCCGTCCCAACAGTCTCTCGGCATCTGCGCCCATTGCGGTGTAAGGCATGATGGCCAGGTAATCGCCGCATTCCGCCTTACTGAGTAGGTCGGCCAGAGACCCCGCGCCGGGTTGTTCCGGGATGGCGCCGCTTTGGAGGAAACGGTCCAATACCGCGTCGGTGTTGTCTTTGCTAGCCTGAACATCCGGCTGGTCGAAGGGGTGGACGCCCGTTATGGCGCCCAAGACGGCAGCGGCTATCTCCCAACGGAAGAATTCAGCCCCCATATCGAAGCGGTCTTTCAGTTCAAGCCGGATCACGGGGTGTCCCGCCGCGGCAATGGCGTCCACAAATTCATTTGTGGCGTCGGCGGGCTCGGCGGCCACTTGGAGGTAGACGAAGACCCGGTCGTCTCCGTAGGCGCTAGGGTCCCGCAACGGCTCTCCGGCCACCGGGATTACGCCCTTGCCGTCCTTGCCCAGGCTCTCGGCGATTAGCTGCTCCGCCCACAGTCCAAAGCCGCCGAGGGGATGAGGGGTTACGAAAGTAACCTTGTCCCTGCCGCGCGCGGCGTTGGCCCCCAAGAAGGCCGCCAATTGGGCGCCGGAATTGTCTTCCACGGGCGCACCGGGTCCGCAGGCTTCTCGCATACGGCCCGCCCGGTCGAGCAGCAAGTCTATGTCCATACCGGCCAAGACGGCCGGGACCAAGCCGAAGTACGACAGGACGGAGTAGCGTCCTCCGATGTCGGCTGGATTCAGGAAGGTGCGGCGAAAGCCCGTCTCTCCGGCCAAGGCCTCCAGGTAGGTTCCTGGGTCCGTGATGGCTACGAAGTTGCGGCCGGCGCCTCCCGCCGTGCTAGCCGCCTCGGCCAATCCGCGGAAATAGCGGTAAAAGGAAAGGGTCTCGATGGTGCAGCCCGACTTGGACGAAACCAGAAACAGGGTCCGGGCCGGGTCTATCCGATCGGCGACGGCGGCCACCTGTGCCGGGACCGTGGAATCCAACACCAATAGCTCAGGGTAATCCGGCGCCGGAGGGAAGGTCTGGCGTAGCGCCTCCGGTCCCAGGCTGCTGCCGCCCATGCCAAGCGTCACCACGTGCCGGTAGCCTTCCTGCCTGACGCCTTCCGCGAAGGCCCGCAACTCCGGCGTTTGCTCCTGCATCGGGCCGATGACGTCCAGCCAACCCAGCCGGTCGGCGATCTCTCTAGAGTCGGGGGCCCAAAGAGTGTGGTCGCGGTCCCACAGCCGGGGCAACACGTTGCGATCTCTCAGGTCCGCCAGGACGGAAGCGGTTCCCGGAGACTTGGCCCGAGGCATTGCGCCCCTACCCGGCCACCAGCTTACGGGCCTCGCCAGCCACTCTATCGGCCGTGAAGCCGAACTGTTCGAACAGCACACCGCCCGGCGCCGAAGCTCCGTAGGTCTCCATACCTACCGCAGCACCGTCAAGGCCCACGTATCGCTCCCAGCCAGTGGTTGCGCCGGCCTCTACCGATACCCGAGCCCGGATGTCGGGCGGCAACACATGTTGCCGGTACTCTTGGGGCTGTTCCTCGAACAACTCCCAGGATGGCATTGACACCAAGCGGCAGGCGATACCTTCCTCGTCGAGAGTCTGCGCCGCCTCCAGGGCGACGTGTACCTCGGAGCCGGTGGCGATAAGAATGACCTGTGGACGACCTTCGGTCTCCCACAGCACGTATCCCCCCCGCTTGACGCCTTGGGCCGGGGGCAGGGCGGTGCGGTCCAGCACCGGCAGGTTCTGGCGGCTCAAGGCGAGCGCGGTGGGGCCGTGGCGCCGCTCCAAGGCGGCCTGCCAGGCGACGGCGGTTTCGGTGGCGTCGGCGGGCCGTATCACCGCCAAGCCAGGCATCTCCCGCAACGACATTAGGTGTTCGATTGGTTGGTGGGTTGGGCCGTCCTCGCCCAAGCCAATGGAGTCGTGGGTGAAGACGTGGATGACCTGCTGACCCATCAACGACCCAAGCCGGATGGCGGGCCGCATGTAGTCCGAAAAGATCAGGAAAGTGGCAGTATAGGGGATAGCCCCGCCGTGGATGGCGATACCGTTGGCCACGGCGCCCATGGCGTGCTCCCGGACCCCAAAGTGGAGGTTCCGGCCGTTAAATTCCCCGGGGCCAATGTGGCCTTCGCGGTTCAGGATGGTGAGAGTCGACGGCGCCAAGTCGGCCGAGCCGCCCAACAGCGTAGGCACGTTGTCCGCGATGGCGTTCATAACACGGCCCGACGCTTCCCGGGTGGCCACGGGACGTCCGTCGTCGAACAGTCCATCCATCGCCCTTTCCCACCCTTCGGGCAGTTCGCCGCTGAGAGCCTCGTCCAACTGTTGCGCTTCCGCCGGATAGCTCTCCCGGTACTCCGACAGCGCGGCCTGCCATTCCTCCTGGGACTTCTTCCCTCGGTCTCGGGCCTCGCCGAAATGGCGTTGAGCCTCGACCGGGATGGTGAATGTCTCGGAGTAAGGCCATTGCAATTGTTCCCTGGTGAGGCCCACCTCGTCGTCACCCAGCGGGGCGCCGTGGACTCCGGCGGTGCCCGCCTTGTTCGGGCTGCCGTAGCCAATGACGGTCCGGCACACGATGAGGCTGGGCCGGGCCGTGTCGCTCTTTGCCTCGGCAATGGCGCCGTTGACGGCGCCGAGGTCGAGACCGTCGATGGGCCCCAGCACCTGCCAGCCGTAGGCTTCAAACCGCTGGCCCACGTTCTCCAAGAAAGCGATGTCGGTGTCGCCTTCGATGGAAATGCCGTTGTCGTCGTAGATAAAAACCAGCTTGCCCAACCCAAGGGTGCCAGCCAACGAGGCCGCTTCGGAGGCGACCCCCTCCTGGAGGTCGCCGTCGGAGGCGAGGCCGTAGGTGTAATGGTCGATGATGTCGTGGCCGGGACGGTTGAAACGGGCGGCCAGCCAGCGTTCGGCGATGGCCATCCCCACCGCGTTGGCGAAGCCCTGCCCCAAGGGGCCGGTGGTGACTTCCACTCCGGGGGTCAGTCCGTATTCCGGGTGACCCGGGGTCTTGCTGCCCCATTGCCGGAACCGCTTCAGTTCCTCTATCGGCAGGTCATAGCCGGTCAGATGAAGGAGTGAGTAGAGCATCGCCGAGGCGTGTCCGGCCGATAGGACGAAACGGTCGCGGTTGGTCCATTGAGGGTCGGCCGGGTTGTGCTTGAGAAAACGGTCCCACAGGACGTACGCCATGGAGGCCGCCCCCATGGGCGCTCCCGGGTGCCCGGACCGGGCCTGTTGTACCGTGTCAACTGCCAGAAAACGTAGGGTGTTGATGCAGAGTTGGTCTAGGACTGGTTCGGACAACATTACCCCCAACTATCAGCGAACCTTATTTCCCGGACGCCGGGGCGAGCCGGACCGGGCCCCAATGAAACCAGACCCCTTGGGGCCGACCGGGGCATTCCGGGTTATGTTATCTAACCTGGGGCCTGATGTCATCAATTTTTCGGCATTTCGGCAAGGCTTTTTCGATGCACGGCGGTCACGTTAGCCGTCCGGCTGGTATACCTCGGTGTCGGGCTTGAAGGCAGCCCAAGCGAACCAGAAATGATTGGCGTGGATGACTTTCCCCAACTGCTCTCCGGAGAGCGCCCCCTCTACGGCAGCGCCCAGAATGTTCCAGGTGGACCCGGTTTCCAGGTCTTTGGTCTGGTCTCCCTCGATTTGGAAGGTGAGCTTTTGGCCGTTTAAGACAGGGTCGAACACGCCGGAGGCGCCCACCTCTTGAGAGTCGCTAATATCGAAATCGTCCAGCGCCGACTTGGCGCCGGGTTCGAAGAAAACGGCCAAGTCAACACCGTTGAACGTTAGATTGACGACTCGTTCCTCGGCCAGCGCCAAGAACGGAATCGCCAAGGCCCTTTCACCGATCGTTATGGCTACAACCCGTTCTTTCGGCAACAGCCGGTCGTCGAGGTCGCCGCGGTAGAGGAAGGGTGGGTTGTCGACCTCGTCGTAGCCCGGGTAGGGATTGACGCCGTAGGCCCGGAAAAACCCGGTTTCTTGGGAAAGCACTTGGCCGTTGGGGCTGTCGGCTTTGAAAGCCTCCCAAGAGATGATGGACGCGGGGTAGAAGTCGAGGCGGTTGCCCGCCAGCACCCCCGCGATCGCTTCGCCGGTTAGTTGTTGCCACCACGACTCCGTTTGCCGGTCCCACATCACGAGGTCGCTTTTCCGAAGCTTGCCGGTGGTGCCGAAATCGTAGGTCACGCCGTCGAGGACGCGCTCGAAGGCGATGGCCGAGTTGCACAAGGGGCAGAACGTTACGGCGACCGGCGTTTCCCCAACCACGTCATTGACAATCTCGTGCCAAGTGAGAATCTGGAGCGGGTAGGCGCGCTTGTCGCCATTGATCTCTAGGGCCACCACCGGTTCAAGGGGGTCAAGCCACTCGTCGGCGGCTTCCGTGGTGGTGAACACCGGCCGGTCCAAGGGCGGAATGCCGTCCCGGGGTACCCCGCCCGACATGATTTCGCGGTAGGGGACGGTATGGAACCGGAAATCTGTGCGCCAGCCGGTTGGGAGGAGTCCGGCGGATTTTAACCCGGCTTCCCAGTCCGGGTCGGGATCGAGGACGGTGATACTCGACGCCGGTACCGGAGGGCCCCCGGTCAAGTTTTCTACGCCGTCGGAAGGGTCGGAGTAGCGCGGTGTGGGCGAGGGCGCCGGAGCGGCTTCGGTAAACGCAGGCCGGACTTCAGCGGCCGGGATCCCGGAGGGCGCCTTCGCAGGTGGAGGCAGGAGCGAGGCCGACGGCGCCGGGGCAGACTCGGGCGTAACCGTTCGCGCGGAGGGCCCCTCAGCCCGGCACGCCACACCGAACAGAAATGCGGCCAATGCGACCAACGCCACGAGCCAGTAGCGATTGCGGGTCACCCAGATCCCTGTCTCAATAGGGGTTACCGCCCTCACCCTAACCCTCTCCCATCAAACCGGCGGTCACGGTTAGTTGTCGCCGCGGCCCAAGGCAGGGAAGATTTCGTCGTTGAAGGCTTGGAGCTCCGCAGCGGCGAACTCGTAGGTTTCTCCGGTCATCAGGTACAGGTGGGTCAGACCGGCCTGTTCCGCCGCTTTTATCCTTTCAACGCAGTAGGCGGGTGTCCCGATCAACCCCATCGTGTCGCAAATTTGGCCCAAGGCATCGTCCGGCAGGAAGGAGCACAGCTCCTGGGCTTTCTTCCAGTCCTCCGCGTGGGGAACGTCGGGGTACAACTCCCACAGTCCCCGGGGAAGCTCGAAGTCGTCAAAGTCCAAGCCGGCCGCTTTCAGCCAGCGTCGGTGGGTATCCTCCATCAACCGTTGCACGGCAAGAGGGCGGGCCAGCTCCCTTGCTTCCTGAAGATCGTCCTTGATGATTGTGGTAGCGGTGAACACCAGCTCGACGTCGTTAGGGTCGCGGCCAGCGGAGCGTGCGCCGTCAGCGATGAATTCCGAGGCTTCGGCTACCGCATTGGGGTGGATGCCGGTCATCAGCACGGCTCCGTCGGCCACCTCGCCGGCCACCCGCATTGCCCGCGGTCCGGTGGCGGCCAGATATATTGGCGTGGCGGGACCACGGCCATGCCGCATCCGGCTGCTGGACTCTCCGAAGTCCACCGTCTCGCCAGCCATTAGTTCCTTCATGGTCACGATGCTGTTGCGCAATTGACGGACCGTTGCCGGCCGGACGCCGACGGTGGCGGTGGAGCTATAGCCCCGTCCGATCCAGATCTGGGCGCGGCCCGGAGCAATTTCCGACACGGTCTGGGCAGCCGATGCCAGGACCGACGGGTGCCGGGTAATTGGGTTGGTGACAGCAGAGGCCACCCGGATGTGGCTGGTTGCCTGTAGAGCGGCCGCCATGCTGACAAAAACGTCCCGCTCCAACATTTGAGAGTCGAGAAGACCCACCCCATCGAAACCCGCGTCTTCGGCTTGGCGTATAAAGTCGGCAACCACCGGAACGGGCTTGCACGGGGGGACCCTCAAGTCGATCTGAATGGACATGGGTATCTCCTCTTTCTTGGGAATTATATACCCAAATATATTGAAAACATGGATTCAAAACACGGATTGAAGACAGCGATCGATGACAGGAATTGAAGAGCCGCGGGCTTGGAAGGAGCCGGGGCCGCCAAGAGGGGCGTCAATTGGCGCCCCTTTTAAATGGACCGGGCTTGGTAGGTTCGGGGGACTAACTTTTGACCAATTGGATCTACCACGAGGCCGAAAATCTCTAACGTGGTGGCCCCCACCAAGTATTCGTCCTCGGGGCCGAAGATTACCGGACAAGGCCATTCCCGGTCATCAATGGAGATACGCGCCATGCCATAACCCAATTCCTTAGAGCTGCCGTCGGCGAGAGACCATCGAATTCGCTCACGCGGCGCCACATGGACGTAAGACAGCAGGGACTCCGGCAACATGGTATGGGCGGCCCCGGTGTCAACCAAGGCCATCGGTATTGACGTTAAGTCGCCACCGGCAGGGTTGCCAACGCCAATAGCAATGCGAAATATTCCCATAACTTATCCTATTTGTTCGGTACGGGCGCGTTGGTGGGCTACCATGTTCGAAAGTTCGGACTGCGATCCCGGTGCGAATCTCAGGGGACCAATTCTTCCCGGAGCCTTCGTATCACCGTGCCGGTTTCTTCTTCGGTCAGGTTCAACGGGTCGACGGCCAAATCGTCGGGGCTGCCCAACTGGTGCAGGTAGATTTGGGGAACGCCCTTCTCCATCGCGCTGGCCACCGCGTCCCGGGATGGCCCCTGCCATTCCTCAGTGAACCGGATTACGGCATGGGGTATCAGGTAATTGTAACCGTCGTGCTCCAAGCTCACGTCCAGCCCCGGCGTCTCCACCAAGGCGTCGACCACCTGTTGCGCCAGCTCCCGGTAGGCCCGCATCTCGGCCTGCTCATCTTCCTCCACGAACGTCGCCAAGGCGGTAACCAGCCCGATTATCTCCTCTTTGGCCACCTTCATCGGACGCCCCAAGAACTGGGCCGGGTTGGCTTGGGCGCTCGCCGACTCGATCAGGTCGGCCCGGCCGCAGAGGATGCCGCTCCCTTGTGGCCCTCTAATACCCTTCCCGCCGCTGAAGACCACCAAATCGGCGCCGTCGCGCAGGTAACGGCGCAGGTTTTCCCGCGGAGGCAGCATGGAGGCGGCGTCGACTATCACCGGCACGTCGCGGGCATGGGCAATTTCGCACACTTGGGCCAGCGGCAGCACCCGGCGGCTGGTGAATGGGGCGCAGAGATAGGCGACGGCCGCCGTGTTCTCGTTGATCGCCCCTTCCAATTCCCAGGGATGACTGAACAGAAAATTGCCGATTTCCACCAGCTTCGCCCCAGCCGCCCGGTAGGCTTGGTCGTAGGGGAAGCGGTGCATCGTTTGGATGATGATTTCGTTTTTCATTCCTGCGGTGTCGGGCAGACGCCGCATCTTGACCGGGTCTACCCCGGCGATACAGGCGGCGGCTTGCAACAGCAACCCGCCGGCGGCGCCGCTGCAAACGAATCCGGCCTCGGCGCCGGTCAACCGGGCGATCTCCTGTCCGGCCTTGCGGTTGAGTTCGTCAATGTTGACCATTATCCGGGCGGCTTCGGCCATTACCTTCAACACCTCAGGCCGGGTCCTGGTGCCGCCCAAACGGGTCATCGAACCGGTCGCGTTGATTATGGGTCTAACGCCCAGTCTGTCGTAAATCTCTTCCGTACTTTCCGGAGCGGCGCCGGGCGGGCGTTCAACCATTGTAACCTCCGATTCCAGGCAGCTTAGGGCTGGGCCACATTATAGCAACACAGACCAGCCAACAAGAACTGCCAACAACAGCCGACCGACAAGAACCGGCCGACAAGAACCGGCCAACAAGAACCGGCTGCGGTGAAAAACTCGTTGTGGTAATATTCGGGACATGGAGCAGCTAGCGCTCAAAGCCAAGATCGGGCTGGTGGTGGTAAGCGCTTCAACCATATCGGAGATGCGCTACCCATTAGCCGCGCCCCCCGGCGTGGGTTTTTTCGCCAGCCGGATGCTGTTGTCGGAAGACCAAGGACTACAGGGCCTCGTAGAGATGGAGAAGTCATCGGAGCGGGCCGTGCAGGAGTTGGCCAGCGCCAACGTGGACTCCATCGCTTATTGTTGCACCGCCAGCGGAGCGTTGCGCGGGCTGGGCCGAGACCGCGGGTTCTGTACCGATATGGAGGAACAATGGGGCGTTCCCACCACCTCAACGATGCTGGCGGCGGTCGAGGCGCTGCAATACCTGGGGATAAACCGAGTGGTGGTTACCAGTCCTTATCCCGATAGCCACCACGAACCCGAGGAGGCCTACTTGGCCGAGGCCGGAATCACGGCGGTGTCGATGACCGGGATGGGTTTCCACACCGCAGCGGAGTTCGCCGCAGTTTCCCCGGACGAGATATTCCGGTTTTCGATGGCCGCCTGGGAACGGCGCCCGGACGATGCCGACGGCATGTTCGTAAGCTGCATGAACTTCGACGCCATGGGCGCCGTCCAAGTCCTGGAACACGCCATCGCCAAGCCGGTGGTCACCTCCCACACGGCAACCCTATGGCGCGCCCTGAGCCTGGCAGGCGTCGCCGACCCGGTCCCGGGGTACGGCCGGCTGCTGGCTGAAGAACGGGCGATCAGAAACCAGGGATCAGATACTAGGAAGGAGCGCCGATGACCACCGCCGACCGCTTGACGATGTCGCTGGGCGAAGCCCTTTTCACGCAACGGGCAATTCGCCGGTTCAAACCCGATCCGATCCCGGAAGACGTGCTCAACGACATCATGGAGTCAACGGTACGGGCGCCCAACGGGGGCAACACCCAGCCGTGGCATTTCATCGTGATAACCGACGCCGGGTTGCGCCGCCAATTGGGCGGGTTGTATCACGAAGCTTGGTGGGCCAAACGCGCCGACGCCGGCATTCATGGTCCCGAGGACTTGCCGCCGGGCAAGAACCCGCTGCGCTCGGCGATGCGGCTGGCCAACGAGATCGGAGGTGCGCCGGTTATTGTATTGATCTGCGCCACGGACCCGGGTCCGGCGGCCGCCGCGTCGGTGATTCCATCGGCCCAGAATATGCTGCTGGCGGCCCGCGCCCTCGGAGTTGGCGGGACCATAACCACGCTCCACCCGGTGGTGGAGGAGCGGGTCCACGCACTGTTCGGCATCCCCGACACGGCCCAGGTAGTCTACTGTATGCCCTTGGGGTACCCCCGAGGGACCTTCGGGCCGGTAACCCGTAGACCGCTTTCCGAAGTTTGCTCCTACGACCGCTGGGATAACCTGGTCGACTAGGAAACCCCGTATCGATGGTGGATGGGGCCCGAGGCCCGGCGGCCGTAAGCCCCGGACTCCAACGGAAGCCTATCCCCCGAAAAGACCTTTGACCTTGTCGAAAAAGCTCCGGGTTCCGCCGCGCTCCAGGAATTGAGCCCACTGTTCCTCGGCGGAAGCCGAGCGCTTCAAGTCCCGGGTCCGCTCCCGCATGACGGTCAGCACCCGCTCTTCCTCGCCCTTGTCCAGCCAGAAGCCGTGGTTTTCGGTGCAACGGTCGATAGGAAGATTGTGGGCCCGGTAGTTGAAGGTTTCCATCGGGCCGCCGCAGTGGGGACAGCTTACGTCGCTCTCCCGCCGGGCGTAGTCCATCATGCCCTTCAGCCGGTCGTCGTCCATCGCGCTGTCCTCCAACTGGTCCAACTCGTGGAAGTCCAGCCAGAGACCCTCGCATTCCGGGCAGCGGTCGATATCAACGTCTTTGAATTTTCGCTCGATTAGGGTGACACTACACCGTGGACAGTTCATGGTTGATACCCTCTCATTGTTGGCGAGGCTTCTACTTGATGACCCGGCGGAAAAACTCCAGAGCGTTGCCGCCGATGATCTTCTGCACGTCCTGATCGGAGTAACCCCGGCGGATCAGGCCTCGGACGATGTTCTTTCCGTCGGCCGGCGATTCCAACCCGTTCAGATAGGGCGCCGGGAATTCGGTGGGGCCGTCGCGTCCCATCATCAGCCGGTGGAAGGCGACGTGGTCGCCGATGGTGGTGTCGGTGCCGATGCCCACGTGGTCGATGCCGACCAGATTGACCATGTACTCGTAGTGGTCCAAGACGCACTCTATGTCTTGTTCCGGGTCATCGCTCAGCGAGTTGGGCACGGCGGTAATGCAAATCAACCCGCCCTTCCGGGCGCAGGCGGCCAACTCTTCATCTTTGCGGGTGCGGCGGTTGGGCCGGATGGTGTAGGCGGCGTTGTGGCTGAACACCACCGGGGTACGGGAATGTTCGATGGCGTCCATGGCGGTCGGCATAGAAGCGTGGGAGAGGTCTACCGCCATGCCCACTTCGTTCATCCGGTGAACCACCTCGATACCGAAGTTGCTGAGGCCGCCGGGGTTGCGTTCGTAGAGTCCGTCCCCGATGTAATTTCTGCGGTTGTAGGTGATCCCGGCCAACCGGATTCCCATGCTGTGCAGGGCATCCACCCTATCCATGCGGTTGCCGATGGCGAGTTGTTCCAAGGTGGGCAGGAAACCGACGTTGCCCTGTTGCTTGGCGGCCACGATGTCGTCGGCATTGCTCAGGCGCGTCACCCCGTCTTGGCCTGCCACGTCCGCCAGCATGGTGCCTACTTCGGCTGTAATGTCCTCGTACTCCACGAACGACATGTCGGTGGTGTTTTTGAGGCCGCTGAACACGTTGGCGGTGGTGACGGCGGTCCAACCGCCGGCCTTTACCGCCTGATAGCCCCATCGGTAGCGATTTGCGCGGAGGTAATCTATGAACCGGTCCATCGCTTCCGGCAATATAAAAGGATGCTGGTGGACGTCCACCATCACCGCTTCTTCCATGATGTTTTGGAACCGCGACTCCTCGGCGGCGCTCAAAGGGACTATGGATGAAGGGACGCGGTCCAGTTCCCGGACCAGGGGGAAATCAACCGTGGTCATAGTTTGTTGCCTCCATAGTTATTTCCGGAGCTTGCTCCGGCAGCGGGGCCTGTGGCCGCCGGGTTGGCATCGGCCCGGGCCGGAACTCGCAAGACTAATCTCGGGTTCAATTCCTGGAAATTGGCGCTCCAACTCCGCCGGTTTGCTCGTTGACCAGAAAGGTCGCGTGGTCTTCCCCGTAGGACGTATCCAACTCGGCGTCGAAGCGTTGACCGCCCAGACCGCCCATCAATTCATACCGGCGTTCCGTAAACAAACGCCCTTTGAACTCGGAGTGCTCCACCTCTCGTTCCGTCTCTCCCGCGAGGTACATCTCGACCGCCTCCGCCATCAACTCCCGGAACTGCTCCGGCCGCAAGAAGTTGGCGGACCGCAAGAACACGTACCCCCAGCGGACCCCCATGTGTTCCAGATGTTCCAGCATAGGCCCCGACATTACCCGAAATCCCGGACTGAATCAAGAATATCACTGGCCGGCCGTCTTCGTCGCCGTTGACAGTCTACCGGCCAGTCAATACACTCGCGCTTGTTTTCAGCCATCCCGCCCGCGAAAGGGACGCAACGGGAAGGGACTCGGAAGGGCCCGGAAGGGAAACAACTTGTGGCAGGCTACTGAACAGGTCTTGGAGTCTATTGCCATCGGCGCCGGTATTCTGGGAACGGGCGGCGGGGGCAACCCCTACATCGGCCGGCTTCGAGCTAGCCAGGCCATCAAGAAACACGGGCCGGTCACGGTCTTGGCGCCGGAGGAGTTGCCGGACGACGCCCAAGTGGTGTGCGTTGGCGGTATCGGCGCACCAACCGTCGGCATCGAGAAGGTACGCGACCTCCAGTCCTACTATGCCCTGCGGGCCATCGAGGATTTCACGGGGAAAAAAGCCACCGCCCTGATCTCCAACGAGATCGGCGGCAGCAACTCGGTGGAGCCTTTGATCCCGGCGGCGATGGCCGGGCTGCCGGTCGTGGATGCGGACGGCATGGGCCGCGCTTTTCCCGAGCTTCAGATGAAGACCTTCTTCGTTTACGGCGTGCCCTGCTGCCCGATGGCCGTGGCCGACGAAAAGGGCAACACGGTGATTATCAAGGAGACCATCAGCCCCGCTTGGGCCGAGCGGCTGGCCCGGTCGATAACCATTCAGATGGGCTGTGTGGCCTGCTACGCCATTGCCCCCATGACCGCCGCGCAAGTGGTCCGGACCGCCGTTCCCCACACTCTTTCCTTAGCCCGCGACTTGGGCGACGCCGTAACGCATGCCCGGTCCCGGGGCCAAGACCCCCTTGAAGCGGTCTTACGGACTTGCCCGGGAAGGGTCTTATTTAGCGGAAAAGTCGTGGACTTGGACCGCCGTACCACCGCCGGATTCGCCCGGGGCACCTTGGCTGTGGAAGGGTTCGACGGCTACCACGGCGAACGGATGGTCATCGATTTTCAAAACGAGAACCTTGTAGCCCGGCGGGAGGGCCAGACCATTTGCACCGTTCCCGACCTGATTTGCGCCGTGGCCACTGAAACCGGGGAACCCGTTACCACCGAACTGATGCGCTACGGGTTGCGCATTACGGTCTTGGGGTTCCCTGCGCCGGAGCTTTGGACCACACCGGAGGGTCTCGCCGTCGCCGGGCCGAGGGCCTTCGGCTACGACCTTGATTACACTCCGCTGCGAGTGTGAGTGCAGTGTTCGTAGGAGTGGACGTAGGCGGGACCAACACCGACGCCGCCCTGATGGACGGTAACAAACTGTTGGGCGCGGCCAAACTGCCGACCACCGCCGACGTTACCTCGGGAATCATCGACGCCATCACCGAGGCTCTGCGCCACCTTCCCCGCGACGGACGGGTTGACGCGGTGATGGTGGGGACCACTCATTTCACCAACGCCCTGCTGGAACGACAGCGGTTGTCTCCTACGGCCGTGGTGCGGTTGGCCCTGCCCGCCACCAGTCTGCTGCCGCCCCTTATCGACTGGCCGACGCCATTGAAGGATGCAATCGGAGGCTTTACCTACATGGTCCACGGCGGCCACGAATTCGACGGGCGGGAGATTGCGCCTCTCGACGCGGCGGAACTCCGGGCGGCAGTGCAAGACATGCGCCGCCGGGACGTCCGGGCCGTCGCCGTGTCCGGAGTGTTCTCGCCGGTCAACACGGCCCACGAGGAGGCCGCCGCGGAAATCATCGGTCAGGAAGCCCCCGACTTAAGCGTTTCGCTTTCCCACCGGAACGGCCGCATGGGCCTCTTGGAGCGGGAGAACGCCGCGGTATTGAACGCCTGCTTGAGCGACACCGCCCGGATGACCGTCCAAGCCATTGAGCGGGCCCTCCAGTCGCTGGGCCTTCAAGCCCCACTGTACTTGAGCCAGAACGACGGGACGTTGATGGACGCCCAGTTCGCCGCGCGGTTCCCGGTGCTGACCATCTCTTCCGGTCCCACCAATAGCATGAGGGGCGCGGCTTTCCTGTCCGGGGTCCGGGACGGCGCCGTGGTCGATGTCGGCGGCACCTCCACCGACGTCGGCGTAATAGCCAGGGGGTTCCCCAGGGAGGCGGCGGTGGCCGTGACCATCGCGGGGGTGCGCACCAACTTCAGAATGCCCGACACATTGTCAATCCCTTTGGGCGGTGGCAGCTTGGTGAGAACGGGCCCGCTACGCCTGGGTCCCGAGAGCGTGGGATTTCGCCTGACCGAGAAGGCTTTGGTGTTCGGCGGCGACACCGTCACTACCACCGACGCGGCTGTGGCTGCGGGCCGGGCCCGGATCGGAAACCCTTGTCTGGCCCAAGGGCTGGAGACTGACTTGGTAGACTCGGTCTTGGCGGAAATAAAGGAAAGGGTTGAGACCGCCATCGACCGGGTCAAAATCAGCTCCGGCGACGTGCCGGTGGTATTGGTGGGCGGCGGCAGCGTTCTGCTGGGCAATACCTTGAGCGGCGCGTCTCAAATTCTGAGGCCGGAGCATGCCGAGGTGGCCAATGCCATCGGCGCCGCAATCGCACAGGTAGGCGGCCAAGTGGAGCGGGTCTATTCGCTGGAACAGACGGGGCGAGAGCAGGCCATAGCCGACGCCAGCGCCGAAGCAATTAGCCAAGCGGTTTCGGCCGGCGCAGACCCTGCATCGGTCGAAGTGGTCGAGATTGACGAAGTCCCTCTAACCTATGTTCCCAGCAACGCGACATTGGTCCGGGTCAAAGCCGTAGGCAACCTCGCTCCGTAACCCGTTTTCCGGCCATTATGGACCGGCGCCTCGCTTGCGGCAAACCGGGACCGTCAACGCGCCTTACCTGATTTCGCCGGTCTTCTCCCGGCGTACCAAGTCCCAATCTATCTCGTATCCCAGGCCCGGAGCTTCCGGGGCGTAAATCAGCCCTTGGCCGTCAACCTCCACGTCTTCCACCAGTCCGAACTTGTTGGCCCCGTTGGAGGGAAACACCTCGTAGTAATCGCAGTTGTTGACGGCCAAGATTACGTGGAGGTTCGCGACGTTGTTCAGCGAGTTGCCGCCGTGATGGACCTCACATTTCATGCGGAAGGCCTCGGCGAGGTGGGCAATCTTGACCAGCGGCGTGATGCCGCCGGAGACCGCTACGTCGCCCCTGAGCATGTCGGTCGCCCCCTGCTGAATCCACTGGGCCATTCCGTACAGCCGGCCGGGAGCATACTCGGTGGACATTATAGGGATGTCCAACTTGCTCTTTAGCTTTATGTAGTTGTAGATGTCCTCTTCCTCCAACGGGTCTTCGTACCACAGGTAGCCCAATTCCTCGACGGCCCGGCCCACCCTAAGAGCGTCCTCGTAACCGTAGGCCCACATGGAATCCAGCATGAGGTCCATTTGATCGCCCACCGCATTTCTGGTCGCCCGGCAAATTTCGATGTCTTCCCTGGGAACGGCGTGGGGGTGAATTTTGTACGCCGGCCAGCCGAGCTCTTTGAAGTGGAGGGCCTCTTGAGCGTAGTCCTCGGGTGTGGCCAGGTATCCGGAACTGGCATACGCCGGCACCCGGTCACGGCACGAACCGAGGAGCCGGTGGACCGGCAGCCCGGCTACCTTGCCGGCAATGTCCCAGAGCGCGACATCGACCGCGCCGATGGCATTGGTGGACACGTTGCGGTTGTTCTTCCACATACCGGCCCATATCGAGCCAATATCCAAGGCATTGCGGCCCAGCAGCGCGGGTTTGATGAACTCCATGAGCGGCCCGGCGTAAGCGTCGGCGCCCTGCCGGGATGACCCCAGGAACGAGTATCCTTCCACCCCTTCATCGGTAGTTATCGTGACCACGCCCAACTGACGGTTGCCGCCGAAAGAGGCGGTGGCGGTGGCCCACGGCCCGGAGGCCCAGTTAACCATTGTCACACTCAAATCCGTAACCCTCACTTTGACCTCTCTTTTTCGGCAGGCTCGGCCCATGCCGTATCGCTAATATATCATCGTAACCATGTCGGATATTGACGCTACTGCACCAATAGCGGTGGCCTCGACGAAGATTGTTCGCGGCGACTGGACCGGTGCGCTCGGCGTCACCCCAATCTGGTTGCTCGGGACGCCTTCGCCCAAGGCGCTCACCGCGCGTATCTGCAGGGCGTACGCTTGTTCGTTGGTAAGGTTACGCACCATGTGGCTGGTTGTGGAAACGCCGCTATTCGGGAGGTCCTTCCATTGCCGCCATGACCCTTCGCCGACCAGTCGACGGCGGACTTGGTAGCCGGTGATCTGAGGATCACCAGGATCACTCCAAGTGATTGTAACGCTCCCGTCGCCCATTCTTGTCGCTAGGATTGCCGGCGCTCTGGGCGGGGCTGCTTCGGTGGGAGTCACCAGGGCCTCGACGCTGGGCACGCTCTCGCCCAAGCCGTTCCGGGCCCGTAGCTGCACCGCGTATTCGCTCCCGTTGGCGAGGTCAGGCAACAGGTGGGAGGTGGTCGATGGTCCGCCACCGGTGATGTTTTGCCAAGGCAGCCAGTCCTCATCGTCGCTGCGCTTGATACGAAGTTGGTATCCAGTGATGCTGGGATCGTTGGCATCGCTCCAAGTGAGTGTGATGTTACGGTCGCCAGGCGTCGCTATGAGCCCGGTTGGCCTCGCCGGCAGGGCGGCCTCCCCAGGCCGCCTAGCCTGAGTCTCGATGCTGGGGGCTCCCTTGCCTCGGGCGTTCAGGGCTCGTATCTGTATGGCGTATTCGCTTCCGTTGGACAGGCCGGGCAATACTTGGACGGTGGTCAACGCGTCGCTGTGACAGAAATCCAACCATGCTGACCAGCCCGATTCTTCGTCGGATTTGAGCCGGAACTGGTAGCCGATGATGCCAGCGTCGTGCGGGTCGTCCCATATCAGGATTATGCTCTGGTGCAGGGGCGTCGCCTCCAGCCCGATAGGGGCTGCGACGGCGAGCGTGGCCCCGGAAACACGATTCGTCCAGTCTCCTGCGCCCTCTCCGTTGACGCCGCGAATCGTAAACTGGTAACGCGTGGCGGGCTTGAGCCCGGCGGCGGTGTGACTGTTGACCGCCGACTCGCTCTCGACTATGGGCCCCACCGTACAAGCCCCGGAATCGTCCGCAGGGTCTTCAGGGCCGCATTCCAACCGCCAGACCTGGTAGGAGGTGGCGTCGAAGACCTCGGCCCAAGTGACTTTCAAGCTGTTGGCGCCGGTGGCTCCTACGACAATGCTCCCATTTTCGACCGGCGCCGGGCCCGCCACGTCCGTCACCTTAATGGTGACGGCGATGGTGTCGTCTATAGTGGCGTCCACATCTCCGGCGGCGCTGTGGCTGTCGGTAACCTGCGCCGTCACGGTGTAGCTGTTCACCGCCGCCTCGAAATCCAAACCTACGTTGGCTGCCACCGCAATCTGACCGTTGGAGTCGATGACGAACTTGTCTGAGTCGGGGCCGGCGAGGGAGTAAGTAAGCGGGTCGCCGTCGGGGTCAATGCCTGTAACAGGAGCGCCGACTAACGTTCCGCCGGCGGAGTTCTCAGGGACGGACCGCTCCGCAGGACCGGTCTCGTCGAAGGCGGGCGGGCCGTTGGGGGGCTCGTCGATGGTGAGCGTGGCGGTGCCTGGTGTGCCGACAGACACCTTGACAGCAGTCGTGGTGAGTTCCAGGGTTAATTCGCTGCCGCCGGTGTCGGCGCCGATCACGATTTCGAAACTGCCAGAATCCTGGCCGCGGGTGATGGTCAGCGTGAGGATGTCTTCGGGGACATCGAGCAATTCCCCGGCTTCGGTAACCGTGATAAGAACAGTAACTTCGCGATCAGCGGCCGGGGTGACCGTCACGGTGATGGTCGTCGTCTCTCCCTCGGTCCCCGTGTAGTTGGATTCGCCGAAGGCGATGGTCAACTGCGCTTTCGCGGTCATAGACCTTGCTGATATAGACCAAGGGCCGGGTCCCTCAACGTTTGCGGCCCGCACCTGTACTTCGTACTCGGTATTCGAAGTTAGACCGGTGATCGTGGTCGACAGGCCTGTACCGTCGAAGGGATGGTCAGTCCATTGAGCGGCCCCAACCATCAGGTACTGCACGTCGTAGTCCGTGACCGCCCCGCTCTCTGGTAATACGAGCGCGGTCCATCTAACGAAACGTTCACTGGCAGGGTCGGTGGGTCCAGCCGAGAAAGAAGGGCCCTCCGGCGCAGGCGGCGGCAGAACGTCGGTCAGGCTGATGGTGACGGTAACGGTATCGTCGTCTGCTTCCATAGGGGCGGCGTTGCTATCGGCGTCCTTGTTGTCTTTGACGCCCAGAGTCAGTGTGTAGGATGGGGTTTCCTCAAAGTCGAGGACGGCATTGGCGGCCACCGTTATCTGGCCATCGGCGGCCACTATGAATCTTTCTGAGTCTGCGCCAGTGAGCGAATAGGCCAGCGTGTCACCGTTGTCAGGGTCGGTCGCTGTAACCGGAGCGCCTACTTTGGTACCGCCAGGGGTGTTTTCGGCAATCTCTATGGTGGTAGAAACATCGTCGCCGAAGGCAGGCGGCTCGTTGACATCGGTCACCGTGATATTTACGACGATCGTTGCTGTGGCCATTCCGTCAGTGACCATTACTGTGACTGAGTAACTGTTTGAGGTACCCTCGTGATCCAGGTTGGTATTGGCGGCTACGGTTATCTGGCCACCGGCGTCTACGGCAAAATTGTTTGAACCTGAGCCGATGAGCGAGTAGGCCAGCGTGTCACCTTCGGGGTCGGTGGCCGTAACCGGACGGCCGATCAATGTGTCCGCGGGAGAGTTCTCGGGGACCGTTCGCTCCGCAGGACCGGTAACGGCGAATATGGGCGCCTCATTAACATCAGTTACCGTTATGGTCACGGCGATGGTGTCATCGTACCCTTCGGTATCGTCTGCGTTGCCGTCGGCGTCTATGTTGTCTTTGACTCCTAGGGTGAGCGTGTAGGAGGGAGTGTTTTCGAAGTCGAGGCTGTCATCGGCGTCCACGGTTATCTGGCCGCTGTTGTCTACGACGAACTTAGTTGAGCCTAGGCCGATAAGCCAGTAGACCAGCGAGCCACCTTCAGGGTCGGTCGCCGTAATCGGGGCGCCAACGTTGGCGCCGGCGGAGACGTTTTCTGGGACCGTGCGCTCCGTAGGGCCGGTCTCGTTGAAGATGGGCGCCTCGTTTTCGTCGGTCACCATGATATTTACAGCGATAGTTGCTGTGGCAGTTCCGTCGGTGACCGTTACTGTGACCGAATAATTGGCCTCCGCTTCATGATCCAAACTGACGCCGCTGGTCACCGTTATTTGGCCGGTGGAAGAATGTATGTCGAAATAAGCCGCATCGTCGCCGTGGAGCGAGTAGGCCAGCTCGTTGCCTTCAGGGTCCGTGGCCGTAACCGGACGGCCAACCAATGTGTCCGCGGGAGAGTTCTCGGAGACGGACCGCTCCACAGGGCCGACCTCGTCGAAAGTGGGCGGGCTGTTCGGGGACTGGTCGATGGTGAGCGTGGCAGTACCGGGTGTGCCGACAGACACTTTGACGGTCATCGTGGCCAGTTCCAGGGTTAATTCACTGCCGCCGGCATCGGCGGCGGTCACGATTTCGAAACTGCCAGAATCCTGGCCGCGGGCGATGTCCAATGTGAGGGCGTTACCAGTACCATCGTCAAAGGTCCCGCCTTCGCCAGTCATGGATACTGTGAGCGTTACGTCGCGGTCGGCGACCGCGGTTACCGTCAACGTGATGGTCGCCGTCTCTCCCTCGGTCACCGTGTAGTTCGATTCGCCGAAGGCGACGGCCAACTCCGCCGTGCGGGTCATGGCTCTGGCTGTCATCGACCAAGGACCGGGACCCTCCCCGTTGACGACACGGACCTGTACGCCGTATTCGGTGTTGGAGGCTAGGCCGGTAATGGTGGCAGACAACCCCATGCCGTCAAAGGGGTAGGCAGTCCAATCGATCGTCCCCAAGACCTTATACTGCACGTCGAAGCCCTTAATAACCTCGCCTTCAGGGAGGACCTGCCGGTCCCAACTAACGATCAACTCATTGGCCGGATTGGTGGTACCGGAAGAAGTTAAACTCAGGTCCGGCACCACGGTCGGCGGCGACACGTCCGTGAGTTCGATGGTAACGATGATGGTGTCGTCGTCCGCTTCCGTCGGGGCGGCATTGCCAGCCTCATCCTTGTTGTCCTTGACGCCCAGGGTCAGGGTGTAGGACGCTTTATCCTCGAAATCGAGGACAGCATCGGCGGCCACGGTTATTTGCCCGCTGCCGTCCACGGCGAATTTGCCGGATCCTTGGCCGGTGAGCGAATAGGCCAACTGGTCGCCGTCGGCGTCGATAGCGACAAACGCCTCACCCACGACCGTACTGGCGGGGGAATTCTCAGCAATCTCTACCGTGTTAGGGACGTCGTATCCAAAGGTTGGAGACTCATTTACGTCGGTTACCGTGATGTTTACGGCGATGGCGGCGGTGGCAGTTCCATCGGTGACCGTTACTGTAATTGAGTAACCCGGCACGGCTTCGTGGTCCAGGCTTACGCCACTGGCCACTGTTATTTGGCCGGTGGAGGAATCGATATCGAAAAACTCTACATCGTCTCCAGTGAGCGAGTAGGCCAGCGTGTCCCCATCGTCAGGGTCGGTTGCCGTAAACGGTGCGCCCACTACCGTGTCGGCGGGGGAGTTTTCGAGTACAGACCGCGCCGCAGGGCCCGTCTCGTCAAAGGCGGGCGGGCTGTTGGTGGAGTGACCGTTGATGGTCACAGTGGCGGAGCCGGGTGTTCCCACGGACACCTTGACGGCCGTCGTGGCCAGTTCCAGGGTTAATTCGCTGCCGCCGCCGTCGGCGTTGGTCACGATTTGGAAGTCGTAGGAGCCGTCACCACGAGCCATAGCCAGGTCCAGGGTGTCGCCGGTGACATCGGCGAAGGTCGCGCCGTCGCCAGTCATGGATACTGTGGCCGTTACGTTGCGGTCGGAGACCGGAGTTATCGTCACGGTGATGGTGGCCGTCTCACTCTCGGCCACCATGTAGTTTGATCCGGCGAAGGCGACGGTCAACTCTGCCGTGCGGGTCATGGCTCCGGTTGTCATAGACCAAGGCCCGGGGCCCGCGGCGTTGACGGCGCGGACCTGAACCCCGTATGCGGTGTTGGAGGCCAGCCCGGTAATGGTGGCAGACAACCCCATGCCGTCAAAGGGGTAGTCGGTCCAGTCAATCGTCCCCCAGACCTGATATCGCACGTCGAAGCCCGTAATAACCTCGCCTTCGGGGAGCGTCTGCCCGTCCCAGCTAACGATCAACTCATTGGCCGGATTGGCAGTGCCGGCAGGGGTTAAACTCAGTTCCAGCACCACGGTCGGCGGCGAAACGCCGGTCGAATTGATGGCAGCGGCGCCGGTAGCGTCACCCGCTTCGGCTGCGGAAGGGCGTCCGACAAGAGCCCAATCCGCCGCGAGGCTAACAACCAAGGCCAACGCCAGTACCCAGAGGCGTACGCCTGGCAGCACCCGATCACTCAAGCAACTGTTCGGTGAGCAGCCACGCTACGTCGAATAAGCAGGCCAACCCTCCCCCAATTGGCGATTCCGGCTGAAGAACCTGGCTTCAATGCCCTGTCTGACTCGATGGGAATCCGGCAGGGAGATTGGGTTGCCGGCCATCGGCCTAACCCAAAACGGACTTCTCCCAGATCCGGAGATACAGCGGACCAGAGGCAGGCCGGACGGCTATACCTGGGAGACCAGCGGTCAACGGCTCGATCCGGATAGTCGCTCAACCACGTCCAGAACGATGGCGGCCGATTGCGCCATCGGTTCAGGCTGCAGCCTCTCCAGCGTATCCTCCAGGGAATTGATGTAGGTAAAGTCGTCGGCGAAGATTAACAGAATTTCGATGCCGGCATACATGAATGGCAGGTGGTCAGACCCGTACCTTCCCAGATCTTCCACAATCGCTAGGTCGATATCAGTTGCATCGGCTGCTGCGTTGACTAACTGGAGCAATCGTTCGGACCCCACGGCGCCGATACGCCCTGTGCCCACCACATCGAGGTTGATCATCGCCATGACGCGCGACTCCTCTAGGGGACCCAACTCCTGAACGTAGTGAAAGCTGCCGTTGAGTCCCGTCTCCTCCGAGCCGAATAGCACGAATCTCAAGTCGAAGGGCATCGCGTCGTCGGCAAGTTCCTGAGCCAAGACGGTGACAACGGCCAACCCGCTGCCATTGTCGTTGGCCCCCGGCGATCCTGGTGTAGTGTCGTAATGAGCGCCGATGACCAAGACTTGATCACCGTTAATGTCATTGTTCAGTTCGGCAACGACATTCCTTGACGGTTGAGGGACCAATGGTAACTTCAGGACCTCAACCTCGATGTTGGCTCCGGGACCAAGCGCCTCGACGAGCGCCAAGCCGTGGTCACGCGATATCCCGATGGACGGAATAACGACTTGTCGGTTAATACGTTCCACAAAGAACTTGTTGTCAACCGCGTCGTTGAAGATAACCGCAGCAGCCGCTCCCACCCCGGCAACCGCGTCCACTTTGTCTTCAAGTGGGAGACCGCCCCGCCCCAGCAAGGCGATCTTGTCCATCAGGTCGACACCCGCAAGGTCATCCGGAGCGCCTGAGCCTGCGTAGACCAGAGAACCGCGAACCGCATACCCTTCCGGAGCAAAAGACGCCGGGTCTATCGGCGCGGCAAAGGCCCAAAGGGCCCCGTCCGCATTGGGTTCATAGAATCTCAGGCCATAGCCAACGACATCCGGTGTAAGCAGGACCAAGCGCGTAGCAGCCCATCGGTCAACGACATCGAATTCCTGTAATTCGACGTCATAGCCCCACTCAGAGAATTTGCCGGCGAAGAATTTCGCCGCCGCCAGCTCCTCGTCGGTGGCGCTTTGTCGCGGACTCAGTTCGTCGGCCAGCATGACAGCCGTGGTCCAGACCCGGTCGGCAAACATCTCCGGACGAGCAACCGGCGGCGTTACTTCGCTCGTCGTGGCCGGGCTCGGTGTGGGGGGCGCGGTTGGCCCCACCGACACCGAGGGCGCCGGCGTAGGAGTTGGAGTTAATGTCGAAACCGGCGTAGGTGCGGTAATTGGCTCCGCCGCGACCGCAGGTAACGGCAGAGGAGTTGGGGTTGGGGTTGATGTTGAAGCCGGCGCACCCGCCGCGGTTGGGCCCAGCGTTACCCTGGGTGCCGGCGTAGTGGTTGGGGCCGACGTTAATACCGGAGCAGCAGTTTCAGTTGCGGGCGCGGTACCTGTGGATGGACTACCTGCGGGCGGCGGCTCGCTGTTACACGCCGTCATCAGTGCGGCTACCAGCACGCACAGCAAGCCGACCCGGACGGACCTGTGAAAGATTCTGCCCAGATCGCCCGGCGCCAGGGAAGCGAATGCCAATGGGATAATCCTTTGCATATTAAAGTGGAGGTCTGACAAACCAGCGGGCCAGCGGGCCCCCGGGGCCAACCGAGGGCGACCGCTATTGTCTTAGGTAGTCTGGCGGATGTTCCAAGACAGCGCCGGACCAAAAGTAACACCTTCTGCTCCAGCCAACGTTTGGATTATAGTGAACTCGTCAAGCCCAGCCTCTTGTTCCGGTTGGGGCCGCTTCATCATCACCCTGGCCCTCAAGGGCAAGGCAGTATTGAAAATGTCATGAACCAACGAGGGAGCTTCCGTAGTCGGTGACGAATATGTGATTTGGTTTCAGAGTTGATTGGCAACGTTGACATTGTTGAGGGTTGCATACCGTGACTGTCGGCAGCTATTCGGAATTGCGGAACGTCTACAAACCGCCAGCGCCCCGAGCCACACAGAAGGTGCTGGACCACCTGGATATTCACTGCCGGAACTTCATTGCCCTCTCGCCCCTTTGCGTCCTGAGCTCCGCCGACGCCAACGGACAGGCCGACGCCTCGCCTCGGGGCGACCCGCCGGGGTTTGTGCAGGTGCTCGACGATAAGACGCTACTGCTTCCCGACCGCCCGGGGAACAACCAAGTGGACTCGTTGCGAAACATCGTGGAAAACCCTGGCCTGGGGTTGCTCTTCTTTGTGCCGGGGATGAACGAAACACTGCGGGTGAAGGGAAAGGCCAAGATAGTAACCGACACGGAAATTCTGGAGTCGATGAAGGAGCGGCGCCGGGCGCCGCTTTCCGGCCTGCGGGTTACTGTAGAGGAGGCGTTCCTGCATTGCGGCAGGGCGCTCCTTCGTTCGCGGATTTGGGACCCCGAGGTCCAGATTGACCGTTCGGTCTATCCTACCTATGGCCAGGTATTGTCTGACCAGATTGCAGGCGCGAACGCCAAGGAGATAGACGACTCCGAAGAAGAGGCCAACCGCAACCGGCTTTACTAACGTCGCCTACACCCCAAACCCAGTGCGGTCTTTCCCGCGTCTGTCCGCCTTTTACAGGGGGCGATAACGGAGGTAATGAGACCCTTGGGGAACCGCGAAACTTGCCTTCTCGACGGCGTGGAGCCCGCCGCAACGCTCGCTCACCTGCTGGATATCGAGCATAGCCGGCAGGGCTTCGGCGTTCTTGGCCCCGATATCACCACGCGGGCAACGGGTTGTCAAGTACGGGTTATAGCAGGGCAATTACCGTTGGTTGGGAGGCTGGGCCGGTGGTCTACTCAATGCGTTCAAGGTTTGCCGAGAGATACTTTAGGGGTATTAAAACCACCGGTCAGCGCGGAGAAGGCCCGTTGACGAGCTTTATATAAATGGATAAACGGCCAAGCCGTAGCCTGGGAGGTCTACGGCCTGCCCCTTACTTTTTGTTGGCGGATTTTTGACGGTTAGACAATCTGCCCATCCCCCAGGGCTATGTGGATGGGGGTATCGGCGGCAGGGTGTGACGCGGGTTGGGGTGGGCCAAGACGGCGGAGTTGACCAGGTTTTCGGGCATCCGGCCGTGCATTACGCTGACCACCGCTTCAGCGGCGCGCTGCTCCAGTTCCAGTGTCGATTCCTGGGAGAAGAAGGCCACGTGCGGCGTGATTATTATGTTGTCCAACCCCAGTAGCGGGTGGTCGTTAGCGGGCACGTTGTCCACCATGACGTCCAGTCCGGCGCCAGCGATCTGCCGCTTGGACAGGGCCTCGAAAAGGGCCTCCTCGTCGATGAGGGGACCGCGGGCGGCGTTGATCAAGAACGCTTCCTCTTTCATTGCAGCCAGTTGCTCCCGGCCGATCATGTTCCGCGTTTCCGGCGTGAGCGGGGCGTGCAAGCTGACGAAGTCTGATTCTTGCAACAGGGTGTCGAGGGTCACCAGCTCGGCTCCGAAAGAGGTGACGGTCTCGGCGGGCGTCACCGGGTCGGCAGCCAGGATGTTCAAACCGAAGGCTTTGGCCTTGACCGCCACCGCCCGGCCGATGCGGCCGAAACCGACGATGCCCAGTGTCTTGCCCCGGAGCCGCATCATGCGCATGGTCAAGGGCTGGCTGCCCCAGCCTTGACCCCTTACCGAGCGGTCGAACAGGACTATCTTCCGGTTCCACGCATGGAGCAAGGCCATCACATGGTCGGACACCTCATCCACACAGTAGTCGGGAACGTAGGTCACGGCGATGCCCAACTCGGTGGCGGTGGCTACGGCGATGTTGTCCACTCCAACGCCGAACCGGCCGATGACGACGCATCGCTCCGCCGCCCGCACCACGTTCTCCGTGACTTGGGCAAAGCAGGTCATAATGGCGTCGGCGTCCCGGGCCAAAGCGGTCAGCGTCTCCTCCTCGCCGCCCGGGGCCACCACCACCGAGGCCCCGCCGGCCTCCAACACCGCGCGCTCCGGGTCGGTTGAGGGCCAAACGTGGTCGGTTATCAGCACTTTCCAGGAACGGGCCATGAACGCCTCCTCGGGACCAGATGTTTTGGGACCGGCTGCATTGGGACCGGCTGCATTGGGACCGGCTGCATTGGGACCGGCTGCATTGGGACCGGCTGCATTGGGACCGGCTGCATTGGGACCGGCTCCCGCGGGACCGTGTGAATTACACAGCCGTCAGGGGACAATGTTACGAGGCATCGGCTTGAACATACAGCCCTCGACGAAGATGTCGAAGAAGTCGGGAGTGGTCTCCAGTTCGATGTGTTGTATGCGCCGCACCAACGCCTCGGCCTTCCGACGCATCTCCAGCGAGAGGAGCATTACGGTGGCCCCCTCCAGGGAGGCGTTCCCTACCTTGGTGATGCGGTCTGCCGGAAAGTCGGCGATGAAGCCGATGTTCACCGCGTTTGCTACATTGACGTAGTTGGCGAAGCCACCGGCGAGGTACAGCCGTCCGATCTGCTCCGGCGGCCGCCCGTAGTGGCGCAACGCTATGTATTGGCCGCAGTAGTTGGCGGACTTGGCTTGGGCCAAGGCGCTTATGTCGGACCGGGAGATGGCCATACCTTGTTCCGGGGCGAATAAAAACCGGTCACTGCCATCGCCGAACGCCCCCAAATCGTTCATCAGCCCGCGGCCACGTAGTTCGGCCAGCAGGTCGACCAAGCCGGAACCGCAGATCCCTTGGGCTTCAACACCGCCGATGGTGGAAACCACGGGGCCGTCGTTCTCTATCCGCACCGACTCCACCGCGCCGTCGTAGCCCGGCATTCCGTAGGTCACTTGGCCGCCCTCGAAGGCGGGACCCGCCGGGCAGGACGCCGCCACCATGGCATGCCGGTCTCCGATGACGACCTCGGTGTTGGTGCCAACATCCACCAGCATGACCGGCCCTTCCTGTTCGTCCAAAGCTAGGGCCATCAGGTCGGCGGCAACGTCGGCGCCCACGTGGCAACCGATGATTGGGCCGCCGTAAACGTGGGCCTGCGGGAACACCCGAAGCCCCAACTCCGCAGCGGTGGTCTCCAAAGCGGTGCCTTGCCGTTGGCCTGCTTCGTATTCCAGTTGGGTCCGAGATTTGTACGGCTTCTCCCCCACCGGCTGGACGTCCACACCGAACAGTATGTCTCTCATGGTAGTGTTGCCCACCAACACCAGGTCGTAGATTCGCCGGCGATGGATGCCGGCCTGCCGCGCCATCTCGCCGATCTCGAAGTTGATGGCGGACAGCATCACCTGTTGCAGCTCGCCGGAGAATTCACTCCCGTCGTAGGAGATGCGGTGCATTACGTCGCTTCCGCCGAACCGTTGCGGATTTTCGAAGGACGACGTGCCGATTACGTTGCCCGACTCGAGGTCTACCAGGTTCAGGACCACGGTGGTGGTCCCAATGTCGGCGGCCAGCCCCATGATGCACCCCTGATAACGCTCGGCAGGGATACCGCCGATGAGGACATCATCCCCGGAACGCACCACGTTGGGCCGCAAAGGAACATCGCGGCGCAGGCCCTCGGTGAGTATTCGTGGTTGGCGCCGCAGGACCGCGAAGTCAATGTCGCCGCCAGAGTCCTGTACGGCAGCTTGGCAGGCCAGCCGGTAGTCTCCGCGAAGGAACGATTCCGCCAGGGTTGGAGGGTTCAGGTATTCCATACCGCGGCGAATTTCAACGATGCACTCGTGGCATTGCCCGGTGCGGCCGCAGGAAGTAGGGACGCGGACCCGCAGTGAGTCCGCGTAATCGAAGATGGTGGAGCCAGCAGCCGAAACCAGTTCCTGACCGCCCAGGTATACGGGAGACATGGACCTATTCTAGCAAACAGCCGGGCCAACGCAGCAGCGTTCGGTTTGTACCTTCGGCCCAACCGGGCCGGATAGGATGGGGAGCTACGAACTCTCCGCCTTCCCCGCTCCCTCGGCGTTCTCCCCGCGGAAATCGTCCCAAGCCGAGCGGTAATCCAGGTTGTCGCTGCCGGTGCAGATATAAAGTTGGCCTTGGGGAACGGTTCGGTCTTGGTTGCGGCAACCGAACTGGGCGGTGCAACGGTCCTGGGCGTTCTTGTAAGGGCAGCGATGGCGGGAGACTTCGCTGACGGTCTCCGAAATGCCCCTGAATACCTGGTCCAGCCGGGCCAGGCTTTTCCGGTATTTCTCAGGGTCCACTGGCTGGAAACCGCTCGACATTAGAACAATTATCCCCATCGGTTCATTGAAATGGCTTAGCGGGAATAGCTTAGCGGGAATGGCTTAGCTGACCGCCACCGACCTTTCAACGCCGGTCTGGCCCACGAACTCCTTGGCTAGGTCTACGCAGACGATGGCGTCCTTGCCGTAGCCGTCGGCGCCCATATCGTCGGCGAATTCCTGAGAAAGTGGCGCACCGCCCACCATGATGCGTACCTCGTTGCGCAGTCCGGCTTCTTCGAAGGCCTCGATGGTCTTGCCCATGTTGGGCATGGTGGTTGTGAGGAGTGCGGACATGCCAAGGATGCCCGCGCCTTTGTCAACCACTTCTTCGATGAAGGCCTCCGATTGGGTGTCGACGCCCAAGTCGTGTACGACGAAGCCTGCCCCCCGCAGCATCATGATGCACAGGTTCTTGCCGATGTCGTGCAGGTCGCCCTTTACCGTCCCCATGACGACTGTGCCGATGGGCTGGATGCCGGAGGCTGACAGAATCGGCTCGACATGGGCCATTCCGGCCTTCATCGCCCTGGCCGCCACCAGCACTTCCGGGACGAATATTATGTTATCGCGGAACTTGATGCCCACCACGGCCATACCAGCGATTAGACCGTCGTCCATAATCGTGTTGGCGGAAAAACCCTCGTCCAGCGCCCGCCGGGTCAACTGGTCGACCTTGTCGTTGCGGCCGATGATTAAGCAGTGGGAGATTTCCTGCATCAGCGGATCGGCCTCGTCCCAGAGCGCCCGAATGTGGCGCTCCTCGTCGGGGTTTTCGATGTAACCCATTTCCTGTTCGAGTCCCTGGTTTACGACGGGCATCTAGTTGTCCTCTCTAAATCTCAGCTTGGTTGTCATTCCCCGATTGGCGGGCGGTCCATTCTTTGACGGCTTGGGGAATGGCCATCAGGTTCTCTATCTTGGTGGCCAGAGGAACGGCGCACTCCGGGGCAACCATCTGCACCCCGGCGTCGAGACAGCGGTAGACCTCCCGCCGCACCTCCTCGGGGCCCCGGGCGTAGAGGGTCTCGGGGTTGTTGATGTTACCCACTAGGCCGATGCCGCCGTCCACCGCGTTCATGGCCTCTCGCGGGTCGTTTTTGGAGTCGAAGTGGAACGAGGCCATGCCGGTCCGGGCGATGTAGGGCATCCGGTCTATGGTCTTGCCGCAGATATGAAGGATGAGGGGCACGGGCAACCGTTCTGCCATCTCAGCGTGTATGTCCTGCAAGAAGCGCCGGTAGTAGTCGCCGCTGACCAAGTCCCCGGTAGCATGGTCAGGGAAGGTCAGGGCGTCGGCGCCAGCGTCGATCTGGGCCTCGCCGAACAGCACCGACAACTCTTTCAGCTTGTGCAGTGCCCGCATCGTTTCGTCGGGATTGTCAACGGTGCCCAGCAGAAAGGGCTCGACGCCGAACACATGGTAGCCCAGGGTCCAAGGGCCCATGGTCTTGCCAATGATGGCCACCTCGTCGCCGAACTCTGACTTGAGTTGGCGGATAGCCCCGGTGATGGCAATCATGTCCCGGTGCTCCAGAATGCCGGGCGGAATGTGAACGTCGGAGGCGGTCTTCCAGATGGGGCGGTACATGCGGACTGTGGGCCAGTTGTCCTTCTCCTCCCACTGCATCTCGCAACCCAAGGCCGATGATTCCTGGATGATGCTGAAGTAGGGCATGATGGAATCGAACCCCAACTCCGTGTAGCCGGTGGCGGCCAACCGCGCCGCCAGCTCCGGGTCCTGACAGGCTTGAGGGAAGGGCGCGTCGACCAAGTCCATCAACTCCACGGTAGCCACGTTGGTGGGGTTGGCCACCGGCGTCCGGTCGACCGGCAGCCGGTTGAGGGCTGCCATGGTGCGCTCGCGCGGCGTCATCGTTTCGGTGAAGGGCATGGCTGCACCTCCTTATGGGTAAATGTGGACAACTTGGCCATGATTCAACCTGAAATTGACCGATTCATCGAGAAGCAGCCGCACAAAACGTTCTTTCGAGGGCTTTACGGGCCAGATGCTCTTTAACCCCGGTGTCGTAGTCGAAGTAAAAATCTTTGAACGTTTTTCCGTCCGACAGGTACTGGTTCCAGTCCCTACGCACATAAAGATGCAGTTCTTCAATGTGTACATCAGTCCCTTCAAAGGCCGGCCGATTCGTCGGCGGCGGTCCTGGATCCTGTGGATGGCGCTATCCGAGCCCACGGTTCCCTCCGTTACTGCCCCACCAGACCGTTCCTAACTGTCCGCGCAGGTTCTTAACATTCTACACTTGGCTGAAGCCCAGGGTGTTGGTGGTCATCTGCCCGCGCATAGCTTCGGCGGCCATCATGGTCTCGACGCTGGAAATGTTGCGAGAGTAGGGCAGCAGGATGCGTATCAAGGCGTCGTGTTTCCGACCGCAGGAGAATGCCACTCCCGAGTCCCCAACTTGTTCCATTTCCCCGTACCGGACAAATCCCGCCAGCACCATTCTAAGCCGCAGCGCCGCGTTGTTGGCCTCCCCCTCCAGCGAGACGCGATACACGTTTCTCTCCGGGTCTGCCGCGTCCTCGACATGGATGGTCAGGGCCGACTTGGAGTCCCTGATGGACATTGCCCCGCCGGGTGGCGCGTAGTCGGGCGCTTTGCCCACTGCTTGGGCGATCAGGAAGCGCAGGGTACGCGGGTGCAGTTCGCCGCAGTCAAAGCGCAGTTGGTTTGGAACGCCCTCCACCGCCGTCATCCCGCCCAAGACGACCATTTGGTCGCGAATGGACCGGAGCCTTTCTTCCACGCCTTCGCGGCGGCTATAGCTCCAGACCGTGGACACGCCGTCCTTCACGTACAGTCCCACGCTGATGTCGTGGAAGTGCTTGTCCATAGGCGCCAGTTCCAGGCAGGCGCCGTATTTTTCAATCACCTCGGCGGGTCTAAGCCTGTTCTCCGTCGTAGACGTCATATTTCAACCCCTGGGCTGCCGTCCCAGCGCTTGGACCAACGCCCGGATGTGGTCAGGTCCGGTGCCGCAACAGCCGCCGATTATGTTAACGCCGATTCCGGCCAAGGCCATAAACCGCTCCGCCATGTAATCCGGCGATTCCGGATATATGATCTCACCGCCCTTCATGGCCGGTATGCCCGCGTTGGAGTGGACCAAGAGGTACCCGGAAGTCTCCCCCCGCATCCGCCGGGCGATCTCCACCATGTTGTCGATGCCGTTCCCGCAGTTGGAGCCGACAACGTGGGCCCCGGCTTGTTCCAACTCGCTCACGGCCCGCTCCGGCGTCACGCCCATCATGGTAAAGAAACCTCGCGGTCCCTTGTCGAACACCATGGTAGCCATCACTGCCAGCCCGGTGTTTTCCCGGGCGGCCCGAATGGCCAGGGTCGCTTCCTCGACGGCGGTCATGGTCTCCACCACCACCGCGTCGGCCCCGCCCTCTTCCAAGGCCGTAACCTGCCGGACGAAGGCCTCGTACATTTGGGCCTCGCTAACCGGGCCTAAAGGCTCGAGAAACTCGCCGGTGGGGCCCACGGAGCCGACGACAAATGCCTCGTCCGGGGTCTGGCTGCGGGCGTGTTGGACAGCGAGCCGGTTGAACTCCGCAGCCCGTTCGCTATGCCCGTACTTCGCCTGCATGAAAATCGAGCCGCCGAAGGAGTTGGTCAGCACCATGTCTGAACCGGCGTCGAAATACTGACGGGCCATCTGCCGGACCACGGCGGGGTGGCTGGCGTTGAACTCTTCCGGGCAACCGCCGGGCTCCAAGCCGTGCTGTTGCAAGAACGTGCCGGTGGCGCCGTCGGAAATCAACAAGTCGCCGCGTCCCAAGCGTTCCAACAACGCCGTAGCGCCGGAGTTAAGGCTGCCAGACACGGTCATTATTCCCCGATTCGTTGGCCATTCTGACCGGCATTGTACGCAGTACAGAGAGCCAGCCGCAACATGAGTGGTCGTGGAGCTAAGGAGATTTTGGGAGAAGACGCCACCGACGGCGCATTGCTGTTCAATAGAGACCCTGAGATTGACGGCGCTTCGTGGCCGGGAATGGCCGCACTAACGGCCTGGAATTTCGATCTATTACCGGATTGGGCTTCCCGCAATCGCCGTGGTTTCGACGGTGGAGTTCCTGACTAACCGTCCGCCCTGCGGTTCCGTTAGTCTCGGGCTCGGGCCCCGTCCCGGCGGTGGCGCTTTCGGTCTACCGCCGTGAGCTCCATCTTACGAAGGCGCAAACTCTGTGGAGTAACCTCCACCAGTTCGTCGTCAGCAATGAAAGCCAAGGCTTCTTCCAGGCTGAACCTCACGGTGGCGTTCAGTCGTTTGGCGACATCCGCAGTTGAAGAGCGCATATTGGTCAGCTTCTTCTCCTTGCAGACGTTTATTTCAATGTCGCCATCGCGGTGGTGGGCGCCGACGATCATTCCTTCGTAGACCATTGTGCCCGGATCGATGAATGTGTCGCCTCTTCCTTGGGCGTTGAGCAGGCCATAGGTGACGGCCACACCACGTTCCGACGCCACGAGTACGCCGCCGCGTTCAGATTTTATTTCGCTCTCCATCGGCTCGTAGGAGGTGAAGACGCTGCTTTTCACTCCGTCGCCTCGCGTGGTGCGGAGAAAGAAAGCATTAAATCCGATCAGCCCGCGGGTCGGTATCTTGTACTCCATGTGAACATAGCCATTCTCGGCGTATTGCATATCCCGGAGTTCGGCCATGTGGGCCGAAAGGTACTCTGTCAGGACGCCAACGTACTCTTCACGGGTGCTGACATTCAAAATCTCGTAAGGTTCGTATACCTTACCTTCAATAACCTTGGTTACAGGTGAAGGACGGGACACCTGAAATTCGAACTGTTCACGCCGCATAGTCTCGACCAGGATGGACAGGTGTAGCTCTCCCCTGCCGGCAACCACGAACACATCGGCGTTGGGGGTGGTCTCTACTCTCAAACTGACGTTGGTCCGCAACTCTCTCATCAGTCGTTCGTGGAGATTTCGGGAAGTGGAATGGAAGCCCTCCCGGCCCATGAAAGGAGAGTTGTTGACCCCGAAATTCATCCGCACCGTCGGTTCATTGATGTCGATAGACGGTAGGGCCTCCGGGTGCTCGGGAGAGGCTATGGTGTCGCCAATGGACACTCCCTCAGGACCGGTTACGGCCACAATGTCCCCGGCGTAGGCTTCGGAGACCTCGACTCGCTCCATCCCGCGAAAAATAAAAATGCGCTCCAAGTGGTGGGTAGTGGGTTCGGCGTTGAGGCATAGCAAGGTCACTTCGTCGCGCTGCCTCAGCGTGCCATTGGTGATCCGGCCCACGGCCACCTGCCCCAGATAGTTGTCGTAGTCCAGTGCCGCAACAAGCATTTGGAGCGGGGCCGCGGGGTCTCCCTGTGGCGGCGGCACTGAGTCCAGGATCGCCTCGAACAGGGGCTGCATATCCGACCACGGCCCGTCCAACCCCTTAGTGGCGTAACCCTGCTTGGCCGACGCGTACAACAACGGGTAGTCCAGCTGCTTCGCATCCGTAGCCAATTCCAAGAACAGGTCTTGGACCATCTCGACCACCTCCGCCGCGCGGGCCTCGGGGCGGTCTATCTTGTTAATGACCACCATGGGAGTCACGTTCTGTTGCAGGGCTTGGCGCAACACGTAGGTGGTCTGGGGCATGGGCCCGTCGACGGCGTCCACCAACAGCAGGCAGCCGTCGGCCATGTTCATGACACGTTCCACTTCGCCACTAAAATCGGCGTGGCCCGGGGTATCGATTATGTTGATCCTAACCCCTCTGTAGGAGACAGAAGCGTTCTTGGCCAGAATTGTGATGCCGCGCTCTCGCTCCAAAGGATTAGTGTCCATGATCAAGGCTCCCACCTGTTGGTGGGCCCGGAATACCTGGCCTTGCACCAGCAACGCGTCGACCAGAGTGGTCTTGCCGTGATCGACGTGGGCTATGATGGCCAGGTTACGTATGGCGTTGTTTTGGAAGCCGCTCAAATCTATTCACCCCAAATGCCATGATAGCATTTGGGCCTACCGGAAACGTTGCGAAATCGTTAACGCCGCCGATCGAAAACGTGTCGGCGATTACGCCGGTGAAGAGACCGTAATACAATCGGCGGAACTCTCGGAGCAAGGCGGTCGCGCCGACTTACGGTCGTCGAGTCGGCTGCCCGAAACCGCTGTACGTATTGAGGGCGGGCCGGTTCCGCTATGGCACGGTTACCCGGGCCGGTCTGCGGGGCGCTTGCGGGGCCCTGCCTTGGCGTTGTCCCGCCCTACGAGAGGCATCCCATGGCTTCCGAGACAACCGAACGCCCAAGCCCCGGTCGATCTCACGCCACTTCTGCTCTTCATCCGGCGTGATGAACGTCACGGCTTCGCCGGACCGGCCCATGCGGCCTGTCCGTCCGACCCTGTGGGTGAAGAGCAACTCGGTGTCCGGCAGGTCATAGTTGATGACTTGGCCGATACCCTCGATGTCCAAGCCGCGGGCGGCGACGTTGGTTGCCACCAAGATAGGCGCGGCGCCGGAGCGGAAGTCCGCCATCACCCGCTCGCGCGCGTTTTGACTAAGATTCCCTTGGAGCGCCCCTACCGGGTAGCCCAGCGCGTACAACTGGGCGGCCAGCTTTTTCACCCCGCGCTTTGTTTTGCCAAAGACGATAACCGGCGCGTCTTCCCGTTCGTCCAACAGGGTACGGAGGGCGCCTATCTTTTCGTCCTTCTGGATGGTATAGACCAGATGCTTTACGGTGGGCAGCGCTTGCAGATCGGCGTCCACTTGGACCATTGCCGGGTTCCGCAGGTGCTTCTTAGCCGTTTGCGCCACCCATCCGGGGATTGTCGCTGAAAAGAGCGCGGTCTGCCGGCTGGAAGGGGTCTGGCTGAGGATAGCTTCAACGTCGTGGGCAAACCCCCGGTCCAGCATTTCGTCGGCCTCATCCAACACCAAGAAGCGTACCGATCGCAGGTCTAGAGTACCCTGCCGGAGGTGGTCCAGAGTCCGGCCGGGAGTGCCGATGATGATATGGGCGCCAGCCTTCAATGCTTTGTATTCCGAGTGCAACGACCGGCCGCCGTAGAGCAAGGTGCAGCGTAGCCGTTGTGGCGACGCCATGGCCGCCGTTACTCCGGCTACCTGGATGGCCAGCTCTCGAGTGGGTACCAGCACTAGCGCCTGTACCTGTCGGACCGAGGCGTCGCACTGTTCTGCCAGGGGGATGGCGAACGCCAGGGTCTTACCAGACCCGGTACGTGCCTGCCCTACCACGTCCCGGCCCGCTAGGAGAAGGGGGATCGACTTCTCTTGAATGGGCGTGGGCTCTGATATGTTCATACGGACAAGCGCTGCTCTGGTGGTGTCCCTCAAGGCCATATCAGGAAATCCTGGAGCAGTGCCCGGGCCGCCATCGGCGGAGGACCGGTTTAGGGTGATTGGCTCCCTTGTTGGTGCACTTGCCGGGGAGGAAGGGACGTTGCGCCGGAATTCGAAGCACGGGGAGCAGTACACCGGACGGTCTTGCCTTGGCTGGAAGGGAACGGTTGTGGACGTGCCGCATTCGGCGCAAATGACCTGATGCCGGCGTATATCAGCGGACGTCCGTCGGCGAGTCGATAGGGATTCTAAAGCCATGTGGAAACGAACTCCTTATCCCAACGGGATGTTATGGGTATTCCGGAGGAGGGCACAAAGACGAATGACGGGGCGGGAGGTGGTCCGTTGCCGTGAATGAAGCCTTGGTGCATTCTCGAATGATTAACCCCACTGTAACAGATAATCCCGCCGGATAACAAACAACGGGGACGCTCCGCAGGAAACTTCAACAGCGAGTTCATTCCAGCATGACCGTTTCTGCTGGGTTTAAGGGACCACCTAAGAGACAGCCCCGTCTGTTGCGTGCTCGAACGACAGTTTGGCAATCTTGTGTAGGACCGTGTGTTGAAGGATGTTTCTCTCCTGGCTGGAGTCAGATTCGTAGACGACGAACTCGGCCTTTTGCACGACTGGCGTGAGGGAATATTCGAAGCCGTCAACCCGTACGCCCACCGGTCCTGCTGGGTAATGGCTCCAGCCTAAGGCTGCCGCGAAGAGACGAGAGAAACAAAAGACTGGAGGTGCGGTCGGAGGTGTGCAATAACGACTTGCAGGTCTCCCGGCCTAAAGTCGCCGCGCGTTTGACAGGGAGACCATCCTTCGGTCCAGGGTCAGGGTCTCCAGGCTGGCGTTGGAGTATCCGTCGGCTATGAGGCGGTCGAACAGGCCGGGGCCGCCTTGGGCTTCCAGGGCCGCCAAGACCGAGCGTCCGTTCAAGGGCGCAACCAACCCGCTGCGCAACGCCCTCAGTAGGGCGACGCGGGCATCGGCTGAAGAAACGCTGTAGTGGTGCTGGACGACAATATAGGCTTCGCCTATAACCTGATTGGAGGCGAAAACCTCAGAGCCGTCATTGGCCAACGCGGTCAACCGTTTCTCGCAGTACGCAAAGGCATCGGGTGGCTCAGCGGTGATCAGCCTGACGAGCACAGACGTATCAATCCCGTAACGAGAGGGCATAGGGTTCGCTCCGGAACTTTTGTATGTCAAACGGCTCGGCGTTGGGGTCGATCTTGTCACTTAAGTACCCTAACTGTGACAGGTCGATGCGCCTCGGGCGCAGGGTGAACCCGTCAGGGCCTTCGAGCAACTCCAGCTGGTCGCCTGGACCAACTCCCAGTGCGTCCAGTACGCGCGCAGGGAAGGTAACCTGCCGCTTCGAAGTGATCTTCACTATCATGGGTGGCCTCCTTACCAGTAAAATACGTAGGTAAGGCATCAGTGTCAAGGAGATCAAGGACACGCAAGGTTCGTCTCTACACTTCGTCGACTGCGAATAGTCTTAGAGAGCAGATATGTTGCGGTTCCTGAACAGTGCCAGGGTCATATTCCGTCAAGTCCACCGGCTCCCGGTACCGGAGTGTTTTATCTCTATTGTGGACTTCGAATGTTTCGCCGGGAGGTCTTCGAATCGCAGCCGGCAACTCGTGATGGGGTGGAATGCCACGCGGCCTTGGTCAGCCGCGCCGGTCCCCGTTAGCCGGTGACCCGGAGGGGTCCAAGCAGCTCCAGACGGGGTATCGCAAACGATGTGGTGGGGACGGCAGGGAAGAGCAGTTTCGACCGGGGCGGATTGCCGCTAGTTCTCGTAAAACACCGACTCAAGTTCTTCGATTCGTTCGTCAGATGTGAATCGCCATGTCCCTATATGACCTCGGCTGAGGTCGCCGTTTTCGTCCCAATCCAGCGTGCTGGCCGCCCCATCGAAATCGATCTCCTGGCCTTCACCGAGCAGGGACAGGCCAACGGCGACGCCGGTGGGAGTGCCAGGAACGGTCCGGCCCGGTGGTCCTGCAATTTCCCGAAGATGATCGCGGATTACAGCTCCGTCGACACTACCTGCAGCCTGGGCCGCGAGAGCGAGCGCGACGGTCGCATCGTAGGTCTCTTTCACGTAGGCGAGAACGGGCAGTTCGCCATATTCGGCGATGAAGGCGGCTTCCCAGTCGGCTGTTGCGGCGTTGTCGGGAGCCGACGCTCCTGCGGTCCCATACATTCCTCCCAACTGTTCCCCGCCGATCTCTTCGACAAGGCTTACTCTTTTGGCTGCGTCGCCAAAGATGAACTGGCTGTAAATACCTTCATCAATAGCCTCACGCACAATGGACAGGGCCTGACCTTCGGAAGTTATCACAACCAACGCCTGTGCCCCTGCCTTCACGCTTTCCGCCAACTCCGAAAGGTAGCTCGTCTGGACCATATCGACGGCGACGACTCGCAGCGCCCCGTTCCAGGACTCTCGGAAGCTGGCAGCGAGTCCCTGACCATAGGCATCGTCCTCGTAGATCAACCCAACGTTATCGAAGCCGCGGTCCCTGGTCACTCGTGCGAGGACGGGGCCCTGGGCAGCATCGGAGAGCGCCGTCCTGAAGAAGTAGCCGTTGTCCTCGACGTCGGTTAGCTGCGGAGATGTGGCCGAGGGACTGATTGTGGGAATGCCAAGCGTCCCTGACACGCTCTGGGCAATTGGCAATGCCGCCGAGCTTGCGTTGGGGCCAACTATCGCATGGACACCCTCGACCTCTACAAGACGCCGGGCCGCCTTCACAGCAACAGACGGGTCTTGAGTAGCGTCACCAGTGACGCCTTCCACAGGCATCCCCAGAACACCTCCGCCTTCATTTATGTGCCGTATCGCTAGGTCGAAGGCCCGCTTTCTGTCCTCAGACGCCTCCGGTGATCCGGTAAAATTGAGCAGCAGACCGATTTTCAATGGGGCAGCGATAGGTGGCTCCGTCGAAGCGCGGTCTGAAGTTCCGCCGCATCCAATAGCGATGACCAGCAATACGATGGCCGCCAGCAGAACTACACATAGCCTGCTTGGCTCATTCCTGCCTTGGGGTTTGCGTCTAGCTGTTGGCGACATGAACCACATGCTCCCCTTCCGCGAACTTACCTCGCCCGACCCAGTAGTTTATAGGACGGTCCTCGCTGTTAGGGACATTCTGAATAAGTCCGTGGATTCCGGCATAGTACACAATCGTTGAGAACCAGATGATGATGGCGCCGTGGTGATAAGGGGGTGAGGAGCGATGAAGCAGCGCAACTTTGCCGACTTGGTATACGACGCCAAGAAACGCAAGACCCGCCGCGAGATCTTCTTGGAGCGCATGGACAGCCTCATTCCGTGGCAAAAGCTGATAGAGGACATCCGCCCGTTTTATCCCAAGCCGGGCAAAGGCCGGTGGCCCTCACCCACAACCTGTCGAAGTTGTCGAGAACGGGTGTCGCCCTACCAGCCGGGCCGGCCGGCCATCTCCCATCGAGACTGAGGTGGCCCATATCTAATTCAGGTCAATCCCAGCATCGCAACGCCCCTAAACCAAAACTCAACCATCAATCGTCGGACAGATTCCCGGGTCCGCTCGCAACGAGCTACTCCAACCGCCTTATTCCGGGAAGTCCCAGCGCCGTGGCTATGCTCACGGCCGTTAACACGCCGCCGTTGATTAGCAACGCCCCCGGAGCTCCGAGTACGCCCGCCAGCGCCCCCACTCCCAGGTGGCCTACCGGCGCAACGCCGATGCTCAGGACCCAAGAGCCCATGGCCCGACCGCGTTCTTCGTCGGCGACATGGTCTTGCATTAGGGTCTTATAGATCGTATCAACGGCCATGGCGCAGGCGTTGACGAACAATAGCACTCCCAAGAAAAAATACATGTTGCTGGAAAGGGAGAACGCCATCTGGCCGCAACCAAAGCCGATGGCGATTACGAACATCATTAACCCCTTCTTGGGGACGGCGCCGAGTCCGGCCAGGATCCAGAGCCCCAGCAGGCCTCCAACCTGGCGCATGGCGGTCATAACCCCTAGTCCCGTGGCCCCCACATGAAGTACCTCCTTGGCGAAGACGGGCAGCAGGGTGATGTGCGTGAACCCGAATACCTCCGTAGCCGCAGTCAAGGACATGAGCACCAGCAGAGTGCGGTTCCCGCGGACCAGCCTGATGTAGCCCATCAGGTTCTCCAGCACGGGTCTGACGACCGCATTCGCCGAGCGGCCAGGGTTGGCGATGGCCAGAATGACCAAGGCGGAACCCAGATAGCAAACGGCCGATGCGACAAATTGCCAGCCTGGCCCCAGAAACTGGATCAACGCTCCGGAAGCGAGGGACCCCGCGATGCCGCCCCCCTGCATGGCCATTGCACCGAGGGCCAAGCCGTTCAAGGCATCTTGACGCCCCACAACGTCGTAGGTAAAGGTCTGCCGGACCGTGATAGTAAAGGCCATCAGGCCGCCCAAGACGGTCACCAAGGCGATGACGGACCAGACGTTGGTGAGTCCGCCGAGCAGGAGGAGGGCCATTATAGTCGCTGCTGCTGCTGCTCCAAGGTTGCCAACCCAGAGCAGCATCCGGCGCTCCCATCTATCGGCGACCACACCGGATAGCACTCCCAAAAGAAAGAAAGGCAACATCCGGGCTGCCGCACCCACGCCCACCATGAACGCTGAGTCCGTCAGCTCGAATATGAGCCACCCGACCGACACCTGCTCCATCCCGGTGGCCAGGGAATAGAGCGCCGTTGAGGCCCAGAGTAGCCGAAAGTCCCTGAAACGAAGAGCGGCAGCCCAGTTCTTAATACCGTATATCCAATCTGGAGGATGCGGAGAAGGGGAGAACGTAGCCCAGTTCTATCGACCGTCTACCTGCCAAGAAAATTGCTCCCGTGAATGATACACTCTGGCCGAATGGGTCTACGAGGTCACTGGCAACGGCCTACCTTGGCGACCGCAGCTGCGCCACTCCCCTTGGTGTGGAGGCCGGGGTGGATGTTACGCTGGAAGTGCGGGACGACATGCCTCATGTCTGGCAGGCCTTCCTGTCGTTCCTTCCCGAAGCCGGGCAGGCTCTCGACCACCGCGCTCGGTTCGTCCAGAAACACACTGTCTTAAGTAGTATTATTGACCAACCTGTTCCACGACACGGCGGTCCGGGTTTGCCGCATTGAAACGTCACGCGGGGCTTATAGTCGTATGAAGTATGAAGTCGTAATCATCGGGGCCGGATCCGCTGGCTGCGTCTTGGCCAATCGCCTGTCGGAAGACCCCAGCCGGTCCGTTCTACTGCTGGAGGCCGGGCCCGACTACCCGGACCCGGAACTGCTGCCCGCCGAGTTGAAGTACGACATGAACCAAGCCGCATCGGAAGAGGGTGCGGCGCATAACTGGTCCTTCGTAGGCCAATCCACCCCGCAACAGCCGGAACCGCTCCACGTCGCCCGGGGCAGAGTGACCGGCGGCAGCAGCGCCATCAACCATCAGATTATGTTACGGGGCCTGCCCGAGGACTTCGACGGCTGGGCGGACGCGGGCAATGACGAGTGGAGCTACCTTAAGACCCTGCCCTACTTCCGGCGACTCGAAAGCGATGCCGACGTCAGGGATGATTTTCATGGCTCCGATGGCCCCATCCCGGTGTGGCGGCACTCCCGGGAGACTTGGTTGCCGTTGCAAAGGGCCTTTTACCAAGCTTGCCTCGACGCGGGCTTTCCAGACGATCCGGACATGAACCACCCCGAGGCAACGGGGGTTGGCGCCTTCCCCTTGAACAACCCGGGCGGAGTACGGATGAGCACGGCCCTCACCTATCTCGACGCCTGCCGCCACCGTCTCAACCTGACAGTCCGGGCCAACGTGCTGGCTAGGCGCATCCTGTTTATCGGCAAGCGGGCCACCGGGGTTGAGGTCGAAAGTGACGGACAAGCATTTGTGGTCGAGGGAGAGGAAATAATCCTGAGCGCCGGGGCCATAGCCTCGCCGCAACTGCTGATGCTATCCGGCATAGGCCCCGCGGAGCCGCTGCGCCAACTGGGCATCGCCCCCGTTCACGACCTGCCTGGCGTTGGGCAGAACATGAAAAACCATCCCTCGGTTTCCTTGGTGTTCCGCTCACGGGCGGGCCATCACCCCGCGCCCGACGCGCCAAGAAACCAGGTGGGGCTTCGTTTCACGGCCAACGGCTCAATCACCCGCAACGACATCCAAGTCCAGCCTACCACATCCTACCCGGAGGGCCGAAAAGCGCCCGACATTCGCATCGGCTGCCGGTTGGAACTGCCATACAGCAAAGGGCGGTTGACCCTTACCTCCCCCGACGTGTCGGCGCAACCTCACCTGGATTTCAGGTTCCTGACCGACCCCAGAGATGGTGCGCGCCTGCGCGACGCCATCCGCCGCTGCGTCCAACTGTTCGATCACCCTGCCTTTGCCGATCTGCTGGCGGAGCGGCTGGCGCCCACCGATGCCGACCTGGTCGATGACAACACACTGGACGCTTGGCTCCAGCAGAACGCCGGCATCGCCGGACATACCTCGGTAACCTGTAAAATGGGGCCGGCATCCGACCCGCTGGCGGTGGTTGATCAATACTGTAGAGTACATGGATTGGAGGGGCTGAGGGTCGTGGACGCCTCTGTTATGCCGGAGGTAACCCGGGCCAACACCAACGCCACTACCATTATGATTGCCGAGCGCGCCGCCGACCTCATTGATGAGGGCCGGCATGAAGGGATGAGGGCCGGGCATGAAGGCCGGTAGCGATATGAGCTATTGTCCCTTCAACCAAGCGTTTGGTTCAAGTCAAATCCGGTAAACGCAAATTTGGGGGAGGGTCCATGAAATACGATGTAATTATCGTCGGCGGAGGAGCGGCAGGGTCGGTGTTGACCGGCAGACTGGCCGAAAACCGGGATACCTCCGTTCTGCTGTTGGAAGCCGGGAATGATTACCCTGATCCCGCCGACCTTCCGGACGAAATAAGGTACGGCCACACCAGATTCGCGGAATCCCCGGACTCGGAACACAATTGGGCCCTTCGGGGGACGATCACCGAGGAGCAAGGGGAGATCCACGTGGCCCAGGGCAAGGTGATCGGGGGAGGATCGTCCATCAACGGTCAGGCAATGCAGAGAGGATTCTCCGAGGATTATGACTCTTGGTCTTCTCTCGGCAACGATGAATGGTCTTACACCAAGGTGCTGCCCTTCTTCCGCAAAATGGAGCACGACCTCGACATTCAAGATGATTTCCATGGAACGGAAGGACCGATGCCAGTAAGACGGCGTCAGTCAGGCGCTTGGCCTGCCATCCAACAGGCCTTTTATGACGCCTGTTTGCATGCGGGGTTCGGCGCCACGGGGGATACGAACGGCGCAAACCCTTCCGGCGTCGGCGTGTCTCCAACCAACAACCTGGATGGCGTGAGGATGAGTTCTGCAATAACTCATCTGAGTCCAATGCGTCACTGTCTCAACCTTACGGTGAGGGGAGGGGTTTTCGTCCGCAAGGTATTGTTCGAGCGCTCAAAGGCCGTCGGCGTGGAAGCCGAAAGCGGGGGAGAGGTTTTCACCCTTGTAGCAGACCGTGTCGTCCTGAGCGCCGGGGCTATCAGATCGCCCCAACTGCTGATGCTGTCGGGAATCGGCCCCAAGGACCAACTGGAACAATTTGGGATTGCCCAGGTCCATGATCTCCCCGGGGTAGGGGAGAACCTGTGGAACCACCTCAGCGCCCAAATCAACTTCAAGGTCAAAGATGGGATCACCCTCAACGCTAATCTCGACGCGGTCCATTTTTCTTTGCATTACACCTCCGAAGGGTCGAGCGAGACCAACGACATGGTGCTAAGGACCAACAATGTCGTCGACGAACGGGAGGAGCGCCTAGCCGGTGTGCGCACCAAGTACCTGACCGGCGACGTTCCACCGGAACAGGCCGCACGCATATCTTGCACTCTCGGGTTGCCGGAGGGGTCAGGCTACGTCAGGTTGGCATCTGCCGACCCCGGAGTCCAGCCGTCCTTTAACTATCGTTATCTTCAGCATCCAAACGACATTCGGCGGATGAGGGAAGGCCTGCGATTCGGGGTTAGACTCCTGGAATCCGGCGCATACAAAGACGTGCTTGATCACCGAATCAGTCCGACGGACGACATTCTGGCCGACGACGCCGCCTTGGACCTCTGGATACGCCAAACTGTAGGAACCGCTCGGCACGTGTCCGGCACCTGCAAGATGGGACCTGATTCAGACCCAATGGCGGTGGTCGATCAATACTGCCAAGTCAAGGGAGTCCAAGGGTTGTGGGTGGCCGATGCATCGGTGATGCCGCGAGTGCCCCGGTCAGGCGGCATCCATCCCACGGTCCTCATGATCGCAGAGCGCATCGTAGACTGGGTTGTGGCGGGTTAAACCCCACGTTGCTGTCTGAGATTGTGCTGGCGAAGTTGTCCGCCATCCATAGTGAACGGGTCGAGCACTACTCGAACGCGTTTCGCAATGAACCTAACCAAGCGGCTGCCATCGGCAAAGGAGATTAGAAATGGTACGTTTAGAAGGCAAAGTGGCCGTGATTACAGGGGCCACCGGTGGTATTGGTCAGGCTGCGACGAAATTATTCGCCAATGAAGGGGCTAGATTGGCATTGGTTGACCTTGATGAAACGGCGCTCCAAGAGACTGTGCGATCAATTGGCGAGGACAGGGCCAGTTACACGGTTGCCGACGTGACACAACCCGACCGGACACAGGGCTATGTAAACGCGGCCGTTAACCGTTGGGGCGGAATCGACGTGTTTTTGGCCAACGCGGGTATCGAGGGATCCGTAGCTCCGATACCGGAGTATCCCATAGACACTTTCGACCGGGTCATGGCGGTCAATGTACGCGGAGTATGGCTGGGAATGAAGTACGTGGTCCCGGTGATGCGCGAGCGGGGAGGCGGCAGCATCGTGATTACATCTTCCGCCGCCGGCGTCAGCGGGACCCCGGATATGTCGGCATACACCGCCAGCAAACACGCCGTTATCGGCCTGATGCGCACCGCCGCAATGGAGGGCGCACCGTTGGGCATTCGCGTCAACACCGTCAACCCTGCCCCGATTGAAACCCGCATGATGCGCTCAATTGAAGAGATGCGGGTGGCTGCGTTTGACGACTCGAACGTAACAGTCGAGCGGGCGAAACAGGAATTCGCGGAGAGCATACCGCTGAGACGCTATGGCAACCCCGAGGAAGTGGCGCAGTTAATGCTGTTTCTCGCCAGCAACGATAGCAGCTTCTGCACGGGCGGCGTTTACATGGTGGACGGCGGCAGGTCCGCGGGCAGCCGGTAGCCAACCCCTTTCTGCAACAAGCCCGGCTACTCCGGCGTTCTACTGCCAAGGGGTAAATCCCGCACGCACGGTCTGAAAGAGGGGCGATGTTGCGGATCTTGATCATTGGAGCCAGCGGATTCATCGGGCAATACTTGGTGCGGCGCCTGAGCGGGACGCTTGACCATGAGGTCTTTGGTACATTCTTGTCTCGCGCTCCGGAAGTCGACGTCAACTCCTGGCACCGAGTCGAGCTGACCGATGCGGCGAGTCTAGAACAGATATTCGGTTTGTGCCGCCCTGACGTGGTGGTACACCTGGCCGCCATCGCAGACGTGAGCGCGGCTGAAAGGGACCCCGAGAGGGCCACGGCGGTCAACGTAGCCGCCACATCACAGATAGCCCGGCTATGCCGCCGACAAGGGGTCAAGCTGGTTTTCGTTTCTACCGAGTACGTATTCGATGGCAAGCGCGGGTTCTACACGGAGGAAGACACCCCCAAGCCCACCACTCAGTACGGGCAGACCAAATGGGAGGCTGAGCAGGAGGTGGCGAAGCTGGCCTCTCGATGGAGCATTCTCCGTACCAGCATCGTTTATGGCTGGCCGGCACAGGGACAGCGGAATTTCGTCCCTTGGTTGATAGGTCGTCTTCGGAGCGGCCATCCGTATTCGGGTTCCACCGCGGTGTTTCGAACGCCGATTTACATTGAGCACCTGCAAGAGGGTATCCGGAAGTTGGTGGAAGAGGATTACCCTGGCATTCACCACGTGGCCGGCAGGGATTGGGTGAGTATGTATGACTTCGCCACAGCAGTCGCCGAAGGGTTCCACCTGGACCGCGGGTTGGTGATTCCGGCGGACGCCGTTTTGGGAGGGACCCGAGGCGTTGAGTCGCAGGATGACACGCAACAGTCCCGAAGCCCGGATATACTGGGGCTGGACTGTGCCAAGACGATACGTTTGCTAGGCTTGGCTCAACCGGCGCTCCATGAAGGAATCGCGACGATGCGGGCAAGCGCGGAGGGCGCCTGACGGAATATCAAAGGGCCAGCCTCTCGAGATGCCAGGGTTGGGCTTTGGCGTTTCTCGGCCCCAGTGTCCCGCCCGTCGGCTCCGGCGGAATGGTTCCAGCTGCTGTCAACACCGATCGCGAATTGATCCGGAGACGGCGACGTTCAGATTAATCCCGGCGCCGTCGCCAGATTTACCGGGTTCGGTGACAGACTTGCCCTTGACTGCGGTGAGTTGGGGCATTTTCCATTCCCTGATTTTCCCACACCAGGAAGCGGATTCCATCGGACAACTATGGACACTACAAGACCGATCAGGGCTGCATTAAGAACAAATACGGGGGTTTTTGGACTTGACCGTAAGGATCTGGATATGGGAGTGGTGGGCCGGAGCTTACCGCGCTGCGAATGTTTCTCGGGCAGGTCCTGATATGGGGAGGCAGTTTAACGACCAACCTCGCACGCACCCTCTAAATTAGCAGTCATGAAGCTCGTCCATCTACATATTCGGCGGCCAGCGGCCATACCTCACGCCCCAGCGGGCGCGAGGACAATACGCCCTTCGCTATATCCGCAGCGTCTCCGTCAAACCACTACCGAAGACACTACCAAGGAAGGATCCAAACCACCGGAAGCCTCCCGCCTAGCTTGCGACCATCGCCCGAATCACCGCTTTGGCTCGTTCAACGTCGGGCGCGGACCGGTCGGCCCGCACGGTTCCAAACCCCGCCAACATCTTCGCGGGTTCGCCGTGCAGCCCGGCAACGACTACCGGCTTGCTGTCCACGATCTTGCCGATGAGCGCCGCTGATGTATCGTCAAGGTAGGTCGTCCGGCTGAAATCCATTATGACCGCTTCGCTATCCTGTATGTCTCCACCAAGAATCCGGGTCAGCTCTCGCGCCGAAGCCACCGACACCCGGTCCGGCAGGACAATCAACCCCACTCTGGCGTCGAAAGAGTCGGCGTCGGGCCATACTTCGGTATCCATCAACGGCACCGACACCAGTCGCTCCAACTCGTGCCCGTGCGAACGTGTAGCTTCAACCAAGGCGGCAACGACCAACCCGACCAGAAGCGCCTCCGTAAAGCCAATCAGCACGGCAACCGCCACCGTCATCAGCATGACAGGGGCATAGCCTAGAGGTATGCCCCTCAACCGGCGCAGGTAACCCCAATCTATGACCCGGTAGCCGGTGACCATAACTATGCCGGCCAGCGTGGACAGCGGAATCTCCGAGAAGGGCAGGGCTACCAACGCTAACGCAACCACTGACGCGGCGGCTATGCCGGCGACCTTGCCCCGCCCGCCAGCCTGTAGGTTGATGAACGTGGCCGAGCTTGCGCCGCCGGGATTGCCGCCGACCAGACCGGCGGCGATGTTGCCGACGCCCTGGGCCATCATTTCCCGATTCGGTTGATGACTCGCTCCGGTAGTAGCATCGGCCTGCAAACCAGTGATCAGCGTCACGGCGGCGCACAGCAGGGCCATTGTGAAGGCGGGCGGAATGACCGCCGGATCTAGCACCGGCCAAGTCAATTCCGGCAAGCCTGGCGGTACATCGCCTATCACCGGCGCACCACTGAACCAGAGGATTCCGACGGCGCTTCCGGTCAATAGGGCGACGAATTGGCCGGGAGCGTACCGGGCCAACCATTGATGCCAGAGAACCCCGACCAGTACGGCTGTCCCGGCAACCGCAAGGGCGTCGTAGTTCATTGTTGCCCCGGGCCACGCCTTCACGATGCCGACAACCCCGCCCGATGCCGGGGGCAGACCAATGGCCGGAAGTACTTGGCTAACGACTAGTAAAATGCCTGCAGCAGTGAAAAACCCCGACAGCACCGAGTGGGGGATGTAAGCGATGAACCGGCCCAAACGGGTCAGGCCGAAGACCATCAGACAGACGCCAGACAACAACGCGGCCGTAAACGCGGCGGCCAGTCCGTGCTCGGCTACCACCGACGCTAGGACAATGGCAACAAAGATGTTGGGACCGGAGATAAGCCCGCGCGTACCGCCAACTATTGTCGCCAGCAGGCCGATGGCGATAGCACCATAGAGGCCTGATGCCGGTCCCACCCCGCTATGACGCCAAAGGCCATCGCCGTCGGCACCAAGACCACGCCGACCAATATGCCAGCCAGCAGATCAGTCGTTATGCTTCGCATTGGGCAGATGGTCGCAATGTGTGGCGGCACGGGCCAAGCATGAATCTCCTCGCAGGTCCATCGTCAACTTTCAGGGGTCCTACATCGGCGACATAGTAGCGCCATAGGTGGTCAGTCTTGTATCGGCCCCTAGTATTACAACGACGAGTTAGGGAGGAATGCCTGCCAGTGCCCGACCGGCGGCACGGCGCTTTTCGTGTGAGCGCTTGGCTCGTTCGTTGCGCTCTTGGGTGTTCTCCAGCCATTCCAGCAGTTCCCGGGGTCCGAACCGTACCCGGGGCAGCATCTCACGCACTACCCGGTACACCTGAGGCCGGGTGATCCGGGGCATCTTTTCCCCCCCATTCCTGCTGCAAACTCAGCAGGAAAGCCCCACCCAGCAAGCACAGAGCGATGTGGTGATTCCAGCCAGCCCAAGTGCGCGTTTCATACTCGTCCATTCCCACGTCGCTCTTTTCGGTCTCGAATTCAGTTTCAATGCGCCACCGCGACCCGCCCACGTAAGCCAGCGTCTCCAAGGGCGTGTCCTCCGGAGCGTTGGACAGGTAGTGGCGGGACTCGCTCCCGTCCAGGTTCCGGCGGTAGACCGCCCAGATCACCTCGCCGGGCTTTCGCTTCCGCGTTACCCGTACCCGCTGGGCGCTGAACATGTAGGTCCTCGGCCCCTGCGTTCCCTCCGCCACCGTCACCTCCCGCCAAGCCTCCTCAGGCAGCGACAAGCTGCGCCCTTCGACGGTCAGCCGCTGCTCCCCCAGCAGTTTGGGCTTGCGGGGGCGGCCAAATCCTTGATAGGCCGGGTCGCTCCAGACAGGCTCCAGCGGCCAGACCGTCATGTTCGGCCTCACGTCCAGCACGTACCACATTCCTGCTGCCGCCAGACAGTCTCGGAAAGACGGAGACATGCCGAAGGCGGAATCCCCGGCAACCCACCGGGCGCTGAGATGGCCCCGCGCCTGGGCCTGCGTCAGCATCTCCAAGGCCAACTCCGTCTTGGTTCGATACTCACGGCGGTCTGCCGGCACTCCCGCCGCCGCGCAGCGTTCCGCGTCCGAAGTCCATTCCTCGGGCAGATACAGGCGCTTGTCCGCCAGCGCGCGACCCCGCGGCCCCACATGCGCCAGAAACACCCCGGCTTGGCAGTTGGCGATCTTCCCCAAAGCTCCGCAGTATTGGCGGGCCACACCCACCGATTTCACGCCCTGCTTGGGAAAATCGCTGCCGTCGAACACCCACACCGCCTGAGAGTGCGCCAACCTGGGACCCAAGTATTCTTGGAGGCGTCCTATGACCGCCTCATCGTCCCAGCGAGCCTCGGTGAGAAAACGCTGCATGGCCCGGGCCGAAGCCGGAACGGTCTCGGAGAGATTCTCGGCGTTGCGACGCTCTTCGGACTGGACTAGCAGGGCCTGGAGATAGTTCTTGCTGTGTTCCCGCCACTGCTTGCGTCCGAAGGCCAACACGAAGAAGGCATGAAACTCGCGGAAAGACTCGTGAACCCGCTCAAAGGCTACCACATCCATCACCCCGCCTCCCCGTCCCAAAGCCCCCGTTATCCCAAGAATCCTTTATTATACAACTCGTCGTTGTAATACTAGAAGTTCGTACCAAAACCCCGTGTTGCGAGGAGCGACTGTCTCTGCAGAAGTGAGGTTGTTGGTATCAGCAATCCTCTCCGGCCGATACGAGCGTCGTCCGTCCAGGCTCAGGGTCTGCGTTCAGGTCCAGAACGTGGCTCGAGTGAAGTTTCTCGATTTCGTGCGGTCTGGTGGACTGAGTCCTTCCACTCAGTAATTCTCTGGGCCTGACTGTGACCATCGAGATTCTCCATCATCTTCGAGAACCCCAGTATATCGGCGACCATGAAATAGCAAGGGATAGGAATCTCAATGCCTGAGGGTGATGAAGGGGCATTTTCGGAGGGATATTGCGGAGATATATCACCTACACGAGAGGATTGAATACAGGGGCTCCCGTCGGTTCCAAGTGGCGAACGTTGCGGGTGACGACGGTCAGACCATGCTCTAGGGCCGTAGCGGCTATGAGTAGGTCCGCGCCGTCGTGTCCCAGCGTCGCCGACAACTGTCCCCATCGCCGTGCCGTAGCGGTATCCACGGAAAGAATTCGGTCGCTGTACCACGCCAGCACCCGGTCCAGCCAGAGGGCCAGTTCCTGGGCGAATGTTGGATTCCGTTGTTGCTGTTGCGTGATGCCCCGCTCAATCTCACCCACCGTAACAACGCTTATGTACATGTCGGATTTACGCTGTGCTTCCACCCAACGAACAGTATCGGGATTCCGCTCACGCTGTCGCAGCGCTGATAGGACGTCGGTGTCGAGAAGAAATATCACAAATCCAGTTGCCGGGTAGGAATGGAAAGCCGCTGGAATTCCTGGTCGTCCTGCGGGATTTCAAGCAGCAGTTCGCCCAGGGTGGGAGCGTGCGACCTCTCCAAGCGACAGAGCCGGTCATACTCTTCAGCCGCCAATACCACCACGGCACGCTGTCCCCGCCGAGTAACTCGCTGGGGCTCACCGCCTAGAGCGGCGTTAACCAGTGCGCTGAATTTGTTCTTGGCATCCTGTAGAGGCCACTCCGCCATAAGGTCCTCCGGCTAGGTGATCTGGCTAGATTATATAGCAGCTTGCGGCAGGTCATCGATCCAGCTTCAAACCCGACTGGCCGACTGCCCAATAAGAAGTGTCAATCTCGGATGACATGCCGTGGCGGGGTGGTGCTGGCGCAGCAGAGAACTCAAGAGGTTAAAGCCATACGGTAGGAACGTCTGATGATATTGTCGCCTTCTACGACCTCTCCACCCGAGTGGCAGTAGCGGCGGCACTTCCAGTACTGAGTGCCGTCAAGTAAGGCCGGAAAAAAAGTGGGCCGTGTAAGACCGAATTGCGAATTTGTCGGTGGGAGGTCCTGATATAGGAAAGAGGTGAGGCAACCCCGGATCGGCCCCTTCATCGAATCGGGCTGAGCACGGCCCTCAGCCGCCCGCCGCCGCCGCGGCGTGCCAGATGGAGGATCCGGGATGCAAACTACACGGCCAAGCTTAATTATAGATGGTATAGGCAAAACGCACAGCATATTCGCGTCAAGAATCCTTGTTGCTCACAGACGTTTTGGTATAGTGCGGCGCATGGTTGCCCATTTCTCGGGACCTATTCAGTTGGCTTTTGAAAGGCCGATAGATGAAGTGGAGACGGCGGTCGCGGCCGTTGCCGCCATGCGGTAGCACGGCCGTTTTCGCTCTCCAAGGACCAGTACACGGAAGTAGACGAAAGTGTCCAAGTCCAGAGCAATAGCCGTGCTAGGAGCGGTAGTCCTTGTCGTGCTCCTGGCCGGGTGCTCCGACGAGCCAGCCGCTGCACAGACCAACACGCCGACTCCCATCCCGACGGCAACGCAACTCCCATCCCGGCGGCAACGCCAACTCCCATCCCAGCGGCAACGCCGACTCCCATCCCGGCGGCAACGCCGACTCCCATCCCGGCGGCAACGCCAACTCCCATCCCGGCGGCAACGCCAACTCCCATCCCGGCGGCAACGCCGACTCCCATCCCGGCGGCAATGCCAACTCCCATCCCGGCGGCAACGCCAACTCCCATCCCGGCGGCAACGCCGACTCCCATCGCGGCGGCAACGCCGACTCCCATCCCGGCGGCAACGCCGACTCCTATCCCGGCGGCAACGCCAACTCCCATCCCGGCGGCAACGCTCTTGATTGCACCGAGGCCGGTGGTCAAGTGGATGTCAAGGCGATAGTGGAAGGCGGCGAAGTGTTGGCCATCTCGATCACCGATGATGGAATCGGGATCGACGCCGCAGACGTACCCCACGTCTTCGACCGCTTCTACCGTACCAACCGGTCCCGCAGCCTGGGCGTCGGCGGCACAGGTCTGGGATTGGCCATCACCCGGTCTATAGTCGAAGCACACGGGGGTACGATTGCCGTTACAAGTGACGGGCCTGGAAAGGGTGTGTCCGTCACTATTCGCCTTCCCTCGAACACGTGAGCACCGTCCGCCCCGGCCATGGACTCCACCGCAAGAATAGCGACCACATCGGTCGAGAGTTATGAATACGGTACCCCTAGACCGGAAATATGGACGTAAGGTGGTGAGTGGGCTGACGTTCAGGTTCTGCCTTCAGTCAAATCAGGCCGGAACTGGTGGAGGTGAAGGGACTGTACGCGGTAGCGTGTTTGAACTGGTAGCGTTCCTGAAGTCCCGTCGCGCAGATAGTGCCTGAGTAATGTTTCCAAGAATTTAGCCAGACCGGGGTTCGAGGAGCGAAACAAGTGCCGAGCTCTGGTGATCAATTTCTCGCTTGACCAATGAGTGGGGTTGGGGAGCTTTACCGAGGCAAACGGTCTTGTATAATGGTCGTCGGGTGTCCGCGCCAAGAGGTTAATTGTTGCCGCTGATCCAGCGGTGATCCTATTAATAAGGTTCGCGTTACGCTCGCTGTATGAGTCTGAGCGCCTCGCTTATGTTGCAGAGTCGCGAGGAAGGCGTGAGGTGGACCCGGAAAACTGGACAGCTGGTTAAGTGGGAATCCTGCTCCTAAACTACGGACAGCGAGAGCTGTTGATGAGGAGCGGGAAATGTCCAGAGAGCGGAGAAAGCACAGCCCGGCCTTCAAGGTTAAAGTTGCACTGGAGGCAATGAAGGGTGAGCAGACGGTGGCCGAGTTGGCCGCCCGGTTCGAGGTCCACCCCAACCAGATTCAGACTTGGAAGAAGGCCTTAGTGGATGGCGCGGCCGCTATATTCGACCAGGGCGACCGAACCAGTAAGGGCAAGGAGCAGAAGAACAAGAACAACGACGCCTTGGTGGCTCGCCTGTACCAGCAGATCGGCCAGCTCAAGGTGGAGCGGGATTTCTTGGAGGAAAGGTCCGGTCCATGACCCCAGCACAGCGGCGTGAGCTGACCGACCGGCAACATCGGCACCTGTCCATAGTGCGGCAGTGCCAGCTGATGGGTGTCAGCCGCTCCAGCCTCTACTACCGTCCCAAGGGGACACCTCCGGGGGACCTGTCCCTGATGCAGGCCATGGACCGCCAGTACCTGGAAACCCCTTTCTACGGTTCCAGGCGGATGAAGGCCTCGCTGGACCGGCAGGGGATGACGGTAAGCCGGAAGCGGGTGCAGCGACTCATGAGACTGATGGGACTGCGGGCTATCTACCGGCAGCCTCGCACCAGCCAACCAGCGGCGGGACGCTGGGTCTATCCCTACCTGCTGAGGGATCTGACGATCACCCGGGCGAACCAGGTGTGGGCGGCCGACATCACCTACCTGCCCATGGCCCGGGGGTTCTTGTACTTGGTGGCCATCATGGACTGGCACAGCCGGTACGTGGTGGCCTGGGGATTGTCCAACACTCTGGAGACCGGCTTTTGTGCCGAGGCCCTGACCGAGGCCCTCGGCCAAGGAAGGCCCGACGTATTCAACACCGACCAGGGAAGCCAGTTCACCAGCCGCGAGTTCACGCAGATACTCCGGGACCGCGGGGTGAAGATCAGCATGGATGGCAGGGGCAGGTACCAGGACAACATACTTGTCGAGCGGCTATGGAGGACGGTGAAGTACGAGGAGGTCTACCTGAAGGCCTACGCTAACGGCCTTGAGGCCCGCCGAGGGCTGCGAGAGTACTTCCGGTTCTACAACCACCGGAGGCCGCATCAGGCCCTGGGCTACCGTACGCCGGCGGAGATCTTCCACGGCGAGCCTGTAGAAGAGGAGCCGAAGGAAAGGAGGTGCCCGGACCAACCGGTCTTGGTATCATACGGAGGAGTGCAGGAGTCCCACTTAATTGTGGCTTAATCCTGTCCAACCGATGGGGTCCACCTCAGTCTACGATTTTGTAGGTCACTAATTGCTCAGCAAGAATCAGTATTGACACGCCACAGCATAGCTATTGTAGAGTGTAGCACCTAACCGCAATTTTCGACCCCAAGGCTACCACCGCCCGCGACCGTGCCTCACGTGTGGGGCCGTCTGATTCGACCTCTGGCAAGTCTTGCAAACTCCGAAAATTTACCCAAAAGTACCTCGGAAAGTACCTCGCAAGCTAAAATAGGGCACTTCAGCAACTATATTGTAGCCAAATTGCCTCTTCTCCGGTAGGACTCGCACTCCCGCCAATGATCAAGGGCCAATTGGCCAGAGCTAATGGTCGTATAAATAAAAGGGCAACACGTGACAGACGCGGCCCCGGCGGTAGATAATCCGGTTGACAGGAAAAATTCGACGAAAGCCCCAACCAAAGACTTGGGGAAATCTAGGAACGAGGGATAATGCGATGATTGGTGACGCCTTCGTATTCGACGCGGTTACACATCTCTACAACATGAGCTCCGGCAACGTCAGGAACCCCGGGGGTGAGCTTTTCAATAGTCACCTCTACGGTTTTCATGCGGCCCTCACTCCCGAAGGTGAGAGGGTCCTCACCCAAGAAGAGTTTCTCCGGGACTGGGACATCGATACTATCGCCGATCTGGTGTTTACCGAGACCGACACCGATATTTTGGTGGCGCAACCACTGCCTCTGACCGATTTCTTCTACGATGGACTTTCGGACTGGCAGCGATGCTCCGCGATGGCGGAAAAGTATCCCGGAAGGGTTATCACTTGGGGCACAGTGAACCCCTTGGAAGGCAATAAGGCCTTGGACCTGATGGAGCTTCAGGTGAAGGAGCATGGAGTCAAGGCGTTCAAGTTCTACAACATCCGCTACGACTTTGGCCAGCCCTTTCCTTGGAGGATGGACGACCCGAGAGTAGCCTTTCCCGTCTACGAGAAAGCAAGGGAACTGGGTATAAACCTGATAGCGGTGCACAAGGGAGTGCCTCTGGGCCCGCAACCCACCGAGGGCACGCAGGTCTACGACATCGACCAAGCAGCGGCGTCTTTCCCGGACCTCAACTTCATCATCTTCCATCCGGGCCTTCCGTTCATCGACGAAATATGCTGGCAAATCGTCCGGTTTCCCAACATCTACGTGTCTCTGGCGGCAACCCTGAACTTCATCGGCAAAGCTCCACGGTGGTTTGCCGAAGTGTTGGGAAAGCTGCTGTTCTGGGGAGGACCGGACCGGATAATATCCGGCTCAGAGGTCCCGCTATGGCACCCGCAATGGGCGCTCAAGGCTTTCTCGGAGTTTCAGATGCCCCAAGACCTGACCGATGGCTACGGCTATCCCCAACTCACCCCGGAGATCAAGCGTAAGATTCTGGGTGAGAACCTCGCTAGGCTGCACGGCATCGACATCGAAGCCAAGAAGAAGCAAATCGCCAACGACGAGTTCGACCAGCGCCGGGCCAACGGCCTCTTAACCGCTTGGTCGTCCAGATAGCATAAAGTCTGACGTCGCCGCGAAGCGGCAGGAGACGAATGGGCGTTCCAAACGAGCAACCGGAAAAGCTGCTGGAAGCGACGGTGCGGGAGGCGCTGCAAGGCGTCGGCTGTTGCGACGCAAGATTTGGCGTGGGCCAGTTGGGTCTGGTCCACGATGTACAAGTGAAGGATGAAGGCGCCGTCTCGGTGAAGGTACTGCCCTGCTGCGTATTTGGCATGACCCGCCTCGTAACGTCGGTACAAGAAAGCCTGTCGGGGCTTGAGGACGTCGCGAGCGTGGAAGTTGGCGTGGCATGGGACCAAATCGGGAAGAGCGACCCGGCGCCGCAACAGGACCGTCAAGCGCTTCGGCTGGACCTGGAAACAATGGCACGGAAGCACGGCGTAAAACCCTGGGGGCAGGACATACCCGCTTAAGCGAAGCGGCGCCCCGGCGACAGAACGCAACTTGTTACCCATAGTGCCTGATCTACGAGCGTCTCAGGTTGATTAGATTCCGTTGCGTTCCCCCATCCATTTTGCCGGGGGTTCAGCCGGCGTTCTCGGGCGACTGACGTCCGAAGAGTCCCGACATCAGGGCGCTTACGATTGTCACGCCCAAGCACAGGTAGCCGATGCCCTCGTAACCTGCGCCGGCCAGCAGCAGCCCTGCCAAGGCTGCCCCGAACACTCCTGCGGTCTGGTTGCTCATTCCCATCAATCCCGCGCCCGTGGCCTTGGACTCCCCCGAAAACTCGGTACTGGCAGCGACAAGCGTGGGCATTGTCACGCCGAGTAACCCTGTTCCCACTGTTGCCAGCGCCACCGCCACCCAGAGATCAAGTTCTACGGCGAAGAACAGCAGTCCACAGATCACTCCCAGTACCGCCGTCGCAGCCATCAGTACGGCGCGGTCCCTCCTTTTGGCCACCACTCCTGCGGAATAACTTCCGATTACCTGGCCTATCGCGGTGACGGCCAAAGGCAGAGCCACGTAACCTACGCTTACGTTGTATGTATTAATCAAATAGGCGGCGAAGTAGTTGACCATCCCCCAAAAGGCAATGCGTTGGGTGAGACCCACTGCCACAGCAACGCGGAAGAACCGCAGGGACAGCAGCGACCAATACCTTGAAAAGAAGACCACATTGCGTACTCGCTCCCTGACGACTGACGGAAACCAGAACCAGTTCGTTACCAGCGTTGCCGCCAGCAGCAGGCCGGACGCCATCAAGGCGAACCGCCAGTCACGCCAGTCCGCCAGCAGCGCTATTACTGGAATACTGATGGCCGGCGGGAGCACGGTGACGGCAATCAAAGCCCCGACAGCCTGGGACCGCTTGGCCGGCGAGATGACATCGGAAACCGCCCCAATCGTGTTGGCCGGCAGCATCCCTCCCCCCAGACCGGTCAGCACCCTCAGCGCCAGCAGTGTCGCGAGGTTCGGAGCGAACGCCGACCCAACGACGGACACCGTGAGCACCAACAACCCCCCGAGAGCCACGGGCCGGCGGCCAAAAGAATCGGACAGCGGGCCCGACGAGACTACTGAGACGGCCCAAGCGGCAAAGGTCGCCGTGCCCAACTGTCCCGCAAGGGCCACGGATATATTAAACTCCGCCGCAATATCCACCAGCAGTGGTGGAATGACAAGAACGGCAGTCTGCGCAGCAAACAGGGCAACGCCAAGTACGATCAACAGCCGCGCTTTGGTTATGGACCTGTCCCCTGTTGGCGCCGTCGGAGCAGCCAGGCTACCTATCCTTCTTCCAGAAGTTCGGCCACCATCGCTTCCAACTGCTCGCGGTTGATGGAGCCGGTCCATCGGCGGAAGACTTCTCCTTCGGCGGTTATGAACACCGTGGTTGGCATCGCTCGCACTCCGTACTTGCGGACCACGCTCCCGTCGTCGGTCGAACCGGCGGGGTAGGTAATGCCCAACGCATCGAGAAGCCTGCTCGCGTCCTTGGGGGAACCCAGCCCGGTGAACTGGCCTATGTCGACGCCCAATAGATGCACCCTACCGACGTATTCGTCGTAAAAGTCCTGCAGTTCCGGCATTTCCGACCAACAGGGCTGGCAGAGCCGTGCCCAGAAGTTGAGAACCAGCGGTCTGCCCTTCAGTTCCGAAAGCCTCAACGACGGCGCGCCCAGTACGTCTTGGCCTTGGAACAACGTGAATTGAAAGTCAGGCGCCTGCTCTCCGTCTGCCACCGGCAACACCGGGGAAGGTGTGTTGGCCAGAGGGAGCGTCGAGGTGGCGGGCGGTGTTGGGGAAGCCGGTCTGGTCGCCATTGGTATAGGCGAAGCCGGAGCCTGCCCGACGACGTTCGAGTCCGGCGCCGCGGTAGGGGCATCGCCGGGAGCAGCGCCGCTACATGCCGCCAACGCAAGCAATGTCAGAACGAAGCCGGGGAACAGCCGCAGGGCGAGCCGGGCGGTTGCGAGGGAGCACACGGATGCTACGGCCAACTCCAATCGAATGAAGCGTAGTGGCCGTTTTTGCCAGTATTGTCCCACTTCATACCGTGGTCGGTGTAAGTGGCCTGAGTCCCTCGGGCCAAGTACAAGTCCTGGTTTACCGGATGGCCGGTGTTGTCCAAGCGCATCGCGTCGTCGCGCCCGGGGATCATGATGGGCTCAACGCTGAAGTCCATTATTCCCGGAACGCTGACGGAATGGACCCGCCCGTCGACGCGGAAGTCGATCGGCACGTAGGCGGTTCCCATAAAGTTGGGGCTCATCGCCCGCCACCGTTCCGCCGGCCCTCCCATATCGCCGGACAAAATATCTTCCAAGGCTTGACGCTGCTCCGGGGCGGCCCGCTCGTCAATGTAGAATGCCGAAGTCCAGCCGCCATCGCCCATTGGCCCCGGGGTGTAGTTGCAGGCCACGAAGTTCAGACCGCCCAACTGGACCCCGTCCAATTCCCCATCGTCGATGTGAAAAGCCAAGGCGACGTCGCAGTGACCCTCAGTGGGCGTGACCGTCGTGCCCCTGACGATGCATGGACACAGAATCTCACAGTTGCAACTCTCGAAATATTCGCCTTTGAGCCGCCATCGCTTGTCGGCCATAGCCAGCCTCCTGTTTACCGATTCAATATCTTGATTCGATGCCATGGATTATACTAGGGGACAGCCAGTAACGACCCATTGGGAGCAGTCTACTTTGGCTGACGGAACAGTCACAGTCTACTACGACGTTGAGTGCCGGTTGTGCCGGCCCGGCGTTCGTTGGTTGCGTCGGCTCCTGCTGTTGCGCAACACCTGCTTGGTCCCGGCCCAGGATTCGCTGGAGATGCGGCAGTTGATGGCAGGCGCCAACAGTTGGATCGTGGTGGGGCCGGACGGCCGACAACGCCTTGAGTTCGAAGGACTAACCTACCTCAACAGGCAATCGGCTTGGCTGTGGCCCCTGTCCTACTTGCTGCGGGCACCGGGTGTGCCGGTCTTGGGCCGGCGTCTTTACCGGTGGGCCGCCCGGTATCGTCACTTAGGCCGCGGCCCGGAGCTCGAATAACGCCACATGATCGAACAATGCCACGGAATGGGAGGCAGGCCATGCGTCTCGAAAACAAGGTAGCCCTGATCAGCGGCGGCGCTAGGGGAATGGGGGCGGTGGAGGCCCAACTCTTCGCCCGGGAAGGCGCTAAGGTGGTTATCGGGGACGTTTTGGAGGAAGACGGCCAACGCACCGCTGCTGTGATTAATCAGGCTGTTAGCGAGTCCGGCGGCGAATGTATCTTCGTCCGGCTGGACGTAACCAACGAGGAGGACTGGCAGGGGGCGGTGGCCGCCGCCCTGGAACGATTCGGCAAGCTGGACGTATTGGTCAACAACGCGGGCATTTCCACCATCGGCGGCATCGAGGAAATGAGCGGCGAGACCTGGGACCGCACGATGAACATCAACGTAAAAGGGGTATTCCTGGGTACCAAGGCCGCCGTCCCCGAAATGCGACGAGGCGGAGGCGGTTCCATCGTCAACATCTCGTCGGCGGCCGGAATCGCCCCGTCACCCGGCACCTCGGGGGCCTACGCCGCGAGCAAGGGAGCGGTCCGGGTCTTAACCAAGTCGACCGCCGTGCAGTACGCCAAGGAGGGGATCCGGTGCAATTCGGTGCATCCCGGACCCGTCGACACCCCGATGCTGCACTCGGCTCTGGGCGAGCCGGCGGACTTGGGTCCGACCATCGAACGAGTACCATTGGGCCGGGTCGGCACATCCGAAGAAATCGCCTACGGGGTGCTGTACCTGGCATCGGACGAGGCCTCTTTCGTCACCGGCTCTGAGTTGGTGATTGACGGCGGCCGCACCGCCCAGTAGACACAACGACCACTGTCCCAATCTACCAACTGCGGGAGGACGCCATGGCAACCACCAGCCCGATCGACCCCAGCCGGCTACTGCTGACCGGCGAGAACCCCTACATTCGGTTGAGCGAGACCGACGAAGGGCCCACCACGACCGACGCCAGCTTCTGGCGCATCCTGTTTTCTCCGGGCGGGCCGGGCCACGTACTGTTCTTGTTGAGCGAGCTGACCGATGGGGAGCCGCGAGTCTATACGGACAACGTGCAGATGACCCGCTGGCTGCAAGCGGAAATTCAGGGCAGTATCAACCCCATATTCGGCGACCTGGAGATACCCGCCAGGGATGCCAGTTTCCAGAGTTCAGGCGACCTGCGGTCCTTTTGGACCGAGACGGCCAAGACCCTGGACGAAAACGTAGCCCTGACCTGGTATGACTTGGGCGAGCCGTATATGAGTCACAGCTTCCCCGGCGATCACCCGGAGCGGCCCCACGGCGTTTCCACGGTACTGATTCCGGCAAACGGGGCCCGGCTCACGATTAACGGCCGCTTCGCCCAAGGACGGCCCTTCCCCAGGCAGCGGGACGCCCGCGCCCACAGCACCTGTGCGTTGGCGTTCTCGGAGTCGTGGACCCTGCCCTATTGACCGGACTCCGTGGTTACGGCGAACGTCAAATCAGGAGGCGAATTGGCCAACGTCAGGCTAGTTAGAGAATCAGAGGCCACCGGCAAGGTCAAGGAAATCTACGAGGACATCAAGCAGACCATGGGGTGGTCGATTGTGCCCGAAACGTTCCAGTTGATCGCCCACAACCCCGACCACCTGGAAACGTACTGGGCCCATTACAAACAAGCAATGGGGCCGGGGCGGCTGGACCTCAAGACCAAGAAGCTCATCGCCTACCTCGTCTCGGTGATGAACAATTGCGGTGTTTGAGTACGCTTCCACCTGGATGCCGTGAAGCATCTTGGAGTCGACGATGAAGCGCTGGCCGAAGCCGTGGAGGTGATGACCGAGGTGGCGAAGGGCAACTTGATCATGCACGCCATAGGAGGCCGCCACTGACCGGGGCGCCGCCTCACCGGCGCGGCGTCAGTCGCTCAACAGCACGTAGACCGCCGCCGAGGGGCTGAGATCGACATGGGAATGGCCCCGTCCGGTAACGTCTTCCATCAGGCGAATGTCGCCAGCCCGGAAGACCTGCTTCGAGCCGTCGGTGGCGCCGATCTCCACCTCGCCGGACAGGTGGACGATCAAGCGCCGTTCGGGCAGGGGATGGAAGTCCATGTTCCTGGAGCCGTCGAACTCCTGCACCCTGACTTCAGTCAGGTTGGTGAGGGCGCCGAGTTCGGGGCGGTCTTCCAGACCCAGTTCCTCGATGTGACTCTCTCCGTCTGGACTGGCGAAAACTCGGTATATTGCCACTGGTCTCCTCCTGTTCCGGCCTTATATTTCCGGCCCTATATTTTGCAAAGGTGAAATAACGAATTGTCTTGGCCCGATTCTCTCTGGCCTGATTCTTCCTGGATAGCCTATCTGGTTCTCGGCGGCGTGGGCTTGGCGGCCGCCGCCCTGTTGTCGGTGGTGACGATACGTTGGCTGGGCCGGCGGGAGCCCTACGCCTCCTTCGCCCGCCTGCAACTCAGGCGCAAGCTCCTGTTCCTGCGGCTCCTCATCACCGACCGGCGTTTGCCTTGGACCGTCCGGCTTCTGCCCATCCTGGTGCTGGTTTACTTGGTCAGTCCCATTGACTTGGTCCCAGGATTCGCCTTGGACGACGTAGCTATCGCGCTGGCGGCCCTGGTTATAATCGTCCGGCTCACCCCTCCCGAGCTGTTGTCGGAACTGCTGGCGGTGGCGTCGGACACCGGGGAACCATCATGACCCCCGTCCCGGTCGGCCGCGCAACCACGCCCGCGCCTTGGCGCTCCAGGGACTGTCCGGGTCCCCGTGGTCCAGGCTAATGGCGAAGTGATTGTGTCCCATCCGTTCCATCTCTTCGACCGGGCCTCCCGCCTCCCTTAGCTTCCCCACCATCGCCGCGTGTTGGGCGCGCAGGTTGGGGAAGTCGTCCTCCCCGATCTCCAGGAAAAAGGGAACGGTGTTGCCCGCCGTATTGTGCAAAGGGCTAGCTTCCACGGCGTCGTCCGGCGAGGACAATAAGGCCTCTTGCCGTTCCGGAGGGGCGTCGGTAACGTCGAAGACGCCGCTGACCGGAAGGCAGCCCTTGATCACGTCGGCGGGCAGGTTAAAATCCGACAGGCGTCCCGTCTGAAGGGTAACCAAGGCCGCCAGATGGCCGCCAGCGGAATGGCCGCCGACGAAGATGCGGTCCGGGTCGCCGCCGTATTTCGCCACGTTCTCGTAGACCCAGCGGAGGGCGTTCCGGCAGTCGTCCACCTGTTGCGGGTACTTGGCCCCAGGAGCCAAGCGATAACCGGCCGTGACCAGGATGGCCGGCGCCGGGGTAATGCCCAAGGCCATGAAACCGAGTGTGTCCTTGTGGCCGATAACCCAATAGCCACCGTGGAAGAATATCAGCACCGGCGCCGGGCCTTGAGGCGGGGCGCCGGGCAGGTAGAAGTCCAACTTCTGGCGCTCGTCGGGACCGTAGGCGAGGTCTAGGTGGCACGTGACCCGTTGCCTCACTTCGGCCGACCACGCCAAGGCCCGCTCCAGGTACTCTCCGGCGCCGGGTGAGGGCGGAGGAGACGAGGTGTCCCTAATCGTCATTATCTATATCCGTCATGGTTTCGGCCTCAGTTGCCAGTCAACAGTCGCCGGTCATAGGATTATAAGCCTTGGTGTTATCCTTCTCTACATGACGAGGTTCATGGCTGGCCAGTACCGAATCAACCGGTTCCGGGGGGCCCGGACCGACCCTTCGTTGGTAGTTTTGGAGGGCTTTCACCCTCTGAAGCACGCCCTGCGGTTCGGCGCCGAGATCGTTGAGGCGGTGTCGGCTGACCGGAAGAGCGTGCTGGGCCTGGCCCGCGGACTGGCCCCGGACATAGTGGAACGGCTGGAACGGCGCCTCATCTCGATCGACCGCCAGGTTTTCGACGAGTTGGCGCCGGTGCCTCCCGACACCGGGGTCATCGCTCTAGCTGAACGTCCCGCCATTGCCGTGGACGACGTTCTGGGCAGCGATTCACCTGAACCGGTGGTTTTGCTGGAACGGCCCAGAAACCCATTCAACATCGGGGCAGCGGTGCGGGTGGCCGCAGGGGCCGGAGCGGCCGGGTTCCTGACCACGGGAATACAGGACCCATGGCACCCTTCGGCGGTGCTCTCGGGGGTCGGCCTGCAGTTTGCACTGCCGGTGGGCCGTATCGAGCCGACCGAAGCTTGGGCTGGTTTGGGCCGTCCGCTGGTGGTCGTCGATCCCGTCGGTGGCCTGCTGGCGCCGGGGGCGATACCGGAACGGGCGGTCCTGGCGTTCGGCAACGAGCGGGAAGGCATTAGTCCGGAACTGGCCGTGATGGCCCATAGCCGCGTCTCCATCCCCATGACGCACGGCGTTTCCAGCTTGAACCTGGCTACCGCGGTCGCCGTAGTTATGTATAGCTGGCGCTTGGGACGGCCGAAGGCCCGTTAGCTGATTTTGCGGGGGCTCCCACCCGTGGCTGTAAACTGGATGTATCTTGATGAACAAGTTTCCGCGTTAGGAGCCATACCATGCGTTTAGAGAATAAAGTAGCCCTGATCAGCGGCGGCGCCAGGGGAATGGGTGCGGTCGAAGCCCGATTGTTCGCCGGGGAGGGCGCCAAAGTGGTGATCGGCGACGTATTGGAAGAGGAAGGCCGTCAGACCGAGGCCGCCATCAACGAGGCCGGGGGCGAATGCCTGTTCGTGCGCTTGGACGTGACCGATGAGGCGGACTGGGAGCGGGCGGTAGCTGCCGCCGTAACCCGTTTCGGCCGGTTGAACATCCTGGTCAACAACGCCGGGATCGGCCGCGTTTCCAACGTGGAGAATACCTCCGTGGAAGAGTGGGACCTGGTGATGGACATCAACGCCAAGGGGGTGTTCCTGGGCACGAAGGCCGTCATTCCCGCCATGCGAAACGCCGGGTCCGGTTCCATCGTCAACATCTCGTCGATCGCGGGGCTGCTCGGCGGCCGGACCTCGGCCTACGGCGCCAGCAAGGGGGCGGTGCGGCTGCTGACCAAGTCGACCGCCATCCAATACGCGGCCGAGGGCATTCGTTGCAACTCAGTTCACCCGGGCGTCGTGGAGTCGCCGATGACCCTGCCCGAAATGTTGAACACCGAAGCCGGCCGCCAAGAACACGCTGCCCGCCACCCCGTCGGACGCATCGGCCAGCCGGACGACATCGCCTTCGGCGTACTGTACCTGGCCTCCGACGAAGCGTCGTTCACAACCGGCAGCGAACTGGTGATTGACGGCGGCCTGACCGCCCAATAACCCGAACGGCAATACACCCCAGGCCCCGGCGTTCAGCCGCCGCTACTGCCCCCTAGCAGCTTCCGCGAGAGGTTTTCGTACATGTCGTCCACCATGGCTTCCAAGCCGAAGTCGGGCTGCCAGCTCCACTCTTGGCGGGCGATGGTGTCGTCCAAGGAGTTGGGCCAAGAATCGGCGATGTATTGCCGCAGCGGGTCTACCTGGTAGTCCATGGTGAAGTCCGGAACGCGTCGCCGGATGGCCTCCGCCAACTGTTCGGGTTCGAAGCTCATGGAATTAACGTTGAAGTCGGCGTGGTGCTTGAGGCTGGTGACGTCCGCTTCCGCCACCTCGATCAGGGCCTTGATGGCGTCGGGCACGTACATCATCGGCAAATAGGTCCCGGGCCTCAGATAACAGGTATAGTGTTGATGCCGTATGGCTCCGTAGAAGGCGTCGACCGCGTAGTCGGTCGTTCCGCCGCCGGGCTCCACCTTCCAGCTGACCACGCCGGGCAGCCGGACGCCGCGAACGTCGAGCCCCCATCTCTCGAAGAAGTAATTGCCCATCAGTTCCCCGAACACCTTGGAGATCCCATAGAGGGAGGTGGGGCGTTGCAGGGTGTCGTTGGGGGTGTTGTCGTGGGGAGTCTCGATGCCGAAGGCGGCGATGGAACTCGGCAGAATAACCCGCTCCAAGTCCGCTTGGCTGGCTGCTTCCAGCACGTTCAGCAGACCCAGAATGTTGACCCGGTGGGAGAGGTCCCGGTCGGCTTCCGCCGCCACGGACAGCAGCGAGCCCAAGTGGTACAAGGAATCTATCCCTTGCTCCCGGATAGCCCTCTCGATCGAGGCCGGTTCCGTAACGTCCACCTCGGTTGACGGACCCGACTCTGCCACCTCTTGAGTGAGGGGCGTTCGCCTACGGGTCGCGACCACGTTATCGGCGCCGTACCGGTCTCGCAGAGCCGGCACCAACTCGGACCCAAGCTGCCCGGCGGCGCCCGTTACCAGAATACGTTTCATTCCATCACATTTAGACAGGATTCACCGGATGTTAGGATAAGATTACCTATATCCCAGCCGTCCTGTCCATCAGTGTTTCGGGAAGAGGAAACATACGCGAAGCATGAGTGAGAATACCGGACCGAGGCGGAAGGGCGGGCGCAGGCCCCGCCCGGCGCGCCCACAGGTGTCGGAGACCGGGACGGCGTTTAAGCGTCCGGCCCAAGCCTGCGCCCACACGACTGAGTAAGCGTCGCCGGGGAGTAGAGGAATGATACAGCTAACTGAAGAGATGACCCGCTTGGTCAACAACGCCCGGGAGTCCGGATACCCGTGCATCGTCGCCACCGCTTCCCCCGATGGCACCCCCAACTGCGGCTACATTGGGACCGTGCTCGCCATCAACAGTTCGACCCTCATCTACCGGGACAGGACCGGCCGGGTTCCCTTGGAGCACATAGAGGAAAACCCCAAGGTCATTGTGCTGTTTCGACATTCCGAGCTGGATACCGGTTGGAAATTCCGTTGCACTGCGTCGGTACACCGCGAGGGGGAGATGTTCGACGAAATGACGGAGCGTTTACGCCAATCGGGGCTGGTGACGGAACAGTACCTTGCGGACAGCCGGGGCGTCATGGTGAGGTTACGGATCGACCAAGTGTTGACCCTTTTCGGGGAAATGCTGCAAGAGCGGGAGCCGGGACTGCGCTGGTAATGTCTGAACTTCGATTCTTTCGATTATAGGAAACCCATGTATAGGAAACCCATGTATAGGAAACCCATGATTTAACGAGTCCTGAATATCATGTCAATCACGTGAATCACGGGTAACCGCTCAGACTTGATGCTTCATTCCGGCAAAAAATACCCCCTCCCGCGCGCGGGAGGGGGTTCGTCGTCCAAGCGGGCATCCACCGACAGGGTGGTCCCCTCCACCGCGCACGGGGGAGGGTTAGGGTGGGGGGAAGGGACTGTTAAGGTCACGCCAGGTTGGGTATCACCTCTTCCATCATGAGGCGCAGGCTGTGGGACTGGTTCTCCAAGGGTATCAGGTTACCGAAGTTGACCTCGAACATCACTTGGTCCAGCCCCAAATCGTCACCCAACGACCCCAGCTTTTCCACCACCGCGTCGGGGACGCCGTAGGCCACCTTGTCCCGCAACCAGTCGTCGTAACTCATGCTGCGGACGCGCTCCGCTTGGGCGCCCCAGTCTCCCAGAGTGCCCGCGTGCCCGGCATAGCTGGCCACGCGCTCAGAGAGCCGGCCCATGGAGAACATGGCGCTTTCCATTGGCTCGTCGTGGGCTTTCCGTGCGTCGTGGGACAGATAGATGGGTATCCGCAGGCCGACCTTGCCCTTGCAGTCGTGTCCGGCGTCATTCCAAGCCTGCCGGTATTCCTGGATCGACGGCTTCAACTCCGCCAAGGTAAAAACCCTAGAAGGGTTGATCAGGATGTCGTAGCCCATGCGTCCGATGATGGGGAAGCTTTCGGCGGAGGTTACGCCGACCCGGACCGGAGGGTGCGGAGTCTGGAAGGGCTTGGGGTTGACCGCGAGCTCGTTGATGGTGAAGTGTTCGCCGCTGAAGGAAAAACTCTCGGTGGTCCATGCCTTCAGGATGATCTCGATACTCTCCTCGAAGCGGCCGCGGCTTTCGGAGAAGGGAACGCCGAATCCTTCGTGGACGTTGGGGAAAGTGCCGCGGCCGATGCCGAACTCGACCCGTCCGTCGCTTAACTGGTCCAGCGTGGCGATGTCCTCGGCGACCCGCACCGGATTGGCCAAGGGCAGCAACAGCACCGCCGTTCCCAACCTGATTCGCCGGGTGCGGCCCGCGATCGCGGCAGAAATAGTGACCGGGGACGACAATACGCGGCCGGGGGTAAAATGGTATTCGGCGAGCCAGACGGACTCGACTCCCAACTCCTCGGCCTCGTCCACCAACCGGAACGACTCCTTGAAAGCCTCGTTCTCCGTGGCGCCTTCCCGGACCGGAAACTCCAAGAACAGCCCAAATTCCATTTGCCGCCTCCTCGGAGCCAAGTTGCTGAACCCGATTGTACAGGGTAAGAAACGGCCGTCAACCACCAGGGGCCGCTTGCTGGGGCGATTCATTTCACCGTAGAGGACGCAGACTACCGTATTGCCCTGGAACCGGCGCCGCCCTATCGAAAGCAAGGTATCAACTGCCCGGTCAGCTAGCGGACCATATTGAATTGGTGTTCGTAAGGTATCCGGCGTCAGAAAATGTTACTCGGCCAGCCACACCCCGTCCACTTCCATTCGCCCTGGCAGAGCGTTGATCGTGGCGGCTGGGGCGTCAAGTCAAGGCTGGCTAGCGTTGCGGCTGGATAATCACCTTCAGGGAGTCGGCCGCTTCGGCGGTGAGCTTGAAACCCAGGGCCGCGTCTTCCAGACCCAGCCGGTGGGAAATCATCTCGCTGACCTGTACCCGGCCAGCGGCGATCAGGTCCAAGGCGGCGGCCAGGTCTCCGGGAGCGCCCGCGTAGGTGGTGGTCAGGGTGGCGTCGTTCCGGAAGAAGACCTCGTTAACCGGCACTTCCACGGTGACGCCCGGCTCGGTGGGCGCAAAGAACAGCACCGTCCCTCCGCGCTCCACCGACTGCAACGCTTGATGCAACGCCGGACGGGCGCCGGTGGCCACGATCACTAGGTCGGCCAAACGACCGTCGTTAACCTCCCGCAACCCGGCGGGCACGTCGCTGTTGGCGGACAGGGTGAAGTCGGCGCCCAGCCGCCGGGCAGCCTCCAACCGGTACTCTACCAAGTCGGTGGCGACGATTCGCCCCGCTCCCAGGGCGCGGGCCAGGTTTATGTGAAGCAGGCCGGCCAGTCCGCTGCCGAGGACCAACACGCTTTGACCCGGCTGAATGTTGGCGCGGCGCTGGCCCCGGTAGACGCAGGCCAGCGGCTCGGCGAAGGACGCTTCATCGAGGGAAATGCCGTCCGGGACAGGGAAGGCCCCCCGGTCGACGTTGATGGCCGGCAACCGTAGGTACTCCGAGAACCCGCCGGGCTCGAAATTGGTGGCGCTTATCGTGTCGCATACGGTGTGATGGCCGCTGAGACAGTAGCGGCAGGCGTTGCAGGGGACGTGGTGAGTCACCACCAACCGGTCGCCCTCCCGGAAGCGCTCCACGCCATCGCCCACTTGGGCCACCACGCCGGCCACCTCGTGCCCCAGCACCAAGGGGGCCCGTTGCACCCGGTACCACTCCATCACGTCGCTGCCGCAGATGCCGCTGGCGTCGATCCGTAGCAGCAACTCGCCGGGGCCAATCTCCGGTACCGGCATCTCTTCCAACCGGACGTCCCGGTTGTTGTAGTACATCGCCACGCGCATTTCGGTCTACCTCTCGGGGTTCAGCGTGCCCTCGAATCGCCGGGTATCCTAAACGCTGACCGGGCTCAGCCGCCCCTCTTCGGACTTGACGCTCTCGAAGACATCCACGGCCTCCGCCACCGAGCCGCCACCGTGGACGATGTGGCGCAGGGCGCGAATCATAGGAACAGGGTGGGGGCTCTGCCAGACGTTGCGGCCCAGATTGATGCCGATGGCCCCGTTTTGCATCCCGTCGTGTACGAATTCCAAGACCTCCCGTTCGGTGTCGGCCTTGGGACCGCCAGCCATAACCACCGGGACCGGGCACCCGGCGACTACCCTATCGAAGCCGTCCTCGCACCAATAGGTCTTGACCACCTTGGCGCCCAGCTCGGCGCAGATGCGGCAACACAGGGCCAAGTAGCGGGAGTCACGCTGGTCCAACTCCCGGCCCACGGCGGTGACGGCCATAACCGGGATACCAAACTTCTCGCCTTCGTCCACCAGCTTGCCCAGGTTGAGGAGCGACTGCTTCTCGTACTCGGACCCGATGAACACCGAGATGCCCACCGCGGAGACGTTTAGCCGTACCGCGTCCTCCATGGAAGTGGTGATGCCCTCGTTGGCCAAGTCGCCGCCCACCATGCTGGTGCCGCCGGAGACCCGGAGAATAATCGGCAGCGATGCCGCCGGGTCCACCACCGACCGCACCACTCCCCGGGTGGCGAAGAGGGCGTCGGCGTAAGGAGTCAGGGGCTCGATGGTCTTGCCCGGCTGCTCCAGGTTCCGGGTCGGCCCCTGGAAATATCCGTGATCGATGGGCAAGAACACACAATGCCCGTCGGGTTGAATCAATTGCGCCATGCGATTGGCCATTCCCCAGTCCATGTGTTGCCTCCTCATGCTAAGGTAATATCCCGGTCAACTTACCGGCCGGGTCTCGGCCGCTCTTGGCCCGCTCGAAAAAGTTCTACCCGGTATACGCGCAGGTCCCGGTCCGCGGGGAGTTTACCACGGGTAACAACATCTCCTCGTCGCAACCGTGTTTGCCGGTGCATTCCTCGCAGAGCAACCCCTGTGCGTCCCAATCGCATTCCGCGCATATTCCGGTCGCCGGAGACCCGCACTGGAAACAAGAGAGGACCGGAGCATTATTCCTCGCCAGAGACCGGATGTCTCGACCCGCCATTCCGTCTTCCGATACGACACTCAGGGCAAGCTCGGTCGTGGAGCCGAAGTCGTACTCGTAGAAGAATTTCATTCCGGGGCGTAGGACCCGACCCAGAGCAACCCCCATCCCCCTGTCGCCGGGTTCCATTAGCGTTGAAAAGTAGACTTGGTCTTGTATGGTGAACGCGCTCAGATGCCCGCAGCACTCCAGCCATGTATCTCTGAGGAAATGGTCCAGTCCTTGCAACTTCAGGTCCGCCGGAACTTCCAGGTGCATCCAATAGTCGCGCTGGTAGCGGCCTTCAACCGCCAGGTGAAAGCCGTTCACCTGACGGGGCCGGCGGCTCTTGGGAGCGGCCCTGTCCACGGCAGTCCCGTCCGTTTCCATGCACGACTTCAGGTGGCGGGTTATGCCCGCCTTGGCCACGGACCTGCCACACGAGTTGCACGTACCCGTCGATGTTCGCGTTGCCATCGCCTCATTCCCCTCAAGCCGGTCCTGAATTCCAATATGACGCCCAAACCCGCATACCCGAATCCAGGCAGGCCACGCCTGTGCCCCGGCATAGGGGAACTATACCGCCCCGCAGGTAATCTTGTAAGCATTACGATTGTATCTCCTAGCTCAAGGTCGAGATCGTTGCACAAGATCGTTGCAATAGTGGGGCTCTCGCCGCCGAATTGCGGAACTCTTTCACCCTCTCTGGCGTCGGCTAGGCTCACGTCAGGCCACAAGGGAGGGTTGAACTCGCGAATTCGCTTGACGTCCAATATCAGCCACGATATAGTACCGGTAGTATATTCCCTGGCGTCCGTTACGGCGCACTCCAGGTTGGTATTCTCCCGTATAAATGGGGTCGTTTTCGGCGGCCCCATTTTGTTTTGGGTAGTGTGTTATGCCAGAGCGGGCTGCAATATTCATCGATGGCGCGTATTTGGACCATGTGTTAAGGGAGGAGTCTCCGGCGGCTAAAGTAGACTACTCGACACTTGCAGCCCGGATGGCGCGCAATTCTGATATTCTGCGCACTTATTACTATCATTGCCCGCCATACCAGGGTAATCCTCCAACCGAACAACAGAGAGCCCGTTACGCCGCAAGCCGTGGGTTCTATTCAGCTCTTGAACGCTTGCCAAGATTCACGGTGCGGTTAGGAAGGCTCGAATATCGGGGCGACCACACTGATGGAACCCCAAGATTCGAACAAAAGCGGGTCGACATTCTGTTGGGAGTGGACATTGCGCTACTATCCGCCAAAGGTCAAATACAGCAGGTGATTTTGGTCGCCGGAGATAGTGATTTCATTCCTGCGGTCGAAGTTGCCAAGAACGAAGGCGTCCTCGTCACGTTATTTCATGGCAAGAGCTACCATTCCGATTTGTGGCGAGTAGTTGACGAACGCTACCCTATCGACCGGGCACTAATCGAATCCGCTAGCCGGTAATCGCTTCCCCGGATAACCCAGGATATTCCCGGTATCGGGTGTACTTTTTTGTGTGATGCTCGTGGGGACTAAACTTCCTACTTGGTTACGTCTGTTGTTAGCCTACAAATCTGTCAAAACACAGGAATGATGAATAGTAGACGCCTCTGACCCGGAAGTCAGAGTTCCGGTTTATCCGAATTGCCAGTTGGCAAGGCCGCTGCTGGAGGCGATTAGTAACCGACCCCGAGTATCCCGTTGGCCCTAGTCGATTCCGTAAGGCTGTAGCGCCTGCGGTTCCGGGGTATAATCGCGGCCAGTATTCGCCCGAATGGAGGCGCGGCTATGGCTGAGATTCTTGGTATCGGCGTTACCCATTCCCCATCGCTGATTACCCCCGACGAGTTGAAGAATTACTCGCTGACCCGGGCCTTGAAGAACGAGCGCATCCCGGCGGAGCGGAAGAACCCAGAGAACTGGCCCCAGGCCATGCGGGAGGAATGGGGCGATGACCAGGGGTACGCCTCGGCCCTGTACCACCGGGAGAAGCTGGTGGAGGGATTCCGCAGGATACGGGAGGAACTCGACGCTTTCGACCCCGACGTGGTGCTGGTCTGGGGCGACGACCAGTACGAGAACTTCCGGGAGGACATCATCCCTGCATTCTGCGTGATGGCATACGAGAGCTTCGAATCTCAGCCGTTCACTAACAAGGACGGTACCCGCCGCATCAACGTTTGGGACGAGCCCGGCGACAAGACCTTCCGATACCGGGGCCACCCCTCGGCAAGATACCTGGCCGGGGCCCTCATCGGCGACGGCTTCGACGTCGCCTACGCCTACCGCCCGCTCCACGAGCCGGGCCTGGGTCACGCCTTCCTGAACACCCTGCTCTACCTCGATTACGACCGGAAGGGATTCGACTACCCGATGCTGCCCTTCGCCGTAAACTGCTACGGAAGCCGCGTTATTCGCAACCAGGGCGGCGCCAGCCCCCAGACGGCGAACGGCAGAGAGTTGGCCGCCGACCCGCCCGGTCCGTCGCCGAAACGCTGCATGGAATTGGGCGCCGCCACGGCCCGGGCGCTGCAGGCCAGCCCTTGGCGGGTGGCGCTGATCGCTTCTTCCAGTTGGTCCCACGCCTTTCTCACCGCAAAGAATTTCTGGCTCTACCCGGACGTGGAGTCGGACCGGGCGCGGTTCGAAGAGTTCAAAGAGGGCAATTACAAGGCGTGGCGCACTCTTACCACACCCAAGATCGAAGACGCCGGGCAACAGGAGATGCTGAATTGGATGTGCTTGGCCGGGGCCCTAGCCCAGCTGGAGCGCACACCGGAAATCGTAGAGTTTGTGCAGACCTACGTGTTCAACTCCAGCAAATGCTTGGCGGTAGCCAAACCATAGCCAATGACGAAAACGCCGAGAGGGCGAAGAACGCAGCGTTTTCCCAGTTTTTCCCGGTGGTCTATCGGTGACCTAGGTGTGGTCTGCGTTCAATCATGTATACTGTCGGGAACTAGCGCGAGAAGTAGCTCCGCCGTCCATTCAGGAGTGTTTCCGTATGGCGACCATCGCCAGACCCGGCGCCTTCAGCCGCATCGTTGACCTGGAAGCCGGTCATATTAGCCGCGAGATTTTCGTCAACGAGGACATCTACGCCCAAGAGCAGGAACGGATCTTTGCCACCTCTTGGCTGTTCGTGGGCCACGAGACACAGGTGTCGAAACCCGGGGACTTTTTCGTTTCGTGTATGGGTGAGGAATCGGTGATTCTGTGCCGGGACCGGGAGGGCGCAATCCACGTTTTCCTTAACTCGTGTACCCACCGGGGCATGAAGGTCTGCCGATACGACGAGGGCAACACCCCCGTCTTCAGCTGCCCCTATCACGGTTGGAGCTTCGCCGCCGACGGCAAACTGGTTGGCGTTCCCTACTTCAAAGACGCCTACCAGGGGAGCTTGGACAAGTCGCAGTGGGGCCTCATCGAGGTCCCCATGATGTATAACTACAAGGGCTCCATCTGGGCCACTTGGGACAAGAACGCCGCGTCCTTTCTCGAAAACCTGGGCGACATGAGGATGTTCTTGGACTTGCTTTTGGACGGACGGGACGGCTCCGAGGGCGGTTCGGAAATCTTGGGCGGGGTCCAGAAATGGACCATGCCCAGCAACTGGAAGTTCCCGGCGGAAAACTTCGCCGGTGACGGCTACCACAACATCAGCCACCGCTCCGTGGACATGGTGGGCATCGGCCCCAGCGGGCAGGGACGCCGTGACGACGCCGAGATGAAGGGCGGACGCCGCATCAACGTGTCGTTCCCCGAAAGCGGACACGCCGCCGTGTGCGACCTTATGCCCCGCAATCTGCCCCAGGTTAACACCTACCGCAACACCACGGACGTGGAGGAATACTTCCGTTATCAGGAAGCGGAGCGCCGCCGCCGGCTGGACGGGAGGCCCAACGTCTTGGGGGTGGTGGGAACGGTATTTCCCAACATGTCCTACCTGGCCCGTCAACCGCGGTCTATCGCTATCTGGCACCCTCGCGGCTCCAACCAGACCGAGGCTTGGCGCTGGTTCTTGGTGGACCAAGACACCCCTGAGGAAGTTAAGGACGTCCTGCGCCACTACTACATCCGGTACTCCGGGCCGGGCGGCATGACCGAGCAAGACGACATGGAAAACTGGAACTACGCCCATAACGCCAGCCGGGGCACCATCGCCCGCCGAATGCCTTACAATTACGAAATGGGCATCGGCCACACCGCCGACGACACAGGCCTGCCCGGCGTGGTCACCGAACGCATCAGCGAAGAGAACGCCCGCGGTTTCTACCGCCACTGGACCGCGCTAATGGACGAACAAATCTAATAGACCCAGATTTGATAGACGCGCAAATTTAATAGACGGAGGAAGTCATGGCCAGCGTAACGCAACTAGGATACGTAGGCATCAGCGTCAGCAACATGGAGGAGTGGGAGCATTTCGCCACCGAAATCCTGGGATTACAGTCCAACGGGGTCGACGCCAACGGCAACCTGACCCTGCGCATGGACGAGTATAGCCACCGCTTCATCGTGAGCTCCGGCGGCAAGGACGACATCGAGTTCGTAGGGTTCCAAGTGACCGACGAACCCGCCCTGAGAGAAATGGCCGGCCAGCTCAAGGATGCAGGCGTTGAGGTCAACTACGGTACTCCGGATGAGGCCAAGGCCCGCCGCGTCGAAGGGTTCATCAAGTTCGAAGACCCCGACGGCACTGCCACCGAGGTCTACTACGGCCCGCCCATCAGCTTCGATAACCCGTTCCACTCCCCCCGGGCCGTTTCCGGGTTTGTAACCGGCGATCAAGGGCTCGGCCACGTGGTGTACCACGTGGAAAACCTGGAACGTTCCCTCAACTTCTACCGGGACGTCCTGGGGATGAAGATCAGCGATTTCATCCGCAACCTGGTCTTCTTCCACTGCAACCCCCGCCACCACACCATCGCCCTCATGGAGGCCAAAACGGCCAAGAGGCTGAACCACTTCATGCTCCAGACCCAATCGATGAATGACGTGGGCGCCACCTACGATCTGGTACAGGACAGCGACATGCAGGTCACCCGGGGGTTGGGCCGCCACACCAACGATCACATGACCTCGTTCTACATGAAAACCCCATCCGGGTTTGACATCGAGTACGGCTGGGGCGCCCGGACCGTCGACGACACCACCTGGCAGGTGCAGCGCCACGAGAAGGGCAGCATCTGGGGCCACCGGTCTGTGGAGAAGCCGGTCGCGGCCGCCGCCAGATAGCCGCCCGACTACAGCCCATACCGGGAGGGAACGCCGGGATGGTCCAAACAAACGGCAAACTGTCAGCCGCGGTCAATGGGTTGGTGGACCTCGACGCGGGCTTGGTAAGCCGCGAGATTTTCGTCAGCCCGGAGATCTACCAGCAGGAACAGGAACGTCTTTTCGCCCGCGTTTGGCTCTTCGTAGGCCACGAAAGCCAGGTGCCCAAGGCGGGCGATTTCTTCGTGTCCTGCATGGGCGAAGAGTCGGTGATCCTGTGCCGCGACCGGAAAGAGGAAATTCACGTCTTCCTCAATTCCTGCACCCACCGGGGCATGAAGGTCTGCCGTTACGATGAGGGCAACACCCCGGTGTTCAGTTGCCCGTACCACGGTTGGAGCTTCGCCACCGACGGCCAACTGGTGGGCGTGCCCTACTTCAAGGACGCCTACAATGGAGAACTGGACAAGTCCCGGTGGGGCTTGGCCGAGGTCCCCCAAATGCGAAATTACCGGGGCGGCATCTGGGCAACCTGGGACAAAGACGCCCCCTCGCTGGAAGAGTACCTGGGAGGCTTCAAGACCTACCTGGACTACCTGTTCGATACCTGGGACGGCGCCGGCGGCGAAACCGAGGTCTTCGGCGGCGTCGAGAAATGGGTCGTCCCTTGCAATTGGAAATTCCCGGCCGAAAATTTCGTCGGCGACCGTTACCACAACATCAGTCACCGGTCCGTCGACCTGGTCGGAGTCGGACCCAGCGGCAGCGGTCGGCGGGATGTCCAAGAGCGAGTGGGCGCTACGGCGTTGGACGTTTCCTTCCCCGAACGGGGCCACGGCACAATAACTTTCCTCCGCCCCGACGACCGGGAGATTCCTGCCTACCAACACTCCAAGATCGTATCGGAATACTTCTCCCACTGCGAAAACGAACGCCGCAAAAACTACGGTAAGTGGTCGCGGCTGATACCTGGGCCTGGAACCACCTTCCCCAACATGTCGTTCCTGCCCCGGCAACCCCGGACCGTTGCCGTGTGGCACCCTCGGGGGCCCAACAGCCATGAGGCTTGGCGGTGGTTCTTGGTGGACAAGAATGCTCCCGCCGAGGTGAAAGAGTTTTTGCGCCGCTACTACATCTCCTACTCCGGTCCCGCCGGTCTGACCGAGCAGGACGACATGGAGAACTGGAACTACGCCCACAACGCCAGCCGGGGGGTAATTGCCCGTCGCCATCCCTACAACTACCAGATGGGCCTGGGGTGGGAAGCGCCGACTGTCGACACCGACGGATTGGAACTGCCCGGCGTGGTGAGGAACGTGACCAAGTCCATGGCCGCCGAACACAACCAGCGCGGCTTCTACAACCGTTGGTCTCAATTCCTTCACGCGTCGGATTGGGACCCGCTGACCCCCGGCCACAACGGCGCTTCCGGCTAGACCGGACCGGTAACGCTCGTTATGACAACCACCGGATCCGCCATCGCTCACCTGCTTCTCAAGAACGAGGTAGAGGAATTCCTGTACCACGAGGCCGAGTTGCTGGACGAGCGTCGCTTCGGCGAATGGCTGGACCTGTTGGACGACGACATCCGTTACTGGATGCCGATGCGGCGCAACGTAAAGTTCGGCGAACTGGAGCGGGAATTTACCCGGGAAGGTCAGGACATTAACTGGTTCGACGAGGGCAAGTCCACCCTGGAACGCCGGGTCAATCAGATACTCACCGGCGTCCACTGGGCCGAGGAACCCCTTTCCCGCATCTGCCACATGGTATCCAACGTCCAGCTACTCGACGCCAAGCCATCAGCTAGCGACGCTACCGAAGTGGCCTTGAAGTGCCGTTTTCTCATCTATCGCAACCGGGTCGAGACAGAGACCGACCAACTGATCGGCAAACGGGAAGATGTCCTTCGCAAGAGGGACGGCGCCTGGAAGATCGCCCAACGGAAGATAATCCTAGACCAGAACGTACTCTTGGCCAAAAACCTTACGTTTTTCTTCTAGCCGTTAACTGCCATTGCTCTCCAACCGGGGGAGAGAGTGGCGTGAGGGACAAATGCCGGAAGTCGTTAACTTGATCACCCTCCAGGAAGGCGCCAGGATTGCCACTATCCAAGGCGCCGTTGCGGAGGTGGTCGACAATCCCAAGGACGGGGTGTGGGTCTTCGCCAAGTACCTGTCCCACCCGGACGATCCGTCGCTGGAAGGGGTGGAGGACATGATTTTCGCCCAAGACATCGCTGAAGTCTTGGTGCAGGAGTGATCGAGAGTCGTGACCCGGCCCAGCCGCGAAGAGCTAAAGGACGCATTCCAAGCCGGCTTTGAGTCCATTGACGACGGCGAAGGTTTCTACCCCGGCTTCCACGCCTATCTGCAACACCACGGCTACCTCCTCCGGGAAGACGCAGCCTGCACCTGCGCCGACAACGGCGCCCACGGCCACCAACCGGAGTGCCGCTGGATCAGGGCATAAGCCCGGCCCGCCGGGTTTTACCCACCGCAGAGACCGCAGAGAACGCTGAGTTTCTTACGTAAATGTCTGCGCTCTTGGCGCTCTCCGCGGTGAATAAACTTGGCGAGTATCCGCAATAAACGGCACCGCAGCCATCCGATCGGTCCTGTAACAATCCGGGATATCCCCCAATGTATAATGGCGGCGATTGAGCCCGGGCACGGAGGTATGAGCGCCATGGCAGAACGTAAAGACGGCGGCGACGCCATCCTCGAAGCGTTGCGAAATCTCGGGGTAGACTACGTCATATCATCACCCGGCTCCGAATGGCCCTCGGTCTGGGAGGCGCTGGCCAAGCAGAGAATCAACGAGCAGCCCGGTCCCGCCTACATCAACACCTGGCACGAAACGCTGGCCGTGGCCATGGCCACCGGCTACACCCGTATGACTGGCCGGATGCAGGCGGTGCTGTTGCACGCAGGCGTAGGCGTATTGCAGGGCTCTATGGGGATTCACGGCGCCTACCAGAGCGAGGTACCGATGCTGGTCTGCTCCGGGGAGTCGGCCACTTACGGAGAGGCTGACGGCTTCGACCCAGGTCCCCAGTGGCTGAGAAACCTTAGCATAGTCGGCGGGCCCAACCGATTGGTGGAACCCTTTACCAAGTGGAGCAGCCGGGTCACCAGCCCGGAGACGTTGTACGAAACAGTAAGCCGGGCCGGGGAGTTGGCCCAGCGCACCCCTCAAGGTCCGGCTTTCCTGAACGTTCCCATCGAAGTCATGCTGCCGGAGTGGCAACCGTCGGCCAGCCTCCGAGCCAAGCCGCCGGCGCCCAAGAGCTTTCCCGACCCTGACTCGGTGGAAAGAGTAGCCGACCTGATCTGCGGCAGCGCCAGTCCGGTGATCGTGTCCGATTCCTCGGGCCGGACTGTCGAAGGATTCCGAAACTTGGTCGCGCTGGCCGAGTCGATGTCCATACCGGTCTACGAAGGAGAGGGGCCTCTATACTCCAACTTCCCCAAGAGTCACCCACTGCATCACGGTTACGACCTGAAGCAAGCATTGGACCGCTACGATCTATTCTTGGTGGTGGGAAACCGGGCCCCGTGGTACCCGCCCAGCGCCGGGCCGGCCGACGCCACCGTGGTGGTGATCGACGAATACCCATTGAAAGAGTACATGGTCTATCAGGACCTACAGGCTGATTACTACCTGGAGGGCCACCTGCCAACCACCCTTGCCGCCCTGACCACGGCGGTGCGTTCCCGTGCTGGAGGCACAACCGCGCCGCAAAGGACGCTGCCAAGGACGCCGTCGGATGTGTGGGAGCGGTACCGCGCTCTGAACGAAGGAGCGGACCAGGCATCTCCCATCGACCCCGGTCTCCTTTGCAATACCCTCAACGACGTAATGCCGGGCGACACGGTCTACGTGGACGAGACCATCCTCCACCGCTCCCAAATCTTGCGGCGCGTCGGCTGGGACCACCCCCAGAGCTACATGAGGACTTCGGGAGGGCTGGGACAGGGGTTGGGGATCGCGTTGGGGGCAAAATTGGCCGCTCCCGGCCGGCCGGTGGCCGCGTTGGTTGGCGACGGTTCCTTCCTCTACAACCCTGTTACCCAGAGCTTGGGACTAGCCAAGGAACAGGGTCTGCCCATCCTGATCGTGGTGTTCAACAACTCAGGCTACGCCGCCATGAAGAGTCTGCACCTGTCTTTTTACCCGGAGGGCGCCGCATCGCAGACTGGCATCTTCCACGGCGTCGACATTCCGGGACCCAACTACGCTGAATTGGCCGCTCCCTTCGGAGGCCACGGTGAGCGGGTGGAGGACCCGCGGCGCCTGCCGGGGGCAATCGAAGCGGGCCTGAAGGCCGTCGGCGACGGACGGGTGGCGATCTTGGACGTCGTGCTGTCTAGCTGAAACGTTCCAACCGGAACGGCTCCAACGGTGCCGCGTTGCCGTCCAGGATGTATTGGGCCATGAGCTCGGCGGTACCGGGGCTGAGCATAATCCCCACCGCGTCGTGCCCGGCGGCGATGCTCAATCCTTCCAAACCGGGGACCGGACCCAACACCGGAATTCCGTCCGGTGTCGCGGGGCGCACCCCGGCCCGGGCGCCCACGAAGACGGCGTCCTCCAAGCCGGGAAACGACACCTTCGCCTGTTCGATCATTGTGGCGACGCCGCCGGCGGTTACCTGCTCGTCGAACCGTCCGTCGACCCGGGTGGCGGCCACCAAGATGTCGCCGTTCAACTGTGGGACCACGTAGGCCTCGGAATTTCGCACTGGGCAACGTGGCAGAAATCCGGGCTTTCGCAACAGAACGCGTTCGCCTTTCACCGGGCGCACCGGAATGTCCAGGCCGGTTTCCTGCCCCAACCACCTGCCGTCGATTCCGGTCCAAGGGCCGGCGGCCAGCACCACCTGTCCGCCGTACACGGTACCTGCGGCGGTGTCTACGCCGGTGACCCGGCCGCCCTCCCGGACCAGGCCGGTCACCTCTACCCCGGACCGGCACCGGGCGCCCTGCCGGCTGGCCGCGTGGACCAAGGAGTCCACCAGCCGTTGGCCGGAAACGTGCCCCGACATCGGCGTAAACACTCCGCCCAGCACCCTGGGATTCACTTCCGGCTCCCGGCGCACCACGGCGTCGGCGTCGAGCCAGTCCACACCCATACGCATCGCCCGGAGCCATTCCAGGTCGTCGTGAAACTGTTCCGCCTCTTCCTCGGTGAAGGCCAGCTTAAGGACGCCCGTCTGCCGGAACTCCGGGTCCAGCCCGGCCGCCGAAAGCTCTGCGGCCAAGGGAGGAAAAAGCTCCAGACTGCGCAAGCCTAACCGGAACATGGCGATGGCGTCGGGGTCCACGTGCCACAGGGGGGCGATGACGCCGGCCGTGGCGCCGGACGCGCCAGCCCCGAAAGTGGACTTCTCCAGCACGGTCACCGCCACCCCGTGCTTGGCCAACTGGTAGGCCAAGGAGCAGCCGGTCACCCCGCCACCCACGATGATCACATCGGCCGTATCGGACATCATAAGCACCGCCTGTCCGGGAAACTGGAGCGAGTCTAGCACGGCGGCCCTCGCTGTCAAAGGGCTCGGAGCCACCAGTGGCTTTTCATTCTCCCTCCCCCGCGCACTGCGAACGGTTGAGGTTGTGGCTGGCGTGCCACATCGATTCTTTCTCCCGATTACCGGCGCAATACCGCAGCGTCACCCCCTTCCTAGCCTTCCCCCTCAAGGGGGAAGAGAAAAATAACACAGGCCTTCCCCCTCAAGGGAGAAGGAAAAGACCGGGCGCCGCTACTATGGCCGCGATGCCGGAACGTAACTGCCGAAGTGCAGGGGCGACACTTGTGGTGGGCCTGGCCGCTCAGGGCCTCATAATCGTTGTTTTTCCAGTTCGCCCAGAGCATGTCAATAGGCCGTCTGGTCTGGGTTTGACCGGTTCATCATGAGAGGACTCTCTCGCAATGGCGAGAATGACAAGGCCCTGTGGAAGCGAACGGCCGTTATTGTCAGTAGGCGGGCTCTCTGTTACGCTTCGCGGTAACGACCCAGGTTAACTCGCAGGCGGTTACTCTTTGTCCGACGCCGATCTTTCCCACGCTGATCTGCCCCACGCCGGCTCCATAAACGCTGACCTCTTCGTGACCTGCATCATCGACCAGCTTTACCCTCAGGTCGGGGTTAGCGTGGTCCGGGTGTTGCGGCGTCACGGCGTTGAAGTCGGCTTCCCCTCCGATCAGACCTGTTGTGGCCAGGCAGTCTATAACTCCGGGTTCACCCGTCAAGCTCGCGCCTTGGCGCAGCGGGCGTTGCGGAGCTTCGCCGGCAGCGACTATGTCGTCGTGCCGTCGGGCTCATGTGCCGCCATGATGCGGGTGTTCTACCTGGAACTCTTTGCCGACGACCCGGGCCTCCGGTCTCAGGCGGAAGCCCTGGCGGGCAAAGTGTACGAGTTTTCTGAATTCCTGGTTAAAGTGGCGGGCGTCACCGATGCGGGGGCCTCATACTCCGGCTCAGCCGTTTTCCATCCGGGTTGCCATTTGCTCCGGGAGTTGGAAGTCAGAAAGGAACCGGTGGCGTTATTGGACTCAGTCTCCGGCTTGGAACGCCGGGAACTGCCTGGCGCCGAGACCTGTTGCGGCTTCGGGGGCAGTTTCTCGGTGAAGCTTCCCCACATCTCCGAAGGAATGCTGGCCGACAAGATAGCCAGCGTGAGAGGCAGCGGCGCCGGGACGTTAATCTCCTGCGACATGAGCTGCCTGATGCACATCGGCGGCGCCCTGCGCCGGGAGGCGCCCGATTTCGAAGTACGCCATTTGGCACAAGTGCTTGACCCCGACAGTCGAACCACAGACTAAATTCCGGGACCCAAAATGCCAGAAGTCAAAACCAGCGATTTCGTATCCGCATCGGCGGCAGCGATGGAAAACCCCCAACTGCGGCGCGCACTCGCCCGCGTGGGGTCAGGATTCGACGTGGCCCGCCGGACAGCCATCGACGAAGTCTCGCAGGAGGCTTGGGACCGGTGGCGGGATGAGGCCCGCGAGATAAAGGTCCACACCTTGGACCACTTGGACTACTATCTCGAACTGCTCCACGACAACGTAACCGCCGCCGGGGGCCAAGTGCATTTCGCCCGGGACGCCGCCCAAGCCAACGCGATTGTCGGCCACTTGGCCCAGACCCGCGGCGTCAAGGTAGCCACCAAGAGCAAGAGCATGGTCTCCGAGGAATTGGAACTCAACCCGGTGTTGGAATCGCTGGGCGTCGACGTCTACGAGACCGACTTGGGCGAGTACATTATCCAACTGGCCGAAGATACTCCCTCTCACTTGGTGGCGCCGGCGCTACACAAGTCGAAGGAAGACGTAGCCGAGCTGTTCACCAAGAAACTGGGACTCCCCTACAACGACGACATCGAAGTGATGGCCGGCGCCGCCCGCGTGGCCCTGCGGGAGAAATTCATGGAGGCCGACCTGGGGATCAGCGGCGCCAACTTCGTGGTGGCGGAAACCGGTACGCTGGTAATCGTCACCAACGAGGGCAACGGCCGGCTCTGTACATCGGCGCCGCGGATGCACATCGGCATCACGGGCATGGAAAAGGTTATTCCCTCGATGCAAGACCTAGCCATCTTTCTCCGGCTGCTGCCTCGTTCCGCCACCGGCCAGAGGATTTCCAGCTACGTCAGCATGATCACTGGGCCGAGACGCCACGACGACGAAGATGGTCCCGAAGAATTCCACTTGGTTCTGGTCGACAACGGCCGCTCCCGGATGCTCCGGGACCCCGCCCTGCGGGAAGCCCTCTACTGCATTCGTTGCGGGGCTTGCCTGAACATCTGCCCGGTCTATCAACGGGTGGGAGGCCACGCCTACGGATGGGTCTACCCAGGCCCCATTGGCGCGGTGGTCACGCCGATGTTGGTGGGCCTGAAAGAGTCCAAGAACCTGCCCCAAGCCTCCAGTTTGTGCGGCGCCTGCCGGGAGGTCTGCCCGGTCAGGATCGACATTCCCAGGATGCTCTTGGACCTGCGGCGCCGCACCGCCGAGAGTAACGACCCCCAAGAGCGGGCCGTTTCCACGATGGAGAAGGTGTCCGCCGAGGCCTTCGCTCGCGTCATGGGCAATCCGGGTCTCTTGGGGCTCGCCACCCGCGTCGGCCGGGCCCTACAGGGGCTGGACCGGCTGTTGCCGTTCTCGCCCATCAAGAAAGACGGCGGTTGGATCAGGCGGTTCCCCTTCCCGCCGCTGTCCAATTGGACCCGGAAACGGGACCTGCCAAGCCTGCCCCGCCGTTCGTTCCGGGAAATCTGGCGGGACGAACTATGGAGGGAACCGTAGTGTCCGCCGCGTCGCCCGCGTCCGACAAAATTCCCAGCGTACCCAAAGCCGAGTTTCTGCGGTCGGTAAGAGATTCGTTGGGCCGACAGCCGGGAGCGCCCGCATCGCCCTATGACAGGCTCCTAGAGCGGGAGACCGATCTCGAAGAACAAGCGGCGGCGGCGAGGCGGCGGTTGGAAGAAAACCGCCCAGCGCTGCTGGACCGCTTGGCCGACATGGCGGGCCGGGGCGGCTGGAACGTTTACCGGGCGCCCGGCGTCGAAGAAGCGGTGGGTTATGTCGAGTCGTTGGCCCAACGATTGGGGGTCTCTCGGGTGGTGCGGTCGGGTCAAGAAGTTTTCGAGCGGGTACCCCTGGATACGGTGCTGGCCAACCAAGGAATCAGTGTAACGCCGGTCGTGCGGAGCGACGCCGCCAGCAGGGAATCGCTGCGGGAAGAGATACGTCTGGCCGACCTTGGCCTCACCGGGACCGACTACGCCTTGGCCGAAACGGGCTCGTTGGTAATCCTGCCCCGGCGCGGGCTAAGCCGGCTGGTGTCGCTGTACCCACCGGTGCACGTCGCTCTGGTGCGGCCTCAAGAAGTGCTGGAGTCCTTGGACGACCTCTTCCTGCTTCGCCGGTTGGAGTATTATCAGCAGGGCGGTGAGATGGGGAGCTATTTGAACTTCATCACCGGCCCCAGCCGCACCGCCGACATTGAAATGACCATCGTCCAAGGCGTCCACGGCCCCAAGGAAGTCCACATGGTGCTGTTGGGCTAGCGGATGCCTGCGGCCCTGGAATTGACGCAGGTGAATTAGGCAATGCCGATGCGGGTGGGGTTCGCCCTTTTCAGGAAGCAGATGCTGGAGCGGGAACTGGAGAGTATCCAGGAGGTCCTGCCGATGCTGGGGGTCGAAAAAGTAATCCTGACCGGCGACATGGCGGCCGGCGACTACTCCCCCGACACCCGGATCGAACTGGTCGTGGTCCACCAGACGGAGCATACCTTTGGCCGCCGAGCCGACTTCTTTTCCTACCACCTGGGCAGCTCGGTCGAAATCGACACGTTGGTCTACACTCCGGAAGAGTTCGAGACGTTAAAGGACTCTCTGCCAGCGTTGCGACGGGCCTGCAAAGAGGGACGGGAGATTTTCAATGCCTGATTACTTGGCCGAGGGCGCCCGCTGGCTGCGCCAAGCCCGCCAGGACTTGGAGGACGCCCAATTCCTGCGTGACCACGGAAAGCATAATCTGGCCTGTTTCCAGGGCCAGCAGGCTGCGGAGAAGGCGGTCAAGGCCTACCTCTACCACAAACGGGTGGAAGACGTTTGGGGGCACTCACTGCTGGACCTGTGCGAAGACGCCAAGCTCTTCGACGTGATGTTCGACACGGTGAAGAGCGAAGCCCGCCAACTCGACAAGTACCATTACATTACCCGCTACCCTGAGTTCCTGCCCAGCGGGACCTCTTCGGAGGCCTTCGACGAGTTGGACGCCGACCGCTCCATCTACCTCTCCCGCCAAGTCTTGGACTTCGTCGCGGAGCGCATGGCTTAGCGGTGAGTTAACCCTCATTCTTCAACCGGTGTCCATTGGGGAGCTAAAGCTCCACGTCCGCAACAGCGACTTGAGGATCACACCTCATGCCTTGATGCGGCTCAATGAGAGAAACATAAGAGTTGAGAATATTGAAAGGGCAGTTCTGGATCTGCGGGCGGAGATTATAGAAGATTATCCGGACGATCCTCGAGGTCCCAGTTGCCTTGTGCTTGGATTTGCTTCCGATAACGAGCCATTGCATGTACAATTTTCCTATCCGCCTAATCCACAGGTGATTACGGTATACGAGCCGGATTCCGACCAGTGGATTGACTTGAGGACACGGAAGACGTGAGTACCAAAGCCCGGTGTCGGCTCTGCCGTGGGACCCTTGAGGAGCGACATGTGACTTTCGCCCAGCCATCCGGCGGGCGTGTAACCATTGTGAGGAACGTACCGGCGGAGGTGTGCTGTCAGTGCGGCGAATCGTTGTTTAGCGGGGAAACCGCTAAACAGATTCAGAAATTGGTGCGGGCGGATAGTCCGCCCAAGCGCATGGAACTGATAGCGGTACACGATATGGCTGCCGACTCGTCGTTGGAGCCATCGGAAGACGCGGGCTGGTCTCCCGAATACTCTTTTTCAAGTCAATCGATCAATACCCATGCGCCGGAGGAGCCCGGCATATATCAGGTTCTGCAACAGCAGGAGTACGCCAGGTATTTTGGGACCACTCGTATCCTCAAGATCGGGCTATCGAAACTGGACCTGCGGAACGAATTGGCGAGCCACTTAAATCTCCACACTACCGCCAATCGTTTGAACCGCATATTGAATCAGCCGGAGCCGGGAGTTTCATTTAGATTCTCGGTCTTGAAAACCGAACAGGTTGCCGACGCTGAGAAATCTCTGTTGAAAGAATTCGAGGACCGTCATTGGGACCTCCCCGTTCTTAACGCCCAAAGGGCCTACAATTGGCGGGAAGACCACCATTACCGGCTCAAATAGATAGCCCGGAACTCCCAGCCGAAGCCTCGGACCGAGGCCCCTTTTCTCCTAGGCTGTCATTACCATTCGCATGACAGCCGTAGAGCCGCGCTGCTGTGCGTTCGGAGACGTCGGCGAGGCCCTTCCTCCGAAAGCCGAATCCGTTGCCGGTGGGCCGTCGTATCTGGTAAGAGACGGACCGGGCTATGCGCTTTCCTTGGGCCAATTCACTGTTGCTCCTTTTCCTGGGGATCGAGCTGGTCTCCGGGTTCTTCGGCTTGATCTCCGGGTCTCAAGACCGCGCCATCTACATCCAGACCCACCGCGTTGCCGGTTACGGCATTCTGGCCGTGTTGGTCTGGAAGTCGGTCAACGTTCTGCTGTCGTGGCAACGGCCCCGGACAGGTCCGGTACGGTATGCGTCGCTCTTGCTGGCATTGTTACTGGTGGTCACGCTGGTCTTGGGCATGGCGTGGTCGGTGCTGGGACCCTACCGGTGGTGGCTCTTCAGTGGCGTTAGCTGGCACATCTACACTGGAGTGGCTATCGTCCCGCTTCTAGTCTGGCACTCGTGGCACACGACGAGGCGGGCTCCAATCGGGTTTTGGGTCGAGCGACGCCAGTTTCTGCGGGCCGCCGGACTCGCGGCCGCCGGATTCGTCGCTTGGCAGTTGACTGAAGGGGCGGTCCGGGCGGCGGGACTAACCGGGCAGTCCCGCCGGTTCACAGGCTCCTACGAAGCGGGGAGTTTCTCCGGCAACGACTTCCCCCGAGTCTCCTGGCTGAACGACGACCCGGCCCGCATTGAAGCCGCGGCTTGGACATTGGAAGTGTACGGGGCCGCGCAGCGGCGGCTGACCCTGACAGCCGCCGACCTGTCCGAGGACGGACACGTGATCGCCACCCTGGACTGCACCGGGGGGTGGCACTCTACCCAGGAGTGGCGGGGAGCGCCGTTGGCGGATGTGCTGGATACGGCGGCGCCTGACGAATCTGCCCGGAGCTTGGTGGTGAGATCGGTAACGGGCTACAACAGGCGCTTCACTCTCAGCGACGCGCGGGGTTTCCTGCTGGCCACCAGCGTAGGCGGTGAGCCGCTATCCCACGGCCACGGCGCCCCGTTGCGCCTGGTTGCGCCGGGACACCGGGGATTCGAGTGGGTAAAGTGGGTAACCGGGATCGAGATCAGTGAGGCCCCGGCTTGGTGGCAACTGCCGCTCCCGGCCCAATAGCCCATCTATCATCATTCCGGGGTTGCCGGGCCGGATACACAGTTCCTAATCGATTATGTTTAGCTGTTCCGCCGGGCAGATTGGAGCATAACCAAGCGCATGGTTTGTTCGGCGGCGCTTTCCAGCAACTCCCCGGTGCGGTTGAGACTCTGCTCGAAGCTCATGGGCCGGTCGGCGATACAAAGCACCGCCGCGATACCGTGGCCGTAGAGTTCCTCGTGGCCTGGGCCCAACCCGCCGGCCAGCAACACCGTGGGCACACCGTGCGCTTGGGCGTGACGGGCCACCCCCACCGGGGCCTTGTTGAATATCGTAGAGCGGTCGGCCCGGCCCTCCCCGGTAATCACCAAGTCCGCTCCGGCCAAGTGGGAATCAAAGTCCAGCACCTGGCAGACCATGTCGATCCCCGACTGGAGTTGCGCTCCGGCGAAGGCCATGAGTCCGGCGCCCAGGCCACCGGCGGCGCCGGCGCCCGGCCGGTCCGCCACGTCGACGCCGACGTCCCGTTGCACTATCCGGGCAAAATTGGCCAGCGCTGCGTCCAATTCCGACACTACTTCTCCGGACGCTCCCTTTTGCGGCCCGAACACGGCCGATGCGCCGTCGGGGCCGCATAGCGGGTTGGTGACGTCGGTCGCAGCTACGATTGACGCTTCACCAAGACCGGGGTGCAGGGCCGAGGTGTCGATACTAGCCAGCCGCGACAGGGCCGCTCCTCCCGGCGGCAGTGGACGGCCATTGGCGTCCAGGAAGCGGGCCCCCAAGGCCCCGGCCATACCGGCCCCGCCATCGTTCGTCGCGCTGCCGCCCAAGCCCACTATCACCCTGGTGAAACCCTGGTCGAGGGCCTCTTTGAGGATTTCGCCCGTGCCTACCGTGGTGGTAATCCTGGGATTACGGCGGCGCTGGGGGACCAATGCCAAGCCCGAGGCACGGGCCATTTCGATAACCGCCGTGTTACCGTCGCCCATCACCCCCCATTGGGCTTCCAAAGGCTGTCCCAACGGACCGGTGACCGTTTGGTTGAAAACTTGGCCTCCAGTGGCGTCTACCAAGGCGTTGAGAGTGCCATCCCCGCCGTCGGCCACCGGCGCCAGCACCGTTTCGGCATCTGGGACCGCGGCCGCTACGCCCCTGGCGATGGCCTGGGCCGCTTCCAGACCGGATATTCCGCCCTTGAATCCTTGGGGTGCGATCACTACTTTCATAACAGGCCCAATTATACACCGTGGGCCATATAGCGACGAAGACGGCTTTCCGGATGACCTGGGCAACCGGATTTCGAATCAATATAGTCTACCCATGGAGAAAGGGGTATAAGGATATCTGCTTGACTATGGCGCCTTACCACATTGGTCCTTTGGTAAGGAGGTGTGCAGATGATTGTCAAAATCACCGCAAAGCGTCAGGTCACCTTCCCGGCCCGAGCGTTGGAGGCGATGGGGGTACAGCCCGGCGACCAACTAGAAATAGAACAGGGTCCCAGTGGGTTCATTCTCCGTCCCCGGCGAATCAACCCGGCCCTACTTGCACCGCTGCGCGGCAAGCTACGGGCCCAACAAACGCCCCTCGACCTCGCATCGTTCCGCGAGCAGCCGTATGACCCGACGCTTAGGGATTGATACCTCCATCCTCGTTCGGCTGCTCACCGGAGAACCCGCAGCGGACTTCGAGTACTCTGCGAGCAAGTTGAGCGGGTTGGTCCAGGAAACCGCTGCCGAGATCTTCGCCTCTAACCAAGTCATCGGAGAAGCCTACGTCGCCGTGCAGCATCACCATGGGATAACCAAAGCCGATGCGCGTTCCGGTCTGGTGGACGTTCTACGCAGCGGGTTGGCGGCTCCCCTGAATGGACGTGCAGTGATCGAAGCACTGGAAGCTTCCGATAGTCCCGGTCTATTCGACCGTCTCATCGCCGACGACTATCGCCGCGCCGGTTTGGAAACCCTGACGCTGGACCGCAAAACGTCAGACCTTCCTCAGGCCCGCTGCCTCTAAGAGGGTGTGTGAGAAATAGAGGTCAGGCTGGTTTGAGTCTCTTGAGCATCAGGTGGACCATCGCTATATGAACCCATGCCTCGCTGGTTTCCGGCAGTTCCTCGAAATCCTTGCTGAGCCGTCGGCAGCGGCTCAACCACGCCAAGGTGCGCTCCACCACCCACCGGCGAGGCAGTACCTCGAAGCGATGGCTGTCTGGATTGCGCCGCACCACGCTCAATACCCATCCCCCAGCGGCCCAAGCCCACTCCACCAGTCGGCCAGCATAGGCGGCATCGGCCCAGATCAACTGGAGCCTGGGGAACCGGGTCAGCAGCTTGCTCAGCACCAACTTGGCGCCGTCCCGGTCCTGGATGTTGGCCGCATGTACCACTACGGCCAAGAGCAGGCCGGTCGTATCCACTACGATGTGGCGTTTGCGCCCAGATACCTTCTTGCCTGCGTCGTAGCCCCGAGGCCCCCCTTTTCCGTGGTCTTCACCGACTGGCTGTCAATGATGGCAGCGCTGGGTGTAGCATCACGTCCTTCCCTCTCACGGACCTGGCTCCGCAGCGCCTCCTCAACCCGCTCCCATGTGCCATCGGCCCGCCACTTTCGGATGTACCACCACACTGTGCCCCAGGGGGGCAGGTCATGGGGCACCATTCGCCACGGTATGCCGCCTCGCAATACGTACAGTATGCCGTTTACTACCTCCTTCAGTTCCACTGTCCGTCGCCGCCCTCTGGCCGGCGCGGGAGGCAACAAAGCCTCCAAATGCTCCCAGTGGGAATACGTCAAATCACTGGGATATGCTCTCCGATTCATATCCCCAAGTTACACTCCTACCCCCAGCTTGCACCAAGCTACTTCTTGGCGACTTTACTATAATTCTCACACACCCTCTTAGACTGGGGGGTCTGTTAGGGACCTCCATAGTCAACTCTGAGGGAGTGGTGAATAAAATTGGAGCACAGTCGCTAATTTAGACCACTACAATGTGAATTGCCTCTACCACTTGTTCTACGTATGTTACTGCATCGTCGGTCTGAGTGAAGTTTAGAGGCCACAAGGTCCCGATCTGTCCGTAAGATGGATCAGAGTCTGCTTCATGGACGATCTTGTTCCGTCGATCGACGATTAGGCGAAGCCGAGCTGTAACATCTTGTCGCGGCAACTGGAGCTGGACTGCAACGGAGGCCCATAGGTCTAAATTGGAGATAAACTGTATTGCTGATGAGATGTCGCCTGGGTTCTGAAATGTGCGTCGGTTATTGCGTGCCCTTATCTGATCGTCCAGCCAAACATCGCTTCCAAGTGTAGAGATAGCTTGAATTGTCGCACCGAGAGTAACTTGAAAGTCGTGAAATTGGCTAGTCTGGGGACGTTGTCCGCGGAAACACTCCAGCATTCCTAGCCTGACAAGTTCGTGGACATATAGGTCTAAGGCACTGACTACCATCACCAACTCGGGTCGCAGGAGGTCGGACAGGTCCAGAGCCGACGTGGTCTGCGTGCTTAGTATTTGATACAACGACCCGAGGTTGCGAACGCGCCGGATGTTCCAACGGAATTGGTCAATTGCCGCTTGCATCGGTGGTCAACGCTATGATTTCATCCGCCAGATCTGAGAAAAGGACTCTGAAGCGCTCGCGGGACTCTAGGGTTGTAGCAAGAATTGGTCCTGTCAGGCCAATTTGATCCTCGTCCAATTCAAATACTGGTGTCTGATAGGACTGTGACTTGGCAACCAGAGTATTAAAATCTGGAATAGTCACCAAGCAAAACTCGTGGTTCCCTAGTTCGTTGTATGAGTCCATAGGTAGCAGCATGCCGCTACTCGCAAGCTGAGGAACCAATTGTTCCGATACAGCCTCGTTAATTTTATCTATCCAGATTTGGAAACCTCTTGCTGGCGAGCCACCGCGTGGGCGGTAATTCTGGACTATTGTCCCTAGGAACTTAGGACTGTGGCCAGGGAATGGATATACAGCATCCCTAAGAATGGAAAGGGATCCGGCCTTTTGGGACCAAGCGCTCCACTTGGGTAGAACATTGGCTAGAGAATTTATGGCCATAACGGAAAAGTAATCAGGCGAGGTCGGAACAATGAAGTATTGACTGGTCATCAGTAGGTTTTGGTTCAAGGAGCTCAGGCTAGGATTCATGTCAATGAGGACATAGTCTGCGTCGTAGGCTTCTGCAGTTTTGTCCAGAAGATACGAAGGCGCCCCAGGAAGGTTCTGCAGAGTCTGAATTGAGGCCGATAGTTCCTGCGCAATCCCTAGGGTCACTTCATACTCCGACAAATCGATATGCCCGGGCAGCAAGAATAAACCGGTTCGCTCGGGAACTGAGTAACAATTAACTGGATCGATTAGCCGGGGTAACGATTCAAAGGCTGGTGCTAGTCCAGCCTTGACGTTTCGTTCCTTTTCCACCTCGTACCAATTCTCAAATCCATCTTCCTCATCCCCTAGGACAAGGCCCGTTAAGTTGCACTGTGGGTCTGCGTCGGCCAAGATCACAGTTTTTCCTTTTGTCGCCAGCATCCACCCTAAGTGAAAGGTAGTCGTAGTCTTACTAACGCCGCCCTTGTGATTGAAGAGAGCGATTTTGTGGGCCATCTTTTCCTCCGTCACACTGTATGGACCCAAAATTAATGCTAGTTTACCTGAGCTTTTGCGTTGCCGCAGCCGGCAACAAACCATAGCCAAGCTTTCACAAGACTAAAGATTGACCTCAATCGGGCAGTTTTGGCCATCCCCAAAGGGAGCCGCGGTAGGTTATGTTGTTTCAAACGGAAGGGGCAACCCCTTCCCGCTCACCGGCTCGCCGATGACGGAAATCTCGCCTTTTGGCAGAGTGATTTTATCATTCCACGGCGGTTCAATCTCTGCCGAAAGGCCACCTGCTCCAGTGCCTCCTAGGAACTGGCGGCGACTTCTCTCGACCGTGGGGTCCGTGGGCGCTTATGGGAGTACATTGGCCAGCGCCACATTCGTCTCCTGGCTGAGTTTCAGTTGCAACAGGAGCTGCTTGCGGAGTCGGGCAACTTTTGGAGCCAGGAGGTTTACATGCGGAAAGCTGCTAGGGCGTGACCTGTGTAGCCGGTTGCGTTGCATTTGGCGGGTTAGATGTCCCTTTGTTGCAACTTTCACAATGGCACACCTACCTTTTTCCAGACCCTCCAATCTCTAGGCACATGAGACGACCGCCCTATCGACACCTGCCCTGCCAAGTGCGACAGGACCTTGTTAGAGGCAAGTAAAACCCGTGATAATATAGTGTTATCACGACATTAAAGAGACCTTCGTTACCGCCGGACTGGCCGCGTCCCTGAGCTCCGCGAGTCCCTGGAACTGTCCGGTCCCGGCTGCGAGGCGGCCCAGGATGTCTCCTCAGGCCTCCGGGACGCCAAGGCCGACAACACCCGCCCGTCCTACGCCTCCGCTTGGCGCGCTTCCATGCGTGGGCTGATGCCGGTGGCCCTCTACCTGGGCCACCTGGCGGCGACAGGTCGGTCCATGGCCACCATCGAGCAGGCCCGCGCTGCTATCTCCCATTTCCACGCTGTCGCCGGCATGCAGAAGGACGACAACCCAACCCGTCACCCGGTGGTGGCCGAGGCCGTCAGAGGATGGCGCAACCGGGCCCCAGCGCCCAGGCAGGCCGATGCCTCACTGCCGACGCCCTGGCCGGGGTACGGGAAGTTCTGCGCATCCCCAAGCGCGGCCGCGGGGGCCGGATAGAATCGGTTGAGACCGCCCATCGCCACGCCTCCATGGACATGACCATCATCGGGGTCCTGGCCGATGGCGAGCTAAGAGGGTGTGTGAGAAATAGAGGTCAGGCTGGTTTGAGTCTCTTGAGCATCAGGTGGACCATCGCTATATGAACCCATGCCTCGCTGGTTTCCGGCAGTTCCTCGAAATCCTTGCTGAGCCGTCGGCAGCGGCTCAACCACGCCAAGGTGCGCTCCACCACCCACCGGCGAGGCAGTACCTCGAAGCGATGGCTGTCTGGATTGCGCCGCACCACGCTCAATATCCATCCCCCAGCGGCCCAAGCCCACTCCACCAGTCGGCCAGCATAGGCGGCATCGGCCCAGATCAACTGGAGCCTGGGGAACCGGGTCAGCAGCTTGCTCAGCACCAACTTGGCGCCGTCCCGGTCCTGGATGTTGGCCGCATGTACCACTACGGCCAAGAGCAGGCCGGTCGTATCCACTACGATGTGGCGTTTGCGCCCAGATACCTTCTTGCCTGCGTCGTAGCCCCGAGGCCCCCCTTTTCCGTGGTCTTCACCGACTGGCTGTCAATGATGGCAGCGCTGGGTGTAGCATCACGTCCTTCCCTCTCACGGACCTGGCTCCGCAGCGCCTCCTCAACCCGCTCCCATGTGCCATCGGCCCGCCACTTTCGGATGTACCACCACACTGTGCCCCAGGGGGGCAGGTCATGGGGCACCATTCGCCACGGTATGCCGCCTCGCAATACGTACAGTATGCCGTTTACTACCTCCTTCAGTTCCACTGTCCGTCGCCGCCCTCTGGCCGGCGCGGGAGGCAACAAAGCCTCCAAATGCTCCCACTGGGAATACGTCAAATCACTGGGATATGCTCTCCGATTCATATCCCCAAGTTACACTCCGACCCCCAGCTTGCACCAAGCTACTTCTTGGCGACTTTACGATAATTCTCATGCACCCTCTAATGCCGCAGTCCTAAGACGCATGTCCCGACGGACTGGCATCCAAGCGGGAGGTGTAGTGCCGAGGGTGAGGGCACCCATCCAAGATTACAACGCAACAACCCACTGATGAGTTCGTAGTCTTGTCGGGGAAGTGTCATTAGCGCCCCTTTGACGATTGATAGCGAGGACTACTCCCTGTCGAAGGGATTCTGCAACTCGACGCCGAGCTGGACAAAGTCGCTCACGTTCCGGGTGACCACCGTCAGCCGGTGTACCGTGGCTGTCGCCGCGATCATGGCATCTTCGGCCATAGTCTCCGACCCTCTGTGCATGAGCCGTGCCCACTCCCGGAAAGCCGACGCGTCCATCGGCAACACACCATAGGAAGCTAAGACCTTGTTCAGCCAAGCCTCCAGTTCCTCCGCCTTGGCCGCATCCTGCTCACGGGTGATCTCGATCCCTGCTTGTATCTCTCCAACCGTAACGGCCGACACGAAGAGCTGTTCCGCCGGTACATCTGCGATCCAATCCAGGACAGCGCCATATGGACGTGGGCGGCGTAACTCCGAGACTACGTTGGTATCGAGGAGGTACATAGGACTACTCTATGGCCAAGGGCATTCGGTGGCGATGCTGTCCCCGTGGCGGCGTAAGGTTCTCGGTCCTCGCCTCCGTGGTAAGGAGCAACTCCTTCAGGTCCGGTTTGGTCATTCGTTCCAGCTGCCGCCACTGCTCGATGGGAAGGATCACGGCAGTTTCCACTCCACGCTTGGTCACTATCTGAGGCCCTTCGGCCAGAGCGGTGTCGAGCAACTCGCTGAACCTCGATTTGGCGTCTTGAACCGGCCATTTCCTGTTCATGCTACACTCCGATTGGTATTGCTCCGACTAGCTACCACACTAGGCAGATCACCCATTGGTGTCAAGATAGACGGGGATCAACTCCATGCCTGGCACCCAGTAGGATGACCGTTCCTCCCCGAACTCTTTCAGCGCGGCCGGTCTGGAATTCGACGTACCCGGCTTCCGAACCGGCCCGACCCGTCCGGGAAGGCTCGAACTGATAAGTAGAGGCGAGGCGCCACTCCCAGGCAGAACGGGATTCCATTCAAATAAGATATCCTTGGTCCACCAACGCATACGGTAGATACCACCATCTTCGAGATGTGGCTGGGCAGCCTGTCAACTCACCCAGGTCTCTCGATTCCTGTGTTGTGACAGTTAGGAGTGAACAAACCCCGGAGCCTTCATTTGACGGACTCAATCGACACGGAAACCCTAAGTGCTCGTGGGAGGTCGATCTGGGTCCATTCAATCCAGTTCGAATTGCTGGGCAGCAGCGTGCCCCATAACAGCCTGCTGGAGAGGTTGAGGCCGCTGGGAACGCGAGTGGCGTCCGCCCGAGTGAGCAGACCGAGAGGCGGGCTAGGCTTGGAGCTAGCGATCTGGCGCGGGCGAATTGGCTCCCCGGTGACTGGTTCGATCCCTGCCAAGTGGGCCAAGCGGTACTGTGTTACAAACTTTCGAGTGGGTGGTCGCGCTGTAACCAATGGGCCAGCTAAGCTAATCGGTTTCCGTAATGTTCTCAAGGCTAACGTAAGTCCCTTCCTTTTCAGAAGCATCTTGCAGAATCACTCGCGCATTATGTGACATAAATATTGCTATGCAACCGTGTTTCACCGTCGACGAATGAGGTGGACCCCATCGGTTGGACAGGATTAAGCCACAATTAAGTGGGACTCCTGCACTCCTCCGTATGATACCAAGACCGGTTGGTCGGGGCACCTCCTTTCCTTCAGCTCCTCTTCTACAGGCTCGCCGTGGAAGACCTCCGCCGGCGTACGGTAGCCCAGGGCCTGATGCGGCCTCCAGTGGTTGTAGAACCGGAAGTATTCCCGCAGCCCGTTGCGGGCCTCAAGACCGTTGGCGTAGGCCTTCAGGTAGACCTCCTCGTACTTCACTGTCCGCCATAGCCGCTCCATGAGGATGTTGTCCTGGTACCTGCCCCTGCCATCCATGCTGATCTTCACCGAGTGATCCTGGAGTATCCGCGTGAACTCGCGGCTGGTGAACTGGCTCCCCTGGTCGGTGTTGAACACGTCGGGCGTTCCCTGGTTCAGGGCGTCGCCCAGCGCCTCGGCACAAAAGCCGGTCTCAAGAGTGTTGGACAATCGCCAGGCCACCACGTACCGGCTGTGCCAGTCCATGATTGCGACCAAGTAGAGGAATCCCCGGGCCATGGGCAGGTAGGTGATGTCAGCCGCCCATACCTGGTTCGCTCGGGTGATCGTCAGATCCCTCAGCAGGTAGGGATAGACCCGGCGTTCCGGCGCCGGTTGGCTGGTGCGAGGCTGCCGGTAGATAGCACGCAGTCCCATCAGTCTCATGAGCCGCTGCACCCGCTTCCGGCTTACCGGCATGCCCTGCCGGTCCAGCGAAGCCTTCATCCGCCTGGAACCGTAGACAGGCGAGCCACCAGGGCGTCGTTGTTCTTGTTCTTCTGCTCCTTGCCCTTATTGGTCCCGTTGCCCTGGTCGAAGATGACGGCCGCCCCATCCACCAAGGCCTTCTTCCAAGTCTGAATCTGGTTGGGGTGGACCTCGAACCGGGCGGCCAGCTCGGCCAGCGTCTGCTCGCCCTTCATTGCCTCCAGTGCAACCTTGGCCTTCAAGGCCGGGCTGTGCTTTCTCCGCTCTCTGGACATTTCCCGCTCCTCCTCGACAGCCGTCGCTGTCCTCAGTTTAGGAGCAGGATTCCCACTTAACCAGCTGTCCAGTTTTCCGGGTCCACCTCACTACACCAACTTCACGCATTGCTTGTCATCAAAATCCTCTTTCTTACTGGCCCTAAGCACTCCGCGCCCTCAGCTTTCAATTTTCCACCTGTTCCACTATCCCAGCGTATACTGCTTCCCGTTCACCGGCAACCGGCCATAGGGCGTTCTATACAGCGTTTTCTGTTGGCCGTCTCCCCCAGCCGGGCCAGTCAGGGTAATGTGGCAGGACCACCTTCCTTGCCAAGGCGTGGTGCTCGTCGTATGACACGAATCCGGAATATACCTGGACCCGTCCGAAGACATCGACCTATTCATAGAGTACCCCTGGTTTTACCTGTGGTGCCCAGAGCCAACAGGCCGGCGGCCAGCCTATTGACCCAACCGCTTGTATCAGAATCCTGCCTCATCTGTTCCTCACCGCTCCCGGTATTGGTCCTTCCGATCCAGAGTCCCAGACTGTTCAGGGTGCTTGGTTGGGCTGCAGGAACATTCGACATGGAGCGCCGATTGAACCTGTCTCGATCCCGTTGTCAGATGCGATAGGCGAAGAGTCGTTGCTACTGGGTCGTCCAGGAATCGCAAGCAAGACTTGGGTTTACAGACACAATTGACCCCTATTCAGACCCGTGTTTAAAATCAACAGGATTTGTCTGCGCGGTGATTGCTTGGTATCTTTCCCACCTCACCCCCAATGAGTGGGGTTGCGAAGGATTCGTATGGGTATACTTGAATTCATTGTGGCCTTGGTCGAGAACCTTGTCTGGCCGTTGACGGTAGTCTTGGCTATCTTCGTTTTTAGAGGGCCGATCTCCAATCTGTTGCCGTTTCTCCAGCGATTGAGATATAAGGACTTCGTTGTAGAATTCAGTCAGAAACTTGACGAAGTGGAGACTCAAGCTGCTGCGATTACAGGGGAGGGCGCCGAGTTTCGCGTGGAAGATGACCTTTTGGATTTAGCCCAAGCTCATCCTAGGGGCGCGGTTATCGACTCGTGGCTCGCAGTGGAGAAGGCGATACGTGATGTGGCTGCAACCAGGGACATGGAGGTAGACATCCCACCGGGGCGTTCCACAATTGCGGTCGAGAGAGAACTCGCCCGTTCTGGGGTACTCAACCCTATGGTGGTGTCCTTTCTGCGAGACCTGAGGGAGACAAGAAACCAAGTAGTTCACAGACTAGACGTTCCTCTTACTCCAGAAATGGCTAGGCGATATGCCGCAGCAGCGTCAAGGGTGGTCGCGGCATTGGAGGAACTGAATGCCGCTACACCCAGAGGCGGTTGACCGTTTGCAGGCGTGACCTAACGGTCCTTCCGAGTAAGTTTGGTGAGCCTAGTTGGAAAATAGACTATATCATTCTAGAAATTGGGATGGGACTAGTGATCGACCACGGCCTCCTATGCCCATGTGGCTCTTGAATCTGGAACTCCCCCAAACTGGACAAAATCAAAAACCTTCATTCGAAGGACTCAATAGCAACGGAAAACTCAGGTACGCCTGGGTGGTTGAACTGGGTCCATTCAAGCCAAGCCGGTGAAGTGGACTCAAATGGATGTGTCTCGTCGTTCCCGATGAACGATTCGATTCGTCTCAGGTGGGCTTGGTGTGGAGGTAAGCCTGCTACAACCATGTCTTCCGTCGATTTCTTTCAGACTTGGGATCCCCATTGCTCGAAGTCCTGGGACCGCAAAGGATTCGTAGCGTGAGACACGGGATGGCTTTCCTGATGCTATCCTCTGTCTCAAGAATTTGGGCAGGTGAGACAAAATTCATTCCCGTCCGGATCGGAGCAAACGACTAGGCCTCCGAACTCGTTGTCAGCACGAGCGACTAGACTTCCACCCATAGCCGACACACTCTCCAAGGCGATCTCGATGTCCGTCACTTGGATGTCCAAATGCATTCTGTTCTTGCCGGTCTTGACATTGGCGACCTCCTGCAGGACTAGATCGGGACCAGATTCAGACCTTGCTCGCAAGAAGTTAGGCTCGAATGAGGGACCGAACTCCTTGCCAGTCACTGCGCCCCAAAAGGCCGCCCCTTTCGCCAGATCGCTTACGTCTACGACTATCGCTTCGACGAAGCCTATTCCGTCCAGGTTCATAGACCCACTCCACATATCTAGTATCCAAAAGCACCATAGGTCCGTTGCAGCCCGTCCACGATCCAGTGCTGTCAGCAAGCCTTAGGAGCAGCCCCGTGCCCGCCTGAATATCGGCTACCGAGCCAGAGCGAACCTCAACACGAATTTTCGCTATTTCTCCTCGACCTTCGGATTGACGAAACTAAACTCCGGAAACGGCATTAAGTTTGGCGGCGTTGCTTGGGTCAGGTAGTATGATCTGACTGCCAAATCGCATTGCACGTAGCCCCAGTTGATTAGGATTGCCTTTTCCGCATTGCTGAATGAGTTGAGGCGCGTCCTAATGGACTCGATGTGCGATTGCCAACCACTTCCGACGTCGAATGCACTCCGTAGGGGATACCTCTCCAAGAGCGTGCCAATGCCCCACAGCGCACCTTGTTTCTCCCCTTGCACAAGCTGGGTTACGGTCGTGTGGCGCCTGAGTGCCCTTGTCTGCTCAATTGCGATATCTATCGGACGTTTCGAGCGATGGCTCAAACCCCGGAGAATGGACGAGCCTCCTTTAGAAATCAAAGGGCTACTGGCATCAGAGATCAACAGAGTTCCGAAGTCGCGAATGGAGTGTATGCCAAGGTTGTCATAGACCCCGCCATCGGTTAGCGATACCTTCTTCTTTAAGTCGGTGCGGTCGAAAAGGTCTGCCAACTCAGATTTCCGAAAATCACTTGGGTCCAATCTGAGAACGACGGGTGAAAAGACGGGGGGAAATGCCGACGAGGCGGCAATGACCTTCGATAATCTCGTGCGTGGAAAATCTATAACACCGAGTTTGTAAGTCCGCATTAGGGATTTCGAGAATATCCAATTTCGCCCTGATTCTAAGTGAGCGGCATTGAATACAAACTCAGGATGGTCTGGAATATCTTGAAGCGTGTGCTTCCCAACGAGGTGCTTCTGGTAATAGCGTGAGAGCATATTAACACCAGGTAGCACGCTCCCAATGGCAGCCCATACATCAACGCTGAGACCACAAAACTTCCAAATAGGCGCTACAATCTCCTCACTGAAATTGACAGCTACTCCGTTCTCGAAGGAGAGCCTAGACCACCGGACGGCGAGGAGCCCTGTTAGGATTGAACCACCCGAGACTGCCGAGATTCGGTCGATTGTCGGAAGCAGGGCCAACTCATTGAGTCTCCATACAGCTCCAAGGTGGAAAAGGGTGGCTCGGAATCCTCCCCCGGACAGAGCCAGTCCCTTGAGATCGTCATAAGGTGAAGTCAAAAGAGAAGAACCTCAGGGTTAGTCAACTGCTGGCACACTTACAAAAGGTTTGCCGTTAGAATTTCGTCCAATGGCGACATCGACCATGCCATCATTCCGTGTGGGGACGCATTTCCTCTTCCCGTCAGGGCCACTACGCCTGTGTACCGTCCATCCCTTTGTAACTTGACCTTATCAGTCGGTGGCACTTGTATCGACAACGCCGCAGTCTGAGACGATGGTCAGAGGCAGGTTGAAATAATCGAACAATTCCTTGTGGAAGTCCGAGTCTCGACCGTCATTCGGTAACGAGACCTAGCATGGTCAATGATCTCCCATTATAGACTGGTTGGTCGCACGCCTACAGAGTTAAGCCACGCCCGTCCGACCGGCAAATCCCCTATTGCTCTAGGGATTCTACTTGGCCGCCCGAAAGTTGATTGTGCCGCCGAGAATTACGAAAGCCCGGTCGCTGCCCGGTTCGCCACCTGGGGAGAGTTTCACCTACTGCTTGGGTAGGACGTGGCGTTAAGACCGGCAATTAGAGCAAATAGCCTTCCCTGTAGCCATAGAAACCGGTTCGCCGACGCGAGGGTTAGCAGCCTGATATCCTCCGCAGGTTCACGGCTGGGATGTCAATAAGGGAGGACTCAGTCTGAGCTTCGCTGAGAAAGGAAGGAGGGCCTACTGATATAATGCGGTGCCGCAGGGGATGAGGCTCAACCTTTTTACGCTACCTACAATACCGACGACTCCCACTTGCCCTTCAACGTCCAAAGTATCCTTCACCCACTTGACAACGGTCCTGTCTCTGGAGCTTGGCTCGGTGTTTTGAGTTGGATGCGAGTGCCATTCGCCGATATAGTCGAGCCTGCCGCTGGTCGCTTTCCGGATTCTCTCGACGGCCTCCTGGAGGCCCGCCGAGCCACGCAAAAACCCGTGGGGGCACTCTTGGCTGTCTGGGGGGGCTTCGGTTGCATCGAAAACGTATATGATCCGTCGCGCCATGTCGTAGGAACCTATAAGGACTCCGCCCGTTTCTTTCGGCAACTTCGCGTTCCGGTATTCCTTCAGTTTTCTCTCCAGTTCAGCGTCCCAGAAGATGCGCCACCCACCTTTCTTCTTGCGCCGAACGTCTGAAGCCTCAATCGTCAAATTGCTCACAGAGTAGTCGGAGTCATCCACAATCCAGGTTGCAATTTGGGCCTTATCCGTCTCAGAGGCACGTCTGACTGCCCGACTCCCTATGCCCGAGAATAGGCTGACCAGGTCCTGGGGTATTCGAGTCGACACATCCCGACAACCCACACCGGAGCGTATGGTAGAAGGCGAAGAGAGAAGACCACTTAGATTTGGGTCCCAGATTAATGCTCGGTAATGTTGCATCTCTAGGATGTCAAGGGGAACGGTCCTTCTACTGTCCTCTGCAAGCAATGTCAGTGCAGTGCCAGAAGGATTGAGGAACAATGAAACCCTTCGGGCAGCCCCCCCGACGTCATGGCAGAGATGGCGAGCCACGGCAATAGAAGCAGACATATCGAGAATTATGCTGCTGGATTTCCAATCCACAGCCCTGTGATTGTCGGAGCCCCCGTTCCTGAGCACGTCTGAAATCACTCCCGACGCTATCGGCGGACCTTCGACGATGGAGTTCAGCGTACCAGCCAGAGCAGGTGCCTTGGGCGTTCCCAGTGCCCAACCGACAAGTGCATGCCGTCCCAAGTTGTGTGGCAGCAACAGGTCGTGATCGACCAAGGTCCACTGACCGAATCCTCCACGCACAAGATTCACCACAACCTGGGATCCAAGAGCTCCCGCTCCCACGGCGATTACCTGGGTGGGATCTTCGCGGATTTCGCCATTTACCCTCGCCGCCAGCGATCGGGAAAATCCTGGCCTGGGGTTTAGAGGCAGGATATCTATGTCTGCCCTGATGTCTTCCGGTCCGCCCATGTCGGTGCCATCAGGGTGTCCCGCAACTACCTTCGCTATCTCACTGATCGACCTATAAAACGCAAATGCCCTCAGTTCCTCGGATTCTACTTCTCCGCCCTCAACCCTGGTTTTCGGAAGACGGACCAACAGAACTAGAGTCACGCCTTCGGCACTGTGGAACTCCCCGGCCTCACCGACCCATCCGGCGAGCCGCTCGCGCAAGATTTGCCGTAAATCCACTCCGGCTGGGACAAGGAAGTCATGGAGGTCCCTCATGGTCCGGGGCGTTGCCTGAATCACACTATGCTGTTGAGGTTGGCCCGTAACAACCAGCGCCAAGCAACTGTCCACTTGTGCCTTCTCACCGAGCTTCTTCGGGGAAATCGGAGACCTTACTAACCTCAGGCTCCAACCGGTCGTGTAGCACATAAGGAACTCGGGTTCACTGGCAGCGCCGCCAGATAAGAGATCGCCTGGAATAATGAGGTCCAACCTCGGATCGAATAGCAGCGGCTCCAGAGGCTGGTCCTCTCCGTGGAGGGTCCCGCTAGCTGTCCCTTCCAACCACCACATGATTCGCGCAATCAACTTCGGGGCGGTCAGGTTGAGCTTGACCTCATCCCAGGGTTCATAATAGAGGCACAGACTCCTGGGTTCCCCGACTTCCGTTAGGTTCGTATGGGGCACGCAAGGAAAGTCCTTTCTTAGCGCCTCTACGGTGGGATACCATCCATCGTCCTGACGGAAGACTATCAGGATATGTTCAGTCTGGCGGATGTCGTTTACGGGTCGTTGGGGGACCGTCGCCGATATGGCTAGGGCGACGGCCTCAGTTCCATCATCCCGAAACCCATAGCAATTCAGCAACCGGACATTCGGGTTCGCAGTCGTATCGGCGAATCGCGCGACACTCCTAGCTCTCGGGACCGTTAGCTTTCCCGGCTCGGTCGGCGCCCCGGGAACATGAAAGTCATGGCCGCTCATCGGGAGGTATGGTCCCCCGCTCTCGGAGGGGTAGCAGCTACAGCCGCGGTTCCGGACGGAGCGACTTTCTCAAGGGCGACCCCTTGCCCCCTGCCGCTGACTTTGAGATTCACGGGCTTGGGATTCTGCTTGGTGGGGTGTTCCATCGTGACGACATAGCTTCCCCCAATTTTCTTGGAAGCACTCTTGTAGTATTCGGCGGCCTGCCTGTGTGGCGGCAAGGTCTCGTCCGAATTAGGGATGACCTTGCTGGGAGAGACGATTGTCCCTGCTTTCCGCCCGTACTCCTCGTACAATCGCTGGACGCTCGGCACCGGCTTGGTGACTTGCTTACCCTTGTCGGGCCCGAGAGAAGTGTAACTGGAGTGATGAGGCACCTTGATGATGTCCCAAGCCAGCCTATGCTTATTCCCCGCCTTCTCGCTCGTCTCCACGATGCGGCTCAATACGTCGTAGGGAGTGTCCCCGGTCAGAAGAAGCCCAACCTCATTTGGACCATCCTTGACAGTTACGTGAAAGACCGATGACTCTCCATTACGGTCCACTTCGCTCTCGTCGCGCTGGTCCGCAAAGGGGGCGTGAGCGAAGAACTCGATTCCCGTGTCCTTCAGCGCAAAACCGGGCATGAGGTTGCCCGCGCTCACAATTAGGTGGCGTCGCTCACGAGAGCTTATGCCCTGTTTCTTCAACCAATCTTCAAGAGCCTCGGGGCGAGAGATCACCCGTATTCCCTTGCCTTCCCTCAACCTGTGGCGTGCCTCAGCTTGAATTATTCGGCCCTCTTGGGACTGATCCCACTTGCTTTCGAGGATAGCCGCCGCTGGCACCCACATCTCCTGGATGCGAAAGCGGCCTGGACCCTGGTACTTCGCGGCGTGCCGGAGGTGGAAGAACTCCGAAGCGCCGGCGAAGTGATCGGTGTCAAGATGGCTGAACGAGACTACATCAATGGTGTCGCGCTTCTCCCTTTTCAGTTCAGCACGAAGCGTCTTTGCTAGGTCGATCCGACGATCACCCCCACCCTGGGGTGTGGGCGCCGCATAGTCGAACACGAACCTGCGGCCACCTGCATCTATGACACAGGTATCTGCATTTCCGATGGGGAAAAACCTTATATTGGATTGCATACCTATCTCCTATGCCGTTTTACTACAACTTCAGCCCCGTTTGTTACGTACTCGGTCTCGCACACTGTCTGCGTCGGGCGAGGTATCCTCATCCAGTCGCCTCGTGGGTTATCATAGGGTACGATGCCACACTCGCAGTTCAACTCCGGGCTATACCGCTGTGGTTTACACTTGGCATTATAACGGCGCTATTGTAAACTAGTCAATAGCATCGCCAAGATCGGGGAGGAACAAGATGATAGGCAATCGCTTGAAACAGGCCCGCTCAGCCACAGGATTGTCCCTCCGGGGGTTGAGCGACCGCGTCGACAATCGGGTTTCCGCTCAGGCCATTGGGAAATACGAGCGGAACGAAAGCATGCCGAGTTCGGGAATCTTGATAGCACTTGCCGACGCCTTGCGGGTTTCAGTGAGTTACCTGACTGGGGCCCCGGGCATCAGCCTCCAAGCCGTAGAATTCCGTACTGAGAAGGTCGCCAGCAAGCGTGAAGAGGACCGGATAAAGGCCACAGTTCTTCATAAGCTTGAGCGCTACCTCGCTATTGAAGAAATCCTCAACTTGTCCAGTGTTCGCTGGCACAACCCTCCGTCAGCACCTTATCCCGTCATCAGCGATCTTTTGGAGGTTGACCGGGCGGCCAGCAGCCTGCGCAATGATTGGGGGCTGGGTATTAACCCGATTCCTGACATGGCCGAACTCATGGAGGACAGAGGTGTCAAGGTCCTCTTCTGCCAACTACCCGATGTAGCTGGTCTGACGGCCCAGGTAAACGGCGACAACATGCCGGATGCCCACGTCATAGTGGTTAACCAAGAGGATACCCGTGATAGGCAGCGGTTTACAATTGCACACGAAATAGGACACATGATTCTTGACGTTTCTCCAAGAGTGGACCGAGAGAAAGCGGCCTATCGTTTCGGGGGGGCGTTCCTCATGCCAGAAGAAGTGCTCTGGTCAAAAATCGGTAAGCACCGCTCTGACATAGATTGGAAAGAGCTCTTGGGGCTCAAAATGATGTACGGCATGAGTGTTCAGGCGATCACTTATAGATGCAAGGACCTGGGGATCATCAGTCAGGCTTCCATGGGGAGACTCTTTGATATCTTCGAAGAGGACGGATGGCGGAGTCCCCCATACAGGGAACCTCTTGACACGCTGGGGGATCGGTTCGGACGCTTCGAGCGGCTGTGCTTTCGTGCGTTAGCAGAGGGAGTAGTCTCGGAGTCAAAAGCCTCCGAACTCCTGGAAGTATCGGTGTCCCAACTGGATTCCGTGTTAGAGCGGGAGTTGAGACAGTGAATGTCGTGGTCGCCGATACTTCCGTCCTGATGGACCTGCAACGGGGTGGACTCATTGAGAAGTGTTTCAATTTGCCATACAACTTCGTGGTCCCCGACCTTCTCTATCACAACGAGTTGGCGAAACCCGCATCTGGACCGTGTCTTGGTGAGTCTCTCGTCGCCCTGGGACTGAGAGTGGAGGGTCTGGATGGAGATGAGCTCAGCACCGCAATACGCTACAGGCGGAAGCGTCCGAGCCTTTCGCTTCCTCAGGCATTTGCTTTGGTTCTATCCTTAAGCAGGAGGTGGACACTTCTCACAGGCGACAGGATGCTCCGTACGGTGGCAGCCAAGCTGTCGTTACCCTGTCACGGCGTTCTTTGGATTCTCGATCAGGTCTACCACGCCGGCATTCCAAGCCCAGAAGACATCGTGGGAGGACTTCAGGCCATCAGTGATCATTCTAGGTGCCGAATCCTACAGAATGAGATAGCCGATAGGATTGTGCTTTATTCCTCAACGTCCGAAGAGGTTAATCTACGAAACTGAGAAAAGCCGCAATCCTACCAAGGAGGACCGAACCGGTCCTCCTTGCCTGTCGGCTTTACCTAGCTGACAGCTTCCAAATCGACCGCCCATGAGTAGCGCAGTTTTCCGTTGCTATTGTGTCTCACGAATGATGGTTCTCGATTTTGTCCAGGTTGCTTTTGGCATGAGCCAGCGGTCAACAATGCTCTTGGAACACCACCTGAAGTAGCTCAGGCGGATCAGCCTACTGAGAGAATACGGGAAGATAGTGGCCCAGTGCGCCGCCGAAGTCACGGCCCGCCCTTAAGTACCACCTCAGGTCGGCGGAGTGGGAGGTCATCGACCGCCACAGTGCGTGGTGGAGCGCAGGACCCGGGCTGCACGCTTCCCCTCCGTCATGAGCCTAGACACTTTCGCCTTCCTCCCATCCTCCGGTGAAAAAGGCGTTGGTTGCGCAACTCGCCCACCGAAACAGGTGTTGGCATTATTGACAGGAGCAGGGGGACTCTCGCTTAATTCCACCTTGATCCTGTCCTAACAACAGGGATCACCTCACAGTTAGGGGCCAAGGAGTCGGCTGCGTAGGTCCCCGATGGAAAAGCCATCATTCTCGTCTTCCCACACGGAATTCTTCACGCGAACCCGTGCTGTGCCGGGCACGACTACCAAGTGGACATCGGATGTATTATCCAAGTTGATTCGGCCATGCAAGCCGTCAAGGTTTGCTAAGTCGTCGCACACTCTGGCCACCCGAGGACCTATTTTTTGAACGAACCGCAGATTGGCCCGTACTTCATTCAAGGTTGGTCCGGTATTTCCAGGCGCTACCGGAACCACGCAAAGCAAGAATCTTCCGCCTTGCGCCACTGCGGTTTTTGCTTGAGTGGGTGTCATTCCGACATCTGTCTGACCGCGAGTGGCTTTCACCTCCACCAACCACGTCAAACCATTTCCGGTTACTTCGATACCTATCTCCTCTTCAGTACCTTCCTTCCCGTCCTTTTCCACCACATCGTTCTCAATCTCGAAGTCGGACCCAATAGGTTTGCGGCGTACAGTAAACCCTTCCCCTTTCAGACTGGCCTTTACTAAGTCTTCCACTAGTTTCCCCAAGCTCTGATTTTCGATCACCCTTTGCCTGCGTTCTCGGTGCTTTACTAAGACATCAGGGAGATCTTCGTCGTCTTTCAACGCCTCGATGTACTCGCGCGCATGGATGAGGTGGCTTACGGTCCCGCCAGAGGCTACGAGGATCTCGGCGAGGAACTTATCTTGCTCCTTGCCTTGGCCTGGGCTAGTCGCAATGAATGCTCGTAACAGATCAAATTGATTTATGTCCATTGCTTCCAGCAGTTTAACCGCAGCGGGATTCTCACTCAAAGAAGCAGGATTCCATCGGTCTCTGAGTAAATCCGCAAGGGACTGCGCCGTCACCTGGACACGTGCATCGTTGCTTGTTCTAATCCATGCTGTATCCCGCGACGACTCGAGCCACGCAGCCGGATAATAACGATGCGGCTTCCCGCACTCGCAATCAGCTGCCTTAATCTGAAGGCTCTCGGGAGCCTCCTTAATCAGCCATTCGGTAAGAAAGCGCCAGAAAACCCGAGCTCGGTCTTGGCTGTCGCGTACCCGATCCATAATAGTGCCACGGCCCACAATGTCTGTCACCGTGACGGGGCTAGATGTTCTGTGGGCTGAGGTTTCTCCACTCAAGGGATGATCTGGGTAAAATTTGTTGATGTTGACTTCGCTGGTCATAACTACGCTCGCTCTAACAAATGATTGTTGGGCGAGCGTTTGCCATGCATCTGTGTCAGGCACTTTCTCAAAGAAATCGTCCGCTAGTATGCGGGATGGAGGGAAGAGGTCAGAGAACTGCTGCAAATCCTTAGGCCATGCACGAACAGGGGCAAGCGGACGATCACTGTCTTGGGGATTTCTTGGCAGATAGCTAACCGCAGGCTTGTCGGAACCAGGCTCCTTCGCAAAAATTGGGAATCCTCGCAAGAGATCGCAATCCGTTTGGCCAACAATCCAGGCAAAGAGCCTTACACTTGCCTCAGAGAAATTATCGTCTGGGTCCTTTTCAGCCCGGTCTAGGAGCTTTTTGATAAGCTCCCCGACAACTTTCTCATTATCCCAATCTCCCGCGCCTGGATTACCGCTTAAGGACGTAATCTCGGTATCACGCAATTCGAGTTTGATATGCCAGTCAAGGAGACCCGCGATGGTTTTGAGTTCATCATCTATTCCGCAGTCTCTGTGTAGCTTGGAAAGGATGTGAAGGAAGCCCTCCTGACTTGGGACGACGCGATACTCGTTAATGACGTCGCCCAGGCCGTTGTTGTTGAGGAAAGCGAAGAACTGATCCAACCATTTGACCGCTTCCACACCTTCCCTCAAATTAAGGCGGCTTATCTGATAAGTTGCTGGATTGGGAGAAGGGTCGTGTGATGCGTCTTGGATTTCTGCTGCCAGCTTCCGGCCATCAGTTGTTTCGTTGAACGACGAAACGTCGCACTCTAAAACTCCTGCCCAAGCTTTGACAGCGTCGGACCATCCAGTAGCCTCATCCCGCCGGGGCAACCCCTCCTGCGATCCTTCCCACCCATCCAGCAAATCCCAGAGAACCTCTGTCCCTTCGTTCGTGGCGGCGTGCGGTAATTCCAGGGCATCCGAAGGTATCACTTCGTCAAACCTGTTGATTACCAGGGGATTCTGCCGGATTTCGTCCACAAGTTTTTCCTTTAGACAACTGCGAAGCCACTCCAACCCCAGCCAGTCCTGTCCCTGAATCGTGGGAACGTTAGCCAGTAGATAAGTATTACGCCATCCGAGTCGAGCCGCGTAATGAATCACAGCAATCAGCAAACCGCAGGCTTCCTCAATGACTGCCTGGTTCTCTTGGTTGGCTTCGTCCGCGTTTAGCCCTATAGGAACACCATTACGATTTTCAGTAGGTGTGAAGCGAAAGCTGTTGATGATGGCAGGAAAGCTGAAATCTTCAGTGTTAATCAACGGAAACCCTAAGAATAGCCTGGGGATTTCATCGACAGGCAAGCACACTTCGCCGCCCGATTCCATTGGAATGGCAACTGAAACTTTGTCGCCTTGCATCAGAAGATATATCTTTTCTCTAGTTTCTCCGTTCTCGGTTTCCGCCACTGTGACCTGATGTATACCGTCTTCCTCCAGGGTCCTGCGTTCTACTACCTTGAAAGCAGTGGATCCATTGGGAGATTTGATATCGATACTTGAAAACTCCTTGTTGAAGGCAACCACGTAAGGAGCGCAACGCTGAAGAGACTCGATTCCCTTTTCGGCTGCTTCAAGAGCATCGTTCCGCAAGTTCAAGGGATAACCGAAATGTGTAGTGAAACCGTCGGCCGGAGACGAATCCGATAGAGAGTTCCAGAATGCGTCATACGCCTTATCCATTGACTCGCTGAGCTCGCTGTCTGAACTGACTTCACGCTTTAAATCAAAGTTAAACTTTTTACCGTCTTCAAGGCAACCGGAAATATTGATTTCCGGTGACAGCAGGTGAGTGCTAAGAAAACCGGTCCCGTATTGTCCGATACTTTCTGTGTTCTCGGTTTTCGTTGAGCCGTGGTAGATAACATGGGCTATTTGGTCTTTTGTGAAATCGGTTCCATTATGCTTAAATACGATTTCTGTCTGGTTCAGCTCCATCGAGGCTGCCAGCTTCCCTTCAGTGTCAGGAACAGCAGCGTCGCGGGCATTCTGCAAGAGCTCCCAAACCCATCGGGTAAGCACGTGAGCTCGCGTAGATTCCATCTCTCGGAGGCGATTGCGTACCGTTTGGGCCGAGTTAACAGTGAGGGCGTTGGTTTTGATGGTGTAACGTTCGTCTTGCACTAATCGTTCCTCCATGTGATCCAGTCCCGCGCCAGTCCTTGCACTATTTGCCATCGGCGCAGGTGAGGATGTCTACATCCTGACCTGCTGTCAATGGTGTGCGGTGAAAAATGCGCCCCTAAAGTGGACCGCGCGGGCCTCCCAGACCGATTCCGGGCACACCCCAAATTCACATCCCACTTTGGCTTTGGTTTGGTTTATTACCGAGGTAGACCATCGGGGCGTAGGAAGGGTTGACACGAACACACCCCGGATATGGCAGAACAATTAGCCCACACTGATGCTTGCAAGTAACTCCTGAACGGTCGTAACTACCTCATAATTGGCCGCTGTATCCCCTGAATTCAGTGCGTTGAAGTGCGCCCTTCCACACTCGATTTTGTCGACCTCAGAACTGCGAAGATCGCTGGCAAAAGAGCTACCTTTGGTTTCGACCACGAAATACAAATGCTCACCGTCGTCGGAGTCGATCAATACCGCCCAATCCGGGTTGTAGCTACCTAGAGGCGTGGGCACCGAAAACCACCCAGGAAGCTTGGCGTACACTTTGACGGCTGTCTTTTTTTCTAGTTCATCTGCAAAACTTGCCTCAATACCGGATTGGTACACGACCTGCTCGTAGACCGACTTTGTGGCGTCCAGCATATTCTTCAAATAACCGGTCAGATCTTCGTTTTCGAAAAGTTCCTGCGCATAATAGTGCTCATCTCCCAGGCGATGGTACTTGATGCCGTCGACTAGAGCACCCTGCTTACAGCGGTTGATGGCCTGCTCGGCGAGCTCGATAAATTGCTGGGGATTGCGCTTGAAGTCGTCCAGACGTTCGCTATCGCATAGAATCCGCTGGATACTTCGTCGGGTGAGATGCGTCCGGTCCTGGAGTTCAGTCAGCACATCGGGTAACTCGATGTCGGACTCGTCCAACACCACGGTCGCCGCTCCGGCTATTTCGGTCGCTTCTATTCCGGACTGACCTATAGCGATGTCGGCCTTCCGCCATTGAAGTCTTGTCTTGGGTATCGCCGGCGCGTTTCGGAGAGCACTGGTGCACTGCTCGAGAAGGCTCGCATTGTCAAACGCCACTCGGTAGGTAGTCTTATGCTTTATGCGGTCCCAAAGCGCCTTGAATTCAGCGCTATGGAGCACCGCCTGGCGCGGTCGTACCGTACGCCGCTCGTTGGCGTCCTTGATTTCCAGGCGACCGGCGAGTTTGTGCAGCACTTTGGCGATCTCTGCCCGCTGTGTCACGAATCTTTCGGGTACGACAAACGTGTCGTCCTTAAGTCCCTTCCTGAGCGAGTCTTGAATCCGCCCGTTCCCGTCTATGTATCCCTCTGCCTTAAGGTGTTCCCACAATTCTTTCGACGCTTCGAAACCGAGAGCCGCCGTCTGTCCGTCGTCGTCTACGAGTGCTATGGCCGCAAACTGGTGCGCCTCTACCACGCCGAAGCGAATTCCCGTGTCCTCTTCGATTTCCTGCTGCAGGTTCTCGGCGAACTCTTCATAACTCTCCATTGCAACAACGGTGAGCGTGTTAACGTCGAAGCCACGCAGGCGCTCTCCTTCTTGATTGACGCATAGGCGCAGGCCGCGCCCGATGGTTTGCCGCCTTTCCCGTTCGGTTTGAATGTTACGGAGAGCGCAGATCTGGAAGACGTTGGGGTTGTCCCATCCTTCGCGCAGTGCCGAATGAGAGAAGATGAACTTGAGCGGCGTTTCGAGGTTTAGAAGTTTCTCTTTCTCCCGCATGATAAGGTTGTAGGCGCGCTCCGCGTTGTCGCGGTTGGTCTGATTATTCTCGGCGGTGTCCGTCCAGCCGCCCTTCTTGTCGATGGAAAAGTAGCCGTTGTGGACTTCTTCGCAGGCTTTCGAGACATCGACACCCTGGAATAGGGCGCGATAGTCGGGATGGTTGGCCAACCGCTGGTACTCCTTCTCGAACAACAGGGCGTAGTCGCCCTTGACCTGATTGCCGTCCTCGTCATACCTGCGGTATCGGTCCACGGCATCAATGAAGAAGAGACTGAGCACCTTGATCCCCTGCGGGCCCAGGCGTTTCTCCTTGTCGAGATGCTCACGAATTGTCCGGCGGATCATTTCGCGTTGAACAGCGAGGGCGTCCACATCTCCCCAGGACTCTCCAAGGCGAAGGTATTGCTCGCCCCCAGGCACCCGCACCTCCACGAACTCGTGCCCCTGTTCGACCCGAATCTCCCCAATACGGCAATCATGGTAGATGGCACGGCCGGTTGTCTGCTCAAGGTCGTCGCCCTCCATGACGGTTTTCTGACGGCGCCGGACATTGCCAGACTCTTCAACGTCAACCTCGACCCGGGCGCTGATGGTTCCCCGTCGGTTGCTAGTCGCGGTCAGACGCACGAAGGGTTTGTTGTGTGCGTCTTCAACTGTGGCCGAGGCTACCTCAATCTGTTTTACTAACTTGCGCTCATATGCGTCGACAGCATCGAGCCTATAGACCATGTGGTACTTGTTTGCGTGGGTTGCGGAGTAGCGCAAGGTGCACAGGGGGTTCATCGCTCCCAGGGCTTCCTTGCCGCGCCCAGCCAGACCCCCGTCTACACTTTGAGGCTCGTCGACGATGACGATTGGTCGGGTCGCCATGATCAGATCGATAGGCCTCTCTCCACCCGTCTTCTCGCTGTCCTTGTAAAGGTTGTTTACGTCCTGTTTGTTAATAGCCCCGACTGTCACCACCATAATCTGAATCTGGGGGCTGGTAGCGAAATTCCGCACTTGACCGAGCTTCCCGGAGTCATAGAGGAAATAGTCAAAGGGTGTCCCGGAATAGAGAGCTCGGAAATGCTCCTCGGTAATCTGGAGCGATTTATAGACACCCTCTTTGATCGCGATGGACGGCACGACAATGACGAACTTGGTAAATCCGTAACGCTTGTTCAGCTCGAAGATCGTGCGCAGATAGACATACGTCTTGCCCGTTCCCGTCTCCATCTCCACGGTGAAGTCGCCAGATTCCAGGCTATCGGAGGGCAGTAAGCCGTTCCGTAGCTGAATGGCATTCAGGTTCTGGAGGATCTCTTCGTCAAGGAGAGTCAGCCGGTTGCCGATGCCGAGATCGTTCTCTACAAAGGAAAGGCGCGCTTGGATACCTACGGGGGCGCGGGTCACGGTGAACTCAGTCCGGCACACCTCCTGACCGCGAAATAGGTCGCAGACAGCGTCGATTGCCTCGAGTTGGAAATCCAGGTTAGGTTCGAAATGGAATTTCATAACCATATCAGAGGCTCCTGACGGTCCCTAGTCCACGCTGCTCTAGGATGGCCGCTAGGTTGGTCTTCGCGACGTCATCCACAAATGCGCTGTCTCGGAAGACCACAGTGCTGTTTCCGGCGGGTGCAAGCTCGGCGTGCCAATCGGAAATTCCAGAAGCAAGCGGCTCGATATCATCCCGGTCAATGCTTTCATCTAGGCAGGCAATCAATGTTCCAGCGCCGATAGACCGGACAGCCTTGCCTGCGATGGTCCGACTCTCGACCGGCACGCAGATATCGAGCCCGAGCTTCAGCAATAACTCGTAGAGGATGTCTTCTTCGCTTCGATCCGGTTTGATGTGTTCAATGCTGCCGAGCAGCGTTCCATCAAGATTGTCCCGGTCCGGCTCCCAAGCATGAATGTTAGAGGTGTCGAGTTTGAAGACCCGGAATCCAAGGTCTCCCACAGGAGATATAGGTGGGTTAGTGCCAGCGAGTTCCGCGGCGACATTCCTCAAACGAGTTGTGCCTATTTGGAAAATTGAGCCGAACGCTTCCTCTGGTTTAGGAAGTGGTTCGCCCATCTGGACGCAAATAAACCGTCGGTTCCCACCATCCGCCCTATTCTGTGTCAAGACTGCGTGTCCTGTCGTGGCGCTGCCAGCGAAAAAGTCCAGAACTATGTCCTCGGTGTCGGCAATCGTCCCCATAAGCAATATCTGTTGAATCAGGCGCGTGGGCTTGACCGAGTTTAGAACGTTTTCATTGCGTTTGAACGGAACATAATTTATCAGTTCTTTCTTGGCTTCTTGAGTATGTCCGACGTCTTTGTAGTACCAGATAGTCTGGGGAACCATTCCATCCTGAACTTCGGATATGAACCGTTTCTGCGCCGGCATCGCGTCCCCATTAGGCCCCCACCAAATTCGGTTGTCCTGATCCATCTGCTGAAAACTCTCATGAGATTGACGCCAATATCGCCCAACCCCAGAGTTAAAAGTCTTACCTGTGGGGCCAATCACTTCGTATGTGCCTCTGCTGTAGAAATTGCGGGCAGTCAAATCACTGGGCTTCCACGGTCCCCGGGGGTCATCGTCAATGTTTCTATATCTTGCATCTGCCTCCTCAGAACGAGGTAACAGCTTGGGACGCCATGACTCCGCATTCCGGGCATACACTAAGATATAGTCGTGATCTACAGAAAGGTGACGCGCACTGTTTTTTGGTGCGTAAACCTTCTGCCAAATCACTGTGGCAATGAAATTTTCCTCGCCAAACACATCGTCACAGATTGTGCGCAAACGGTTGACCTCATGGTCATCAATCGAAATGAAGACGCATCCGTCTTCAGCCAATAGGGTTCTCGCGAGCTTCAAACGCGGAAACATCATGTTCAACCAGGCAGTATGATAACGGCCAGAAGCCTCCGTGTTGGATGATAGTTTCTGGTTTTCGCGATCAGTCTGTCCTGTCAGTTCCAAGTAGTTTTCGATAGTATTCGTAAAGTTATCAGAATAGATAAAATCGTTTCCGGTGTTGTATGGCGGATCTATGTAAATGAGCTTTACCTTGCCGGCGTAGCTCTTCTGCAAGAGCTTAAGTACCTCCAGGTTATCGCCCTCGATCATTAAGTTCTGCGTAGTGCCCCAGTCGACACTATCCTCCGGAAAAGGCCGCAGAGTGCCGGTCGAGGGTGTCAACGCCAGTTGTCGAGCTTGGCGCTTGCCGTGCCAATTGAGTCCGTACTTTTCCTCGCGTTCGTCTACAGCACTGCCGAGAAGTTGCTTGAGAACCTGGAAGTCAACCTCCTCTTCGATGAAAACTTCTGGGAACAAGGCTTTTAGTTGGTCGAGGTTCTGGGCAACAACGTCGGCGGATCGGCTTTCAGGATCATCAACAGTAATCTTTTGCAAAACGGTCTCCTTGTTCATAGCTTGATGCGGGCGGCGTCACGATCCGCTTGCAGACGCTTCAATTTCACGTTCATTTCTACCAGGCGGGCAAGTTGCTTCTCCTTGCTGGCCGCCGCCCGCAAATCCTTGATTCGAGCGTCGAGGCGCATGTATTCCCGCAGCGCCGTCGAGCGATCCGCAGCCACCACCGGAGAAGTTGGGACCAAAAAATCACCAGTAAGGCTCGCGACTTTCAACGCCTGTAACCGATCAATCCAGCCTTGGTAGAGCCCGTATAGCGTTGTCCGAGGTTGATCTGATAAGGAAAGGGAGTCGCAGAATGCCGCTGAATGCTCTATGGGGAAACCTTCCCCCAACTCGGCAGCGACGATCTCGCCATCAACCACGGTCTTGCCCGCATCTCCTTGTGACCATCGCTTATGGCCGAAGGAGATGCCCTGAGTCTCCCCCTTCCAGGAGATTAGAAACACCGGATAAGGGACAGCCCGGTGCATCAGTTCTATGATCCGATCAGCATGGGCTCCAGGGCGCAGGGTAACCTGTAATACTGCAATTTCTAGATATTCCCGAGCATCATCACGATATTCAGCCACGCCTATCGTGGTTGGCTTGAGTACGGCCAACCACCGGATCTCCTCGATCCCGTCCCGAATTCGTCGCTTGTCTCCCGGGGTTGGCGCCCCGTTCTCCACTAACATGGACTTCGGTACTCGGCGGTTGACCAGGGCACTGCCCGGAAGTGCGAGAGCCGCAATTAGGTCAAATTCGCTCATTCTGCTTCTTCTTCTAACACCACCAGGAACGCAACCACCTCGAAGTCATTGATACCGGCAAACTCGCTCGCCATAGCGTATGTGCCTCCAGGCGAGAACAGGCTAGCGACCGCTCGCTCTTCGCTCTTTCCCGCAATCGAGGCAACCGCAGAAGCCAAAAGACTCTGCGCATCGCTCATATCTTGGTTTCTTCTGGTGGCTTTGTCGAACCGCGCTGACGCGCCAGCGTCCGGCAAGTTACGACCGGAACAGAGCCGCTTCAAGCGGTCCAAAATTTGTCTCGCTTGGGTGAACGGCAGGAGAACGGCACCGTTACTACCTACGTGAACCAAATAGTGGGGTGCAAGAGGGTAACCTTGCTCAAACTGACGGATCGCGGCAGCTCCTTCCGCCCTCAGGCAGAAGATGATACCGGGCGGAATCTCGGCCTCGGAGGTTGTGGTTACTGCGTAAGCACCCCATGGCAGTTCATCGATGACCCCGGGACAGTCTCTCAGATAGTCTGCCAAATCGATTCGGAAATCTGTAAGTGTCAGGTCCGCTATAGAGATACCGGAGGACAGGTCCTCCAGGTCAATGACAGCGTCTTGTAGCTTAAGAAGTTGCTTTCGCCGATATTCTAGGTCGTTCATTTGATCGCCGGATTGCTGTTCGATGAGGTTTTCCTCACCTGTGGCGGAGATATCGAGGAGCACCATACGTCCGCTAACCCGTTGTTCCAGCCTGAGATATTCTTCAAGCTCCATATTGGGCCAGAAATTCACCAGTTGGATTCGCTCATTGGGCGAGCCGATCCGGTCGATCCGTCCGAACCGTTGGATAATGCGCACCGGGTTCCAATGGATGTCATAATTGACGAGCCAGTCGCAATCCTGCAGGTTCTGGCCCTCGGAAATGCAGTCAGTTGCGATGAGAAGATCGATTTCCCCTTCTTTCGCGAGGTCGTCTGGGCGCTGCTTCGTCCTTGGTGCGAAGGCGGTAAGGATGGACGCCAGATCCCTCCGAAGGTGACGAACAGTTGTCTGGTTCCCGCCCGCACCCGTCACAAGTGCAGACTCCAGCCCCAAATCATTTCGAGCCCATGACGCCAACTGGTCGTATAGGTAGCGGGCGGTGTCTGCGAACGCGGTGAAGACGATCAGCTTGCGGTTTTCGGGGTTAATGGGATCGCGGCACTTTCGCTCAATGATCCCACGTAGTTCAGCCAGCTTGGCGTCTCTTGCCGCAGTTACTTGCCGCGCTGCGCTGTACAGCGTGGACAAACGATTGCGATCTTCGATTAGTTCCTGCTTCCAACGTATAAGGTCGACATCCTGTATGAGTACCTTAACTTTACGTCCGACCAACAGGCTCTCGAACGCCGGATCGTCGATCTCCACATCTTCGATATCGTGCTCTTCTAGTTCCTCTGCCTGGTGCTCGATTCGTGATAGTGTCGCCTCAACATCGTCTAGTTGACGGCGGACAGTAAGGGCAAACGATGCCACTGAGCTTTCCATGCGCTTTAACGCGTTTACGCGCAAAAGCTGGACCAAGCTCTCCTCACGATCCGCCTGACGAAAGAACCCTTCCCCGCTCTGGAGTTTGGTACTGTACTTCTCGTCGTACGCTGCCCGCTTGTGTGGCAGGACGTAACGCAGGGGTGCATAGGCGGCCAGGTTAAGCCTCCGGATCTCTTGGTTAATCTCCCGAACCGAGCGAAACTCGCCCGCGAGGTCTACGTCGGGCTTGACGTTGATCGGCTTAAGCCGCTCCGGAAAACGGCCGGTCTCTGTTGTTCCATAATATTTTTCGAGATGACGGCGGGAACGAGCAATTGTGAGTCTATCCAGTAGTGTGAAATAGTCGAACCCCAGCATTTCGACAAGCGTTGAAGGCAGGCGCTCGGTATCGTCTAGGTCGAGCCACCGATTGAACTGCTTTTGCGCCAGCTGAGTTGTGCCGTTGATACTCGAAATGCCGTGGTCGATCAGCGCTGTATCGTTCCCCTCTGTGGCAAAGGCGATTTGATTGCGGAGATCGGCCAGGCGATTGTTGACGGGGGTTGCGGAAAGCATGAGGACGCGTGTCTTTACGCCTTCCCGAATGATCCGGCGCATAAGCCGGTCGTAGCGGGTCTCACCGCCTTGGCGCGGTGTTCTCTTATTTCGAAAGTTGTGCGACTCGTCTATGACCACGAGGTCGTAGTTGCCCCAATTCACGTGGGCCAGGTTGATGTCGCCCGACTGGCCGCCGTTGCGAGACAGGTCGGTGTGGTTAAGGATGTCATAGTTGAAACGGTCCGCTGCGAGGAAATTGCGCCGATCATTCGCCCGGTAAAGGCTCCAGTTATCGCGGAGCCGCTTCGGACAGAGCACCAGAACCCGATCGTTCCGAAGCTCATGGTATCTAATGATGGCCAAGGCCTCGAAAGTTTTCCCAAGTCCAACACTGTCGGCGATAATGCACCCACCGAAACGGTTGAGCTTATCGATGGCACCTACAACCCCGTCGCGCTGGAATTTGTACAATTTCTTCCAGACCTCAGTATCCCGAATTCCTGTGGCCGACTTTACAACTTGCTCCTCGTCGAGGGCGTCTCCTTGAGTGCGCAACAGGTGGTGCAAAATTAATGTGTAAATTGTTAACGGGTCACGGTCCGTTGCATAGGATCGTAAGAGCCTGACCAGACTTGGCTTCGTGTTGGGATCAGCAGCCAAGGCAGACCATTGGGCTTCGAACCACTGAGACAAACGAACGGTCTCCTCTGCGGCTTCGGATGTCTGAACCAGATTTAGCGGATTGGTAGGAGCCAAACCGAGGCCATCGGTACTGAAGGAAAACGAGCCGAGCACTACCTGTTGTGGACGGCCGTCAGCGCTCCGAAGGACCAGCGCACCTTGCGGAATCTCTTGGTCTGCCCGACGGACCTCAACCGTATTTTCAATCCAGTCGGCGCAGGATTGGGCTAACCACCGGCCTCGTAGCTGATTGCGCGCGGCCCGGTCCGAGTCGGATCCGTCGAGATCAAGTTTAGAACCTACGGGTGGCAGAATAAGACGAGCGTTCGCGACAGTGTTCAGAAGTTTACTTAGGGATCCGAATGCATGGAAAGACAAAGTCCGCGAAGTCAAGTCGATCCGACACCCTGGCAACAGCCACGGATGAATTAGGTCTACTACCCTATCTTTGCCTGTATTAGAAACAATTCTCATATTGGCCTGTCAGTACCCTGGACCACCCTGAGGTTCAGGCGAAACTGGTCTAGTCGACCGACGAATGGTTGGCGTAGTGACATCTTGAAAGACCCCTAGAGGCCGGAGTTTATCAGCTTAGGAATAAGGTGGACCCCGTTAGCTGATAATCCTTCCTTTTATATCTGATGATCTTTCTTCAATACCCGCGCCTTCGGTCGCCTTCTTTTGCAGATCGATCCATTCATCGACGTCCGAGGGCTTGAATCTCCATGTCCCAGCCACTTTGAAACCCGGAAGGTCTCCACGTTTCGCCAAACGATACACAGTCTTTTCGACAACATTCAGATAGGCAGCTACGTCGCGGACGGTCATAGCGGGGGCTGGTCGCATAGTCAATCCCTCTCAGTAATCGTAACGAGCGTATCACAAATCTGGACACTATGGGGCAAACCAGTCCAATGGAAGACACTACAGTGTATCGGGGTATATCAGGGATACGGCGTTGGCTGAAGAGGCCTCCAAGACCGTAGAACAGGTGCACATAGATGCTGACAGTCCGGCCGGGGATTGCCTTACTGTGTTGTGGTTTAACCTGGTGCCCTAGTCCAGCAGGCTCCGGGCCACCTACCTGCCGGTGTAGCTGAAGGAGCCGGTTACGATGGCCTAATAGGGGTGAGGCAATATGTTCAACTCCTTTCCTGCCCGGTGCGGCTGGTAACCGGCGCCAACACCAATGAAACCCGCATAGATGGGCTGTATGGGAGAGGCCAGTACCCCAATCCCATCGACTTCTTCCCGCCACACCGGCCCGCTGTCCTGCTCCTGCCAGATTCCTGTACCGCTTCCCTCCTTGCCCAGCGCTCGCTTGAAGTCCTCCTGTGGGCTATCCCCGCCACCCTATTTCTTGTTCCTGACCAGACCCTCTGCTATCTATCACCGCTATGACCTCCCGGAGGGCGCAAATGCCGCCCACTCGGTGGCCGTTTCTGGCTATCGTTTGACGGAATCAGCAATCCAGCCATCACGCCTTATTCGTATATTTAGTAGTAACTATTCCAACACTATTAGCCCTGACCCAGACACATAGAGAGGTGCATCCCCCAGGAGCGCAGCCGGACTGCTACAGAGCGGTCCGGTGGGCCTCGCCCCTGACCCGGGCTCCGGTTTGCCGGCGGTGGGAACCAGCCAACGGCTCTTGTCCCAGGGCAAACCGGAGGTACGGCGATGGCGGCGAGGCAGCCGTTGAACGACGATGAGAGACGCCTGTTGAGGATTACTGCCAGGATGCCCCTGGCCAGCGTGGCCAACCTGGCCCCGGTGCTGGGACTGGACGAGGAGAAGATAAGAAGGATGCTGGGTAACCTGCGGCGGGGCGGCTGGGTTACCTCGGTGGTGCGGGGCATGACCGAGCGCAGACAGCACCGCTGGTTCCTGACCCGCCGGGCCGTGGACCTGCTCTACGTCACGGACCATCAGCACCCCGCGCCCAGGGAGGAGGCACGGGCCACGGGGCTGGCCGCCTTCCACCCGGAGGGGGAACTGCCCGAAGACTACCGGGAGCGGTTCGCCCTGGACCACGACCATCCGGTCCACCTGGAGGTACAGGGCGACTCCCCCTTCGTCGCCGATGATACGGCTGACAAGAACGATGGCGGCGGCGCTGACCACCAGCACCCGCCCTGGACCGCCACGTCGCGGGGCATCGAAACCTCCCTGCGGCGCCTCGCCATGCTGGAGCCGGTCTACCGCCTGGCCCCGGACCTGATACGCAGCGGCAGGGTCAACCGGCCCCCCGATGATGCGGCCGCGTCAAGAGAGGCCAGGATGACCGACTTCCGGCTGCTGCGCCGCGGCGGTTTCTACCACGCCGTGGCAAGGTACGGCCCGGACCTCTGGACTCCCTTCACCTACGCCGGTCTCCACGCCACCGAACGGGCGCTGCGGCGCAAGGAGCAGCACCGCTTCTGGGGCGTGGATTGCTATTCCCACGAGGAGGACCGGTATCTCCGCATCGGCAACCGCACCTTCTACGAAGACCCGGACCAGGCGGTGGAGCCCTCGGCCCAGATCGTGGTGGCCCACGACGCCTGGGCCAGGGAACTGGCCCGCAGCACCCTGTCCGGCGCCACGCCCACGCTGTTCTGCACCCCCGACGGGCAGTGCAGCAAGGCGGTGGAACTGCGTCCCTCCATGGACCTGGTGTCGGACCCCGCCGGACATCCCACCGTGGGCCGGCCGGAGCAGGTGGGCCTGTGGCTGAGGGACAATCCCGACATGGAGGCCATCGACGGCAGAACGGCCCACCGGCTGTTCATGACCATCTGCCAGTTCCCCGCCATGCGGGCCTCCTGGCTCCGGGAGATCGTGGGCAACTCCTCCGGGGAGGTCTCTCGCCACCTGGGAGGATTCGTCCAGACCGGACTGGTGGCGGTGTTCGACGGGCGGCACTACCTGTCGGAGCTGGGGATGAGGCGGGCGGCCAACATGAGCCGGGTCTTGCCCTCAATCATCCGAAGCCGCCACGGGGCCTACCTGGACCGCTGGTACCGGGAGCACGAGGAGCGCCACAACGACGGCGTGAACCGGCTGGTGGTGCGGTTCGCCAGGGAAGGCGCGGAAGTGGTGGCTGGCTGGCGGGGCGAGATCAACGTTCCGGCTCTGACCCAGGTGCGGCCCGACCTGCTGGTGCAGGTCAGCGAGGGTACCCTGGGTGCTGGGACACACTACATTGAGTTCGAGCGGACGGCGGTGTCGCCCCAGGAGGTGGAGTACAAGCTGGGTCCCTACCGAAGGATGGCGGCGGCGGGCCGCGCCCTGCCCCTGCTGATGGTCTGCGAGACTGCCCGGGGCCGGCGGAATTTCAGGAATGCCGCCGGGGTTTTGCCGATGCTGACCGCCACCCAGGAGCGGGCCTTGGCCGGGCCGGTGACCGGAGCAGTCACGGTGTGGAGCCGGGACGGGGTCCCGGCGGCGCTGCACTGCCGGTGATAACCGGCGTGGGGCCATAGGGTGAGGCAGCGGGACCATCTTGGGCATCAAGATAGCCCGCTTGCAAAGGGTTGTGCCGCCCGGTGCGCCTCCTCTCCTTGAAGAGGCTTATGCACACCTGGCGGCCTCCCTGTAGTTACCGGCCCACCGGATACAGTTGGAAGTGGAACAGGAGGCAATCCCCCCTTTGACGTGACAAATCCGCGTCGCTCTCCTCATTTGCCGGCGCGGCAGGTCCCTTGGCAGTGCGGGTTGCAATCGAAGGGGAGAGCATCCAAAAACGTCAAAAATATGCTATATGCGCACGCATTGTAAGTTGCAATATTCCACCGGCTGAGTATAATCAGTCGTTGCGGCCATCTCTTGGATACTGGTACGCGGTGCGATTCGCTTCCGGTCTTGGGTATCCCGGGCGATTCCAGTTGCCGCGCGATAATCATGGCGATTCGACGCCCGGTTAGAGACCCGATCTGCATCCTTGGAATGACATTCATGTCGGCCAATAGGCAAGGAATCCGGCTGGACAAGAAAAGCGACTTGGCACCGGCGGCGCTACGGGTCGCTTCGCCGAGTCGCGTTGATTTACCCCCCCCCCCCCCGACTTTTGTGGGGTTGCTCTTCGACTCAATGAGGAGTCAGCCGCTTCGATGCAACTCCTCAGCCAACAGCAGCGACCTGGATATATCCCACGGCGGCTCCGGAGCTGGAAAACGCCGCCGTCATGACTTGTCCATAGTTCACACAGGGGCGTGTGCCGCATCTTTGGGGGCGGGTCCGACTTCGGGAGCATAGCGACAACAATGAAACGTAAGCAGTTCTCCACCAACCCGGCCGCTATGGGCGCGTCTATACTGCGCGTCCTGGGCGCCAGCGTACCCCCCCCCCCCCCAGTTCTGCCCCTCTAAGCTCAGGGCCATTGCCGCCCGCCCCTCCTCCTTCCTCACCGGTTTAGGCATCTGCGTCCTTGTCCTGGCGTTCGCTTTCGTCCTGACGGTCCAGGCCCAGGGGCAGGAGGTCACCTCAACCAGGGACGCCACCGGAGCGGCCCCGCCGGAGCGGCCCACCGACCTCCAGGCCTCGGCTGAACCCGATTCGGTCAGCCTCGCCTGGACGGCCTCGACAGACGATACCGTCACCCACTACGCGGTGCTGCGCCGCGACCGGGACACCGACGCATCCGGCGTCTTCCATGTGATCGACAGCAACGCCGGTCCCGTCCTCAGCTACACCGACGACACGGTCTCGGCCGAGGGCAGCTACGTCTACCGGGTCAAGGCGGTCAGCCCCACCGGGGTAAGCCAGTGGTCGAGCTACGCCAGGGCCGACACCCCGGCGGCGCCCACGCCCACACCAGAGCCCACACCGGAACCGACACCCCAGTCTACCCCGGAACCCACGCCGGAGCCTACGCCGGAGCCCACGCCGGAACCCACGCCGGAACCCACGCCGGAGCCTACGCCGGAGCCCACGCCGGAACCCACGCCGGAGCCCACGCCGGAACCCACGCCGGAGCCCACGCCGGAACCCACGCCGGAGCCCACGCCGGAACCCACGCCGGAGCCCACGCCGGAACCCACGCCGGAGCCTACGCCGGAGCCCACGCCGGACTCGGACCCCACAGACCTGGCCCCCAGCGGCCTCACTTCGGCTCTTGCCGACGGCGGCGGGGTGTCCCTGAGTTGGAGCGCCCCAGCGGAGGACGCCGATGCGGTGACCGGCTACGAGATTCTCCGCGCGGTGGGCGACGGGGAGATGGCGACCCTCGTGGCCGACACGGGAGCCGTGGCCACGAACTACACCGACCCTACGGCCACCGCCCCGGGGGAGACCTACGCCTACGTGGTGGCTGCCCTGCGGGGCGAGGAGAAGAGCCGGCAATCCAACCAAGCCCAGGTGCAGGTCCCCCATGACCCCGAAGACCTGGCCCCTAGCGGCCTGTCCGCCGAGGTCGTCACCAAAGGCGATGGAGTCATCGAAGGGGTGGCCCTGGCCTGGGACGCCCCGGCGGAGGACGCCGCGTCCGTCACCGGGTACCAGGTTCTCCGCGCCGTGGGCGACGGGGAGATGGCGACCCTCGTGGCCGACACGGGAGCCATGGCCACGAACTACACCGATCCCACGGCCACCGCGGCCGGGGAGAGCTACGCCTACGTGGTGGCTGCCCTGCGGGACGGGGAGGCGAGCCAGCCCTCCAACCGGGCCGAGGCGGTCATCCCGCAGGTCACGGTGCAGCCGAACGAACCCCCCATTGCGGACAGGCAGAACACGACGGAGATTTGGTCGGCGACGCTGACCCCACGTGCGCTTGGCAGCGACCTCGGATGTTCCAATGAAACTAACGCAACGTGTTCGAGTTCCAATAATCTGACCGACGATTCGTTCGACTACGACAACACCACCTATAGCATCTCTGACTTCTTTCTCAGCAGCGGGACTCTGGAGTTGAACGTTGGCGCCAACCCCTCGGCTGCGACCATCGCCGACCTGACGCTGCACGTCGATGGCTCGCCCTTTCTCCTCTCGGATGCAACCGTGAGCGGCTCCAAGCTGACGTGGCCCAACTCCGGCGTGAGCCTGACCGCGGGCACCGACGTTACGGTGTCGCTGACCGAAGAACCGGACCTCGAGGCGCCGCACGTCCAGTCGGTGGGGGTCACCTCCGACCCTGGCGACGACGAGACCTACGCCATCGGGGACGTGATCCGGGTCACGGTGACCTTCGACGCGGCGGTGACGGTGGACACCAGCGGCGGCAGGCCCCGCATCCAGCTGCGCGTCGGCGGCGGCGACCCGGAGCACCGGAAGTGGGCGGACTACAAGAGCGGCAGCGGCAGCGAGGCGCTGGTGTTCGCCTACACCGTCCGGGCGGGCGACACGGACGGCAACGGGATCTTCATTGAGGCGGACGAGCTGTTCCTGAACGGCGGCACGATCCAGTCCAGCGGCGGGACCGACGCCGAACTCGCCTACCCCCGACCGGGCGCCCAATCGGGACACAAGGTGGACACGGGGGTACCAACGCTAACCAAGGAGCAGATCTGGTCGGCCACCTTGACGGTCGATGAAAACAATAGGTGGATCGGGTACCACCTCTCTGTACTCAGCGACAGCTCTCTCAGCGACGACACCGTCACATCAGGCGGCGTCGACTACGTGATTCAAATTCTCGCATTGGACAAGAATGTAAGTAGAAGTCTGAGGCTTAATAACCCGCGGAAATTGCCGCGAACCTTGATCAGCCAATGGACCTTCGTTGCCGGTGAAAAGAGGTATCCGTTTGATGAAGCCATCGAGTTGGATCAGGGTAAGACTTTTTTGTGGCAAAACCCCGGCCTTTCCTGGTCGGACGGCGACACGATCTCTGTGTCAATTGAGGCGTTTCCGAATGTCGACGCCTCCGGCCTGGACATCATCTCGGGCCGGCCCTTCGTCGGGCAGACGCTGACCGCCGACCCCTTCGAGATCGTGGACCCCAACGGCCTCCCCAGCCGTTTCTCCTACCAGTGGCAGGCCGGCGACGACGACATCCCCGGCGCCACCGGGTCGACTTACGTCCCCGTACCCGGGGATATCGGCAAGACCATCAGGGTCGTAATCAGCTTCACCGACGACCACGGGTACAAAGAGAGGGTGACCAGCAAGGCCACCGCGGCAGTGGGGAAACAGGTCCGGGAGGTCTGGGCGGCCCAGATGACCGTGGGAACCGGAGCCAGCGGCCAGCTGGGATACGGGGAAGACTATACGGGGGATAGCCTGACCGACAACACGTTCAGGACCGGCGCCGGAGACCACACCGTCCACACCGTCAGCATCCACACGGTTCAATTAACTGAAACCCGCTTCACCGTAACGGGAAGTCTGCCCGAGGTCGCCGAAGAAAACTGGGTGCTGTACCTGGACGACCTGCGGTTTAACCTGGGGGATGCGAGAAAACAAACGTGGCCTGACTTAACTGCCTTTTCTTGGAACCAGCCCGTTCCGGGCTGGCAGTCCGGCGACAGGGTGGACGTCGCCCTGTTGACGCCCAACTTCGCCGCCGGGGGCGCGCCCGTCATCCGCGGGGCGCCCCGGGTGGACGACGTGCTGACCGTGGACACCTCGCGCATCACCGACGCCGACGGCATTCCCGGGGACGCCGTCTTCTCCTACCAGTGGTTCAACGGCGCCACCAGCCAGGACATCCCCGGCGCCACGGCCGCCAGCTTCCCGCTGGACGCCTCCCACCTGGGCCTGACCCTCGGGGTCAGGGTCGGTTTCACCGACGCAGGGGGCTCCGAGGAGTCCCTGACCTCCGCCGTCACCTCGGCGGTGGGGGAGCGGGCCCACAAGTTCTGGACTGCCACGGTGACGGTGAAGAAGTCTAGCTCGGGAACCATTGGGTACAACGTGATTGAGGCATTTCATCCCGGCAGCGGGATAACCGACGGGACCGCAACCTTCGGGGCGGCCTCCTACCTGGTACCTAGTGTCTTGTTCACTAGATTTGGAAACCTCGAATTCGGTTTGGCGCCGCCACCGTCGGACGAAGAAATCGAGCTCTGGATTCTCGATACGTCCCTGCAGGAGCTGCACCTCTCGGACGCGTCTCTAAGTGTCCAGGATACGGGGGCACAAATCCTTGCGACCTTTATTTTGCACAGTGTGGGGGAGGAGGCCTGGTCCGACGGGGACATGATCCAGCTTTCCCTGAAGGTGCTCAACTCCCCGGCCCAAGGCAGGCCAGGCATCACCGGCGAACCGGGTCCGGGCAGCACCCTGACCGCCGACATCTCGGGCATCACCGACCCCGACGGCGTCCCGGAGGGCGCCCTCACCTACCAGTGGTTTTCCAGGGGCGGCGCTGACGACGTCGACATCCCCGGGGCCACGGAGGCCAGCTACGTAATCACCGGCAACGAGCCGAGCAATTTCCTGAGGGTGCGGGTCGGCTTCACCGACGGCCGCGGCTTCGAGGAGACGGTCAGCAGCGACGCGGCGGTATGGCCGCAGCTGGGCGAACTCTGGACGGCGGCGCTGACCGTGGGGCAGCATACCAACGATTCGGGCAGCATCGGATACGGGTCCTTCTACGAGGGAAGCTTCCTGAGCGAGAAGGCCTTCACCCTCGCCGGCCGGGACTATTCGGTGAGAGTCGTCGCCTTGTCTAGCTCGGGTTTGAAGATCGAGATCGAACCGCCGTTAAGCGGCGAAGAAGTGGCCAACCGGCTGATTCTCGGCGTGGGGAGCAAGGAGTTCCGATTCAGCGACCGCTCGACGGCATTCAGCAACCTGAGCCTGAATGACACTTTCTCCCTGGTCGTATGGGAGGACCCGGGCCTGTCCTGGTCCCAGGGAGAGGTCATCAGGCTGGCCCTGAAGGAAGTCAACCAGTCGGCCGGTGGCGCGCCCGTGATCCGGGGTGCGCCCCGGGTGGACGACGTGCTGACCGTGGACACCTCGGGGATCACCGACGGCAACGGCGTTCCCGGAGACGCCGTCTTCTCCTACCAATGGTTCAACGGCGCCACCAACCAGGACATCCCCGGCGCCACCGGCGCCAGCTTCCCGCTGGAGTCCTCCCACTTTGGCCTGACCATCGGGGTCAGGGTCGGTTTCAGCGACGCCCACGGCTACCAGGAGTCCGTGACCTCGGAGGTCACGGCGCCGGTGGCGGAGCGGGCCCACAAGTTCTGGACGGCCACGCTCACGGCGACCCGGTCGGAGGGCCTGGCGGTGGTGCCAATCTTCGGATACCCCGCCCCGGGCTTCCCGGGCAGCTCCCTGACCGAAGCCACCGTGACCTACGGACCCAACACCTACACGGTTGATAGCGTCCAGCTGACCGGATCGGCCTCGACTTACCTGTCCGTCCGGTTTTCCCCGGCGCCCACCCAGGAGGAGGTTGAAACCTGGATACTGGACGTCAACGGCCGGGAGTATTTCCCCTCGGAATCGATGACCCCGCCGGGCTCGGAACCGGAACGGACCTTCCTCTGGGCAAGTTCGGGAATGTCCTGGTCCGACGGCGAGGTGGTATCGCTGTCCCTGAAGGTGCTCAACCGGCCCGCCCGGGGCCGGCCGGGCATCAGCGGCGCGCCGGGACCAGGGGCAACCCTGAGCGCCGACACCTCGGGCATCACCGACCCCGACGGCGTCCCCGACGACGCGGCATTCAGCTACCAGTGGTTTTCCAGCGACGGCGCTGACGACGTGGACATCCCCGGGGCCACGGGGGCCAGCTACCTCATCACCGGCGACGAGCCCAGCAATTTCCTGAGAGTGCGGGTCGGCTTCACCGACGGCCTCGGCTACGAGGAGACGGTCACCAGCGACGCGGCGGTGTGGCCGCAGCTGGGCGAGCTCTGGACGGCGGCGCTGACCGTGGGATGGAACGCCGCACTCGACCGGTACGGGTTCGGGGAGAACTATGAGGGCGCCGCCCTGAGCGACGCCGACTTCAGCCACGCCGGCAAGGACTACACGTTCCAGGCCGTCAGCGTCGATCCCGACGGCATCCTCCAGCTGTTGTTGGAGCCGGAACTCGCCGGAGTTGACGCCGACCTGCTGGACTTCTACCTGTGGGCCCACCCTTTCCGATTTTCCGGCAGGTCGAGCTCAGAAAGCAGCCTGGACCTGAACGACAGCGGCCGCGCCTTGATAGTGTGGACCGGAACGGGCCTGTCCTGGTCCCGGGGAGAGGTCGTCAGGCTGGCCCTGAAGGCGGCCAACCAGTCCGCCGGGGGCGCGCCCGTGATCCGGGGTGCGCCCCGGGTGGACGACGTGCTGACCGTGGACACCTCGGGGATCACCGACGCCAACGGCGTCCCCGGGGACGCCGTCTTCTCCTACCAGTGGTTCAACGGCGCCACCAACCAGGACATCCCCGGCGCCACCGGCGCCAGCTTCCCGCTGGACGCCTCCCACCTGGGCCTGACCTTCGGGGTCAGGGTCGATTTCACCGACGCCCATAACTACCAGGAGACCGTGACCTCCGAGGTCACGGCGCCGGTGGCGGAGCGGGCCCACAAGTTCTGGACGGCCACGCTCACGGCGACCCGGTCGTCGGGCCCGGCGTTGGTGCCGATCTTCGGATACCCCGACCCGCTCTTCCCGGGCAGCTCCCTGACCGGCGCCACCGTAACCTACGGACCCAACACCTACACGGTTGAAAGCGTCCAGCTGACCGGATCGGCCGCGACTTACCTGTCCGTCCGGTTTTCCCCGGCGCCCACCCAGGAGGAGGTTGAAACCTGGATACTGGACGTCAACGGCCGGGAGTATTTCCCCTCGGAATCGATGACCCCGCCGGGCTCGGAACCGGAACGGACCTTCCTCTGGGCAAGTTCGGGAATGTTCTGGTCCGACGGCGAGGTGGTATCGCTGTCCCTGAAGGTGCTCAACCGGCCCGCCCAAGGCAGGCCGGGCATCAGCGGCACGCCGAAATCAGGAGCAACCCTGAGCGCGGATACCTCGGGCATCACCGACCCCGACGGCGTGCCGGAGGACGCCCTCACCTACCAGTGGTTCTCCGTCGACCTGGGCGGTGCCGAGACCGACATTCCCGGCGCCACCGGGCCCAGCTACACCATCCCGGGAGACCTGGAGGACGACTTCCTGGGGGTGCGGGTCGGCTTCACCGACAGCCACGGGTTCGACGAGTCGGTAGCCAGCCATGAGGTGCTATGGCGGAGAGGGGCGAAATCTGGGCGGCCCTGATGACGGTGGGACAACTTACCGGTTCCCAGACCAATCTTGGATACCATACTGCCTTCGCAGACGCCTCTCTATGGCCTCGGGAGTTCAGTTTCAACAGCTCCGACTACAAAGTCAAGAATATCTTTCTGTTTAGGCTAGATACGGGAATCACACTCAATTTTGACTTCACCGGAGTCCATGGCGGGATGACGGAAGACAGCGCCGACCTCTTGACACTGAAGGTGGGTGAAGTGCTGACCGGCACCACAAGCTTCCGGTTGGCGGACCGGGCCGCCTCTAGCGCTGTGAGGCCTGTCAGCAATAACCAAGACATCGAATGGCTCGACACCGGGCTGTCCTGGTCCAAAGGGGACAGGATCCGGGTCGCCCTTTCTGCTGCCAACCAGGGCCACTCCGGCACGGTGGCTGTCCTGGGTCAGCCGCAGGTGGGCCGCCTCCTATGGGCGGACCCGTCGGGGTTAACGGACCCCGACGGCGTCCCCGGTGACGTGGTCTTCACCTACCAGTGGGTCCGTTGCCCCGACCTTGACGGCCTTCCCTCGGATGACTGCAACGACATCCCCGGGGCCGATGGACCGAGCTACCGGCTGAGCGAGGCGGACGAGAACCGCCACGTCGGCGTTCGCGTCAGCTTCCACGATGCCCTCGGCTACCTGGAGGAGCCGAGCAGCGCCGCGGTGGGCCCCGTGGAGGCCGGGAGCCAGCCCGTCGACTTCTGGACGGCCACGGTGACGGTCAAGCAGGGCGCCCCTGGAACGGAGGGCATTGGGTACGACATTGATGGCATAAAATTTCCCGGTAGCGGGATAACCGAAGGGAACGTGACCTTCAGGGCGTCCCCCTACGTGGTACGCAGTGTCTCGCTCTCGACAGGTGGCGTCCTCGAACTCACTTTGTCGCCGCCACCGCCGGACGAAGAGTTCGAGCTCTGGATTCTCGATACGTCCCTGCGGGAGCTGCACCTCGCGGACGCGGCTCTGGACGTCCAGGGTACGGGGGCACAATCCACTGCGACCTTCACCTGGTCAGGGCAGGCCGGGCAGGCCTGGTCCGACGGCGACATGGTCCAGCTGTCCCTGAAGTTGCTCAACCGGCCCGCCCAGGGGAGGCCGGGCATCAGCGGCACGCCGAGATCAGGGGCAACCCTGAGCGCCGACACCTCGGGCATCACCGACCCCGACGGCGTGCCGGAGGACGCCCTCACCTACCAGTGGTTCTCCGTCGACCTGGGCGGCGCCGTGACCGACATCGACGGCGCCACCGGGCCCAGCTACACCATCCCGGGAGACCTGGAGGACGACTTCCTGGGGGTGCGGGTCGGCTTCACCGACAGCCACGGGTTCGACGAGTCGGTAGCCAGCCATGAGGTGCTATGGCGGAGAGGGGGCGAAATCTGGGCGGCCCTGATGACGGTGGGACAACTTACCGGTTCCCAGACCAATCTTGGATACCATACTGCCTTCGCAGACGCCTCTCTATGGCCTCGGGAGTTCAGTTTCAACAGCTCCGACTACAAAGTCAAGAATATCTTTCTGTTTAGGCTAGATACGGGAATCACACTCAATTTTGACTTCACCGGAGTCCATGGCGGGATGACGGAAGACAGCGCCGACCTCTTGACACTGAAGGTGGGTGAAGTGCTGACCGGCACCACAAGCTTCCGGTTGGCGGACCGGGCCGCCTCTAGCGCTGTGAGGCCTGTCAGCAATAACCAAGACATCGAATGGCTCGACACCGGGCTGTCCTGGTCCAAGGGGGACAGGATCCGGGTCGCCCTTTCTGTGGCCAACCAGGACCACTCCGGCACGGTAGCTGTCCTGGGTCAGCCGCAGGTGGGCCGCCTCCTATGGGCGGACCCGTCGGGGTTAACGGACCCCGACGGCGTCCCCGGTGACGTAGTCTTCACCTACCAGTGGGAGCGTTGCCCCGACCTTGACGGCCTTCCGTCGGACGACTGCGGCGACATCCCCGGGGCCGATGGACCGAGCTACCGGCTGAGCGAGGCGGACGAGAACCGCTACGTCGGCGTTCGCGTCAGCTTCCACGATAACCTCGGCTACCTGGAGGAGCAGAGCAGCGCCGCGGTGGGCCCCGTGGAGGCCGGGAGCCAGCCCGTCGACTTCTGGACGGCCACGGTGACGGTGACAAGCCACCCCGAGGTGTCGGACGCCTATGGGTACAGCCTTGAAACCTACCCGGACAGCGTTCTAACCCAGCCGGTGGTGACCTTCGGGTCCGCTAGCTACTCGGTCGATCTGATCCAATTGTTTAGGAGTGAGGACACCGGTCAAACCCATCTTATCCTCCGGTTTAACGAGGAATTGCCTGACGATGCACGCGATGCCTGGTTGTTTGAAGTAGCAGGGCGGGAATTCTCCCTCTCGCAAGCATATGATTCATTGACATTTCCGGGGAAATCGTTCCAATTCCAGGATACGAGATTGTCCTGGTCCGACGGTGACATGATCCAGCTGTCCCTTAAGGCGCCCAACCGGCGCGCCCGGGGCGTTGCGATCACCGGCGAACCGGAGAGGGGCAACACCCTGACCGCCGACATCTCGGGCATCACCGACCCGGACGGCGTGCCGGAGGACGCCGTCTTCACCTTCCAGTGGATTGACAGCGACGGCGACAGCGACGCCGACATCGAGGACGCCACCGGGCCGACCTACACCGTCACCGGGGACGAGGGCGGCCTGGTCAAGGTGAGGGTCGGCTTCACCGACGCCCGGGGCTTCCTGGAGAGCGTCACCGAAGGCGTGACAACCCCGAGGCGTGGAGAGGCCCTGCGGGCGCTGCTGACGGCGGCGGAGCATACCAACGATCCGGGCAACATCGGATACGGGCACTTCTTCGAGGGAAGCTCCCTGAGCGAAAGTGCCTTCACCCTCGCCGGCCGGGACCATTCGGTGAGAACCGTCTACGTTGGGAGTCTGATAATCCAGATCGAGCCGCCGCTAAGCAGCGAGGCGGCGGCCAACCGGCTGACCCTCCGCGTGGGGAGCAAGGAGTTCCCATTCAGCGACCGCTCGGCGGCATCCAGCCAGCTGAGCCTGAACGACAGTTTCTCCCACGTCGTATGGGTTGACCCGGGCCTGTCCTGGTCCGTGGGAGACAGGATCCGGATCGGCCTGTCTTCGACCGACAGCCAGCCCCTCAGCATTCTGGCTCTCGCCGGCGAGGCCAGGGTGGGCCGCATCCTGTCGGTGGATACGTCGGAGATAGACGAGCCCGACGGCATCCCCGGTGACGCGGTCTTCACCTACCGGTGGGAGCGTTGCCCCAACCTCAACGGCATGTCGTCGGCTGACTGCGACGTGATCCCCGGGGCCGATGGACCGGGCTACCGGCTGAGCGAGGCGGACCTGGACAGTTTCGTCCGGCTCACGGTGGGGTACGACGATTCCCTCGGATACGAGGCGGAGGCTTTTTCCGAGGCCAAGGGCCCCGTGGAGGCCCGCAGCAGCACCATAGGCCAACACGCCCTGGACGGCGCCAACCAGAATCCCGGGGGGGTCTGGGGCAACGCCGGCACCATCTGGGTGTCCAACGATGGCAGACTCGCGGGACAGGCCGACAAGATCTTCGCCTACCGCCGTTCCGACCTCTCCCGGGACCCCTCCAGGGACATCGACTCCCTGCACGCGGACAACGATTCCCCCTACGGCATCTGGTCCGACGGGGAGACCATGTTCGTCGTGGAAAGGGCCGGCGGCAGGGTCTACGCCTACCGCATGAAGGACGACCCCGCCACCGGTGGAGTGGACGAGTTCGGCACCCACGATCCGGACAAGGACATCACCCTCCACGGCCAGAATTCCGGCGCCACCGGCATCTGGGGCGACTCCGGGACCCTCTGGGTGGCCAACAACCAGGACCCGGACGGGGGCTCGGACAAGATCTTCGCCTACAGGCTGGCCGACGAATACGGCGCCCGCGACTCGTCCAAGGACTTTAACGGCCTGAACCCGGCCGGGAACAACGGGCCGCGGGGGATCTGGTCCGACGGGGAGACCATGTTCGTAGTCAACAGCCAGGCGGGAAACCTCAGGGTCTACGCCTACCGGAGGTCCGACGGCGAACGGTCCCCTGAGCGGGACATTGAACTGGACGGCGAGAACCAGGGCCCGCACGGCGCCTGGGGCGACGACGGTGAGCTGTGGGTCGTGGATGACGGCAACAACATCCAGAGTTTGTTCCGCTACTTCCTGCCCTACCCGGCCACCGGCCAGCCCATCATCGGGGGGGACCTGCTGGTGGGGCGGACGCTGACGGCGGACGTCTCGGGCATCGCCGACCGCAACGGGCTGCCCGGCGTATTCGAGTACCAGTGGCACCGCAGCGACGGCGACGGCGACGTCTCCATCCCGGGCGCCACGGCAGACACCTACCTGCTCACGGACTCGGACAATGGCCGGTCCATGCGGGTGGAGGTCAGCTTCATCGACGATCACTCCTACGAGGAGACCCGGTACAGCGACCGCACCGGGCCGGTGGTGGCCGTCAACCACCCGGCCACCGGCTCATCGGTTGCCCTTGAGCCTGCCCGGGCCCTGTCGGCCTCCCTCACCGCCGGTTCCGAATCCGGCGTGACAGGGTACTGGAATATCGGCGCCGTCTCATTCGGTTCCCTCTCCCCGGCCGGGTTCACCGCGCAGGGGACGGACCACACCGTGAAGACTCTGGCCGTGAATGACGCGGGCAAGTTGGTGCTGAGCTTCGACCAGGAATTCGTCCTCGACGATGCCCCCAGCGAGGACTTTACGCTGACGCTGGACGGCGTCCCGTTCTCCAGCAGGGAGGCGTCAGCCTCGGATCGATTTATCGGTAGCTTGAGAGTGTTTTCCTACGAATGGAGCGACTCGGGGCTGTCCTGGAGCGACGGCGACGTCATTACGGTCGGGATCCAGGTGAACGAGCTGCCCGAACACCCTGAGGTTGGCGACACGCTGCGGGCGGGCCGCGGGTTGATCGCCGACCGCAACGGGCTGCCCGGCGAATTCAGTTACCAGTGGCTTCGCGGCGAGGGGGAGAACTTCACGCCGATCCCGGGCGCCACGGAAGACACCTACACCCTGGCGGCGGAGGACGCCGGCCACACGATCAAGGTGCAAGTGACCTTTACCGACGATGACGGCTTCCCGGAGAGCCCGGACAGCCTGCCGACCCCGGTGGTAAACGACCCGGCCGCCAATGCCGCGCCGGTGTTCGAGGGCGACACCGCCACGCGCGAGGTCCCGGAGAACAGCGCCGCGGGCACGGCCGTCGGGGCCCCGGTCACCGCCACGGACGCCGACAACGACACGCTGGCCTACAGCCTGGAGGGGACCGACGCCGCCTCCTTCGACATCGACGCGTCAACCGGCCAGATCCGGACGACATCGGGAGTGACCTACGACCACGAGTCGAAACCGAGCTACGCGGTGACGGTGAGGGCCGACGACGGCCGGGGCGGGACCGGCGCCATCGCGGTGACCATCAACGTTACGGACGTGGATGAGTCCCCGACCGTGCCTGGAAGGGAGATCTGGTCCGCCACCTTGACGGTGGGCACGCTCACGACAGCCGGCGGATTGACCTTCCTCGGCTGGCACAATGCCGGCACCTACACCGGAGCGTCGCTTACCGACGAGGACTTCGATTACGGCGCCCATACTTACGATCTCAGAACGATCAGCCTTGAGGAAGGAGCTCTAATAGTAGCGTTCAATGACACCGGCGTGGGGGACATCGCGACCAAGGCGACCCGGGACAAGCTCACGCTGCATGTCGGGGACACGGCGACGTTCAATTTGGGGGCCGGAACTCTCAATTCCAACCAAACGGGCGTGGTTTGGAGGAACGCCGGCCTCACCTGGACGGACGGCGACACGGTGGCGCTCAGTATCACCGAGTCCACCAACGCCCCGGCCTTTTCGGAGGACAGCACGACCCGCGAGGTCCCGGAGAACAGCGCCCCGGGCACCAACGTCGGAGACCCGGTCACCGCCACGGATGCCGACAACGATACGCTGACCTACAGCCTGGAGGGGACCGACGCCGGCTCGTTCCAGATCGACTCCACGAGCGGCCAGATCCAGACGACATCGGGGGCGACCTACGACCACGAGTCGAAACCGAGCTACTCGGTGACCGTCAGGGCCGACGACGGCAGGGGCGGCAGCGACACCATCGCGGTGACCATCAATCTGACGGACGTGGCCGAGACTCCCGCCGTCGCCTCGGTGGCGGTCACCTCGACGCCGGGCGCGGCGACCGACACCTACGGCCGGGATGAGACCATCAAGGTCACGGTGACCTTCGACCAGGCGGTGACGGTGACCGGCGCGCCCCGCATCCAACTGCGCATCGGCGGCGGCTCGGCGGAGAACCTGAAGTGGGCGGACTACGCCAGCGGTAAGGGAACCACGGCGCTGGTCTTCGCCTACGTTGTCCAGGCGGGGGACATGGACGACAACGGCATCTACATCAAGGAGAACGAGCTGGTGCTCAACAACGGCACGATCCAGGGCGTCGACGATGACGTGGCCGCCACTCTCACCTACGCCCTGTTGGGCGCCCAGAGCGGGCACAAGGTGGACGGCAGCCTGACGGCCGCCAACACCGCGCCGGAGTTCTCCGGCGGCACCGCCACGCGCGAGGTCCCGGAGAACAGCGCCCCGGGCACGTCCGTCGGCGACCCGGTCACCGCCACGGACGCCGAAAACGACGCCCTGAACTACACGCTGGAGGGGACCGACGCCGGCTCGTTCCAGATCGACTCCACGAGCGGCCAGATCCAGACAACATCGGGGGTGACCTACGACCACGAGGCGAAACCGGGCTACGCGGTGACCGTCAGGGCCAACGACGGCAGGGGCGGCAGCGGCAGCGTGGCCGTGGCGATCAACGTCCTTGACGTGGCCGAGCCGCCGTCGGCGCCCGCGGCCCCCTCGATCTTCGCCGTGGCGGACGACACCGGCAGCCTGTCGGTGAGCTGGACGGCCCCGGACAACACCGGCAAGCCGGACATCTCCTCCTACGACCTGCAATACCGCCAGGGGACCGGCGGTAGCTGGTCGGACGGCCCGCAGGACGAGACGGGCCTCAGCGCCACCATCACCGGGCTGGCCGCCGGCACGCGGTACCAGGTGCAGGTGCGGGCCACCAACGCCGAGGGCGACGGCGACTGGTCGCCGCCGGGCACGGGCTTCACCAACGAGGAGGACAACGAGGCGCCGGTGTTCACCAGCGGCGCGACCTTCTCGGTGGACGAGAACCGGACCGCCGTGGGCACGGTGGCGGCCACCGACGCCAACGCCGGGGACCCGGTGAGCTATGCGGTAACCGGCGGCGCGGACCGGGCGCGGTTCCGGGTCGGCGCCGGCAGCGGAGCGCTGACCTTCGCCGCGGCCCCCGACCACGAGAACCCCGCCGCCGCCGGTGGGAACAACGTCTACCTGGTGACCGTCACCGCCACCGGCGGCACGGGCGCCCGCGCGCTGAGCACCGAGCAGGCCATCACCGTGACCGTGAACGACGTGAGCGAACCCCCGGCGGTCCCCCAGGCGCCCTCGGTCTCGGCGGTGATCGGCAGTAAGGACAGGCTGCTCGTGAGATGGAGCGCCCCCTTCAACAGCGGCAAGCCGGACATCTCCTCCTACGACCTGCGCTACCGGAAGGGCAGGAGCGGGGGCTGGAGGAACGGCCCGCAGGACCTGACGGGCCTCACCGCCACGATCACCGGGCTGGACTCAGGCTCGGAGTACCAGGTACAGGTGCGGGCCACCAACGCCGACGGCGACGGCGACTGGTCGGCGCCGGGCACGGGCAGCCCGAGCACTGACAACGACGTGGACGGCATCTACGCCTACTGGACCAAAACCCCCGGCTCGGAGGAGCTGCACGAGGACATCGCGGTGAAAGATGGCCTCCAGCAAAGCAGTTTGTTGGTCAACGACTGCAATGCGACCGAGGGCTTCCGCATGTACTGGGATCCGGCCAGGGCGGCGGACGAATGGGAGGCCGAGGCGTTCACCGACGGGGGCGCCAGCGACGTCTCCCTCACCATCCACGACACGAACGGCAACCCGTTGCTTCCCGAATTGACCGGCACCGCCCGACTTGACGGGATGAGCCGTGTCCTGGTCCGGGTTCGCGGCCGGTTCGGCGAGGACTGGGCGAACTGGTCGCGTGTTGCCGGGGTGATGTGCCTGCCGCCGGAATCCGGGGATGGGGAGACCGGCCAGCAGAACGTGGAGGAAGAGGAGGAGGACGAAAACACGGCGCCGCTGACGGCCCGGTTCCTGAACCAGGAACCGCTGGGATACCACTCCGGGGCCGGGACCACCCTGACGGTGCGGCTGTCATTCAGCGAGGCGGTCTCCATCACCCCGGAGGCGCTGGGCCAGGCCCTGGAGGTGGCCGACGCCACCGTCGAGGCCGTCGGCCGGGTGGACGGCCGCAGCGACCTGTGGGAGCTGCGGTTGACGCCGGACTCCGGCGGAATGGTGACGGTGCTCCTGCCCCTGGCCGCCGACTGCGACGCGGCGGGCGCGGTGTGCACCGCCGACGCCAGAATGCTGTCCACCGGCGTCGGGACCTCCATACCGGGGCCGCCCCCCAACTCACCGGCCACCGGCGCGCCGGCCATCGGCGGCGCTGCCGAGGTCGGCCAGGTCCTGAGCGCGGACGTTACGGGCATTGACGACGACAACGGCCTGGACAACGCCGAGTTCCGCTACCAGTGGCTCAGGAGCGACGGCGGTGCCTACACGGACATCGCCGGAGCAAACGGCGATACCTACACGCTGGTGGCTGCCGACCAGGGCAAGACCATCAAGGTGAGGGTGAGCTTCACCGATGACGAGGGCAACCCGGAATCCTTGACCAGCGACCCCACCGGGGAGGTGGAGGCAGCGGAGACGGTTCCCGGCAGGCCGCAGGACCTGGAGGGCGAAGCATCGGCGCAGGGCATCGCGCTCACCTGGAAGGCGCCCGTGGACTCCGTCGTGGACTCCTACGTGGTATATCGGGCCGAGCTCGACGACGGCCAGCTCCACGGGAAACCGATGACGAGGTACGCCACCATCGACGCAATGGGCGCGGACATGGCCTACACCGACGCCGACGCAGCGGCGGGCGTGGAGTACCGGTACCGGGTGGCGGCGGTCAACTCCGCCGGGGAGGGCAGGAAGTCCAACTGGCTCGATATAGCGGCGGGAGAGTCTTCATCTTAGCCACGATGGAACGGCGGCGCCCCCAGCGCGGAGCAGCTCCATCGGCGGCGCCGCGGGCCCCGGCCAACGCAAAAAACCCGTACACATGGAAGTCGGGAGAGGGAGCGGCCATACCCGGACCGGACTTCTCCAAAATCTCTGGGAGCGGACAGGCAGCGGAGAAAGCACGGGATATGAGGCGCAGACGCATCGCTCCCAGGGTGAAGCTCATCCGCGCCGCCGTGTGGGAGTTGCTGGACGAGCTGGGCATCTCACAGAATGAACTGGCCCGGTTGTGCGGACTTTCCTCGGGATACTTCTCCCAACTGATGAACGGAATAAAATCCCCGTCGCCCAAGGTGCGGAGGAAGTTGCAGCAGGTGCTGGGCGTGACCGACTTCGATAGGCTGTTCATCATCGAGTGGCCAGACAAGGACGGGCCGACGAGTAACGGTCCGTGCACCGGGACTCCCTTGCCCTGAAACGCACAAAGGGCCACACATATCCGGTGAGCCAGGGAAACCATCGTGTGGCAGGCGACGGTTGTCCCTCTGGTGCCGCATTGACCAAACGTCCCGCGCCAAGAAGTTCCCTTTCCCGCTGCTGCCCGGCGGTCAACGCCCACTCGGAAAAGGACAGGGACGAGGGCTTCGGCCTGCCGTTGCGTCCCCTGGGCTGCGCCGGTTCCTCTGCCAGAAACTCGGCCCGGTAGAACAGGAACCTCTGCCCCCCGGCAGGTTCGTCGCGGCGGCCCTTGCCACCACAAATGCAAAAAGGCCCACATATTCGGTGGCTGCGGTGGGCAGATGGCCGCCGCCGGTGCGTGCGGCCATCTGCCCAGCCAATCCCAACCGGGCTTTGGAATGCAAGACCCGGCCCTCTAGAACAGCCTCAGCGTCTCGGGCTGCTGCTGGCCCGCCTCTCCCTCGGCGGTTTCAGCCTGCGCCGCCCCCGGTTCACGCCGGGTCCGGCGCCGGGCCGGGGGAGCGGGTCTCTCGTGGGCCGGGTACATCGGTTCGTGCTCCCACCTTGCCCTGGCCCTTTCGACCACCGCCGGGACCTCCTGGGCCAGCCCGGCCAGGTCCAGGCCGTCGAGGGACTCGATGTGCGGGTCCGCCGAGGGCTGCTGCACTCCGATGGTGGCCCGGTCTCCCCTGATGGACAAGACCACCTTCAGTTCCTCGGTGGTTTCCGTTTCGCCCTGAGCGGGCTGCACTCCGCCGCCGTCGGCAACGTCCGGTTCCTCAGCGGTCTCACCGTCGGCATCCTGCTCTTCGTCGACGTCGACGGGCGCATCGTCCGCCGCGTCTCCGGCGGGAAGCTCCCCGCCAACATCGGCAGGGGTATCATCGGTCGCATGGCCGAAGAGGAACTCCTCGGCGCTCACCACGTCCGAGGGGTGGATTTCCGTGCCGCTTTCATCAGTCCTGGTTTCTCCTGTATCCGTTTCCTGGTTGGGCGGCGAGTCCTTATGGGACCCGTTTTTGATCTCGCCCAGGGTCTTGGGTTCCCAATAGAGGTCGCGTTCCACGGCGGGCACGCCGCCGAAGGCGGTGGTCTCGGCCAGCTCGGTGAGGTCGAAATAGCCCAGCTCCCGCTCGAACCCCTCCACCAGGCCGAAGCACTGCCCGTTCTCCGGGTCCATTTCGGTGATGTACCACGTCCAATTGCTGTACGGACTGAAAAGTTTGGCCGGCGCCAGCACCTCGTCGTAGTCGCGGGCGTTCTCATTGGCGCCGAGGGCCGGGATGGCGTCCGCCAGCTTCACAGTCATCAGCTGGTGTCCCCGCCGCCCGCTGTGCTGGTCCTGCCACATCGTCGCGGCCGTTCCCTTTTCGTCCATCATGGTTGCTCAACTCCTTAATCGTTCTTCGGGTGTTCTTGCTCGCGCCGTTCACCCGGCGTCGGCCCGCCCCACCAGCCGCGCCACCGCCTCCGGGGTGACGTAGGACGGCGTTACCGTGCCCAAGTCCATGTCCAGGTAGAGGGCCAGGAAGGGGCAGGTTCCGGCCACCATGCGGCGGACCACCTGCAAGACCAGCGACGCCATCATCTGGTTGATGGTGGGGTCCTGGTTGGTCGGTGAGGTCCAGGGCCGCCGCGCAGTCCACGTCGGGCGGCCTGGTGGAAACGGCGGTCAGCAGGTCGGGGCGCTGGAGGGTGGGCGCCGGGGCCAGGTGGCAGGTGTCGCCGGTGAAGGGAGGTTCCTCCAAGGCCACCGGCTCGGAGACGTTGCCAATCAATACCTGGCCCCAATTGGTGTCGTTGCCGGCGTCGATGAGCCAGCGGCAGGGGTCTCCCGGCAGGCACTCGGCCATGGCCCGGCGGGCAGCGGCGTTGTCGGCGCAGTCGATGACGAGGCCGTCGTGGGAAGAGAGGCCGGGGTAGCGGCTACCCTGGTGACGGGATTCCTCCCGGAAGGGATAGACCGAGTAGCCCACGGGCCGGTTGTAGGCTTTCGCCAGCCGGTCGGCCAGGGCCTGGCTCTTGAATTTCCCGACATCCTCTGCGTAGAAGTTTTGGCGCAGCAGGTTGTGGGGCTCCACCCGGTCGTGGTCCACCAGGACGATGGTGGCGTCGCGGCCCTGGAAGAGCCGGCAGAGACCCTCGGCGACGAAGCCGCCGGTGCCGCCGCAGCCCACCACGGTGATCCAGGGATTGTCCAGCAGGAACTGGTTGTCCAGGTAGTAGGGCATGGTTGTTTTACCTCCTTATATGGATAGGTAGCTTGGCGTTGGCCCGGTCCCTTCCCCTGCCGGCCGCAGGTCAGGGGGCGGGCCGTCGAAGACCTGGGACCAGTCCAGCGGGGCGAAGTGGCCGTAGATACCGAGCCGCAGGGCCAGCTCCGGCGCAGGGCTGTCCAGGCGTCCCACGACTCCGTAGATTCGGAAGCCCTGCTCGTCGCCGTCGTCGGTGGCGGAGAAGAAGGCCCGGTGGCCGCCGTGGGAGTGGAACTCGGCCACCGCCCCGGCGGGCGGCTGGTAGGTGAGAGAGGCGGACGTTCCGGCCTGCGGGGGAACCGCCAGCCGGTAGGCATCGCCGTCCCAACCCACGGCGAAGAACCGCTCGGTGTCCGGCGTTTCCAGGAACCAGCGCAGTCCCGCCTCGAACAGCCCTGCCGGGATGGGGCCGCGGGCCAGCGCCAGCTTCTCGGATACGGGCGCCAGCCCCCGCACTTCGGCGGGAGCCACCAGTATTCGCGCCGTCAGGTGGGCGCTTTCGGACTGGACGTAGAGGCCGCCCGATCCGACAACATAGTCGAAGCCAATTCCCTGAGAACCCGCCAGGCCAGCG